>JABISZ010000057.1 GCA_018668255.1 Pseudomonadota bacterium | reverse complement strand
TGAGAAACAAATCCCAGAGCCTGGAGGAGACACCCACTTGTCTCCTCTTCTGCCACGCCCGATAGTCTGGAATTCAGCGAATAAAGCTTGCCTGTGGATATTACTTTTTCCAGACTGGAGCAGGAGTCTGGTGTTAGTCGAATCAATCACGTCTTCCACACGACATTGGAACAAGGAGCAGCCCTCTTGCTTCAGATGTTTCTCGATCTCCGAGCTGTCTAAACCTTCAAACTTACAGCCCAATTGATAGCCACCTCCAGCAGTCGCAACAATCGATAGCCCTTCGGTGCGTAGACGCCTGATTTGGTTCCAAACCGCCGCTCGAGTGATGCCTAAAGAAAGGGCAAGATCTTCCCCAGAATGCAAGTCGCCGTCGGAAAGTAGTCTCAATATTTCAAACGCACGGCGCATTCATTTCACCTTAAATATCTAGTTATTTGGTGCCTATACCATCGACATCGTGAACTTAAGGCTACCAGAACAGTACTTGTCGGTAAATTGTATACTTACGTCTAATATTTCTATAGCTCCTTTGACATACCAGAATGATATGAAGTTATGCCTCAAGAATTTTACATCCCTGCCTCTGCTATACGTATTGTGCTGTCCTGTTTTATTAACAGGCTGTGCAAGCCCGACGTATTATAGTCAGGCAGCCTTTGGGCAACTGGAGCTATGGACGAAAAGCCGATCGATACAGGAGGTGATAGACGACAAAACAACTTCAACACTCGAAAAGAAAAAATTGATTACCGCTCTAAACATATTGGAGTTTGCTGAAGAGCAACTACTACTTCCTGCCGAAGGCAGTTATCAAGATTACGTCAAATTAAATAGAAGATATGTTGTCTGGAATGTTTTTGCAGCACCTAAGGATTCTCTTAATCCTAAGATCTCCTGCTTTGTCATTGCAGGATGCCTGCCTTATCGAGGCTATTTTTCTCAAGCTGATGCCAATAAACACGCAAGGAAGCTTAATAAAAAAGGCTATGACACTTACATCGCTGGAGTAAAAGCATACTCTACATTAGGCTGGTTAAATGATCCGATTCTGAGTACTGTCATAGAAAGAGACAATGTCAGCCTCGCGCAAATTCTATTCCATGAACTGTCTCATCAGAAAATATACGTAAAAAATGACGCTCAGTTCAACGAGGGATTTGCAATGGCAATGGCAGATCATGGGGCAATGCTTTGGGCAACGTCTCGGAATACTAATTTCAGTAGTTCGAGAAAGAACATGGAACCCGAACTCATCAAGCTTGTGATTGACACAAAACACAAATTGAATGTCCTGTACTCTAGCAACAAGACTTTAGAGGTAAAAATGACTGCGAAGAAAAAGTATTTTCAAGACCTAGCGTTACAATACCGGGCACTTAAACAAAATTGGGATGGTGAAAACATCTATGACAACTGGATGGCAGAGGGATGGAACAATGCGAAAATTCTCACGGTAGGCACATACTATGATTATGTGCCGTATTTTGAGGCTCTCATCGAACAGTGTAGCCCTGACTTAGAAAGTCTATATAAAAAAGTTATGCAACTCTCACAGCTGAAAGTGGCAGAGCGACGCGAAATTACTACTTCTTTTACAACCGCTCAGCAGACAAACACTGCTTGCCGCTAACCCTCTGAATAACCCTTGCCTAAATTGAAACCTTTTTTCTTGGATAGTCCGACGTTAGGCTGAGCTAACGCCAAAGGAATCAAAAGCCAGACGAAACTGGCCCAGTAAGACCCGTAAAATGCCAGGTGCGTATTAAGCGGAAACCACGCGACCAACACAGCTAAAATCCATACCGCTTTCATCGAAATCTTCGTCTCGCGGAAAATCTCTCTTAGAAAGAACAGATATACCAAAAGGAAGCCTGTCAAACCAACGAAACCTGTCTCAACCGCGATTTCCAATAGCTGCAAATGCGGGTGAGTTTGCCCATTTTCACCATCACGAAGCCAAAAGTCAGTTGGATCTGCGTATTCTGCATAAACATGCCTATAGCCACGCGGGCCTATCCCGTTAACTGGCTCCGATAGAAACATACTGAGGCCAGTCCTCCAAAGCGATAGTCGGTAATTGCTCGCTATGTCTATTTTTTGCATTTCTCCCGAGGAGAAGCCAGAACTCAAGGTCACCTCGTTCTTATAAGTCGGGGTGTACATGACTACAGCAAAAGAAAGGGTAAAGGCGGCCAGTACTGAGAAACCCATCGCCACAAATTTTTTGGTGGTGCCATAGTTCATCCAGATTAAGTAAGAAAATCCTAACATTGAGAGTCCAAACATTACCCACGCACTGCGCTTCACACAAAGTAATAAGATGAAAACAATGAGCGAAATAGCCGCCACATAAAAAAATATTTTATATCTCTTTGTAGAAATGACGTACAGGATCAAAGGAGATAGGACTGCTAAAAACATACCTAGTCGCTCCTTCGGATAAAACAGACCTTTCAAAGTAGCTCCGTCATAAGGGAATCCAAACAAGTCCACTGCAAAAATAAACTGAATAAGAGCATCTGAAAGAGCGAAAAAAACCAACGCAAAAACTCCTGCGCCAACAAGTCTATAAGTTTTTTCTCGATGGGCCGCCCAGTAAACATAGTAACCACCAAAAAGAAAATGTAGGTAGGAAAAAGTGGTCTTGCCGGCACTGGCTAAGTCTATTGCGCCTAGCAAACTAAATAGCATCGGAGACCAGACTAAAGCAAATACATAAAAGAAATTTCGAGAGTCCTTTTCGTATATTACTGACGGGTTTTTGACGATGAGCCAGAGTCCGATCGCTGACATTAACGCGAAAGGATAATGCACCGCATTTTGAGTTCCAAGCAGGGCGAAAGTGATAAGGATAATTGCCGCATGAAAAACATCTTTATCGAGGTTAATCCTGACGCCTTCCAATTACTTTTATCCTTTGTACTATGTTATTTAAGCTGAAAAAGAGCTTCTTTTAATTTCAAGTGAACGGCTTCAGGACACTCACTTAAAAGCATGTGTCCTGATTTCTCAACAATAGCGAGTGAGGATTCTTTGATCTCTTCTAGCAACCCCATGGACGACCGAGGGGGAGTCATTTTATCATCTTTCCCAGAAATAATTATTGTAACGGCGCAAACATTACCTGCCGCTATCATCCCATTCTGATATTCATTGCAGGCATTCAAATCGTTAAACAAAGCACCCGGCAAAGAGCGCTCCAAGAGTAGGTGCGCACTTTTCATTATGTTAATCCCCGCTACGGTATTTCCCCCCTTATACGCATCAGAACCATGTCCCCATAAAACGACCATATCTTTTGCGGAACGAAGATCCTTGGAGGCCGCGTCTAACAAAGCGGGACTTACTTCCATCGGAAACCCTGCCCCAAGCAAAGCCATTCTCTTAACTCGCTTGCCGGCGAGGCCTGCAATTTCTAGGGCAACCAATGCCCCCATGCTGTGTCCACCAACGGAAAAATCATCGACACCCAAGGCATCAAGACAACGCAACACCCAGCTAGCCATCGCCTCAATACTCGTCAAAAATCCACCTTTCGATAGACCATGATTTGGGAAATCTATAGCTAAAACGGAGCATCCTTGCGCGCTGAAATAACGAGTATTATAAACCCAAGCACTACTGTCCATCCCCGCACCGTGCAAAAGAACTATTACCGGCTTACTGCCATTATTAGCCACCAAGTTGCCCGCGCTATAAATTTTTTCTCCATCAACTTCAAAGTACACGGCTACATCCTATTTCTGGGAACGATAGAGAGCTTTAGACAGATCAGAAATCAAGTCCGAGACATCTTCCAGCCCAATTGACAACCTTACTAAACCTTCGGATATCCCTGCCTGAAGTAATGCAGCATTATCCATGCGGCTATGGGTAGTACTCGCAGGGTGTATGACCAAAGACTTCGCGTCCCCCACATTTGCCAGGTGAGAAAATAAATTCAATTCATTAATGAACTTTTTAGCAGCCTCATAGCCGCCCTTAATCTCAAAGCTCATGACAGCACCTGTCCCTTTGGGGTAAAGCACCCTCGAAAGCTCGTGGTCCCGATGCTCTTTTAACCTAGGATGAAAAACCTGTTCTACGGACTCTTGCTCACAGAGGAAGTCGACTACAGCCTCCGTATTCGAGACATGCCGAGCCATCCTAAGAGACAAAGTCTCTACTCCTTGCAGCAATTGGAAAGCACTAGTGGCACTAAGGCATGCGCCAAAATCACGCAAGCCTTCTCTTCGAGCTCTAATAATAAAAGCGCTAGGCCCAAACTCTTCTGCGAAATTGAGCCCATCGAAACCATCATAAGGCTGACATAGTGTTGGAAATTTTTCTGCGCTTGCCAACCAGTCAAAAACACCACCATCGATCACAACCCCTCCAATTGTAGTGCCATGACCACCAATAAACTTAGTCAGGGAATGAATTACAATATCAGCTCCAAACTCTATCGGTTTCATGAGGTAGGGCGTGGTCAGCGTTGCATCCACAACAAGTGGCAAACCAAATTCATGAGCCACTGAAGCCAGCCGAGGAATGTCTGCTACGGAACAATCAGGATTAGAAACAGTCTCAGTAAAAAGCATGACCGTATTAGGTTTAATAGCACGCGCAAAAGCATCGGGATCACTAGTGTCGACGAACGATGTAGTTATTCCAAAACGTGGAAGCGTATATGAAAGAAGATTATGCGTCCCTCCATAGAGAGTTTTTGAGGCAACAATGTGCCTACCTGCACTAGCAAGCGTAACAATTGCTAGATGAATCGCAGCCATTCCACTAGCCGTGGCCACAGCACCAATACCGCCTTCCAACATGGCCAACCGCTCTTCCAAGACAGCGACTGTAGGGTTAGCAATACGTGAGTATGCGTAACCAGAACGCGCAATGTCAAAACGAGATGAGGCCTCGTCCTCGCTTTCGAACGAAAAAGCTACAGACTGGTATATAGGAACTGCGCGGCTACCTGTAACTGAGTCCGGTCGCTGCCCACCATGCAGGCCTATTGTATCGAACTCTAAGTACTTTGGTCCCGACATCACATACCTCAAGGCAACTGGATTTGAACAATGTTAAAGCGTTATATACTAACACTAAACCCGTCTTTGGTTGAACGTCTCAGTTCGCTAGCCGGAAAAGTTTTGCTCGCACTGTTTTTCTATAGGCTAGAGGCGTAACGGAGATCTCGCGTTGGAATATTCTGGAGAAATAGCTAGCATCCCCATAACCGACTCGCCAGGAAATTTCGCCGATAGACAAGTTGGTGTCACCAAGCAATTCTTTAGCAAAGACTATCCTTTCCTTCTGCCAGTACTGCCTCACGCTGCAGCCTGTAGCAACCTTAAACCTGCGGTTTAACGTTCTTAATGCGACGCCTAAATGAGCAGCTAAATCTGCAATGTTCATTTGTGTCGACAAGTTTTGAGAAATCCACCCCTGTGCCTCCAAGGCTATCTCATCGTCTAGTGGCGTGCGCCCACCGTCGAGATATCTATATTCCTCATAAGTTCTTCTTATCTCATGGGAAAAATTTCTCTCAACATGTCTGGCTACGGTCTTATCAATAAAACGCTCCATAAGATGTACCGTAACATCCGCCAAAGAATTAATACTCGCAGCACAATATAGGGTGCCCGACTGCGTGATAAAAAAATTTCTTTTCAAATGTATATTTGGAAAATCTCTTTCAAATTGGTCAAAGTAGTGCCAATGAGTAGTCGCAACACGACCGTTTAGAAGACCAGATTTGGCTAAAAGTGCCACACCTGACCCAACTGCAGCTATTTGGGTACCGTTACCATGCCTATGGACCAATGTGTCATAGAAACTCTGTCCAAGCTGATTAATCACTACTCTAGGGTTGCGCCATAGTGCAGGTAAATAAAGTATGTCTAATTGCGGGCATGACTGAAGATCGCAATTGGGTTTTAGAGAGAGTGGGCCAGATAACGAGTCTGATACACCAATCAAATAAAGCTTTACTTCTGAGGCCCCCCTTCTCACTTTGACAGCTTCTAACGCTGCAGACCACATCTCGTAGGGCAGTGCTGTACCCGTGATCAGCATTCCTGGAGTAAGTATAAAGCCGACTTTGAATACTTTCGTTATCTTCTGATTCGCCACAATTACCCCACATGTGTCTTATTTAGTGTCTAATATGGCATCTAATATGGCCTATTTGCCTTGTTATGGCTATTTTTTGTCGGATAAAATACTGAAACTAAATTAATGGATCACAGCTTTATGACAGCTTTACCAGTTATAGTAGGTTTTGGGGGCGTAGGGGCGGCTGGCCGCTCCTCATTCCATCACGCTTACCATAGAACGATTTTTGAAACGCTCAACGAAAAGTTTCAGGAGGAAACGGTCGTATCGCTAGCTTCAATGATGGGCCTAGCTCATCTTAAAGACAATGTGCTGGTCGACACTAACGGCCTTCCACTATCTAAAAAACAGTATTTAAAACTCCAAAAAGATGTACTCAATGGAACACTGATAAGACGTTTAGAAAAAAACATTTTCGACTCGAATCAAATCCCTGAACACATGAATCTGGAAGTAAGAAATAATTCTAAGACCATGACGAAAATTTCAATATCCGCTGATGATGTACCGGAGCGACTTCCAGATGGGTGGCGGATGGTGTCATCTGAGAGCGGACTCGCGATCATCCAGATAGACGACGGTGGGGCGTTGCACACTTCATCGACTCGAAAACTTTCTGTTCAGGCCGCTGGTCAACTTCCCACCGGTTTTAATCCGGCAGCCTTGTATAATTCCCGCTTCCATCCCAGAGGACTTCAACTGGCGATAATCGGTGCATCTGATGCCGTCAAATCAATGGGCATTGATTGGCAGACGATAACAAATAATGTCTATGCGGACGAGATTGCCGTCTACGCCT
>JABISZ010000056.1 GCA_018668255.1 Pseudomonadota bacterium | reverse complement strand
TTGTTGGCTTTTTCTCTAATTAGTCGCTGGCGCTTTTCAATTCATACGCCGGAGGCTGCCTCTGAGTCCGAGTTTTATAAAGACCAAATTTCTTGCGAAAAAATTTCTTCCCAGTCTATGCTAAATTTCTGAACCTAGATCTCAAATTAGACAGTTTCATAGGTGTTGCAGGTCTTTACCGATCGACCTTCCGCTTGAATTTTTTGGGGAAAGAGGATAAAACTCGAGTAAGGTCACACCAAACGAGGAGAACTCAATGAAAAATCTATTAATTCTGATCAGCGCCTTTTTTCTGGTGACTCCGATTGCATCAGCCGAAAATGTCGAAGGTAACGGCAACATATCTGGCTATAAGTGCGATCGAAAAGGCCGATACCAGAACTTGATCAATCTGACAAAAAGGGATGCCGTCCTCAACGCTGCATCTAAATGTAGCTGGGACATGGAGCAGCCCTCCGTCAAAAGAACCTCACAATGGGACCTAGATGTGGCTTGCCGTTCCAGCAGGTCTGATGGTAGTTGGGCAGTAATCAGCGCCGCGGCCACTTTTCAGTGCATTTATTCTAACCGTGACGCCGAACTAGAGGGGTATTAAATCGAAAAGGAGACAAATACTCAGGCCAAGTGTGTATGGATGACATGGTCTGGGTATTAATGACTAGGTGGGTTGGGGGAGACGAATTGCGGTTTTAGGGCTTGAATGTCTTACCCTCTCACGTGTGCCGCCACCATGGGCTTCACCTAATGCTCCACCTGTATATCCAGCGCAATATACGTTTCCGGATGTATCTGTAGCTACGCCCAGACAATAATCACCTCCAGAATTATCTCCAGAACCTGGACACCGCCCAACTGAGTAGTCCACAGAAAATTTCCGTTGGTATCGAGTTTCATTATAAAAGCGTCAAATGAGCCGCCGTTGGCTTCACCTAATGCTCCAGTTGTCTCTCCAGCACAATATACGTTTCCGGATGTATCTGTAGCTACGCCTTGACCTACTTCGCGCCTTGAATTACTACGTCAGTCCGCTGCTCCAAATTGGTCATGTGGGTATTTTTGACACGACAATTGGCCCGTGAGAGAATAAAGCCACTAGAAATAATGGGAAAAAGGGTTATTTATGTTCGCAAAGTGGCTTCTGCTGGTGCTTTTTAGTTTGCTCGTTCTGTCAGCTTGCAAATCCACCGACAAAGGTGATGACGCCTCAAATGTTAAGGGCGGGATTAGAGAGTACGAACGGCTACCGCGTGCGATCTATGTCGAAGACGAACTAATCCATCTAGTTCGTTGTCCACTTGTAAATGGCAAAGTCGATGACAACATCGACGCCCCAAATGCATTGGACCGCAGCAAATGTAATCGTCACAATGCAGCGGTTTTACCTAATGGCAAAAGAGACGTCTTCAGCATGGACTATTATGAGGATTATCTACCATTGCTCATTAGTATTTTGGATGTACCTGTAAGTCGACAGATCCCCGCTTCCATCCAAAAGCTGATTGATATCGAGAGACGCCGGATCGAGGTCTTTCAAAAGGCAAAGGAGGAACAAGGCGCAAACATAGACATTCTTGATCGGCAGATAGACCGAATAAAAAATAAAATCGCTGTGCTGGAACAAAAGGGATTGGACCAGGCAGACTATGATTTACCACAAAACATTACTGATTTTTTAGACTTGAATAGCAAATCGCACCTAAATATTGGTGCTAGAGATGCTCAAGTATTGCTCAAACCATTCCGGCTCTTCGAGTCGCGGAGTGGAGATCTCGCAGGAAGAACTAGAATCGAGGAGCTGCAGGTCACATTACGCCGTGACTTGTTTAACTACTTAGTTGCCAATGGTGACAAAAATCGAGTGGTTCAGACCTATCAAGACCGTCCCTGCTACAATTTAGTGAAATTGAAGGATTTATTTGATTCTATTCTGAAAATTTACAAGTCAACAGACTCTGAAGCGGATTCAGTTAATCTGCTATTTAGCTATACCTACAAAAAACCGATATGTAGGGTTTCACCCTACGTTGGAACATTGACGCGAGAAGTCACTGTACCTAGCCTGACTGGACAATAGGGCTAAGTCCAACATAGGGATTTTGTGTAAGTTTTCTTGGGTCTTTTACACCCTTTGTGTCCATTTAATCATGCAGCGATTTCAAAATTGGTGATGATGTTGTCTACCACTTTGTCTCGTTTGATCTTTGGTAGTTCCTTGACAGAATTTACTTCGTGGCATCTTAATGGTGAGTTCTGACCAAGCCCTTGATGAGGCCGGTGGTGGTTATAATAGTTTACAAATTCTGAAGTCTAACTCTTCGCATCTCGCACTCCAAAAACGATGCAATGATCAAGAACCTCCTCGCGATAAGTTCTATGCCAACGTTCTATAAAGGAATTGCAATTGGGACAGCGAGGTGGAGTTCTAATGAGTTCAATTTCGCAACACGATTTCAAAAATTCTCCGAACCAATTTCCATAGATTCCATCACGATCAGAAATCATCACTGATGGGAGATTTTCGATGTAGCCGAAATTGCTTCTCACGACGGTTTCGAGCCATATAGCCGTTGGATTTTCTGTTATGTTAAACAATACAATCTCTCTGTTTTTGACATCCATGACTGAAAACAGATAGAGACGTTTGAGAAAGATTGTGTCGATTACCATGAAGTCGCATGCAAAGTATCGTTTGGTATGGCTTGCCAGAAAATCCAACCAAGTCCGTTCATACCTTCTTTTATCTGGGGGGTATCCAGCATCCTTAAGTATCTTGGAGATGGCAGACTTCCCGACGCTTATGCCAAGTTTTCTTAGCTCCCCATTAATTTTTCGACAACCCCAGCGCCGATTTGCTTCCTTCATTTGTAAAATGAGGTGTTTGATGTCATCTGTGACTGGAGGTCTTCCTTTGTTTCTCTTTGAATAGTCCCATTTTCTCTTAACGAGTCTGCGATGCCAGGCAATAATAGTACTTGGTCTTATGGAGATGGCGTTGAGAATAACACGTGGGTTGGCCTTCATGATGGAAACGAAGAACAATCGGTCCCAGTTCGTAAAAGTAGGTTTCTTAGACTGCCGCTTCAAGATTTGAAGCTCCTTCCTCAACATCGAAATCTCCTGGTCACGTTTGTGACCAAGAAGATTTCTTAGGAGCCAGCTCCCAAATGTAACAAGAATGAGTAAGAAAGTTTCTTTCATCAGCGGGAATCTAGCACAGTTTTCAGATTTTACTAGACTATCGGGCTGACATTTATTCTAATAAAATCAGGTGATACCAGTTTTCGGACACTACGGGCATCATGTTCACGCATGAGACTGTCAGAGACTGGGTTCTTAGATTTACTCCCCTGATCACAACTGAGCTCAGACGTCGACGGGCTGGTAAAGTTGGAGAAAGCTGGTACATCGACGAAACCTACGTGCGGATAAAGGGGAAAGATTGCTATTTGTATCGGGCGGTTGATCGCGCTGGAAACTTAGTTGATTGTATGCTGAGCGAGACCAGAGATATTGGCGCTGCCAAACGATTCTTGAGAG
>JABISZ010000055.1 GCA_018668255.1 Pseudomonadota bacterium | reverse complement strand
TGTGTCCACGTTATGGGATTATATACATAGAGCCATGCCTTTTTTGCAACCCCAGAGTCTGACTGACGATGAAGTATATTCCCTGACAGCATACATATTGTTTTTAAATGATTTAATTGACGAAGATTTTATCCTTACACATAAAAATTTGCCTACAATAGTCCTTCCCAACCAGCCCCACTTTGTGAATGATCCTAGACCGGATGTACATAATACCCGCTGTATGGTGGACTGTATCTCGGCAGATTCAAACCTGTCTTGGAATACGGCAAACTTAGACGTCACTCCTAAAGCTTCCTTAAAAAAAATGTCTGGCAATAGCGATATTAAAACGGCAATGCCATCGGTCCAAGCAGTTGCTCTTTCAACATATGTTCAGTCGTGTGCAGTTTGCCATGATGCAGGTCTATCGGGCTCTCCAATACTTGGAGACAAAAAAGCGTGGGGAATGCGGTTAGAATTAGGGATCACTAGTTTGTATGAGCATGCGATAAATGGGTATCTTGGTACAAGTGGCTATATGCCGGCTAAAGGTGGTAATTCAGGCCTCTCTGATCCTGAGGTCAAAGCAGTTGTAGATTATATGGTAATGATGGCAAGGTGAATAAAACAAACTTTTTCTTGTTGACACCTTTTCTTAAAATGACAGAAATATTTTCATTGGCTCGTTGCAGGGTATATCTTTTCAGATCAATAATGTTTTCCCTTATTAGTTTCAGCTCGACATACGCTCTATCCAAAGGTACTCTCGACATGGAAACCACTCGAGTAGAGCAGGGTGAGAAACTCGTATTTGACAGGAAGAGCGGCAATTGTCTCGCGTGTCATGCAATAGGCTTAGGGACAATGTCGGGTAATTTGGCGCCACCTCTTTTTGCTATGAAAGAGAGGTTCCCGAACCCGCAAAAATTGACGCAGCAAATTTCTAATTCTCTATTGAGCAATGAGGATTCCATAATGCCCCCATTTGGTTTGCACGGGCTATTGAACGAGGATCAAATTTCTAAGATAGTGGACTATCTTTATACGCTTTAGTTAATCGATGAATAACAGCAATTTTCACTAATGGTACTTTAATATGAATTTAATCAATCAATCTCGGCGAATCTTACTTAAATCATTTGGTTTTTGCTTGTCTCTTCCTTTACTCTCTGGAAAGCTTTTTGCAAGCTGGCCAGAAGAAGCGTTCATGAGCACTGAGATTGACAAAGCAATTGGTGAGCTTTACGGCCATCCTCCGCAGGCAAGTGATTTGGTTAAGTTAAAAGTGCCTGACATCGCTGAAAACGGTGCCGTCGTTCCTATCTCGGTGTCGACTGACATTGAGAATGTTGAAAGCATCAGTATCTATGTTGAAGGAAATCCTAATCCATTAGCGGCTACTTTTGAACTAAGTCCATATATAGTGGCTGCAGTTTCAACGCGAATTAAAATGGGGAAAACATCTAATGTCGTTGCCGCTATTTATTCTGGAGGAACAGTTTATACAGCAACACAGGAAGTAAAAGTAACTATTGGCGGGTGTGGAGGATAATAATATGGCAATAAAAGGAAAGGCGAAATTACGAGGCGAGAAAGTACAAGTCAAGCTTCTAATTAAACACATAATGGAAACAGGCTTACGAGTCGATGCCGAAACTGGCAATAAGATACCTGCCTATCACATTACTGAAGTAGTCGGAAGCTGGGAAGGGAAAGAAATATTTCGCTCCAATCTAGGTCCAGCAGTGTCAAAGAACCCGTACCTTTCTTTTCAACTTAAAGGTCCGAGTGTGGGAGATACCATCAGCTTCTCATCAGTAGACAATAAGGGCATAAAAGACTCAGGTGCCGCTGTTGTAAAGTAGGTTTTCTCGGGGGGGCAGAAGGTAGTGAAAAAATTAGCATTTTTGATTGCTGGGTTAACTGTGGCTCTTTATGCGACTATCTTGTCTGCAGATCCAGAAGCCGAACAAGCAGCTTTCAAAGCCTATTTCCACAGTAAATTTCCTGACGTAGATAAAGCCGATTTTGTCAATGGGGTCTATGCCTTAGACAAAAAACGGCGCGAACAATGGGTTGAACTTGAAGAATTTCCACCCTATGAAATCGCAATAGACGAAGGTGAAGCGCTCTTCAACAATACTAGATTTGCCGACGGGAAATCATACGGCCACTGCTTCGGGACTGGACAACATCTTCGAAAAAAATATCCGTACTTTGATAGCGAAAAAGCTCGAGTTGTCACGATGGAGTTGGCTATCAACGATTGTCGAGAAAAGCACGGTACCAAACCGCTTAAATATAAAATTGGAGATCTGGCTAAGATATCAGCTTATTTGTCATACCACTCTAGGGGCGATGTCATCGACGTTATTGTTTCGGGTCCCGCGGCAATCCAAGCTTACAATGCAGGGAAGGAGTATTACTACACAAAGCGCGGGCAATTAAATTTCGCCTGTGTAGATTGCCATGTGTCCTCGGCGGGCAAGCGACTGCGAACTGAAATTCTAAGTCCCAGTTTAGGGCATGTGTCACATTTCCCAGTCTACAGGCTTAAATGGGGTTCTATTGGCACTTTACACCGAAGATTCAGTGGTTGTAACTCACAAGTTCGTGCTAAAGCACAACCGGGGCAGAGTGAAGACTACAGGAACTTAGAGTTCTTTTTGAGCTACTTGAGTAATGATCTTGAGTTTAATGGGCCAGGGGTTAGGAGATGACTATCTCGATTTTCTCCACTACGAAACTTTTCATATTTTGTTTGTGCGTCTTTACTTTAAATGTCACAGCTAATCCTACAAACCCTGATTTTAATGCGTTATGGTTAGAGGCAGATTCTTTTCGTAAAGAAGCAGGAATTCAAGGGCATGAGTGGCGCGACACTGCCAAAACTCTTCTAGGAGCAAGGAAGGAATTCAAAGTCGGCAACAACGAAAAAGCATTTGTACTTCTTTCTAAAGCGCGAGCAGAAAGTATTGCTGCACTGGCGCAAGCTGCGAGAGAGAAAAAAGCTTGGAAGCGTAGAGTGATCAAATAAACACTATTACTTTATTTTTTCTAATTAAAAAAACTTTAAATCGTGTTTCTTAACATAGAACAAAAAGAAATAATCTTATCTCTGAACAAGCTGATTTCAATTTCTCGGTGTAAAGAAAGGAATTTATTCAATGTTTGACCGTTTTTTTAAGAAAAGCCCAAAGTCATTTAACGTGCAAATTGAACCTTCTGGAAAAACGCTATCAGTTGCCGCTCGGGAAACTATTTTAGAGGCTGCACTAAAATCGGGAATCGCGTATCCACATGAGTGCCAGGTCGGGACTTGCACTTCCTGCAAGAGTCAGCTCGTTGAGGGAGAAATTAAAGCTTTGACTGATTTTTCATACGTCCTAGATAGTGATGAAATGAAAGCCGGCATGTTTTTAGCTTGTCAAACACGGCCTAAGTCTGCCTTGATAATAAATGTACCAACAATAGAAGACGACCCTGAGGTTGTCGATGCGATTAATTTGTCTGGAAAGATATCTTCTATTACCCGGCTAACCCACGATATTGATGAGGTTACAGTGTCCGTTGAGCATGATCTAAAATACTGCGCGGGCCAGTATGCTAATTTATCCATTCCTGGCATATCAGAAAGCCGGTCGTATTCATTCTCCAATGCTCCTTCTTCACAAGGCAGTAATCTTCTAAAATTTCATATTAGGAAAATTCCTGGAGGAGAAGTCTCTGGTTGGCTCTCCTCAAAAAACAGAATAGGCGAAACACTAAGAGTCGAAGGCCCCTTTGGAGTCTTTCGACTTAGGAAGGCCGAGTCCCCGATCTTGTGCATCGCAGGTGGTAGCGGCATGGCTCCTATTAAAGCGATTTTAGAACAAGCACTAATTACGCAGGTAGCCAGGCCTGTGGTTTTTCTGTACGGAGCCCGCACTCAGAAAGATCTTTATGACGCATCACTTATCGACGGAATTGCAGAAAAGTGGAACGCTCCTTTTCGTTTTATTCCTATTCTCTCTGCAGAAGCAAAGGACACTGCTTGGGCTGGGGCACGAGGGTTGGTAGCAGATTTCATCACTTCGTTGGATGATTTTGAGCTATCGATGTCACAAGCATACTTGTGTGGTCCTCCACCAATGATCGACACCGCTATATCGGTGCTCAACACTGCCGGTGTCACAAGTGGAGAAATTTTTTATGACAAATTCACTGATCGAAGTCACTTGGCGGATATGAAAATCTAATTAGGAGTTGTGTTCATGACTGTTAGTGTAAAATTAAAAGTCCCCGAAGGTCATTCGCTTCACCATGTTTTATGCCCTCACGATTGTCCTGACTCATGCTCTATGCTTGTCACTCGAGATGATAGAAGCGGCAAGGCCGTGCAGATTCAAGGGGATCCCTCACATCCGATAACACGTGGCTTTCTATGTAATAAAGTTAACCACTATATTGACTATATCTATAGTGAAAACCGTATTCTTTATCCACACCGCAGAATCGGCGCAAAAGGTCCCGGAGCGAAATTTGAGAGAATATCATGGGACGAAGCCTTGTCAGAAATAAGCTCTAACTTTCACGAAATAATCGAGAAATTTGGTTCAGAGGCGATACAACCGATAAATTTTGCAGGCACTATGGGACAGATTGGCTATCATGTAATGGACGAGCGTTTTTGGAATAAAATAGAGGCCGGTAGGCTCGAAAAATCAATTTGTGTTCACGCAGCTTACCATGCAAATGTGCACACCTATGGGCCTCAATCAGGACCCGATATAGCGATAGCTTCAGAAGAAGCTGAGCTTATTATCTTATGGGGGTTCAACCCTGTTTCTACTTCAGTGCATTCCGTTCCGTTTATTCGTGAGGCTCAAGATCGAGGATGTAGTATTGTAGCTATAGATCCTAGACCAACCAGATCTACTTGGATGGCGGATTGGCACTTGCAGCCCAAACCAGGCACTGATGCAGCTCTGGCACTTGGGATGATGAAAGTCATTGTAGATGAAGGCCTTCAAGATCAAGATTTTCTTGAAAGTTATACCACTGGATGGAAAGAGCTAATAAACAAACGTTTAGTAGATTACACACCTGAATATGTATCTGAAATAACAGGACTTAGTGTTGATGATATTGTTAAGTTAGCTCGCCTGTACGCATCAACCAAAAAAAGTAATATTAGGGCAGGACATGGTCTGAACCGACATTTAAATTCTGGTCAGATGGCTAGAGCGATTCTTATTTTACCCAGCATCACCGGCGCATGGCGTGAGCGATGCGGCGGAGCAGGATTTGGCCGCGTGGAAGAAGCCTTTGGACCGCGTGTGCGAAACGATCTACAGCGCAACGATTTGGGTCGTCGCGACACCAAACGTTTGATAAACATGGTGCAAATGGGACGGGCGCTAGCTGACAATATTGGAGAAGACGACCAGCCTTTGGATCCCCCTGTAAAATGTTTGTTTTCATATTGTTCAGATCCAGCGAACTCTTTACCCAATTCTAATAATGTGCGCAAAGGCCTAATGAGAAAGGACTTGTTCACCGTATCCCATGATACATTTTGGACGGACACTTGTGACTATGCAGATATAGTTTTGCCAGCGGATACTCAACTAGAGCGCACCGATTTTGTCGCTGCTTACGGCTATTTCCACTATGCTATGAATCTACCTGTCATAGAACCGCTCGGAGAAAGTGTATCGAACTCTGAGTTATTTCGTCGACTTGCAGGGGTTATGGGATTTGTTGAAACTTCGGGAAATGCGTTCACTCAGACAGACGAAGAAATCATAAGAGACGCGTTACTAGATTCCGATGCCGATCCTGCTCTTGAAGGATGCACGTACGCAGAACTTAAATCTAATGGTTGGTTCAAAGGTTACTACGACTCTCCTAAACGTGATGTTTTCAAAACAGGCTGGCCAACGAAAGATGGAAAAGTACAGATCTACAGCGAAGATTTAAAGAATCTTGGGCAGGATCCTCTCCCTATTTATTTACCAGAAATGCAGGCATTGAAAGAATCTAAAAACAAAGAATATCCTTTTCAAGTATTAAGTTCTGCCTCACATTATCTAATCGGTTCAAGTTTTCACTCCGTAGAGCGTTTAGTAGCCATGCAGTCTCGCCCAACATTTGAAATAGGACCCGTTGATGCAAAAAAACGAAAAATAATGGACGGAGACTTGTGCAGACTGTTCAACGGTAGGGGAGAGACCTATGGTCATGTTGTCGTCTTGCAAGGAATGCTCAGTGGCGTAATAGGAACCCAAAAACAAATGAACGGGAGCAAAACAGTGGGAGGAGTCAATGTTAATGCACTTAATACAGAGACATTGACTGATTTCGGTTACGCTCCTTCATTTTACTCAGTGTCGGCACAGATTGAAAAAGCGAGTCCACAAATGCTCCAAGACACTATTGTCCGAAAATGCGGTGGTAGAGCGGAATATATAGCCGAATGGAGAGATCGTAACTCTGATAGCGACTTGACAGATGAAGCTATCTTGGCGAGTGAGCTGGAGCGCAGCATGGAGGTGTTCAATGCTTGATGTATTATCACTGCCTAGACCTGATGCCACGATACACTTCACCCGGGTAAAAATTTGTGAAGGGACTATTGAAACCCACCAACAACTAACTCCTGATACATTTGAACTTGTAATTAAAATCACCAGCAAGACTGGACTTGGTCATCCAAATGCTGGCCAATTCGCTGTACTTGTTTTTCCTGGAATAAATCGTGGCCGACCTTACTCATTTGCGCGCAACCCTAAAGCAACAAAAGACGAAGGAGAGGAGTACACTTTTTTTATTAGAGCTGTACCTGACGGTGAAGTATCTAATTGGCTTATGGAAGGAGATAAATCCGGCGTGAAGATTACTCTTTCTGGCCCTTGTGGCGAATTCCAACTCGATCAAACGGATAAGCCCATGGTATGTATCGCTGGGGGTAGCGGAATGAGCGCCATTTTAGCACTAGTCGAGCACGCTGCAGATATACAAGTCAATCGAGACTGTTATTTTTACTATGGTGCACGGACGCAGTGCGACTTATATTGCCAAGAATTAATCAAGATTGTAGAAAATTTTTGGAATAAAAGTCACGTGTTCAAATTTATACCCGTGCTATCCGAAGAACCATTGGAAAGCAACTGGAATGGGGAACGTGGTCTAGTAACTGATATTGTCGGCCGAGACGAGGCACAAGCATCAAAATCTATGCTCAAGTCGGCCTCAGCTTTCCTTTGTGGCCCTCTGCCGATGGTTGAAGCCGCTGACTTAATGTTGCGAACCGCAGGGACTCCCGGCGCTAATATCTACAAAGATATTTTTGAAGATGCTAGATCACCCGCGCCGATAATTGATAACTCTAAATGCGTTTTGTGCGACGAATGTTTGCTTGTTAAGCCTGTGAGCGGTTGTATCGTAGAAACTTCCGGTTTTCTTGCAGATCAAAAAGAATCGCCAGCTGATTTCAAAAGT
>JABISZ010000008.1 GCA_018668255.1 Pseudomonadota bacterium | reverse complement strand
TACCGTTAGCCAACGGTACTGGTCTCTTTTATCCCAAGCGTCTTTATTGAGTCAGGTATTTATTGCGATTGTTATGACAGTGAATAGCTTTTTCATACTTCACTCCTGAGTCAATACAGGTTCGAGAAAACACCTATCACATGGTTTCTACAAACCCTTTCACGCACCAAAAACAAACTAGCCAAAAGGATGCGGGTCATCTAGAGCCTCGACTGCCTAGCAATACCTTGCTTGATGTGATATCACGGTTAGATAGCAATTGCATAAATCCTACTGCCGCTGTGATTTATCCAGACAAACATATTTCTACTTTTCGCGACGGTTGCTAATGAGGCTCCTGTGATTCGGTAATTGCCAGTCAGTTTTAAATAAGTAAAAGCGCAACCTTTAAGCGTGATGTAGGTCTGGGTTGGATAAAGATAAGAATACTTAATTTTGCATTTGGTGATAGATGTTTGTGCTGGTGCTGGCGCGTTAGTAGAGGCAAGGCCCTTGCCCTCGACTAAGGCTTGCCTGAACAAATTGGCTTGTTCTCTTTCCATCGTCACAGGTTCTGAGATTCCACTGCTCGAGGTGCTCGAATTACAACCTGAAATCATGATGGATGTGACAAATAGGGTACATACTAGTTTTTTCATAACGTATCTCCATAATCAGATGTTTCATAGTCAGGCTCCAGAGGGACATACTCAAAATACCCCTACTGGTTCAGGAAATCTGTTGAGGCTATTGTCTGACCCTAGTAAGCACTGTAGATAATCAATACACGCCGGTGGCTAATCAAAAGGCACTCGATGACGCGGTCGTATCCATACACCTGAGGGGAATTCTGAGACACTGGACTGGTCTACCTTTTGTCACCTTCAGCAGTGATAGGCATCTTAAAATTTGAGGGGGTATGAACCTGCCCACCCATTGTGGCTGTGGCCTAGGCGGGAAGGTGATCCATCAATAGGTAGACAGGCAGGGGTAATGTAGTCACACAGAACTACACTGTCTGTGAATTACCACACTGCTTTAATTTCGTAACTCAGATCAAGAAGAAGGCGGGATATTCGAACATCCCAAGTCTTTGGGATGTCGATCTATCCGTATGTACCGTAGAGAGGTGTGGTTAGAGGTTGATGCGTTATACGTATTTAAGAGCAGAGTATTTGGTGAAGAGGTTGGGATAGTGACCTCCGCAAGAACAAAAAGTTCCGCGCGGGAGATATTGTTCGCCGGCCGAAGATGATAGTGGCTGTCCGGCTATACGAACTGGGGTTTAGCGGGTCACTGGTAGTAGCTAGGCCACCTGACTGGAGTGGGAATTAGTGCAACAATAGTGACTCCTTGACAGCAAGCGGCGATATTCAGATAGTTGATTGTTGACAGTCAATTGGAGATTTTTGTCGCCGTGCAAATAAGAGCACTAGCTGTACAGCCGCAAAGATTCACTCCCGCATAACTCGTGGTTGCAAAATCGTTCCAAGCAGCGCCCAAGTTTATTAAGAATTCCCTCAGCACTCCAATGAAGCATAACTTCTTCATTTTCCTCATCGTTACCTTAATTTGTTATGGGTACTCCGGTTTCGTTCGTTACGAACAATACACAGCATGGAAGGGTTCGCCTGCTAAATACTTTGCAAATGAAACGCCAATGATGACGACCCTCGATAGCTATGTTTGGTTGCGATGGGCAAAAGAATACAAAGAAGGGACTATTTTGGAAGGTAAAGATCAGCTCAGAAATTTTCCCGACGGTAAGAGATCACAGCACCCTGTGCCTCTAATTAGCTATCTCATTGCAAAAGTAGCTCCCAGTTTTGACGACAACTATTACCGGGCTGGATTCTTTCTAATGATGGCGTTGTCTGGGGCTTTTATTTTTCCCCTTGCCCTATATTTCTATTTTTTGGGCTATCCAATTGCTGGAATTCTCGGTGGACTCATTGGAACGGTTAGTTACGAGTATTTCATCCGCACTGGGATTGGGAGAGTCGACACAGATTCTCTGATGTTGTTTTTTTTATTTTCTATCTCTGTCTTTATCCTTAAAGCTTCAGAAGCTCGGAGCACTTTATACATCTGGGTCTACTCGTGTCTGGGCGGTGCATTCACTTACTTGCTTACCCTATGGTGGGGTAAACCTGCTTTCGTTCTGCCATTTATCGCCGTTCTTTTTGTATCACTATTGCTGCCCCTTCTTGGCCAACGCCAGAAATTAGAAAATGAACCGAAAGCGGTATTTATCATCAAACGTTCTCCGTTTTATGATCGCCTTACGATTAGTGCTCTAGCATCAGTCTTGTTTTTTTCATGCGCTATTGGACTCAATTTGTCGAACCATTCACCAGGGAAACCTTTCGGAACAGCTATCCATTATCTTGAAAACTATATACAAATGGGAGATGAAATTGAGGTATCCGAATCGGAAGGTGGTGGCGCCGCATTTCCAAATATCCTAAAGACCATTAAAGAGGTAAAGCGTCTTCCAATAAAAACAACCTTGGGGCACCTTCTTACATCGCCCACACTTTCTGCAATTGGTCTAGTTGGATTTTTGTTCTTTGTTTTTGCTCATTGGCGAAAGTTGTTACCCATATTGTTGATCTTCGCTGTCGGACTATTATCTTTTCAAGGTGCCCGTCGATTTGCGATGTTCCTTGGGCCGTTTGTTGGCATAGGCTATGGATACCTAATTACCATTGTTTTAACTACCATTTATCAAAATATTCCATTTGGTCGAGATAAAAGTGCAAAGCCTAGCTCGCACGAATCTGATCGAAATTCTGTTATCTCGAATCAAGGTGCATCAAGCTGATACAAGGAGTTCTCAAGTTACGGAATTGCTTTACTGTTTTTCTTCGGCCTTTCCTCATATACCGCTATAGGCCGTGTCCCAAAACCTTCCATCCCTGCCCCGACTTTTCGCACATTTCTAGAACTAAAAGATAGTCTGCCAAAAGACTCAGTCATCTACACATGGTGGGACTATGGATATGCTTTAACGGACGTTGTGGATGTGGCAACTTTTCATGACGGTGGTTCACAAATGTCCCCGAAAACGTTCTTCATTGCAAAAAGTTTTACATCTCACGAACCAAGGGAATTACACAATACGATTAGCTACCTCACGGCAAAAGGTGCGAAAGGAATAACTCGTATGATTGATGAGAACATCTCTTACAAAGAATTGATGTCTAGTGTTCTGGCAGGCCCAACAACACTGAATCATCAGAATGTCTACTTAATGTTCACGAAGGACCAAATTCGAAAGTTTAGAGCTGTATATTCGATTGGACAGTGGAGGTTTGAAAAAGAACAATTTGGACCAAGGATCGGTTATAAGATTTTAAAATGCGATCAATTGAAGGAATTTGAATTGCGGTGCCGTAACAGATTCATCGACCTTAAAAAGGGGGAAATCAATAACATTGCATCAATAAAGAGCGCAATTATCATCGATAACGGCTACGTTGAACGTAGAATCCGATACCCCAATAACGATGGAAAGTATCTACAAATTTTGACAAAAGAGGGCAAACTTCTAGCCGCACAAATAGTTAATGAGAAAGTCTACCAAAGCAACTTCAATCAAATGTATCTACTCGGACAGTATGACCCCAATCTTTTCTACGAGGTTTACAACTCCTTCCCTTGGACTCGAGTGTTCCACGTGAAGACTCCTGCTAAAAACGATACCCCGCGCTGACAGACCCCTCGAATTAATCCCGGTCTCCGTTGAGACTATGAGGAATTATCTGAGTCGTCATCGTCGTCGTCATCGTCATCGGAACCATTATCTGAGTCGTCATCGTCATCGTCGTCGTCGTCGGAACCATTATCTGAGTCGTCATCGTCATCGTCATCCATCAAAGTTAGCGTCTCTCTTTGAGTACCATTTTCAGTAGCATTAGTCACTGAAGTCACGTTAATGACAATGGTCTCGTTCCCTTCCGTTTTGCTATCGGCCTTGCCAGTCAGTTTCCAACTGGTAGAGGTTTTCCCCGCCGCAATAGTATGGGACTTGGTATTGCCACTGTAATCAGTACCGGCGGTGG
>JABISZ010000054.1 GCA_018668255.1 Pseudomonadota bacterium | reverse complement strand
ACTATTTTTGTAATAAACGCTCGTACAAAGACTCATATTGAGCAACAACAGATGAAGCCGAATAGTTCTGCTCGAAGCACTGCAATGCTTTTCCGGCTTTCAAATGTCTCTCCTCAGATCGGATAGTATCAAGGATATCATTGGCTAAACTGGTAGAGCTTTGTAGATCAGTAAAATAGCCCATGTCGGAATCCAATATTTCCAGCGGCCCCTGCGTTTTACTAGCCAAAATCGGAATCCCAGATGCCATCGCCTCTAAAACAACGATCCCAAAAGGCTCGTCTCTTGAAGGCAAGATAAAGAGATCGCCATCCTTAAGAAACTGAGAGACATCGTCTACCCATCCAACTAAATTAACGACCTCGGTAAGCCCTAACCGATCTATTAATTTAACGAGTTGTTTTTGTTCTGGTCCGCCGCCCCCTAAATCTAATGTGACCGCCTGGCCGCTTTTTCGAACCAGATCAATAGCCTCTAACAACAAATCAAAACCTTTTTTATGTACAAAACGGCCCAACGCTTTTATTTTAAATACGGCCGGCTGACTCCGCTTCCTTTGAACAGAAGCTGTGGCAATAGAACTGAAATTCGGGATCTTACATATATTCGTGCTTGGTATGCCCCCAGCGATCAAATAAGCCTCCTGTGCCTTTGTCGTGGGGACAAAACAGTTTACATTTTTATAATATTTCAAGTTAACAAGATTGTGGGTTTTTACTAAGAGTGGAATCCGATCTTTTTTTGAAGCCTTCCCAGCTAACAGTGCAGCTCTAGCGAGGTGCGCGTGAATGATTACGCCGCCGAACTTTTCTGTCTCTTTCGAGATCACTTTTACAATCCGCCAGTCCCAGGATCCTAAACACGTTACTCCGACAGTTCTGAACATGTTGTTTTCTTTTAGCTTGGGGTAAAGAAATCCGCGCACATCAACTATGGTAAGGACTTCATGACCTCTAGAAACAAGATCCAGTGTTATATCAAGAAAGCTTCGTTCTGCTCCACCAAACCCCCGTGCCAACATAACCTGTACTATCTTCATTTTATCTCCCCCTTCTTGAGGTGGAGCAACATCGCTTCAAAAACAAAATCCGGTGTCAGCTTACCTAAATCATTTTCTGGCGCCACCAACACAGATGACGTCATACTGATTGGCTTGTAACGATCTGGATTTCCTGGACCAAAAAGTGTAAGTGTTGGCACGCAAAGCGAAGCAGCTAGATGCCCTAAGCCAGAATCATTGCCAATGAAAAAAGAAGATTGAGACAGCAGAACTTTAACTAAACTGAGATTGGTTTTCCCCGTAAAGTCAAAGATGGGTGTCATACTTGTTTCTATTTCTTCCAGGCTATCACCTTCTATTCCAAGCAGTAAAACTGCATCAAATTGACCATCTAATTTAAATATTAACTCACGATACCGGGCGGCTGCCCATTTTTTCCCTGGCCAATTTGCACCCGGTGCCACGGCCAGCCATCGCCCTTGTGGAATAGTAGACACCACGGCTCGTGCTTTTCGAGCTTCTTCTTTGTCAATGTAAATTTTACATGGCGGCGTTACAAACTCTTTATTGATTAAAGATGAAATCGCACTCATATGCTCTTCCACGGAGTGCTGGGAAACACCACTTCGAGATCTCTTATAAAAACGTCTTTTCCCACGCAAAAATATTGGTATAAGGTTTGTTCTTAAATCAACAATAAGGTCATATTTTTGCCGCCTTAGCCTTCCGACTAACCGCATGTTTTCCCACAGGGAGGCTTTTTTCCTACGATGATAAGTTACCCCCAAATAAGGGGCGCCTAGAAAAATCCCCGAAGACCTTTCGTCTCCGACGATATCAATTACAGAATTTGGGTATAGCTGATGCAAAGTCTCAAATACAGGCGTAGTCATCGCTGCATCACCGATATTACTTAGGGTTACTACCAGGATCCGATCAAACATTGGAAGGGCCGTTGCTGTCTCATTTACCGATACAAAATTTAGAAAAAATATCGCCCAACATGTCTTCAGTACTATAACGCCCTGAAATTACGTCGAGTGCTTGAATGGCATTTCTGTAATTTTCGGAGACTAGCTCGGGACTTTTCAGAAAGGAGTCTTGTGAAATCGAGCGCAAATGCACTAAAGCTTTTTTTAGCGCGACTACATGCCGAGAACGAGCCGTAATTTCATTTTCAGAGGTCGCGGCTGTATCGGATGCCGACAAAATTGCACGTCGAAGATCGTCTATACCCTCACCAGTGAGAGCTGAGACAAATACTGGGGTTTGTTCCTGACTAGCGTACTTTAATTTCAACTCTGGATACTGGTCTATCTTATTGAACACTCTTACTGTTTTACCACCAACCGGCACTTTTAAGCCTATCTCCTCTCCAACATAAGGCTCCGAAACTCCCGCGCCCATTAGATGGATTATGATATCAGCAGTGTCCAAGATTTGTATTGTCCGCCTTATCCCCTCTTTTTCTATAAAATCACTACTTTCGTGTATCCCTGCAGTATCGCAAATTCGTACGGGCACACCTTCTATATTTGTATCAAATTCAACAGTGTCTCTGGTTGTCCCAGGAATATCCGACACAATCGATCGATCTGAGTCTGCTAATTTATTTAAAAGTGACGATTTTCCAGCATTTGGTGCGCCTGCAATCACCACCTTCAAACCTTCGGTTAAGCGGGCACCGAGTAGAGATCGTTTTTCTAATTTTACCAAGGCAGAAATTAAACATTTGTTCTTGTTCTTCTGCTCCTTTAGTACGTCATTCGAAACGACCTCATCCGAAAAATCAATCGCAGCCTCTAACTCGGCCCTAGTCATTTGTATTTGTTGTATCAACTGTTGGACAATTGCACCAAACTCTCCACTCATAGATCTCTGCGCGGACTTAACCGCCCTGATCGTTTGTGAATTTATCACATCTGCTACAGCCTCTGCTTGAGACAGATCTATTTTGTTGTTTCGAAATGCCCTTTCTGTAAATTCTCCGGGCCGTGCGATCCTTGCCTGGTGACAACAAAATGCCCTAACGAGCTCGTCTAATATAAGCGGGTTCCCGTGAGCTTGAATCTCAACCAGATCCTCTCCCGTATATGAATGAGGACCTTCGTAATAAAGAACAATCCCAGTGTCAATTTTACTGCCTGAGGTATCAATGAAAGCCGACAGAGTTGCATGTCTCACTTTACTAGGAGGGGTTTTACAGATTATTTTGGATATAGCGAATGCTTCCTGCCCCGAAACACGCACAATCCCTATTCCACCTCGACCTGGTGGCGTTGAAACCGCGACAATCGTTTCATCTGTGCTCAATATATTTACGCGTAAATCAAGTGCCGTGAGAATTTTCTATCATTCGGGTAATACGCCATTGCTGAGCAATCGATAACAAGTTATTTACTAACCAATATAACACTAGGCCGGAAGGGAAAAAAGCAAAGAAACCTGTAAACACAAAAGGTAGGATTTTCATAACCTTAGCTTGCATAGGATCGATTGGTGCTGGGTTTAACTTTTGTTGGAACCACATACTAACCCCCATAAGTAAGGGCAGGACATAAAACGGATCCATACTCGACAAATCAGTGATCCACAAGATAAACGGAGCTTGTCTCATCTCGACACTTTCCAACAACACCCAGTATAACGCGATGAAAAAAGGTATTTGAACAAGCATAGGAAGACAACCACCAAGGGGATTGATGCGCTCTTCTTTATAGAGTTTCATCATATCTTGATTTAATTGAGCCTTATCTTCTGAATGCCGCTCTTTTAGGGCCAAAAGCTTCGGTTGGACTCGTCTCATATTTGCCATTGATCTGTAGCCGGCAGCTGCCAGAGGATAAAATAAAAGCTTAAGCAGAATAGTTAAAATAATGATTGCCCAGCCCCAGTTGTCCAGCTTGTCATTAATAAAATTCAGAACAATGAATAAAGGTTTAGCTATAAACCATAACATTCCATAATCCACTGTTAATTCCAGCCCTGTGGCCAAAGGTTCAAGCAGGTCGTGCCTTTTGGGCCCAGCATAAAAGCGACTAAGCAAGGAGCCTTGTTCGTTTGCCCCTATAGTTTTAGCTTGACTGTAAAACCCAACAGTAAATACTTCTGCCGTATTTGTTTTGGAGTAATACTGATTTTCTGATTCTTTCTCAGGTATCAATGCAGCAACAAAATAATGTTCCATTACTGCAATCCAAGACTCTTTCGCGCTTACATTAATTGGTGCTTTTTCTAAGTCGCCATAGTCGTACTTTTCGTATCTTTTTTCCGGAGTAGAAAGGGCGGCGCCGCTAAATAGATACAACATCCCTTGTCTCGACGACTCTTTATTCCTTTTCAATTGCGCATATTGATGAACTTTAATGCCTTCTGGAGACTTGTTGAGTACTTTATATTCAATGTTTATTAAATAACTACCTCTTTTAAAGATGTAGCTTTTTTGGATGGTGATACCTTCATTATTCGTCCAATACAATGGAACAACTAACTCGTCTTTATTTCTAACAAATTCATAAGTGGCCCTCTCGAACGAGTAAATGTCGTTGTGAGTAGGTAATCCTTTACTGCCCGCTAATCCGCCTTCATGAATAAAAGTACGGTTTCTCTTATTGGCTAATAACTCCACTGCGTCGTCTGGTCTCTTTGGATCAATCGGATAATCCTTCAAAGTAATGCTATTTAAGGTCCCTCCTTTACTTGAAATAACAACTGACAACAAATCAGTTTCTACTGTGATTTCAGAGTCTGCTTGCGAGTCAAAGGACGAAATAGGGAGCTCGGTCTCAGCCTGAAAAGTAGGATCAATAAAAGGCACCGAGCCATCCGCCGCTTGCGGGGTAAAGTCTTGCTGCTGAGGAATCTCATTCATCGCTTGTTGTGGTAAAATTACGGTGTAGTCTTCCTGCCATTTCTGGTAAATCAGCAGCCCGAGAAAACTTACCGCTAAAATCAGAAAAAAACGCACATTTTCCATTAGTCTTTACCCTGATTGTTCATAGCAATATTACTAATCTTTTTTTCATCAAGAGAGCAAGAAACCGCACTTTTTACCGCTCCTAAGCTCTTCATCTTCGAATTAGGCTTCACATTAAAAAAGTAATCCGCGGGAGAAAGAAGAGTTGCATTACACCTGAACACTTCTCGAATTGCTCTTTTAATTTTGTTGCGCACCGTTGCTTTGTTTGAAACGCGCTTACTAACGGACAGGCCTAATCGAGGGTGCCCTAAACCATTGGCATAATAGTAAAGGTTAAATGCTTCGGTTTTTTGGCATTGCCCTTTTCTCAAAATTCTTTTGAAGTCGTTACCCGATGTCATTTTCATCTTCCGAGGAAAGACGTTATCGAAAGGAGGTGTTGGCATTAACAAGGCTGCTTACGCTGTTAGCTGGTGCCTTCCCTTGGCTCTGCGTGCAGCAATTATTCGCCTGCCGCCCTTAGTCTTCATTCGCGCTCGAAACCCGTGTTTCTTGGAACGCTTCAAAGTGTTTGGTTGAAATGTATGTTTCATCTTTAATTAAATCCATAAAAGGGCGCGAATAGTAGCCAGAAAGAGCCCCGAATGTCAAATACAAGAAAGCTCTTTAGTTGCTCTCACGCTTGTGGATAAGTTTAAGGAACGCGTATACACTCAAAGCCTTAATGGTATCAACTTCGTGATTTCTAGGTAAAAAACTACCGTGACAAATGAACTTTGGGACAAATGCTTAATACAGTTAGAAAAAGAGCTGTCTTCACAGCAGTTTAACACCTGGATCTGCCCTTTACAGGCAGAGATTCGAGACCAAATTCTTGAGCTCTTTGCACCTAACCGCTTTGTTTACGATTGGGTTCAGAATAATCATCTCAACCAGATTAAAGCGATTGTTTCCTCTATTTCCATTACAAGTATAGCTGTATCGATTAATGTTGGCAGCAGCACCCCAAAAAAACCGGCTTTCCCTGCTGATTACACTGAAGCCAGCGCAACCGAAAAACCCAAGCAGATTAAAACAATAAACCGAAGTCGAGGCTTAAGGAATGAACTAAGTTTTGATTCTTTTGTTGAAGGAAAATCTAATCAACTGGCTCGGGCAGCTTCCTTACAGGTCGCAAGCAACCCTGGTAAAGCATACAACCCGCTATTTATTTGCGGGGGTGTAGGTCTAGGAAAGACGCATCTGATGCATGCTGTAGGAAACTTAATCAAATCAAATACAAAAAAGCCGCTCACTGCTGTTTATCTACATTCGGAACGATTTGTAGCAGATATGGTGAAGGCTCTGCAGCATAATAAAATTAACGAATTTAAGAGATACTATCGCTCAGTAGACGCTTTATTAATTGATGATATTCAGTTTTTTTCAGGGAAAGAACGCTCGCAAGAAGAATTTTTTCACACCTTTAATGCTTTGCTTGAAGGGGACCAACAAATAGTACTCACCTGCGATAGGTACCCTAGAGAAGTTGATGGCGTAGAAGAGCGACTTAAATCTCGGTTTGGTTGGGGTTTAACTGTAGCGGTTGAGCCTCCTGAATTAGAGACACGTGTTGCAATCCTTATGAAAAAAGCGCAATTGGGTAATATTAATCTTCCTCACGAAGTCGCGTTTTTTATAGGAAAACGGTTTAGATCTAATATAAGAGAGCTAGAAGGAGCGCTTCATAGAGTGATAGCGAATGCTCACTTTACAGGAAACCCAATTAATATAGATTTTGCAAAGGAGGCCTTGCGAGATCTCCTAGCTATGCAGGACAGACTAGTGACCATGGAAAATATTCAGAAAACGGTAGCCGAATACTATAAAATACGAGTGTCAGATCTGTTGTCTAAAAGAAGAAGTAGATCTATAGCTAGGCCTCGTCAAATGGCCATGACTTTATCAAAGGATCTCACTAGTCACAGCCTACCTGAAATAGGTGATGCATTTGGGGGCAGGGATCACAGCACGGTAATTCACGCAAATAAAAAAATTGCTGAATTACGTCTTCTTGATAATAAAATTAAAGAAGATTATAGCAATTTAGAAAGAACACTAACTTCATGAGGATAACTTGTTATAAAAAGGGAACATAAGGAAAAGGATTTAAATATAGTTTTTTTATCCTCAGGTTATACACAGGCCGCGAGGATTATTAACACCCTAAGTTCAAAGCTAAGCTGTTGATCTTAAGACATTAAAAACTTATCCCCGCTAAACGAGCCCTTAATAACAATAATAATATGAAAATACAGATCTCTAAAGATATATTATTACCAATACTTCAATCCAGTAATTCATTTGTTGAAAGGAAGCAAAGCCAGTCTATTTTAGCTAACCTTTTTTTTGTAGCCGAAGCAGGGAAATTGCAGATAACAGCCACTGATCTAGAAGTAGAACTAGTCAGTGAATTAGCTTGTTCCCCATTAGAAACTGGAACTATGGTTTTACCGGCTAGGAAATTACTAGAGATCTGTAAAGCACTTCCCAACGAAGCTATCATTCTTATTGAGGACTTTAAAACTCAAGCAAAACTAACTTCTGGTCGCAGTAAGTTCACTCTCATGAAACTACCAGCAAAAGAATACCCGGTAACTAGTGAAATCAGCCCTACTTTAAAATTTAATATGCAAAAGAAGGTACTGATCCAGTTATTTGAAGAAACTACTTTTTCTATGGCGTCTCAGGATGTTCGCTATTACTTAAACGGATTATTGCTTGAGTTTAGTGCAAAACAAATAAGAGCTGTAGCTACTGATGGACATCGGCTGGCGATGAGTGAGAAGGAAGCTGAAATAGAAATCACAAAGGATCTGTCTGTAATTATTCCTAGAAAAGGAATTTTGGAGTTACTTCGTCTTCTGCAAAACACTGAAGAAGACGAACTAGAGGTTCGCATTAATAAGAGTCATTTAAGCGTTAACATTGGTTCCCAACGAATGAAAACCAAGCTATTAGAAGGCAATTTCCCCGATTATAAACGTGTAATTCCTCCAGATGCAGGTGATTTTATACTTGCTGATAGGAATAACCTAAAAGGAGTGCTGACAAGGACTTCTATCCTGTCAAATGAGAAATTTCGAGGAATTAGACTGAATTTGACTAAAAGCTCCATTGTAGCTATTGCGCATAATCCAGAAAAGGAAGAAGCAGAAGAGGAGCTTTCAATAGAATACGATGGAGGGGAGTTGGAGGTTGGTTTTAATGTAGCCTATCTGCTCGACGTCCTGGGTATAATACGATCCGATATAGTGAGATTAGATATTATTGACGCGAACCATAGTTGTCTAATTCGTGATCCTGAAAACCTTAAAACACAATACGTGGTAATGCCGATGCGACTTTAGCTGAAGCAACAATATGCGATTTAAGCAAATAACAGTCAATAATTTGCGTTGCTTTCAGCAAACAGAACTGACGTTAGGGCCTAAGACGACGTTAATTTGGGGAGGAAACGGGGCAGGGAAAACGACTCTTCTGGAAGCACTTAGCCTAGCGGCGCTAGGAAAATCATTCATTTCCAACAAAACGCAAGACATCGTGAGAAAAGGTGCTCTGGGCGTATCGATTAAAGCGATTATTGAAGATGAAGCTTTAGATGAGTCGACAGTTATTGTGCGTAAAACAAAAAAAGCTACGGAGATTTCAATTGATCAGCAGGTGTGTAAAAAAGCATCTTTTTTAGCACAAAAAATACCTACCGTAATCGTTAATTCAAGAGCAGCAAATTTATTAACGGAAGGCCCTAGCAATCGAAGAGCGTTAATTGACAGAACAATGTTCCACGTGGAACCAGAATATGTGACTTTGTGGAAGGCCTATAGCAGGACGTTACGCCAGAGGAATGAATCATTAAGAAACGGTCGTTTTGGGAAACTCCACGGAGAATGGGATGAGTTATTAGTGGAACTGGGAAGTAGTATTGACCGCAGCCGCCAAGAGATAGTTTCTGAAATAAACAAGTCTTTAGCTGGAGACGCTCTAAAACAGGTATTTGGCCCTTTAATGTTAAAATATTTTCCAGGGTGGTCAAAAGAAATTGGATATCGAGCGCATCTGGGTGCTTCGAGAGAAAGAGACCAAAATTTAGGGTATACCTCAGTCGGCGTTCACCGTGCAGATGTTTCATTTCACGCCCCACACGGAGCGATAGCGTCGGAGTTGTCGCGAGGCCAGGCTAAATTCTTGGTGTGTGGAGTTTTGTTGTCATTGGCAGATTTTATTACAAGTAAAACAGCAAAAAATCCGGTAATATTGGTAGATGACCTAGCGGCAGAGCTTGATGACAGATTAATAGAGTTAGCTATGGAAGGTTTTGGAAAACAAAAAGGGCAAACTGTTTTTACGGCGATACGAGAAGGAGAGCTCTTGGGCTTTTCTCATAACATAGAAAAAGCGTTTCACGTGGAACAACTTCATAAAGAATGTTCACACTAACTGGAGAATAGCATGACCTACGATGCATCTAACATTAAGGTACTAAAAGGACTTGATGCGGTTAAGAAACGACCTGGCATGTATATCGGGGATACTGATGACGGGACAGGTTTGCACCATATGGTGTTTGAAGTTGTAGACAATAGTGTCGATGAAGCGTTGGCAGGCCACTGTTCTTCGGTTGATGTAACTATAAATGTTGATGGATCTGTGACAGTCGTAGATGATGGCAGGGGAATTCCTGTTGATTTCCACGAAGAAGAGCAGCGATCTGCGGCTGAAGTGATCATGACCACCCTTCATGCTGGCGGGAAGTTTGATCCGAACTCCTACAAAGTCTCTGGGGGATTGCATGGGGTCGGTGTTTCGGTGGTTAATGCGCTTTCCTCGGCTCTTACATTAACAATTTATCGAGGGGGGAAAATCTGGGAGCAAAAATACTCCGAGGGCGACCCTCTTGCTGACTTAAAAGCTGTAGGAGACTCCGATAAAACAGGGACAATGATTCAGTTTCTTCCAAGCGAGAAAACGTTCACTAATGTTTTGTTTGTTTATGAGCTTCTAGAGCATCGACTAAGAGAGCTCGCGTTCTTGAACTCTGGGTTGAAAATATCGCTAAATGACGCAAGAACAGGAAAAAACGAAACATTTCAGTATGAAGGTGGGATTGCCGTTTTTGTAAAACACCTTAATAGAGGCATTACGGCGTTGCATGAGGATGTTATTTACATTACCTCAGAAAAAGATGAAATCACGGTCGAATTAGCGCTGCAGTGGACGCCTAATTATCATGAGAATATTTCGTGTTTTACAAACAATATCCCACAGAAAGATGGCGGAACACATCTCTCGGGTCTTCGATCCGCCCTGACACGAACTTTAAATCAGTACATTGACAAGTTAGGCCTTGCGACAAAAAATAAAGTGTCTGTAACCGGCGATGATGTTAGGGAGGGCCTTACAGCTATATTGTCTGTAAAAGTTCCTGATCCTAAATTTTCGTCGCAAACGAAAGATAAATTGGTGTCCAGCGAAGTCAAAGGAGTCGTTGAGTTTGTAGTGGCCGATAGGCTGAACGATTTCCTTCAGGAAAACCCCCAAGATGCGAAAATTGTCATGGGGAAAGTAATCGAGGCCGCTAGGGCAAGAGAGGCCGCTCGAAAAGCCAGAGAGCTTACTCGGAGGAAAACAGCGCTTGATATAGCAGGACTTCCCGGGAAACTGGCAGATTGTTCAGAAAAAAACCCAGAGAAATGTGAAATTTTTATTGTCGAAGGAGACTCAGCAGGAGGATCTGCAAAACAAGGACGAGACAGAAAGAATCAAGCGATTCTTCCCTTAAAAGGGAAAATATTAAATGTTGAAAAAGCTCGAGCCGACAAAATGTTAGCGTCGGTTGAAATTGGGAACCTTATTACGGCTTTGGGTTGCGGAATATTAGACGAATATAATATTGATACACTTAGATATCATAAAGTAATAATTATGACAGATGCTGACGTGGACGGGTCGCACATCCGGACACTGCTACTTACTTTTCTATATCGACATTACCGAGAATTAATTACCAGAGGACATATCTATATTGCTCAGCCTCCATTATATAAGGTTAAAAAAGGCAAGCAGGAGCGCTATTTAAAAGACGATGCGGAGCTTGATGACTATTTTATGTCGTCGGCGACAGCCGATGTTGCAGTGCAGCTGCCCAGAGGCTTGCTGTCTAAAGACGAGCTTCTAGAAGAAAGTAAAAAATATTTATTGCTAAAAAAAATCAAAGCCAAACTTGAGCATAATCTGTCCAGCGTTATGCTCGAGGCAATAAAAAAAGCCAAAAACCCTGACTTTATAAATAATAATAGTGAAGACAAAGTGGTTTCTTGGAGTGAAGAGATGAAAACTATTATTCAAAAGAACCTTAATACAGAGAGAGTTGTAGATGCAGACGTCCATTATGAAAGCAGTATTAGTTTCTCGGTAAACTTTGCTTTTATACAAAATGGTTCGCTGGTTCACAAAGAAGTAAAGCAAGATTTTCTATTTGGCTCTGATTACCAGCAAATTAGCCGACTAAGCGCTGATTTTGACAGCGAACTTGGAGAGGGGTCTTATATTTCAAAAAATGATGGCTCCCAAATCCCGGTTATATCTTTGACAGACGCTTTTGACAAGCTATTATCTGCTGCGCAACGAGGAGTCTATGTTCAGCGCTATAAAGGATTGGGTGAAATGAATCCAGACCAGCTATGGGAAACTACAATGAACAACGAAACAAGACGATTACAACAAGTGACCGTGAACTCCTTTGACACGGCAAATAAAATATTTAGTGACCTGATGGGAGACGAAGTTGAGCCAAGGCGCGACTTTATTGAAAGGCATACGGAAATGGCAAGGAACGTTGATATATAGGGTCCTACCAAAAGTGACTGCTTACTTTTCTAGCAAGGCGGGCTGAATTAAAAATAGTGATGGCTCACCGGTACACTTTTTGGTAATCTGATTTCTTTACAAGAATAAGCAGTCATTAATATGTTGGCTTGCTATAGTGAAGGAGTTCTATTCAAATGTCCGCAGTTCTGAATACGGTTAAGCAAAAATCCTCCCCTTTAAAAAGAGAGTGGTCTCGGACTGAGGTACAAGAACTTTTCGCTCTACCATTCAACGACTTGGTTTTTAAGGCTCAAACGACACACCGAGAGTTCTTTGATCCGAACGAAATTCAGTTAAGCACATTAATGAATATAAAAAGCGGGAAGTGTCCTGAAGATTGCGCTTACTGCCCTCAAAGCGCAAGATTTGACACTGACGTCGACGTGACCCCCGTGCTCGATGTTGACACTGTTTTAGCGTCTGCGGCAGCGGCAAAGGCCGCAGGGGCGACACGATTTTGTATGGGCGCGGCTTGGCGCAGTCCTAAAGATAAAGATTTAGATGCGGTCATCCCTTTGATTGAAGGCATTAGAGGCTTAGGTCTCGAGACTTGTGTGACATTAGGAATGCTTAACGAAAAGCAAGCAAAAAGGCTAGCTAACGCTGGGCTGGACTATTACAACCATAATCTGGATACCTCTCCTGAATTTTATGGGAAGGTCATTACTACAAGGACGTACCAAGATAGGCTTGATACGTTAGAGAATGTTAGAGACGCAAACATTAACGTTTGTTGTGGTGGAATTGTTGGCTTAGGTGAAAGCGTTGAAGACCGTGCAGAACTTCTGCGGCAACTCGCGAACCTTCCTGTGCCTCCAGAATCAGTACCAATAAACCTTCTTGTGAAAGTTGATGGTACACCGCTTGCAAATGCCGCTGAGGTACATCCCTTGGATTTTGTTAAAACAATAGCTGTTGCCAGGATATTAATGCCGTCTTCTTTCGTAAGATTATCTGCTGGCAGAACGAATATGACTGATGAGACTCAAGCATTGTCGTTTCTTGTCGGTGCAAATTCCATTTTTTATGGTGATGAGTTGTTAACGACAGACAACCCCTTGGTAGAGGCAGATAATAAGTTATTTGAAACATTAGGACTCAAGGCATCAGCAAGCAAGCATAGTTGATTCTAAAATCCACGTGAGAGATAGGTTTCTTAATCGAGTACAAGCTAAAATAGAGGACGCCCGTGCTCGTCTTTTGCTAAGAGAGCTGGATTGTCGTCAATCTATGCAAGCGGCGGAAACAACAATAAATCATCAAAAAGTTGTCAACTTCACTAGCAATGATTATCTAGGGTTGGCTTCGGATCCTTCCGTTATTGATCGTGTTAGTCGGGAATTGCCCGTTTATGGTTTTGGCTCAGGATCTGCCGCCTTGTTGTCTGGTCGTTCGTCTCTACATGAAGAGTTAGAGGTTAGGCTGGCAGCATTCGTAGGAGCAGAATCTGCGCTTTTGTTTTCGTCTGGGTACATGGCAAACTTAGGAGCTATTCAGGCACTTACGTCTGCTAAAGATATGATTTTTCACGATAAATTAAATCATGCCTCACTCATCGATGCTGTGATAGCGAGCGGCGCAAAGCACAAGCGTTATCCGCATTGCTCGATTCCAAAGATTCCCGATATGAACGAGAATACTGACGGAGTTCCATTCCTTCTGTCGGAGTCAGTCTTTAGTATGGATGGAGATGTCGCGGATCTTGATGTTCTCTCGAAAACAGTCAGTTCAGTTAATGGGGTTTTTTATATTGATGATGCCCACGGCTTTGGAGTCATTGGACAAGGCAAGGGGGCGGGCGGAATTATAGATTATCGTGCCGAAAGCTCAATCACCATCGGAATGATAGCTTTTGGGAAATCGCTAGGCTCTTTAGGAGCCGCTATTGTCGCCCCTAAAGAGGTTATTGCCTTGCTTGTGCAAAAAGCTAGAACTTTTATTTATGATACGGCATTGCCCCCCGTTTGTTGTGCCGCCGCATTGGCTGCCCTCGACGTCATAGCAAAAAAAGCGGCGCTTCGTAACAAGCTAAACACGAACATCGAGTATTTTCGTTCTCTGGCGAAGACCTCAAATGTTCCAGTTATGCATAGCGACACCCCAATACAGCCGATTTTAGTTGGTGACGAATTGGTCGCACTTCAAGTAGCTGAGCAGCTTTTGGTGGATGGCTTTTATGTCAAGGCGATACGTTTTCCTACGGTCCCGAAAGGGACTGCTCGAATTCGCGTCACTCTCACGGCGGCGCATAGCAGGCAACACATTTATTTGTTATGCGAGAAACTAAAGGCTGTTTTTGCAAGATGACGACCTTAGAGACTAATAAGATAGATAAGCTGGCTATGAAAGCACGCTTTAACCGTGCGGCAGTGACTTATAGCCAACATGATTTCCTTCAGAAGGAAGTTGCTCTAAGAACTCTTCAGCAGCTGGATTACCTTCGGATAACCCCTGGAAATATTATTGATCTTGGATCTGGAACAGGAACGGGTTCTAAAGCGCTGGCTAAGAAGTTCAAAAAAGCCAATGTTTTTCAACTAGATATAGCACTTTCTATGCTTAATTATGCTAGGGGCCAAACCAAACTTTCAAATCGCTGGTTTCAAAAAAAGCGAATGATCTGTGGGGATATTGAGAGCTTACCCATAGCTGAGAAGTCCTTCGATTTAGCTTTTTCTAGTCTGGCTCTCCAGTGGGGGATGCAGCCCGACCGTTGCTTTCGAGAGATACGTCGAGTGATGAATCCAGGAGGGCTTTTCTTGTTTTCTACGTTGGGGCCTGACACCTTGCGTGAGTTACGGCAGTCTTTTGCGGTTATCTCAGATACACCGCATGTTAATGGCTTTCTGGACATACATGATGTGGGAAACCTTTTGTCATCGAGCGGTTTTAGCGATCCAGTGCTAGAAGCGGATCGAATAACGGTTGAGTATGATGACCTACGAAGCTTAATGAGAGATTTAAAGGGTATAGGTGCATCCAATGTGTCCCAACAAAGAAGCCGAGGATTACTGGGCAAACACAAATTGGTGAAATTAGAGAAGGAGTATGAGTTGTTTAGGCACAAAGATAAGCTTCCTGCTACCTATGAAGTAATAATCGGCCATGCTTGGGCTTTAGATAATTTACGAGGGAAGGGACAGCAAGAGCATACTTTTTCGCTAGATAAATTAAGGCGGCGCCGGTGACCGTTTTTGTTACAGGGACGGATACTGGTTGTGGTAAAACCTATATTAGTGGCCTCTTAATCAGAGCAGCGATTTTTTCAGGCTACAGCGCATGCGGGATGAAGCCTGTCGCTACCGGGTCACTGCAGGGCGAGAATGAGGATGTTGCTAAGTTGTTAGAGGCTTCTTCCGTAGAAATGCCTCTTAAAGATAGGGTGGTCTATTCTTTTGCGCCTCCCTGCTCTCCACATATCGCCTCAAGTCAGGCGGGTAAGATTATATCTTTTCCCAAGATAGAAGAAGCCTATAGAAGATGTGCGTCTGAAGCAGAGGTGGTTGTAGTCGAAGGAGTCGGCGGATGGAAGGTTCCGCTCGGGCAGGGTTTGTTTATCGAAGATCTGGCTTTGTTTTTGAAGTTGCCTGTAGTGTTGGTCGTAGGAATTAAGTTAGGTTGTATTAATCATGCGATTTTAGCGGCGCAGTCAATTGTTAATTCGGGTGTTCCTTTTGCGGGGTGGGTTGCTAATCAAACAGCATTAGATCTTTATGCGGCAGACGATGTGGTGAGTTTTTTAGGTGAAAGTATTGAAGCCCCTCTTCTTTTCCGGACAAAATGGGGGGTTCCTCTTGAGCAATCGTATGCGAAGGCCTCCTTTTGTATAGAGAATCTTTATAGAGGAATAACAACTTTATAGGGACTTCTTTCTTGGAAGAGAGATAAACCCACATTTTGTGGTTAACGCGACAATAAAAAGAAGGTAACATAGGCCTCGCTGATGATCTCTGCTGGGATCTTCAGCGTAAAATTTATTGAGAAGCTAGCGTAATACTTGATGTAGAATAGCAACTCTAAAAACAGATTAAATAGGGCATCCTCAACATAAACTTGCGTGCCTTGGTTGAGCCAACTGGTGCGGAGACGGAACTAAATGAACTTTATAAAGAAATATGCTTCTTATGCGTTTTTATCCTTGAGTGTTTTTCCTCTCTCAGTTTTTGCTGATTGGGAGTTGAACTTACCCAGAGGAGTGACTCCTTTTAGTCAAGAGATTTATGATCTCCATATGTATGTGCTCTGGATTATGTGTGCTATAGGACTTGTCGTTTTCGGCGCCATGTTCTATTCGATACTAGTGCATCGGAAGTCGCGCGGGGCCAAAGCGGCAAATTGGCATCACAGCACAAAAGTAGAAATTGTGTGGACAGTTATACCTTTTGTCATACTTATAGCAGTAGCTGTTCCTGCAACGCGATCTTTGATAATGATGGAAGATGTAGGCGATGCGGATATGACCATTAAGGTCACGGGTTACCAGTGGAAATGGCACTATGATTACATTGGTACGGAAGTGGACTTTTTTAGTACGATTGAAGAAAAATCAAACACTGCTCGACGACGCGGCTCCAACATCGATCCTTTTGAAGTAGAGCATTATTTACGCGACGTAGACAACTACCTTGTCGTTCCAACAAATAAAAAAATAAGATTCTTAACCACAGCAGGAGACGTAATACATGCTTGGTGGGTGCCTGCGCTCGGTTGGAAGAGAGATGCGATTCCTGGATTTATAAACGAATCTTGGGCGTTTATAAAAGAACCTGGAGTATATCGTGGACAATGCGCTGAGCTTTGCGGGAAAGACCACGGTTTTATGCCGATTGTGGTTAGAGCTGTGCCAGAGGGCGAGTACATTGCCTGGGTCGAGGAACAAACACAGGCAAAGGCCCTTGCAAGCGACCAAAGGAATTCGAACAATCTCTTGGCCACAACGCGAACTGATCAGTGAAGGCAGCCTAGAATGAAAAAAAATTTTTTCACTACAATAGAAACTAATTTAGAGGTTAGATCATGAGTGAGGCCGCGGCGCACGACGACCACCACGACGTACAATCCACCGGATTAATGCGTTGGTTAACGACAACAAACCATAAAGACATCGGAACGCTATATTTACTATTCTCCCTTACGATGTTTTTTATCGGCGGTTCCATGGCGATGGTTATTAGGCTTGAGTTGTTTCAGCCTGGACTGCAGTTTGTTGACCCCCAATTTTATAATTCTATGACTACCATGCATGCTCTGATTATGATCTTTGGGGCGGTCATGCCTGCGTGGACTGGTTTTGCTAACTGGATGATCCCGATGATGATCGGCGCACCTGACATGGCGTTGCCTCGATTAAATAACTGGAGTTTCTGGATCCTTCCTTTTGCCTTTTTGATGTTGCTGAGTACGTTATTTATGCCTGGCGGAGCTCCTGCAGGGGGCTGGACAATGTACCCTCCTTTAGTTTTACAAACGGGCGATGCATTTCCCTATTTAATTTTTGCGATCCATTTTATGGGGGCGTCCTCAATTGCCGGGGCCATCAATATAATCGCGACTGTTTTTAATATGCGTGCCCCTGGCATGACCTTAATGAAATTGCCGCTATTTGTTTGGACTTGGATCATTACCGCTTTCTTGTTGATAGCATCCATTCCAGTTCTAGCCGGAGCAGTGACTATGCTGCTAACGGATAAGTTTTTTGGAACAGCCTTTTTTAGTGCGGCAGGTGGCGGAGACCCTGTGATGTTTCAGCATATTTTTTGGTTTTTTGGCCACCCGGAAGTGTATATTCTAATCTTGCCGGCCTTCGGTATTGTTTCTGCGATTATTCCCACTTTTGCAAGAAAGCCGCTTTTTGGTTACAGCTCTATGGTTTATGCAACCGGTGCGATTGCTTTCTTATCTTTTATCGTTTGGGCGCATCATATGTTTACGGTAGGGATGCCCTTGGCAGGAGAGCTTTTCTTTATGTACACAACGGTGCTGATAGCGGTCCCAACTGGCGTCAAAATTTTTAATTGGGTAGCGACTATGTGGCGTGGCTCAATGACGTTTGAGACTCCCATGCTCTTTGCCTTAGCCTTCGTGGTTTTATTCACTATAGGTGGCTTTTCGGGACTCATGCTAGGCGTTACTCCAGTAGACTTCCAATATCATGACACCTATTTCGTAGTAGCTCATTTTCATTATGTCTTAGTTACTGGTGCTGTCTTTGCTCTGATGGCAGGAGCATATTTTTGGCTCCCTAAGTGGACCGGTCACATGTATAACGAAACACTAGGCAAATGGCACTTTTGGTTATCTACTATTTCTGTAAATGTGTTGTTTTTCCCCCAGCATTTCCTGGGTTTAGCAGGAATGCCGCGGAGAATCCCCGACTACGCAGTGCAGTTCTCTGATTTTAATATGGTTTCTAGTATTGGCGGTTTTGTTTACGGGGCCTCGCAAATTCTGTTTGTAGTCGTGGTCGTTAAATGTGTTCGTGGCGGAGAGAAAGCGACGGATGAAGTTTGGGAAGGAGCTCAGGGCCTGGAATGGACACTGCCCTCTCCACCACCGTTCCACAGTTTTACTGAGGCTCCAGATCCCAGTTCTATAACTGGTGGGAATCGATAGAGATTGTGAGCCAAAAACATAACGATTTAAGTTTCCAACGGAAACGAGCTCTTAAAACAGCTCTTTTTCTATCGCTTGTGGTTATCATCGTCTATGCGTGGGGGATAATGTCTTATCTCTAAAAAGCCATGAGTAACGCAGAACTAAAAAGAGCGAACCGAAAAACCGCGATAAAGTTGGTCCTAGCAACGACTACGATGTTCTTTTTTGGATATGCTTTAATTCCTCTCTACGATGTTTTTTGTGAGGTAACAGGGTTAAATGGAAAAACAGGCAGGCTAAGCTCCCAAGAAGTTTCGCAAATGTCTCCTGATGAGTCGCGGCTAGTAGATGTTGAGTTTGTTGCCAGTGTTGGTGCTGATTTGCCGTGGGAATTTTATCCACTAGTAGCAAAAATCAGTGTAGTCCCTGGTGCAGAGACGCAAGTAGACTTTATGGTAGTAAACAATGCGCAATATGCAGTCACTGGCAACGCTGTGCCTAGTGTGGCGCCCAATGAGGCAGCGAAGTACTTTAGCAAGACAGAGTGCTTTTGTTTCACGAAGCAGTCCTTAAAGGCAGGTGAATCAAGGAAAATGCCTGTAAGGTTTGTTGTGGACCCTGATATACCCAGAGGCGTGTCCTTGCTAACATTAGGCTACACTTTTTTTGAGGCCCTAGATACGGCCGGCTTACATCCAACCGAACATACTTATATCAACTGACAATGAGAGATACTGGAATTATGTCGAATACAAACGCAGATTATTACGTCCCCCATTCTAGTCATTGGCCTATTACTGCAACAGTCGCGATATTTACTATGTTTGTAGGGGGGGCAAATTTTTTAAACGGTGGAGAAGCCGGTGTTTATATTTTGGCGATAGGATTTGCCTTATTTGTTTACATGTTATTTGGTTGGTTTGGGACAGTTATCGGAGAGAGTGAAGCTGGGACTTTCAATGGGCAAGTGGATATTAGCTTCAGAATGGGTATGGCATGGTTTATTTTTTCTGAAGTGATGTTTTTTGCGGCATTTTTCGGGGCACTTTACTACGCTAGGATGTATTCAGTCCCATGGTTGGGAGGCGAAGGGTCTGGTGCCGCAACCAATCAGTTTCTTTGGCCAGAATTTGCCACTGCATGGCCTTTGTTTCAGTTGCCGGAGGCCTATGCTTTTGCCACATTTAAAGAAACGATAGGCGCATGGGGTGTTCCGTTTTATAACACGATGATATTGTTAACCAGCGGCGCGACTTGTACATGGGCTCATTGGGGCCTAAAGGTTGGTAGCAGAAAGCATTTGATTGCGGGCTTGTCTGTCACGGTCGCGCTCGGAATTATCTTTGTTGTAATGCAAGCCGAAGAGTATGGACATGCCTACCAAGAGCTTGGTTTAACACTGAATTCAGGGATTTATGGGGCTACATTTTTTCTGTTAACGGGTTTTCATGGTTTCCACGTAACTATGGGCACTATAATGTTGGCGACGATTCTAGGAAGGTGTATCAAAGGGCACTTTACCCATGAGCGACATTTTGGTTTTGAAGCATGTGCTTGGTACTGGCATTTTGTTGATGTAGTCTGGATTGGTCTGTTTATATTCGTATATTGGATATAGGCGTTCTAACTATTTGGGGCAATTAACCCCAAGTGGTTTAGAATCAGAAGCATAATTATCAGCCCAAATGATAAGGCTACACGCACAGTGAGTGCTTTCACGGTGCTGGTCCCTTTAGGGTCTTTCCCTCCAAAAAGGTTCAGACCTGCTGCCCCTAGGGCGACTAATATGAGAAGAAATGCACCCACGATGATGCATTTTATGAGAAACGTGTCAGCCATATGAGGGATTCCAATTTAATTGCCTCATTATTGGCTAATCCACTTAGGAAATCCAATTTTGATCTTGAGACAGACAATATTGATCTTGCTCTTTTTGCTCGGATTCTCTGCTCTGTGTGGTCTCGGGGTTTGGCAGCTACAAAGGGCTGAGTTGAAAACTGAGAGGTACATGCTTTTCACAGAGCGGCTTAAAAGTGAGCGCGTTGAAATGAGTGAGTTAGTGAGTGCTTCTGATGTTACTTGGAGACCGGTAACATTGACGGGTAAATATCTGGGTGTTAATGTTCTTTTAGATAATCGTGTGTTGAACACTCAGGCCGGATATGAGGTATTTAGCCTTTTCGACATAAAAGGATACGGCACAGTTTTAATTAATCGAGGTTGGTCTTCCAATGATGACGATCGCTCCATATTGCCTAAGATCCCTTTACCTCGGGGTGACGTAAGCCTTTCAGGTTATTTTGGTCCTATCCCTGCTAGTGGTATTACTTTTGATGAGAGCGCGTCTAATATTGAACGGTTGTCCGCTGAGAACTTTCGCGTTCAACACATTAATTGGTCTGAGATCGGGGCTGTTCTGGAAGGCGTTTCTCTGAAGCCTTTAATTATTTATATTGATGCCGGAGGTCCCGGCGCGTTAAAAATTAAACGTAAAACACCTGGTTCGGGTGCAGATAAGCACCAAGCATATGCAGTGCAATGGTTCTGTATGGCGATTGTGTTAGCAATCATTGGTCTGATTAATTATCGAAGGAGATAAGCGTTGTTTTCAAAATCTGGTGTCTTTTCATCTCGTTTAATTGGTTTTTTAGTGGTTACAGCTTTTGTCGCCCCGATATTGATAGCGTGGTGGATGGTTCGGACCCCAAGCTTACTTTCTGATATGGGGCTACTTAACAGGGGAGCCTTGGTATCACCGCCTATTGATATTCGACTTTCAGAGCGATATGGACCATTACGCGACTTAGAGATGGCTCCGGGAGAATGGGCTATTGTTTATTTTACTGATTCGCGCTGCGAGGATAATTGTATAGAAATGCTCAATTTATTGAGCACAATTCGTATTCTTCTCGGACATTCCGGGACGAGAGTTCAGATAAATGGTCTTTTTCCCTCTGGAAATTCAGAACAATTGGGCTATTTAAACGATAGTGATGCTTTGAAAAGCCTGTCAACTGAGCTTGCCGCTCGTACAGAGTTTGCGACAATTACATCTGGGATATTTTTTCTAGACTGGCGTGGACAAGTAGTTAGCTATTTTCCAGAGCATACTGACCCCGCCGATATCAAGAAAGATATTAAACGCTTATTACGTGCGTCTAAGTTAGATTGATGAATGAGTAGTTTATGTAAAAATTTAGGCTTAGTGCTATTGTTATTGGCTGTGGTTGTTATTTTATATGGTGCTTATGTTCGGCTTACAGATGCTGGCCTCGGCTGCCCCGATTGGCCAGGCTGTTACGGTCAATTAACAGCGCCAAGCGCTGATAAATCTATCGTTGCAGAAGATAGCTCCTTAGTTTTTGATGCAGTGGAGATTGGAAAAGCATCACGGGAAATGATACATCGGTATTTGGCGAGCGCTCTTGGTTTTGGCATTCTTGTTTTAGCTTTACTAACTTGGACCGTGCGTCGAAAAAACCGGCGCAGTAGTAAAGCCCCCTATATTTTGCTGCCTCTTGTTGTTTTTCAAGGGGTCCTAGGAATGTGGACAGTGACGCTGCTTTTGAAGCCGCTGGTGGTTACCGCTCATCTTTTAGGAGGGTTGGCAACTTTGTCGATTTTATATTGGTATTTCCTTTCGAGTCGTTACGCAGTGGCTGTTGTACCCCAAGATAAAAAATTAAGTATTTTGGCTTGGCTTGGTCTCTTCGTAGTAGTTAGTCAGGTATTTCTAGGGGGCTGGACTAGCACAAACTATGCAGCTTTAGCTTGCACCGAATTACCCCGGTGCCATGGACTTTGGCTGCCCCTTGAGCAGCTAGACAGCGCATTTGTTTTGTGGAGAGGGCTCGGTGTGAACTATGAATTTGGTGTTCTTGACACACCTGCTCGAGTCGCGATACATGTTGTTCATCGTATTGGAGCAGTTGTAGTGACATTATTTTTAGGTTTCTTGGTTTGGAGAACCCTAAAGTGTGAACTATCCCAAATCCGAAAAATTGGGCTGGCGATAGGCTCGGCACTGCTTTTACAATTGTCGCTAGGCATTGCGAATGTACTAGGTGGACTGCCGATATTTGTTGCAGTAGGACATAATGGTGGCGCAGGATTGCTATTACTCACTCTAGTTGCGCTTATTTATTTTACTTCCCGTCGAGATGCTTATGACCGTTGAAAGCCCTACATCATTTACTTTTGCTCACTGGAGTGATTATGCTGCTTTGTGCAAGCCGCGGGTAGTTGGGCTGATTGTTTTTACTGCCGTTATTGGCATGTTTCTATCGACTCCAGAAGGTGTTGATATTTTCTTGTTAATTGCCGCGACGGTGGGTATCGGATTGGCAGCAACCTCTGCTGCGGCCTTGAATCATGTGATAGATAGTCGTGCTGATGCTCTGATGGAGCGAACACGAAACCGTCCTCTACCTCAAGGTGGTTTAACTAGGCGACATGCACTATTTTTTGCGATCACGATGGGCGTGGTGGCGATGTATATATTAATTGTATTTGTAAACGCCCTTACAGCCGCTCTAACGTTTGCGTCTCTCATAGGTTATGCAGTGATATATACGATGTATCTGAAGCATGCGACGCCGCAAAACATTGTTATAGGCGGAGCCGCTGGAGCGGCACCTCCTGTACTTGGTTGGAGTGCCGTGACAGGGACAGTCGACCCTCATGCGCTTCTGCTCTTTTTGATAATTTTCGTATGGACTCCGCCCCACTTTTGGGCTTTGGCAATTTATCGCAGAGCGGACTATGCAAAAGCTTTGATCCCTATGCTGCCCATCACGCATGGGGTCACTTATACGCGTCAGCAGATCCTTTTTTACTCGATTATTTTAGTTATTGTCACAATTCTTCCCTACTTGACTTATATGAGTGGGCTTATATATCTCGCAGGAGCGATTGTATTGAATATAGTGTTGCTATTCTATGTAGTAAGGATGCAATTTGACCATTCAGATGGGCTTGCAATGACAGTGTTTCGCTACTCGATTGTATACCTCACTCTTTTGTTTTGCTTTTTCTTTGCCGACCACTACTGGAGCGACTTGAGCTTCTTTATTCGGAATAGTGCTTAGCTTTCTATAAGATTAAGTCTTCTGGCTTGGGTAACGATTTTTTTATGGCCATAAAGGCATTCTTTTCTAGCTGACGGACTCTTTCAGCAGATATGCTGTATCTAGTTGCCAACTCACGCAGTGTGTTTTTAGGGTCTCTTAACCAGCGGCTAACGACTATGTCACGACTTCTTTCGTCCAGACACATTAATGCTTTACCTAGGCTTTGTTTTCCAAGATGAGCCCTTTCGTTTTTTTCTATTCCTGTACTGGGTTCGAACCGCATGTCTTCTATGAAGTTTTCAGGAGAGAAGTCTTCATCTGTTTCGGTCGTGCTGGCGAACGGAAGGTCATTCGCGCTGAGTCGCAGTTCCATGCCTGCAACATCATTTTCCTCTACATCTAAGTCGGAGGCGATTTCGGCTTTTTCAGCCGTAGACAACCAGCTTAGGCTTTTTTTTAGGCTTCTCAGGTTAAAAAAAAGTTTCCTTTGAGCTTTTGTCGTGGCCATTTTTACTATTCGCCAATTTTTTAGTATGAACTCACTAATACTTGCCCTTATCCAATGAGCGGCAAAGGCTGCTAGGCGGGTCCCTACACGGGGATCAAATTTTTTCACTGCCTGCATGAGGCCGATATTGCCTTCTTGAATGAGGTCATTTTGAGCTAATCCGTAGCCGTTATATTGACGTGTAATTTTAACGACGAATTTTAGGTGAGCGAGCACTAACTTTCGAGCGGCCTCAACATTGCCCTCGTCCATTAGTTGAAATGCTAACGTTTGTTCTTCCGCTAAAGTTAGCATTGGAATTTTGTTTACAGATGATATATAGGTTTCTAGTGAGCCTGCACTGGAAACTAAGTTAGGACTTAAGTTGCTGTACATCATTAGATCCTCCAATAAGCATTGAAGTATTTTAGCACTCCAGGACAACGAGTGCCAAGAATTTTATTTTTGATGCGATCCTTCCGCTTAAAACCCGTTCAGTAGGGTGTTAACGTATCTTTCGGCCGTGAATTCCAAAAGACTTTCAGCGCTTTCTCCAACTCCAATATATTTTATAGGTAACTTGAATCGTTCTACTAAATCAAAAACAACACCTCCTTTTGCGGTGCCATCCAGTTTCGTAATGACTATTCCAGTTATCCCGATTTGTTCTATAAAAACCTGAGCTTGGCTGATTGCATTTTGACCGGTTGTGCCATCAAGAACGAGTAATGTTTCGTGGGGTGCGGATACATCCTGTTTGGCTAACACGCGCTTTATCTTTGCTAGCTCTGCCATGAGGTCGGACTGTGTATGCAGCCTGCCCGCAGTATCAACTAATAGTATGTCTGCTTTTTCTCTCAGCGCTCTGTTGTGGGCTTCATAAGCTAGAGAAGAAGGGTCGCCGCCGTTTTTGGCCGCAATTACTTGCACTCCAATGGATTCCCCCCAGGACTCTAGTTGCTCAGATGCAGCAGCCCGGAAAGTATCACCAGCTGCTAACATCGTCGCTAGACCTTTGTTCTTCATTTGTAATGCGAGTTTAGAGATAGTAGTAGTTTTGCCCGCCCCATTGACACCAACTAATAAGACAACCTTAGTCTTTTCCTCTTCTGCTCGAGGATTTAAACTACCTTCTGCTGCCTCCAGGATCCTGATCATCTCTATTCGCATCGCCTTGATCGCTTGATCCTTAGACTGCGTATTTTTGATTCTTCGAATAATCTTTTCGGTGGCAGAAAAACCGACATCACTGGCTAATAACAGGTTTTCTGCTTCTTCTAATAGGGCCACATCTAATTTTTTATTTAATTTAAAGGCATCGCTCAGACGTGTGGTAAGAAATTTGAACATGTGGCTACTTCTAATGTGAAATTTTAGTTATATGTGAAACATATTTAATTAATAAGACTCATTTTATGAGTTTGAGTCCGCTACAATAGCATAGCATTTGTAGCAGAATTTTTAGATTACTGTTTTCAGAAGGAGCTTAGATTATGGGGTTAAAAGTTTTTTGTTTGGTAGGTGTCTGGTTACTTCTCGCTAACAGTGTGGGCGCTGCACAAAAAAGTCAAGAATTCAAATTTGAAAATGGATTGAAGCTAATCGTACAAGAGGATCATCGTTCACCGGTGGCTGTTGTTCAAACTTGGTATCGTGTCGGATCGTCTTACGAATATGATGGAATCACCGGAGTTTCGCATGCGTTAGAACATATGATGTTCAAAGGAACGCCAACATATCCCGATGGAAAGTTTTCAAAAATAGTGTCTTCTAGAGGCGGCCTCGAAAATGCATTTACGAGCTTTGACTATACTGCTTATTATCAACAGTGGGCCGCAACAAATATTGAAAAGAGCTTCGAACTTGAGTCTGACCGAATGAAAAATCTTACTTTAAATAGCGAGGAGTTTTCCAAGGAGATCAACGTGGTTTTAGAGGAACGAAGACTCAGAACGGATGACAACCCCCAAGCCTTAGCCTCTGAGATAGCTCGGGCAACTACCTTCCAGACAAGCCCTTATCGTTATCCCATTATTGGTTGGGAAGCGGATATTAAGGGGATGTCAGTCGATGATTTAACAGACTGGTACGTGAAATGGTATTCTCCGAATAATGCCACACTCGTTGTGGTGGGTGATGTGGTGGCAGAGGAAGTTTACAACCTTGCTAAGAAACACTTTGGGAAGCTTTCTCGAGTGCCATTGCCGGCGCAAAAGAAAAGACCAGAAGTGGCTCAAAAAGGATTAAAACGAGTATCGGTCTTAAGCGACAAGGCGCGAGTCCCATTCGTGATCTTGAGTTATAAAGCTCCCTCGTTACCATACGCTTTAGAATCAGGAGGATCCTTGGCAGAGGTTTATGCGCTAGATGTCTTGTGTGAAATACTAGATGGGGATCTAAGTTCACGATTGCAGGCACGCTTGGTAAGAGAGAAAGAGGTTGCGTCTCATGTTTTTGTTAGCTATTCCCCTACAGCGAGGTTAGAAACGGTATTGACTGTAACCGCGATCCCTCGAGACGGGGTAGATTTAGAGACTCTTGAGAAATACCTTATAGAAGAAATCAATCTTTTATCAGTAAATCCACCGACTGATGAAGAGCTGGAGCGAGTTAAAACGCAGGTAGCTGCGTCAAGAGTCTACTCGCAAGACTCTATGGCCTCTCAGGCGACCATGATAGGTTCTTTTGATTCGGTAGGTTTAGATTGGCGTCTTAAAGACACGTATTTGCAAGAGATAAATGCTGTAAGCAGTGCTGGTATAGTGGCTGCTGCTCAGAAACATCTCCGAAAAGAGGCTTTAACCATCACCTATTTGATGCCGGAGCAAGACTTATGATTGGCTTATGGCTATTGGTTCTCACCTTTTTCATTTCAGGCCCGGCTTGGGCGGCTCCAGAAATTCATTCATGGCAGTCGGAACATGGCGTGCCTGTTTATTTTTCTAATCTTCCTGAAATCGAAATGGTCGATATAGAGGTTACTTTCGATGCTGGGAGCGCTCGGGATGGAAGTTCGAAAGGGATATCCAATCTTGTCAACCAGATGTTGCTTGAGGGTACAGAGGATCTAGATGTGGAAGCATTCAACCGGACGTTGGGTTTGACTGGGGCATCTATTTCAGTGGGCTCATCTAAGGACACAGCAAGTATAAGCATGCGCAGCTTAGTCGACGTCGATAAATTGCAACCTGCTTTTAATTTACTGAGAGATGTTATTAGTCGACCTAGATTCGATAGTAAATCTATTGAGCGAACTAAGGCTCGTGTTGCGGTCGAACTTGAGTATCGCGCGCAATCCCCCGGTAGCAGAGCATCAGATCGGTTCGCATCGCTGTTATATGACGGACATCCTTATTCTAGCAGGCCACTTGGCGATGAGGCCACCATACAAAACATAACCGAGGATGATGTAGTTAGGTACTATGATACCTATTACGTTCGTCGAAATATGGTGATAGTAATTGTTGGTAATGTGAGCCGTGAGAAAGCCTCAGAGCTTGCTAACGGGCTGGGCAATATTATTCCTTTAGGCGCTAAGGCCAAAAAGCTTCCGCTTGTGAAGAAACAGACTAAAGCAGTGCTTGACCGTGTTCAATTCTCTTCTATCCAAAGCCACGTCCGGATGGGTGGGTTGGGGGTGGAGAGGACTCATCCCCATTATTTCCCGCTTGTTGTTGGTAACCACGCGTTAGGTGGAAATGGACTAGTTTCTCTTTTGTTTAGGCGAGTTCGAGAGGAGCGAGGCTTGGCGTATTCCGCATACAGTTATTTAGCCCCCATGGCTAGATCCGGCGCTTTTGTCGCGGGGATGCAAACAGATCGCTCTCAGGAGGAACAGGCATTGCAAGTGATGGGGGACACTTTGGAATCGGTAGCTAAGAATGGCTTGTCTGAGGAGGATATTGCAGCGGCGAAGCTGAATCTAATAAACGGGTTTCCATTGAAGCTCGATACTAATGCTGAGATCGTAAGTTATATCTCTATGATAGCGTTCTATGGACTACCGACCGACTATTTAGAGAATTTCCAGAAGAGTATTGCGGCCGTCACTTCGGAGGATGTTGGAGCGGCTTTGAGACAGTATTTGAAAAAAGATAGCCTTTTGACCGTGATCGTAGGTCCCGACACACCTGTAGCTGATTAATGAAGAATAAGCTTGGCAAGGTTCGGGTTATTGGAGGGAAGTGGCGCGGGACCAAGCTAGAAATAGCTGACGCGAAAGGATTTCGGCCTACTGCGGACAGAGTAAGAGAGACGCTATTTAACTGGCTTTCGACTCACCTTAGGGGCGCCAACTGCCTAGATTTGTTTGCCGGCAGTGGTGCTTTGGGCATAGAAGCGGTCTCTCGAGGCGCTCTAAGTGCAACGCTTGTGGAATGTAATGAGCTTTTGGCGCATCAAATAGATGAGACTCTGGAAAGACTGGAAACTAACAAGATTGAGGTAGTCCAAGCTGACGGGTTGGAATGGCTAAGTATGTCCAAGCTACAATTTGATATTGTTTTTCTGGACCCACCGTTTGACTCAACCCTAGTTGATTCTTGTTTGGAGGTTCTGTCTGTGCAAGGGTTGTCGGATAAAGCCTTGGTTTACATCGAGTGTCCGAAGTTGTTGTTGATAGAGCTGAAGAATTGGACAATTCTTAACTCTAGCCAGACGAAAGAGGTCGTCTATATGCTCTTGAAAAAAAAGCCTGAGACAATTGAAGGCTGAAAATGTTATAAATTGGTTTTACCCCTTAGCGCGAGGAGTCCTTGATTGAGTATTACTGCAATTTATCCGGGAACGTTTGATCCGATAACTTTAGGTCACGTAGATATCGTTTCTCGAGCAGCGCCTATGTTCGGCGAGTTAATTCTTGCTGTTGCTGGCAGTACGTCCAAGAATACAGTTTTCTCTGCAGATGAGCGCGTCGAACTAGCCGCTAACGTGTTAAGCCGATTTCCAAACGTACGAATTATGAAGTTTGAAGGACTTATGGTCGATTTTGCAAAGAAAAATGGGGCTTCGATTATATTGCGAGGACTGAGAGCGGTCAGTGACTTCGAATATGAGTTTCAGCTTGCGGGAATGAATCGAAAGTTAATGCCAGAGGCAGACACTGTCTTTTTACCGACTTCGGAGAAATTTACCTATATTTCTTCTTCACTAGTGCGCGAGATTGCCAAGTATGGTGGGGACATAGGAGAATTTGTCCCTCCGGGAGTCGAAGAAGTGCTGATAAAAAAATTAGCTGCACAAAGTTAGTAGAACTTAGATAGAGGTTATACTGCTTAATGGCATTAAAAATTACGGCCGAATGTATTAATTGCGATGTGTGCGAGCCGGCATGCCCTAATGATGCCATCTTTGATGGTGGCCTACATTATTTAATAAACCCCGACAAATGTACTGAGTGCGTGGGACATTTTGATGAACCGCAGTGTGTTGTGGTGTGCCCTGTGGACTGTATTCCTAAAGATCCAAAATACAACGAGTCCGAGCAAGAATTAAAACAAAAATTTAAACGCCTTTCGGGTGAAAATAATGAGGTGTAAATAGTTAATGTTTATTTTACGAGTACTTTGTTGCAGTCTTCTTTTGACCGCGGCTATGGCTGTTGATTCAGAGACATCACATCCAGATGGCTTTGCAGTTTCTTCCGCCCACCCTCAGGCAACTAGAGCCGGAATTAAAATATTAAAAGCCGGTGGCAATGCTTTTGATGCTGCTATAGCTGTAGCGGCAACTTTAGCTGTTGTAGAGCCATACAGTTCTGGTATCGGAGGTGGCGGATTTTTTCTTTTACATGTAGCGGAAGACGACTCAAATGTTTTTATTGACGCTCGTGAAACTGCTCCTAAAGCTGCCTCTGCGGATATGTACCTAGATGATGAAGGAGAATTTTTACGCAGTAAGTCCCTAACTGGTGGTTTAGCCGCAGGCATCCCGGGTATGCCGGCTGGTCTCGTCTATCTGAGTGAAAATTTTGGTAGGTTGGAGTTCACGACCAACATGGCTGAAGCTATTCGGTTAGCGAAAGAAGGCTTTCTGACGGGTAAGCGGTACAATGCAATGGCAAGTTATCGGACTGAGGATCTGAATAATTTTCCTGGATCGGCTGAGTTATTTCTAGATAATGGGTTCGCGCCAAAACCAGGCTTTCGTGTTTTCCAACAGGAACTCGCGAGAACGCTAGAGTTGATAGCTCAAACTAACGGACATGCGTTCTATAAGGGTGAAATTGCAAAACGACTAGTCTCGGGAGTGCTCGCTACAGGTGGTATTTGGTCGCTTGATGATTTGGCCGACTATACGGTTAAGTTGCGCTCTCCGGTGACAACGACCTATCGTGGCTCGAAAATCGTGTCAGCTCCCCCGCCGTCTTCAGGAGGGATAGTTTTAATTGAAGCCTTAAATATTCTCGAGAGATATGACTTGTCGGTGGAAACTGATATTGATAGGGTTCATCTCGTTGTTGAAGCTATGCGAAGGGGTTATCGCGATCGGGCAGATTTTCTGGGAGATCCTGACTTCATTAATATCCCCTTGGAAAGGCTATTGTCGAAGAGTTACGCCGACGGCGTTGCGGAGAATATCTCTACTACAAAAGCTTCGGTGAGCTTAGAATTGGCACCATTGGAGTCTAAAGTTGAAGGCCGTGATACGACCCATTTCTCAATTATTGACGCTGAAGGGAATTTAGTTGCGGCAACTTTGAGTATTAACACGCCTTTTGGATCGGGGGTAGTACCGAAAGGAACGGGCGTGGTTTTGAATAATGAAATGGATGATTTTTCTGCCCGGCGTATGACGCCAAACACATACGGGCTTGTTGGGGCTGGCGCGAACTCAATTGCCCCTCGCAAACGCCCTCTTTCCAGTATGACCCCAACGTTTATAGAAAGTAACGATAGGGTTGCTATCCTAGGTACCCCAGGTGGCAGCAGAATAATATCAATGGTGCTAGTAAGTGCTCTTGAATTTTTGCGAGGTGGGGATGCGGAAAGCATGGTTGTCGCGAAACGTTACCACCATCAATATTTGCCCGATCAAATCAATTATGAGAAAGGCGGGTTTACGATGAGTGAAGTCTCTAATCTGCGGGGGAAAGGGCATCAATTGAAAGAAAGCAGCCGTAATTATGGGAACATGCAAGTGGTGACATGGGAAAAAAAGAGCGGGAAAATTGCAGCAGCAAGCGATCCGAGGGGAGAGGGGCAAGCAACTGTCGAGAAATAAATCCTAACGTTAGGACTGACACGTTGTGCAATAAAAGCTCGATCTTTGAGCAATTACCTTGTGTTTGATTAGCGCGCCACAAACACTGCAAGGCTCTCCTTTCCTCCCGTAAACTTGTAGTTTTTGGCGAAAATATCCTGGCTTTCCATCGTCGTGTATATAATCTTTCAGAGTTGTCCCGCCGGCGGCTACTGCTTCAGCTAAAACAGTCTTAATATCAATACCTAGCTTTAAGTATCTACTTAAGCCGATTTTTCCTGCTTGACGGTTCGGGTTTATTCCCGCTCTAAACAAAGCTTCGCTGGCATAGATATTGCCTACACCGACCACAATCTGGCCATTCATGATAAGGCTTTTTACGCTAACGCGTCTGCTTCTTGACAAACTATGGAGGTATTTTCCATTAAAGTCATTAGAAAGCGGTTCTGGCCCACACCGCGATAACAGTTTATGTGTTGCGGGGTTAGTGCTGGTCCAGACGACTAACCCAAACCGTCTAGGGTCTCGAAAACGAAGGCAATGAGTGTGGCCAAACTCAATTTCGATATGGTCGTGCTTCTGCTTGGGAGTAAGCGAAGAGACCACTCTAAGGCTACCTGACATACCTAAGTGGACAATAAGGAATCCATCATCAAATTTAAACAGCAGATATTTCGCTCGGCGGGTGATTTCCAATAAGGTTTGGCCTTCTAAAGTAGTGATGATATCAATAGGAATCGGGAGCCGTAGTTTTCTATTGTGGACTTTTACCGCAGTTACCCAGCGCCCTTTTAACAACCGCGATATGCCAGCTTTTGTGGTTTCTACTTCAGGGAGTTCAGGCATCGGATTAATCTTTTGTTATGTTAGTCAGGCCTATAGCCCTAACATTATATCCCGTTTAAAATTATTAATGATCTCTAGTTTAGTTTTTGCCTAGAGGCTTATTGTGGGGGCGTACTTTTAAATGAGAATAGTAGGCGTAGATACCGGGGGAACATTTACCGATTTCGCATTAATAGACGAAGGTAAGTTGTTTTTGCACAAGGAACCCTCAACGCCAGAAAAACCAGAGAAGGCAATTATTAGTGGACTTCGCGCATTGGGCCTTGATGACAGCGCTTTTCAAGTTGTTCATGGATCAACGGTGGCGACTAACGCTGTTTTGGAAGGGAGAGTTGCAAAAACATTGTTCATTACTAATCGCGGGTTTGGTGATTTAATGACTATTGGTAGGCAGGCTCGGGATGAGCTTTATAATTTAACTCCAAAATACTCTAAGCCATTAGTGGATCGTGCCTTGGTTCTAGAGACTGGAGGTCGGATAACTGCTTCCGGCGAAGTGCTTGACCCGTTAACCGCATGTGATGTAAAAGCAATTGGTGATGCTATAGCTGTAATAAAGCCAGATGCTGTTGCTATTAATTTACTATTCTCGTTTATAGATCCTAGATTTGAGCAAATAATTTCGGAGAGTATTGCTCCAGAAATTTTCGTTAGTTGTTCCCATGAGGTTTTGCCAGAATATAAAGAGTATGAGCGGGGTCTAGCTACTTGGGTTAATGCATCTACAGGGCCTGTAATGAAAGCCTATCTGAATCGACTGGAGGCGTTTCTTAAAAAGGCGCCGTTATCGATAATGCAAAGTTCTGGGGTGACGTGCTCAACAGAATTTGCAACTACTCATCCTGTGAACTTATTGTTGTCGGGCCCGGCAGCCGGACTCATAGGGGCTGCTAACATAGCTAACGTCTCAGGATATCCACGAGTTATAACGTTTGATATGGGGGGAACATCGACTGATGTGTCGGCAGTAGATGGAGAAATTACTCTTACATCTGAAGGAGTAATCGGTCCCTACCCCGTGGGAGTGCCAATGGTCGAGTTGGAAACTATAGGCGCAGGCGGGGGATCCTTGGCGTGGGTTGATGAGGGAGGATTACTGCACGTGGGGCCTCAGTCAGCCGGTGCTCGGCCCGGTCCAGTCTGTTATTTTCGTGGGGGTACTCAGATTACCGTAACAGACGCTAATGTTTTGTTGGGGCGTCTGCCAGCGGGGATAAAGCTTGGTGGGCATATTGAGCTAAATATAGACGCAACTAAAGCGGCTTTCTCACGCTTATCTTTCGACCTGGGAGAGCCTGATTTGGAAAAGGTCGCACTTGGGGTTATAGATGTAGTCAACGAAAATATGCTACAAGCATTAAAAGAAGTGTCTCTAGAAAGAGGAATTGACCCTCGAGAATTTGTTATGCTGGCTTTTGGCGGATCAGGTGGTCTTCACTGCTGTGCCTTAGCTGAAGCTATAGGAATGAAAAGGATTCTCGTACCAAAATGCTCTGGCGTACTGTCGGCCATTGGTATGGCTGTCGCAACTCCAGGCCGCCGATACTCTAGGGCTATCGGTATTTTGGAAGATGAATGCAACGAAAAAGAGCTGAGTAGAACGGTAATGGAAATGTACCTCCTGGGAGAAGAGCAGCTACTAAAGGACGGGCACAGTAAATCAGAATTGTGTAGCACAGCTAGTGCGGATATCAGGTACTCTGGTCAGTCGTCTACTTTAAATTTGCCATGGAGTACCGCTAAAGCAACATATAGAGCATTTGAGGAACTGCATGAAAAACGTTTTGGTCATAAGCTTGATAGGTCGATAGAACTAGTAAATCTTCGAGTCTCAGTAGACTTGCAAAGTGCTGTCCCTAATTTAAAAATAAATCTAGAGCCTCAGGACTTGATATCTTACACCGACACTCCAATTACTGTGTTAGCTTGGCATGATCTTTCACTTATTGAACGCCGGACAGGCCCGTTGGTTGTTCTAGATGAGGGAGCAACAGTTTACATTGCCGAGAAATGGTCTGTTGGATTAGACAGCAATGCGAATTTGCTATTAGAATATTGTTCGAACTAAATAACGCTTTGACTGCCTTTATAGTATTTTGAGGATTATATAATTTTATACGGTTTATTAGAGCTCCCTTGGTGGGGCTACGTGTTAGTTACCTTTGTGTATACCCATTTGACCATCGTATCAGTGACTGTCTATCTGCATCGGAACCAGGCTCATCGGGCCGTAGGCTTGCATCCCATAGCCTCTCATTTTTTCAGATTTTGGCTCTGGCTTACTAGTGGTATGAATACGCGAGAATGGGCTGCTGTGCATAGAAAGCACCATGTTTCAGTTGAGACGGATGAAGATCCGCATAGCCCGGTTGTGCATGGACTAAAAAAGGTTGTTTTTACGGGGACAGAGCTCTACAGAGAGGGTGCACACGACCTTGATTTGGTCGCTCAGTATGGGTTTGGAACGCCTGAGGATTGGATCGAGCGACAAGTTTATACGCCACATTCATGGGTTGGTATGGCTTTGTTGCTGATGTTAAATTTTACTTTGTTTGGGCTACTTGGAATTACTATTTGGGCTATTCAGCTGATGTGGCTTCCTGTGTTTGCTGCTGGCATCATTAATGGCGTAGGACACTGTAAAGGCTATCGTAATTTCCATACGGCCGATGCGTCTACGAACATTATTCCGTGGGGAATCTTGATTGGGGGAGAGGAGCTGCACAACAACCACCACGCGTTTGCAATGTCTGCCAAGTTCTCAATTCGACCGTGGGAATTTGATCTGGGATGGCTGTATATTAAAGCAATGTCTGTCTTCGGCTTAGCTAAAGTAAATAGTATTTATCCAGAACAGCCTAGATTTAATCCTAATAAAGATCAGATTGACATCGATACAACGAAAGTAGTTACGGCTAATCGTCTGCATATCATGGCTGACTTTAGACGTTTGGTGGTTAAACGGGTTTATAAAGAAGAGTTAAAGCTTGCTAGAGGGGAACTCAGAACTCGATTGAAGGGAATGAAAGGCTTACTTTCTCGAGCAGCAGGGAATTTAAACGGCTATGAGTACTCTAGGTTAGAGGCCTCGCTAGACATTAGTAACAGGTTAAAAGTTGTATTTGATCTTCATAAATCTTTAGAGGCTTTGTACAAGGAGAGGAGCGCCAGTGCTGAGTCTGTACTGCTCTTATTGAAAGACTGGTGCACTAATGCCGAAGAAAGCGGCATTGAGGCACTTGAAGAATTTGCTGCGCGACTAAAAGGATATACCTTAGCTTAGTTGCAGATTTTACCGGTCTAGAAGCAAAAATTATTTTATTTTTGCTTCTTTATAGCTCACATGTTGACGTATGGTGGGATCAAACTTTTTACGCTCTAGCTTTTCGGGATGCGTTCTCTTGTTCTTTGTGGTCGTGTAGTAATGACCTGTTCCCGCAGAAGATACTAATTTTATTTTCTCTTGCATTTCCGTTGCTCTCTAAATTTTTTCGCCACGCATCCTAAGATTTTTCAGAACACTATCGATTCCGTTTTTGTCAATCACTCTCAGCCCTTTTGCGCTGATTCGGAGCCGGATCCATCGGTTTTCGCTTTCAACCCAAAAGCGATGAAAATGTAAATTTGGTAAAAAGCGTCTACGCGTTCTGTTTTTTGCGTGAGACACGTTATTACCCGCTACCGGACGTTTTCCAGTTACTTGGCATACGCGAGCCATGATAAAATTCCTCTTGTGCCCTGAAATTGGCTGGCAATTCTAACGGTTTTCTTCTTCTGTGCCAACTGCCGCGCTGAATAACTGATTAAACTGACTGATAAAAATATAAATAACATAGAAATAAGAATGGGGAGTAGCTTGGAAAAGCGCAAAACTCGTTGTTTTTATTATATTCGATGCCATCATATGTACCATATTCGAAATTATTTGGGCTGCAAATGAAGAGATTAGAACAGAAAAACTGTCTTTTGATTGTTACGGGCAGTATCGCAGCCTACAAAACTCCCGAGCTCGTTCGCAGGATAATAGAGGCTGGTGGCAGCGTGAGAGTTGTTATGACGAGCTCTGCAGAGCAGTTTGTAACAGCACTCACATTACAAGCTGTTTCAGGCTTTGAAGTTCGGTCAGACATGTTCGATGCTAAGGCAGAAGCCGCGATGGGTCACATTGAGCTAGCCAGATGGGCCGACGCTATCGTAGTGGCGCCAGCGACCGCTGACTATATTGCTAAATTTAGAACGGGTCGTGCTAATGATTTGGGAAATGCAATATGTTTAGCGTCAGATGCCCCAGTGTTAATAGCTCCCGCGATGAATCAAAAAATGTGGACTGATCCATCAGTAGGCGAGAACCTGGAGGTTCTAAAGTCCAGAGGTATGTCGGTGATTGGCCCTGGCAGTGGGAGTCAAGCTTGCGGGGATATTGGGTTAGGTCGGCTAGTTGAGCCCGAAGTAATAGTTTCAGCTGTGGGCGCTTTGTTTGAACGGGGCATATTAGCTGGTTTAGAGGTTATGGTAACTGCAGGACCTACTAGGGAGCAGATTGATCCAGTTAGATACATCACGAACCACAGCTCGGGCAAGATGGGTTTTGCGTTAGCTCGTGCAGCGACGGAAGCCGGAGCTCGCGTTGTGCTAGTCAGTGGGCCAACAATGCTTGCTCCCCTGCCAAGAATAAAAACAATAAATGTGGTGTCCTCTGGAGAAATGAGAGATGCTGTCTCCTCCAATATAAAGTCAGCCGACATCTTCATAGCTACAGCTGCTGTAGCTGATTATCGTCCGGAAAAAAGTGCTCTAAGCAAAGTTAAGCGCGGTACTGATGTTCTGAATATGCGCTTGGTCCCCAATGTTGATATTTTGGCGGAAGTTGCCGCTTTAAATGATGCTCCTTTTACAGTTGGTTTCGCTGCTGAAACAGACAAATTAGAATTTTTTGCGGCTGAAAAATTAAAACGAAAAAAAATAGATATGATCGCTGCGAATTTAGTAGGGGAGCCTGGAACAGGTTTTGATGCTGATGATAATGAGTTGACAGTTTTTTGGGATAAAGGTGTCAAAAAGCTAGAACGTCAGTCAAAGCAGCGGCTCGCTCGGGAGTTACTCAAGCTAGTGGCCATTCGATACGAATTATTCGCGAGTTTAAGGTAAAGTATTTTAATTTAGGATAGACAATCATATTGCAATACTTTTAAATAGTAGCAAGTACTTACTTATATAAAACAATCTGGCAGGTTTGATCTATGGGCGATAGAAATGTTCACTTGGTAGCGGATATATTAACAGCTGCTCTTCCTTACATTCAGCGCTACCAAGGTAAAACGATTGTGATCAAATATGGTGGTAACGCTATGTTGGATGATCAGCTTAGATCTAGCTTTGCTAGGGATTTGGTGCTTATGAATCTTGTAGGCATTAAACCCATTATAGTACATGGTGGCGGACCTCAAATTGGGGAGTTGCTCAGTCGCGTTGGGAAAGAATCCCACTTTATTGATGGCATGCGAGTTACCGATGATGAGACTATGAATATAGTTGAGATGGTTCTTGGTGGCTCTGTGAATAAGGAGATCGTCAGCCGTTTGAACAGTCATGGAGGCAAAGCCATCGGGCTAACAGGCAAAGACGCGTCTTTAATAAAAGCTGAGAAATTGGTAACGGAAAGTAGCAAAGACTTAGGGTATGTCGGGAAAGTAACAGCGATTAATAGCGAGGTCCTGAGATTTTTATCGGACAAAAATTATATTCCGGTTATTGCCCCGATTGGCGTTGGCGAAGACGGCACATCTTACAATATAAACGCTGATTTAGTGGCAAGCCGTGTTGCCGAGGTTATGCAGGCAGAAAAACTAATATTTTTAACAAACACGATTGGTCTTCTTGATAAGGGTGGCACACTGCTGACCGGCTTGAATGCGAAGTCTGTAGATGAGTTGATTAAAAATGGAACTATAAGTGGAGGAATGCTCCCTAAGATATCTAGCGCACTGGAGGCTGTCGCTGCTGGTGTAAATAGAGTTCATATTATAGATGGGCGTGTAGATCATGCTTTGTTATTGGAGCTATTTACGGACGAGGGTGTAGGGACGTTAATCGAATGAGCAATAAAAATAATCGGCGACAGCAAATTCTGGAAACTTTAGCATCAGAGCTGCAAATGAAGTCTGGGGCTCGCATTACTACGGCTGGTTTAGCGGCAGCAGTTGGCGTCTCTGAAGCTGCTCTCTATCGACATTTCGCGAGTAAGGCTCAGATGTTTGAGGCTCTTATAGAATTCGCTGAGGATGCGATATTTAACCTGTTTGCTCAAATAATAAGAGTTGAGAAAAAACCGGAAGATCGGTGCTATCAACTGATTTCGGTTTTATTGCGGTTCGCAGAGCGAAATCCTGGAATAGTACGAGTGCTAGTAGGAGATATTTTAGTAGGAGAAGACGAGCGACTGCGGATGAGGGCAACAAGGTTTTTTGATCGAATTGAAACCCAATTTAAGCAAGTTTTACGAGAAAGAAATTTAACTGAAGTCGGTGAAGTCGGCCAAGAGGAGATCGCAAATGGCGCTCAATTACTACTAAGCGTTGTTCTTGGCCGGTTTGGCCGATTTGTTGGCGATAACTTTAAGCAGTCCCCTGCCGTCAATTGGACGCCGCAGTGGGAGATGTTGAACAAGGGGTTGTTTGGACAGAGTTAAGTTTTTTGGTGGCGCAAGCTAAGTTGTTGTTCCATACTCGGAGTTATATTTTTTAATTGCAGCTATTTGTTCCGAAAAACCATCTAAATTGCTTATATATTCTACGATATCGCTTAATTTAATGATGCTTAAAACTTGTGCGTCATGCGCCGCTTCAACTTCCTGTACCGCTGATAGCATCCCATGCCCACGTTCTTGCCGGTCCAGTGCGATTATCACCCCGACCAAGCTTGCTTGGTTTGCTTTTATAAGGGTATGAGACTCATTTACCGATGTTCCGGCTGAAATCACGTCGTCAACTATGAGTATTTCGCCTTTAAGTGGCGCACCAAGAGTCTTGCCGCCCTCCCCATGATCTTTTTCTTCTTTACGATTGAAGCTGACCGGTGCGTCAATATTGTGTTTTACCTGGAGTGCAACTGCGATTGATGTGCCAAGAGGGATCCCTTTGTATGCAGGCCCAAAAATCATGTCGAAATCTATATTAGATGTCACAATCGTGTCGGCATATGCTTTAGCGAGCTCCCAGATGGATCGCCCTGAGTTAAATGCACCAGTATTGAAAAAATAAGGGCTAACTCGTCCAGATTTTAAGGTGTAGTTTCCAAATTTTAGCGCTCCATTTTCTATTGAAAATTTGATAAAGCGTTCCTGATATTTATGCATATTGCTTTGCTGCGGTTAATTTTTTTGATTTAAAGATGGTGTTATTATCTTATGGTTAGAGAAGTAAGGAAAGAGTCTAGATCATGAGAATAATCAGCGTGAATTTAAATGGAATCAGGGCTGCTCATAGAAAAGGCTTTTATGTTTGGCTGGCTCGACAAAAAGCTGATGTGGTTTGTATTCAAGAAACTAAAGCTCAATTGGCTCAGCTGACTGAGGAAGTAGCCTCCCCTGGCTCATGGCATACTTTTTATTGTGATGCCGAGAAAAAAGGTTACAGCGGAGTCGCTATATTTTCTAAGCAGAAGCCAGATAAAGTAACTTTCGGGCTTGGAACGTCGGAATTTGATAAAGAGGGTCGTTATATTCAGGCAGATTATGGGAAGCTTTCTATTGTTTCAGTCTATTTCCCTTCGGGATCTTCAGGCGATCTAAGACAGCAGGCAAAATTTAGATTCCTCAAGGTGTTCGAAGAACGGTTGAAATCTTTGCGGGGCGATGGGCGTTCTTATGTTTTTTCTGGAGATTGGAATATCGCACACAGAGAAATTGACCTGCGGAACTGGAAAGGTAATAGGAAAAATTCAGGGTTTTTACCGGAAGAACGGGCATGGATGGACATGGTGTTTGAGCGCTATCGTTACGTGGACAGTTTTCGCAGCTTAGATGATAGGCCAGATCAGTATACATGGTGGTCTAATCGAGGGAATTCCTGGGAAAATAATGTGGGGTGGCGGATAGACTATCAGATAGTCAGTCCTAGTCTTGAGCCATTACTTCGAAAGGCTAGAATCTATAAAGATAAGCGATTTTCTGACCACTCCCCACTAATCATCGACTACGCGAAAGAACTATCTGACTTCTGACTATTAAGGGGTTGATTTAGTCTATAAATTGCAATTTCCGCTAATAGATTCGGAAGCAACTGCATGCCAATGACTTGATTATGGTGTGTGTCGAGGAATGTCTTCGATTTGATATTGATATTTTTTTCTTCGCAGAGATTGTTAAAGTCACGTACCGTACACATATGGATGTTTGGAGTGCTATACCAAGTGTTGGGAAGGTGAGTAGTTACAGGCATTTTTCCCATTAAAAATTGTAATCGACACTTCCAATGCCCCATATTAGGAAAAGTAACTATGACTTCTTTTCCTATCCTTAACATCTCATCAATTACCTCATAAGGTTTGTTTATGGCCTGAATGGTCTGACTCATTACAACGTAATCAAAAGAATCGTTTTCAAAGTCATGAAGTCCATTATCTAGATTTGTCTGAAGGACATTCACCGAATTCTTAATACATGCTTCTATATTAGTGGGATCAATTTCTATTCCATAGCCGGAGACTTGCTTTTCTGTTCTCAGCGCAGCTAGGAATGAGCCGTCGCCACAACCTAGGTCGAGTACACGCGAACCTTTCTTTATCCAATTAGCGACAAGAATATGTTCGCGTCGAAGATTTTTTATCAGCATAATTATTTAGATCTTTCCAAGATAGGCGTGAAGTAGGCGATGATAGTCTGGAATTGGTAAAAGAAACGAATCATGGCCAAATTCAGATTTTATTTCCGAATATGTCACATCTTTTTCACAATCAGTTAACGCGCGAACTATTTCTTGTGACCGAGAAGGGGCGAAACGCCAATCACTAGAGAACGAAATTACTAAAAATTTTGCTGATGTTTGCGCAAGGGTTAGCGTCAAGTCATTGTTGTTGTTTTGCGCTGGATCGAAATAATCAAGTGAACGAGTCATCAATAAATAAGTATTGGCATCAAATCGCTCTACAAAGGATTCTGCCTGGTACCTTAAGTAAGATTCGATTTCAAATTCTACGTTAAACCCGAAGCGCGCATTGTTTTCCAAGCGGTCCCTTCCAAATCGGGCGTGCAAGCCACCATCAGACAAATATGTGACGTGCCCAATCATGCGGGCGAGTTTTAGGCCATGAGAGGGTACAATATTGTACTCTGTGTATCGTCCTTCATGAAAGTTCTTGTCTGCCATTATCGCTTGTCTGGATATTTCGTTAAAAGCGATATTTTGTGTCGATAGTTTCGGTGCCGCGGCTATCACAATCGCATTGTGGATTCTTTTGGGATAATCTATAGTCCATTGAAGTGCCTGCATTCCACCTAAGCTTCCACCCATAACAGCTGCCCATGACTCTATTTCAAGCTTGTCCGCTAGGCGCGCCTGGCTCTCGACCCAGTCACGTACTGTTACGATCGGAAAATCTGGTCCATATGAGCGGCCGGACAAAGGGTTAGCCGATAGGGGGCCAGTAGATCCGCCGCAACCACCTAGATTGTTAGGACAAACCACGAAGAATTTATTAGTGTCGACCGGCTTCCCTGGGCCAATGCAGTTGTCCCACCAGCCTGGCTTTTTGTCTTTTAAATCGTAGTATCCCGCCGCATGATGGTCGCCAGACAAAGCGTGACAAATGAGGATCGCATTAGTCTTGTCTTGGTTTAATGTGCCGTAAGTTTCATAGCATATCTCATAGCTTTCTAGCGTTACCCCACTATCTAGCAAAAGTGGTTGGTCGAAACCTAGAGTTTTAGGATTTACTATGCCGATACTTTTTTCTGTCTGATTTGTATTCATGACTAAAAAAGAAGCATTTTCCCTGCATCATGTAGCGGATTCACTATCAGCATAAGTGTTAGCTGAAGAGCTACTAGCGCAATAATAGGAGAAAAATCGACTCCCGGTGTTGAGGGTAAAATTGCTCTGGCTTTGGAGAGTATCGGCGCAGTTATTGAGTACAATACGCTAACAATTGGATTGCGAGGGTCAGGTGCTATCCAACTTAAAAAGGCTTGAATAATAATAGACCAGGTAAAAATACGAACGAATTCGGCTAATGTTGAGCCGAGTGATAGAACGATTAAGCCTAATAAATTAGGGTTCATCGAGCTTTTCAGTTTTAGTGTAACCCAGACAGCAATAATTTCGAAAGCAATCACCATTAACAAGGACGCGCTATCGATCCTTTTGAAGTGGGGTAAGAACGCTCTTACAGGTTTTAGGACAGGGTTGGTAATAGCGTGTATCGCTTTGCAGATAGGGTTGTAGAAATCAGCCTCTACTAGCTGCAGAACAAGCCGGATCATTATGATGAAACCGTAAGATCCCAGAATGACGTTGGCTAAGTATATTGTCGCGTCCGAGAAATAATTGTTTTCCATAGAAGGTTAGTTTTCCTTTGATAGAGCGATTGATCGATCGCGTGCAGCAGTTATTGCCAGATTCACTATGTCTTCGAGCCCGGAATTAGAGAATATATTTAGAGCTGCGTCAGTAGTTCCTTGAGGTGACGTGACTTTTTGCCTAAGCTCAGATGCCGTATCTGGTGATTGTTGGGCGAGTTTTGCTGCTCCGACGGCAGTCTCTACCGCCAGTGTTTCAGCGAGTTCGCTGGGGAGCCCTAGCCGTATACCCGCTTTTTGGATAAGCTCTATAAGTAGAAAAAAATAAGCTGGGCCACTGCCAGATACGGCTGTCACAGCATCCATTAATGCCTCGTCTTCTATCCAAATAGTCTTGCCAACAGATTGAAGCAGTGTTTCAGCCTGTAAGCGCTGTGCAGCCGAGGTCTCCTCTGTCGCGACAAGAACACTGATTCCGCTATGAACTAGAGCAGGAGTGTTTGGCATGCAACGAACTATCGCTTGGTTTTTTCCAAGCAGTCTTTCCAGGTGATCCAGTCTTATTCCTGCGGCTATTGAGATAAATAAGTATGTAGATCCTTTTTTAAACTTTAACTCTGATATGACAGAATGCATATGCTGGGGCTTAACGGCAAAGATTACGACATCAGCATCTAATATGGCATCTTGGTTGCTTGGACATGTTTGAATGCCTAAATTTTTTGCGCAATGATTTCGGACTTCTTGACTGGGATCGGCAACGATAATATTTGAGACGTCTGTTCTCTTGGCGCTAACTAACCCACTGATGATGGCTTGTCCCATATTGCCTCCGCCGATGAAGGCGTATTTGTTAGTCATCAAGCCTCCCTAGGTCCGAAAATTGCATTGCCGAGCCTAACCATAGTAGAGCCCTCTGCAATTGCCGCTTCAAAATCACCGCTCGTGCCAAATGAGATTACTGGTAAATCGTAACTAAATGTTTGTAAGGCAGACATTATCTTTGAAAACGACATCCTCTGCTGATCAAAATTCGTATGGGGCGCAGGCATTGCCATAACTCCTTGTAATTTGAGTCTAGGAAGGGAGTCTACCAGCTTAACCAGAGCAGGCAACTCTTCTATATCTATGCCACTTTTGCTGTCTTCACCGCTGCTATTGATTTGAATTAAAATATTGAGAGGTTCTTTGTGTAACGGCCTTTGAGCATTTAGTCGCATGGCGATTTTTGGCCTATCAAGTGTTTGCACCCAGTCAAAATTTATGGCTATTTCCGCGGTTTTGTTTGCCTGGATTTTGCCAATAAAGTGCCATATTACTTCGAGTTCAGCCAAGTTTTGTATTTTTGGCAAAGCCTCCTGAAGGTAATTTTCTCCGAAGTGCCGGTGACCTTGATGGTAAAGTAATTCGATAGCTTTTCTGGGCCTTTTTTTACTCACGGCCACCAGACTTACGGCGTTCTCCTTTCGAGAATATTCTTTTTCGTATTCTCTTACTTTACACTCGACAATTTGGAGATTGTTTGCAATGGCCATGCTTATTTTTTGCCGTCGGTTTTAATGGTTTAATTCTAAGTGAGAGGAATAGCACAATCTTATCATTTTTATCGCGCTATGCTTGCTATAGTTACTGTAGTAACTAAGCTATAGACATTTCGCGAGCAAGAAAAAGTAATTGTATTACGAGGATATGTCCTTTGTTGAACCGGCTATTTATTACTCTATTCATTATAAGTCTAAATCCTATTGTAGTTGCAGAAACGATAGCAAGCTGGATCCCATTAGAAGGCCTTACGGATAGCCATGTGGTCAAGCTGCAACAGTTAAGAAAATCACGGTGTTTACCAGAAAAGAAACTGTCTAAGTACCCTGTTTTCCCAAAAGCGTTTGTCGTGGGTTTAGACTGGGGAGCTTTGGCTCCAAAGTGTGAGATGAGAGATGGCTGGTCCGAACTGGGCGCAATCACCTTTGTAACAAAATCGACTGAGAGGACTGTCATTGATTGGTATATGAAACATTTGCCTTCATATAAAGCGCATGAGTTTGATCAAGGGGTGCTTCTTATAAAAGAACCAATTATTGATTTTCTGTGGCAACGTGATTCTCATAAATACTCTAACGTGGCTATTGGGAAGCCCGGGCCAGAATTTTTAAAAGCTGGGTATTTAGCATCCATTAAATTCCATAGGCCCATTGACCGGAAGGATTTGACGTCGGAGGAGCATTAGTTCCTCTGAAGGGCGTTAACAGCTATAGTAAATTAAAATGGAAATACTGTCGTGAATAAGGAGAATGTTATGACTACATCTAGGCCCAAAGCCAGTGCAATAACACAGATTAGTAACGGATCAGTTGTTGTAACAGAGTGGAAGTTTGCTCCGGGAGAGGAAACCGGATGGCATAAACATCAACATGACTATGTTGTGGTGCCTCTAACTGTCGGAGTCCTCACTCTAGAAACGAAAGAAGGGCTCGTATCAGCTGATTTATTGCCAGGACAATCATATTCTCGGCCAAAAGGGATAGAGCACAACGTCATTAATGGTAATAATTTTGATATTTCCTTTGTGGAGATAGAGCTTCTCTAAGATTAAGAGTCCTTACTTTATGAAACATAATACGCATACCTTAGTTAATTCTTTTGACCTTAAATTTGACTCAGCTGATCCCAAGAATGGCAGTCTTTACATAGCTTGTAACAATAGCCTTTCTGATATCTTGATTGATGACTTAAGAACAAGAGCTTTATGGTTGGAGGGAGGGGCTTCTGTTATTAAAGAGGATCAAAAAGATGCATATAAAGCGGGACTGATCTTTGTCGCCGCAGTAGATTACATGTCCGGTGATGAGACATTAGTTTTGGCAAGGTTTAATCACCCAAAGTATCCCTCCGATAGCTCTCGGTGGGCCGAATGGATTGCGACTGCAGATCAACTTTTTGGACGTACTAAGTAGATGTTTTTTAAAAATTGTCGTCTTCCCTATGTCCTTTATGTTTTTTTTGCGCTGTCGTTAACCAGCTGTGGAGCTGGTCAGGAGAAGTTATTTTCTGAATATCTGTCTCCAGATAATAACCACATGTTGATAGTCAAAGTTGCAGAATCTCGAATGCCTCAAGGGCCTTCATATGTCACGATCTATCTAGAAACAAAAAACAACTCTCGGTCCGAGCAAATCTTTACTAGTAAGCTCGAAAATGACGGCGTTCCTTTTACAGATCAAAATATATCTGTTCGGTGGGTAAGTCGGAAGGTAGCCTTGATTTGTTTGCGCACCACTGATCTTCCTGATCACGGGCTGTTTATAGAAATAAAGCAATCGGTTTCTGTGCGTCCGCTGGAGGAGTGCTAGTATAAATGATACTGACTAATAGGCGCGAGTGGTACTTATTTGGATGGGAATATAACTGTTTCAGCTTCAAAAACTGGGCCATCGACGCAGACTCTTTTCATGGCGATATTTTGCCCTTCCTGAATTTCGACAGCACATCCTGCACAACCTCCGACTGCACACGCCATATGTTCTTCTAAAGAAATTTGACACGGCAGGGAGAATTCATCCGCAAGAGCTTTTACGGCTTCAAGCATAGGATTGGGCCCGCATGCGAAAATTTCAAATTCGTCAAGGGACGACCGATTCATGTTAAGAATATATTTAGCCAAATCTGTTACGAATCCATTAAAGCAGCCAGAGTATCCTTGGTTGGTTGCGAGGCGTGATAAGACTTTCCAATCCTCTAAAAGAGGCATACAAGCGAGGACCTCAGGGGGGCATTGAGTACTCATGATCTGTGACGGTCTGGTTTGAAAAGGAAAAGGGACTTCCGAGCCCATTAAAACAATGGGTTGGGACGATGTCGTTTGATCTTTAATGTGTTCAGCAAGGTATATCATTGGTGGGATTCCTACGCCCCCACCAATAAGTATAGGTCTTTTTCGATAGCCCTCTAGCTTGAACGGGACGCCGATAGGTCCTAGTACGCTTATTTCATCACCAACACTTTGCTGTGACAGCAAGTCTGTTCCCACCCCAACGGTCTTGAATAGCATATCAAACCAGCCTTGGTTTTTGGACGCGCGCATAATGGACATTGGCCGTCGCATTGCCAGCTCTCGGTTACAGCGTAAGTGTACAAAATTTCCAGGAAGGGCACAGTTGACTATCTCAGGGCACTCAATTCTTATTACGTGCTGTTCCGCTGCTAAATGAGCAATACTTAAAACTGTACCGGATACACTTTTTATTGTGCCTCTATGCCGTCTAGTATTCATTGATGTACTTTTTCGGAGTAAACAAGTTTCCCAGCGACAATTGTGGACATTACCTTCCCTTTCATTACTTGATTAATAAAAGGCGAATTTTTTCCGAGGCTTTTCATAGTGCGCGCTGTAACTAGCCATTCTTTTTTTGGGTCGAAGCAGCAAAGATCGGCGACTGCACCTTTGGATATTCCATTGTGCTTCTGCCCAAGAGCCAGAGCTGGCTGGATGGAAATGCTGTCAATGGCCTTCATTAGACTTATTTCTCCCTTTTCGACTAGCGAGAGTATTAGAGGCAAGAAAGTATCGAGCGAGGATATTCCAGGGGAACTTGAAGCGAAGGTTGTGACTTTAGAGTCTCTATCGTGAGGCTCATGGTGAGCAGTGATTACGTCTATGTCGCCCTTAGCTACCGAGGCAACTAAACTTCTCCTATCACTTCGGCTTCTTAATGGGGGGCGAACGTGAAAGTTAGTATCAAAGTCTAGAATGTCTTCATCGCATAGAGATGCGTGCGAGATGCTAATATCAGAGGTAATTGGTAACCCTCGCTTGCGCCCTTGAAGAAGGTAATGCTTTGACCGAGCAACAGATAAACATTGAAAGTGGGCTCTGGCCCCAGTTTGTTCAATTAGTATGATGCTTTTCGCCAAATCTACGAGCTCTGCCGAGGCAGGAATGCCTGCTAGGCCTTTTTTCGTGCTAATGAGGCCTTCATGGATCAGTCCTTCCGCTGCGAGCCAGTGATCCTCGGGTCTTAAAAATACTGTAAGGCCTAGCGTAGCGGCATATTCGAGCGCATTTCGAAAGACTGCTGTATCTTTGATAGCATTCCCGCCATTTGATACTCCAACGCACCCGATCGCCTTGAGCGCATGCATTTCTGCTAGTACCTTCCCCTGTAGTCCAGCTGTGAGTGCCCCTATGCATTTGATTCGCACTGGTACGTCGCGAGCTCTCTGATTGATCAACTCTACAACAGCTGGCGTATCAATAACCGGAGTAGTATTCGGTGTGCAGCAAAGAGTTGTGAATCCTGCTGCTGCCGCTGCTGTCGCCTCACTTGCTATGGTCCCTTTGTATTCTAATCCAGGTTCTCGAAGGTGGGTCCCAATGTCGACGAAGCCAGGGCAGACAACGAGACCAGAGGCGTCCATTTCTCTGCTCTTTATAAAACCGTTGGGCTTTTTTCCTACCCCAACAATTTTCGATCCGTCAATCCAAATATTCGATATGTTGTTAAGCCCATTTACTGGGTCAATAACGTGGCCGTTTTTAATTAATAGCTTCATAGGGAGGCATTCCCAACGACGAGCGACATGATGGCCATTCTAACTGCAATTCCGTTGGCGACTTGCTCTAATATAAGCGATTGCTTTGAGTCCGCGATAGCAGAGTCAATTTCGATCCCTCTATTGATCGGTCCTGGGTGCATAACGATCGCATCAGGTTTTGCTGCTTTTAGATTTTTGCTAGTTAAGCCGTAGGTGTTAAAGAATTCACTTCCACTAGGTAATAAAGCACTACTCATACGCTCTTTTTGTAGCCTAAGCATGATAACTACATCTGCATCTTTGATACCCTGCTGGATGTCATGGTGGACACTAACACCTAGTTTCTCGATTTCTGCAGGAATTAGCGTTTTTGGAGCAACTACACGGATTTCAGGTACACCAAGAATCTTAAGCGCATGAATTTCGGAGCGGGCCACGCGAGAGTGCTTAATGTCCCCCACTATGGCGACAGCGAGGTTTTCAAAAATTGGTTTGTGCTTGCGAATTGTGAACATATCTAGCATTGCTTGCGTAGGATGAGCATGTCTTCCATCACCTGCATTAATTACGCTAACACCTGCTGAAACTAGCCTCGCTATAAATTCGGGCGCACCGCTATCCTGATGTCGTACGATGAACATATCAGCCTGCATCGCCTCCAATGTGCGCAGTGTATCAGCTAGGCTTTCCCCTTTGCTGGTCGCGCTTGCGTCAATATTTATATTCATCACATCTGCAGAGAGTCTTTTTGCTGCCAGTTCGAAAGTTGTCCGTGTCCGCGTGCTTGCCTCAAAAAATAGATTCACTACTGTTTTTCCTCTTAGGAGGGGTACTTTTTTTACGGCTCGTTCTCCAACAGAGGTGAAGGTCTCAGCATGGTCTAGGATGTTGATTAAAATTGTTTTCGACAGGCCTTCTATCGACAGAAAGTGTTTGAGACGTCCGGCTGCATCGAGTTGAATATTTTTCTTTACCATCATGTATTGGCCAGCATATATAGCGGGAGCTGGATTAATAGCAGTTTAAACATTATTGGTTCCTTAGGAACAACATTTTTTTTTAACTGTCTCGGCATATTTCTAGTCGCAGTGGTTCAGGTCCTCTTAGTTTAACATGTCCCCCTTTGGACAAATTGATGTCTGCTCCGCAGACGTCTGCATGTATCGGAAGCTCTCTCCCACTTCTCGCAATAAGGACTACTAAACTTATAGATAGTGGGCGACCATAGTCAAATATTTCATTCATTGCGGCTCGCACCGTTCGACCAGTGTGTAAAATATCGTCTACGAGGATCAGATGGCGGCCGCTAACTTCGAACGGCAATTGTGAGGGCTTTACTGTTGGATGGACACCGATTTTGCTAAAGTCATCCCTGTAGAACGCAATGTTTAATTCGCCTACATTCGTTTTTAGTTGGAGTTCTTCAGTAATTTTGTTTGCAACCCATACCCCGCCTGTATGAATACCAATAAATCCAAGTTTGTTTGGATCTATATGTCGTATAAGGCCCTTTAACTGTTCACACACTTCGTTGAGCAGTTTCGTAGTGTCTAAAGTTTCATGGATAGTCATAATTTAAACTTCTAGCTCAGATAACCAAGTTTCCAAAATAAGTTTTGCGGCAACCGCATCCAGGCCGATTTTTCTTACTTCCAGTGCATAGTCTACAGTTGCATGAGAAGAAAGTCTTTCATCTACGAAATTTACCTCTTTGCGATAGCGACTAGAAAGCTGTCTGGAAAATTTCTCTATTTTAGGAATAAGGAAATGAGGTGATTTGTCGGCCGTTGTTGGATATCCCAAGACAAAGACATCAGGAGCCCATTCTTTAACTAAATAGTTTATTTCATCCCAAGTTGCTTGTTTATTTTTCATCTGTATTACTTGCAATGGTTCAGCCGTGAGGGATATTGTTTGCCCAATAGCAACCCCGATCCTTTTTGTGCCGTAGTCGAAAGCCATGGCGGTAATAAGCTTCACTAAATACGACGCCATTTAATCATAAAGGAACTTTTTTTTAACAAGCAACATTGCTGCCACCTTTAGTCATTTGGGCGTTGATCATTGACAAATTTCCAATTTCGAGTCACATGAAGAATATCTACTTCGCCCTTTATCTTTTCGGGGAAGGGAGCGAAAGGCGCAGCGAGTTTAACAATTTTAACAGCGCCAGAGTCGAGTAAGTCATGACCAGAGGAGCGCCGTATAATTATTTCTTTGACAGACCCATCTGATCTGATAGCGACATCAAGCAATAAGCTTCCAGATAAGCCTTTTTCTCGCGCTCTATTTGGGTAGTTCATATTTCCTATTCTCTCGACTTTTGCGCGCCACGCCTCCATATATGCTGCATAATTATGTTCTTTTGTGTTTGCTGATATATATTTATGGCGCACTTCGCTATCTCTTCTTTTAAGACTATCCTGAATCTCCCCATGTAAGTTAGCCATTGCTAGAGATCTAGTGATAAGTTGCTTTGCTGTTGGTAGGAGCTTGTCGGCCGTCAATTTCTTTTTTGGTGTTTCCGTATCCTCTCTGTTGGGGGGTAAGGTTTTTAAAATACCAGTCACGCTGTCAGTGCTTGTGGATTCGTCCTCCGCAATAAGTTCTGATATTTTTTCGGGTGGAAGTGCTGAGGAGTCTTGTATTATTGAGGAAGGTGTTTTGCTAACTTTTTTGGTTTGATTTTGTGCAGAAATACTGACTTCAATAACAGACTCTCCAAAATATTCTACAGGTTGTGCCTTTGAATTTTTGAAACCTAGGGCAAGCATTGAATGGAAAAGAAAAGCTATGATTAACGTGAATGCAAGACGGTTTCGCGGGGAGATTACTGAAAATTCTCTATCTAGTGTCATTGTCTTTGGTTATGAGCGCTTCGATGCCACGAGAATTTCTTCTAATGCTGCCATAAGAATCTCTCCAACTTGTATTTCACCAAAGGTATCAATTTCTCGAGCACATGTGGGGCTTGTCACGTTGATTTCTGTTAACTTGTCGCCAATAATGTCTAACCCAACAAATAGTAACCCTCTTTTCACTAATTCGGGTCCTACCCGCCTACAGATATGAAGGTCGGCTTCTGAAAGCGGCTGAGGGACTCCCCGTCCGCCCGCTGCTAAATTTCCTCGGAGTTCCCCTTTCGCAGGGATGCGTGCGAGAGCATATTCAATAGGTTGGCCATTAACCACTATTACTCTTTTGTCCCCATTTTCTATCTGAGGGAGGTATCTTTGTGCCATACAGTAGTTTGATTCAAGTTTTGTCAGTGTCTCGAAAATTACGTTTGCGTTACTGTCATTAGGTCGGATACGGAACACAGACGTCCCGCCCATACCATCGAGAGGCTTAATCACGATATCTTGGTGGATCTCCATAAATTGTTGCAGTTGATCTTTACTTCTTGTCACTAGTGTTGGAGGACATAAGTCGGGGAACCAAGAAGTAAAAAGCTTTTCATTGCAGTCTCGGATTGATCGAGGGTCATTGACGACTAACGCACCACCAAGTTGAGCTTTTTCCAAGATATATGTTGCTATAACGTATTCCATATCGAAAGGCGGATCTTTTCGCATTAAGATGCAGTCAAAATCAGATAAAAGATAATTCTTGGTGGACTCATTACCTAGATATTGAAACCAACGATCGTTGGAGTCGTAGACTTCTATTCTGCTGGCTTTACCGAAAGCAGCTCCGTCCACTAGTGACAAGTTGCTCATTTCCATATAATAGATGTCGTAGTTAAATTTCTGCGCAGCAAGCAGTAGTGCGAGGGTGGTGTCCTTGTGCGGTTTTATCCCTGTAATAGGGTCCATAATGACTCCGAGACGTTTCTTCATGATATGTAAACCTATTTTAAAAGACCCAACCAGCGACTCTAATTCATATTATTAAGATATATTGTCATTATACAGTTATAAAAGCGTGGGAATAACTTCTTGAAAAAAGAAAGCATAATACGTATCGCAACCCGAGCTAGCCAGTTGGCTCTTTGGCAGAGTCGTTTTGTAGCGAGCAAACTTATAGCTTTGAATCCAGACTTAAGAATTGAATTTATTGAAATAACTACCGAGGGAGATAGAGTCTTAGATATGTCTCTATCTAAGATTGGAGGGAAAGGTTTATTTATAAAAGAGCTTGAGGTCGCTCTGTTAGAGAGTAGAGCCGATCTGGCTGTCCACTCCATGAAAGACTTGCCCAACGCCATAAGTCCCGAGTTTTGCATAGCGTCTATTCTTGGACGAGAAGATGCTAGAGACGTGCTAGTAACTAGTAGTGGATACGATTTGACTACTCTGCCTGCTGGCGCAACAGTTGGCACATCGAGTTTGAGGAGACGAAGTCAGATATTGGCGCTTCGCAGAGATCTTAATATTCGTGATTTAAGGGGTAACGTAACAACTCGCTTGGAAAAGCAACAAAGTGGTCAATATGATGCGATCGTACTAGCTGCTGCAGGACTAAAGAGATTAGGTTTGATCTCTACGAAATGCGGATATTTCGGTCTAGACGAATTGGTGCCAGCTGTAGGGCAAGGTGCGATAGGAGTCGAGGTATGCACGGCGCGGACCGATGTCCAATCTCTTGTAGCGCCTTTAAACTGTGAGAGTTCTGCTAACTGCGTTAAAGCAGAGCGCTCGATGAATAGAATTTTGAACGGAAGTTGCCAAGTTCCGATTGGGGGTCACGCAGTTATCAAAAATGATAAACTGGTTTTGACTGGAGTGGTAGCAAGTATTGACGGCCAATTATTGATTAATCGTCGATTAGAGGCTCCTAAGAGCGATGCGGAACGGCTTGGAGAAACTCTTGCAAATAGACTTATAGAGGCCGGCGCTGATAAGATTTTATCGGCAGTTTGACTAGAGGTATTATTTAAGTGTCATTGTCCTCCTTGTCTGTCTTGCTGACTCGCCCAGAGAGTGAGTCCAAAGCTTTGTCTCATTTACTGCAAAAAGAAAGCGCTATAGTAGTAAACGTGCCTATGTTTGAAATAGAAGCTAACGTCTCTCAGTTAGGTTGCGGTCTCACACCCCACTTTCAAATCGCAATATTTGTTAGTAAAAATGCTGCGAGATTCGGCGCTAGAGCATTCTTGGAGGCATCGAAGAATTCGGTCAATATTTCCGTTCTTGGAATAGGGCCTGCGACGAAAAAGACCCTTAAAAACATGGGTGTAAGCGGTTGTATCATCCCTAGGACTTCTTACAATTCTGAAGGATTGCTTGAGTTATTAGAGTTGCAACGCACCTGCATTCCTAAGACGGTGGTCATTTTCCGTGGAAACGGAGGTCGTGAGTTGTTGCGCAGAGGTTTAGAGAGCCGAGGATATATAGTCGAGTACCTGAGCTGTTATGTCAGGCGTGAAATCAAGGGAGACCTGCTTCAAAAGCTAGATTCTAGCCCTGCTCCAGATCTTCTTGTAATTGCCAGTAAACAAGCTTTAGACATTCTTGTAAGTAAAATAATGACAGACGATCTTATCTGGCTTTTCGATGTGCAGACGCTGGTTTTAGGATCTAGGCTAGCAGCTGAGATCGCATTATCAGGGTTCTCTTTGATGCCAATAGTTGTGAAAGAGTTTTCTGATGCGCATGTTGTGTCGACAATAAAAGAATGGGCGGCAAAAAGCGTCTAGAGATGATAGGTTTGTACAAAAACCGTTAGGGGTAGGGCTCGTAAATGCAGGTATTCCATTCAGACACGTCTAAAATATATGTTCGGCTTCTTGCTTTTGTTAAACCACATTGGAAAGTGTTCGCCTTATCTATAGTCGCAATGATTGGGCTAGCCTCCACTGAGTGGATTTTGCCGGCCCTCGTGAAGCCTTTAATTGACGGTGACTTTGGTGAGACTCAAGGCTCTTTGGCTCTTCACATCCCGCTAGTATTGATAACGCTTTTTTTTGTTCGCGGAGTATTAAGCTACATCGCGACGGTTAGTTTAAACTGGGTCGCACAGACAACTATTTGTGATTTAAGAATGCGGATGTTCGATGCGTTAATCAGGCAACCTGCAGGTTTTTATGACAAATCGGGAACTGGTAACTTGATATCGAAGTTTACTTTTGATGTGACGCAAGTTGCTGAGGCTTCAACGAGAGTCATAACGGTTGCTGTAAAAGATTCTGCAGTAGTTTTGGTTTTGTTGGGCTACCTGACTTATTTGAATTGGCGGCTAACGATATTCCTGATTTTTTTCGCTCCTTTAATAGCTATTGTTGTCCGTCGTGTTTCAAAAAAGATGCGTAATATGAGTTCTCGTCTGCAAGACTCGATAGGCGAATTAAATGAAGTCGCTGGAGAAGCTATTAAAGGGCACCGCGAAATAAAAATTTACAGTGGTTATTCACATGAAGGTAGCCGGTTTTTACGTGCCGTTCATCATGCTCGAAAATTTCAGATGAAAGTGGTCCGCTCTAGTGCCATGGTCGTGCCTTTGATCCAGCTAATAGTAGCAACCGGAATCTCGATTTTAATCATGCTTGCTTTAAAAGAAGCTACTGATTCGGCAATGACACGAGGAGACTTCGTTTCTTTCGTAACTGCGACGGCTCTACTTTTGCCGCCCATTAAACGGTTAGCTGGGGCCAATGAATTTTTGCAACGAGGAATGGCCGCTGCGAAGTCGGTATTTACGTTGATTGATACGCCAGTTGAAAACAACGAGGGGCGAGTCTGTGGAAAAGTTCAAGGGCAAATCGAGTTTGCAGACATTTCTGCTCGTTATGATGGGCAAGAAGTACTTACAAAAATTTCTCTGACTATTCGGCCTGGGGAGACCGTAGCATTTGTTGGTAAATCTGGAGGTGGGAAGTCGACTCTGGTGAATCTCTTGCCAAGATTCTATGCGCCTTCAAATGGAGTCATTAGTCTTGATGGGATAAACATAGAAGATTTTTCTTTGGACAGTTTGCGATCAAATATAGGATATGTGAGCCAAAATATCGTGCTGTTTAACGATACAATATATAACAACATTGCATATGGGGCGAACCGTGCGGCTACTGAAGAGCAGATATTGTATGCGGCAGAAAAAGCGCAAGTTTTAGCATTTGCTGGTCAGTTTTCCGATGGGATGCAAACAACTGTCGGAGAAAATGGGTCTCGGCTTTCGGGAGGACAAAAGCAGCGGATAGCAATAGCTAGAGCGTTCCTCAAAGATGCTCCTATTTTAATTATGGATGAGGCGACAGCTGCCCTTGATAATGAGGCAGAAAGTCTTATCCAACAGGCCTTGAAGAGCCTAAGGTATGGACGCACAAACCTTGTGGTGGCACATAGGTTATCAACAGTAATTGAAGCTGATCGTATAGTTGTGATAGATAAAGGAACCATTTTAGAAACAGGAACACATGATGAGTTACTAAGTAAAAAAGGGGTTTACTCTCATTTGTATAGTACGCATTACGAATTTGAAGGATAAAGAATGCGTTCTACGCTGAGCCTCACCCTCCGGCAACCGTCATGCTGTCGATACAAAGAGTGCCAACTTTTATCGATGCCTCTATGTCTTCATCATTTCCTATTTGAGTAATTCCCATTAGCATTTTTTTGAGATTCCCGGCAATCGTGATTTCTTCCACTGCATGGACAAGCTCCCCATTCTCTATAAGATAGCCGGAAGCGCCTCTTGAATAGTCCCCTGTCAGTAGGTTAACCCCGAACCCCATCAAGTCGGTGATAAGAAGGCCAGACCTAGTAGCCTGGATGAGTTCTTTTTGGCTATAGTCCCCTCCATTAACCGCAATGTTAAAGCATCCTCCAGAATTTCCTGTTGGCTCCATTTTCAGTTTTCTGGCAGCGTAGCCGCTTAATGCGTAATTTTTCACACACCCGTGGCGGACAAAATCTTTTTGCATCGTACCCATTCCATCGCTGTCAAAAGGAGCACTGCTTGGGCCTGTTTGCAAATGTGGGTCTTCGGAGATAGAGATAAAAGTCGGGAGCACTATTTTTCCTAGAGAATCTGCTAAAAAAGAGTTTTTTTCATACTGGGCTTTCCCCGAGAGCGCACTGAGCACATGACCAAAAATACCTGCGCTGACGCGAGGTTCAAACACGATTGCATATTGGCCAGTTGGTATTTTTTTAGCGTTTAGTTTTCCTTCCGCGCGTCGACAGGATAGAGCTCCAATCTCTTCAGGGCTCATGAGTTTTGTCGGGTCTCTGTGTGACGAAGACCAATACCCTTTTTGTTTTTCATTAGGCCCGTTCTCGGCAATCATGATGGCACTAAGACTATGTCGCGTACTTTGGTAGCCCTGATTGAACCCCAAACTATTAGCGTAGACTTTTGCTCCACGATATTTACTTAGATGCACCCCATCCGACTTAAGAGTCTTTGCACTGGCATCTAGGGCAGAGATTTCAGCTCGCGCAGCAATTTGAACCATTTCGTCTATTTCTATATCCCAGGGATAATCTAGATCTAGATTGATTGCTTTATTACACAAGTATCTTTTTTCTATAAGTCCCGCATAGGGATCGACTTCGCTATACCCTGCTATAGTTGCGGCCGACTCGATTGTGCTATTAATTGAGCTAGTAGAAAAATCAGAGCTTTTTGCGGTGCCTTTTCTTCCACTCTGATAAACAGTGATAGCAATGCTTTTGTCTTTTTGATGCTCAATTGACTCACAGGTATTATCCCGCACGGAGGTTTCAACACCTTCCCCTCCAAATAGAGAGATTTCAATTTCGGTTAATCCTTTTTGTTTAGCAATGCGAAGCACTTTTTCTGCAACTTCGCTTAAAACATCAGGGTTATTAAAGTTCTGATTTTTGTTAGAATACATGTATCCTATCGTAACCTTTCTGGCATTCGGATGCTAAATCGTATTTGATCTTAACCGCCTCGATTTGCCTATAGGGTTTATACAGGCTCCAGTTTATTAAATTTATTGGCTTAATGATGGCAAGTGATCCGATCTTAGACGTATTGAACGAAAAACAGAGAGATGCCGTTACATCCGAGGCGCCTCAGCTGTTGGTTTTAGCTGGTGCAGGCAGTGGCAAAACTAAAGTACTAGTGCACCGGGTAGCTTGGTGTCTAGAAACAGGTTTGGCATCCCCTAGCAGCATTCTTGCTGTGACGTTTACTAATAAAGCGGCAGCAGAAATGCGTTCTCGGATAGCAGGGTTGACGCAGTTTGAAGTCACATCGATTTGGGTAGGGACTTTCCATAGCATCGCTCACAGATTACTTAGGCTTCATTGGAGGGAAGCGAAGTTAGCAGAAAAATTTCAAATCATCGACTCGGACGATCAACTACGTCTGGTAAAAAGAATGATTAAAGATCTTCGTTTAAACGATAAAGAATATCCTGCTAAAGAAGTGCAATGGTTTATTAACGGTTGTAAAGATCGAGGAGAGCGCCCGAAGGATGTTGATGACTATGGTGATAGCTCAACGAGGACAATGGTTAAAATTTATGAAGCGTATGAGGTTTCATGTGAGAGGTCAGGCTTAGTTGACTTTGCCGAGCTACTTTTGAGAGCTAACGAGCTGTGGGTTAACGTGCCTAGTTTGTTGCGGCATTATAAAATGCGATTTCGACATATTTTGGTTGATGAATTTCAGGACACCAATGCTATTCAATATGCATGGCTTCGACAGCTCTCGGGGGGAGAGAGTCAGTTTTATGCAGTTGGTGACGACGATCAATCTATTTATAGTTGGCGCGGTGCTGAGGTTGAGAACATGCAACGATTTCGACGAGACTTCGCTAAGCATGAAATGATTCGTCTTGAGCAAAATTATCGCTCCACTCGCAATATCCTTGATGCGGCAAATGCTTTGATAAGCAATAATCCTACCCGAATCGGTAAAGAGTTATGGACCGAAGATGTAGCTGGTGAAAGTATATCTTTGTATACCGCTTATAACGAAGTGGATGAATCTAGATTCGTAACAGAAAAGATTAGCCAGTGGTGCGACAAATATGGGAAGCTCTCTGATTGCGCTATTCTCTATCGTGTGAGCGCTCAATCGCGCGTACTTGAAGATTCGTTGCGACAAACAGATTTACCTTATAGAGTGTACGGAGGTTTTAAGTTTTATGAGCGCGCGGAGATAAAAGATGCATTAGCTTATGTGCGTCTAGCTAACTCTCGTAGTGACGATGCTGCATTTGAGCGGATAGTAAATTTTCCGCCACGGGGAATAGGTCAGCGTACATTAGATGAACTTCGGTTGATTGCGAGAAGCAGCGAAATTACTCTGTGGGAAGCAATGCAGCGCCAAATTGATGCAAATCTTTTTTCGCCCAGAGCTTTAGCAAGCTTTCAGCGATTTAGGGACCTGATTGACCGGATGAGCTCAACATTCTCCGATGTCGATTTGTCTGCTTTGTTAGAGGCCGTCATAACCCTAAGTGGGCTCGTTGAGCACTATAAAAAAGAAAAAGGTGAGCGAGGTTTTGATCGGGTTGAGAATCTTGACGAATTGATTGAGGCGGCCAGAGATTTTGTCCCTAGCGCCGAGGATCAAGGGCTTTCATTACTGGATGCATTTTTATCTAAGGCGGCACTAGAGTCAGGAGAGAACCAGGCCTCTAAGGATGCTGACTGCGTTCAATTAATGACATTACATTCCGCAAAAGGCCTGGAATTCCCGTTGGTTTTTCTTGTCGGTGTTGAAGAAGGCTTGTTTCCACATCAGCGTTCTTCAGGAGACCCAGCCCAGCTTGAAGAAGAACGACGACTTTGCTACGTTGGAATTACTCGCGCAATGAGAAAGTTAGTCATTACCAACGCACAGTCCCGCCGATTGCATGGTGCTGATTATTATCCTCAGCCTTCTAGATTCATTAGTGAACTTCCGTTAGAGGCCATTGAAAATGTAAGAGTGGGTGGAAATTTCTATGCAACACAGAAGCTGAAACCCACTTTAAAATCTGGAAAAACTCCGCACGACCCTAATTTTCGCTTGGGACAGCCTGTCCTCCATAAAGCATTTGGAGAAGGGGTCGTTCTGCAAGTTGAGGGCCAGGGTGAACATGCTCGAGTGCAGGTCAACTTTCAAGACAAAGGGGTAAAGTGGCTAGTGTTGGGTTATGCGGGGCTAAAAAAAATATAGGAAAGGTGCTGTTTATGGGTAAGATGCAAAAAATACTATTTTCTCTGAGCTTTGTTTTGGCTCTTGTCCTGAGCGGATGTGGAGTGGAGTCTGAGAACACCGCAGCTGCAGAGGACGCAGAAGACCATAGAGTTTTCAATTGGAAGATGGTAACCGCCTGGCCTCCTAATTTGCCGATTAATCAAGATACGGTTCATAAATTTTCTCGTGATGTAGAGTTAATGAGTCGTGGCCGTCTGAGAATCAAAGTTTACGCAGGGGGTGAGTTGGTTCCTGCCTTACAGACTTTTGATGCAGTATCTCAGGGGGCCGTAGAGATGGGACACGGAGCTTCTTATTATTGGGCAGGGAAAGTTCCTGCTGCTCAGTTCTTAAGCACAGTACCTTTTGGCATGATGCAAAATGGGGCATGGGCTTGGATTTATAGTGGCGAAGGCCTTGGGCTTTGGCGAGAACTTTACGAGCCTTTTGGAATTGTGCCTTTCCCTTTAGGGAATACAGGCATACAGATGGGCGGATGGTTCAACAAAGAAATTAACACCATCGAGGATCTCAAAGGCCTTAAAATGAGAATTCCTGGGTTGGGAGGAAAAGTTTTAGCCAAAGCGGGTGGTAATCCGGTCCTTTTATCCGCAGCGGAAATATACACGGCTTTAGAAAGAGGGACGATAGATGCAACCGAGTGGGTAGGGCCTCTTCATGATCTGAGATTTGGGCTTGACCGTGCTGCGAAATATTACTATTACCCTGGTTGGCATGAGCCCGGGACTCAACTGGAGCTAATCATAAATTCTAATGCGTGGGCTGATTTGCCCGCAGACTTAAAGACAATCGTTGAAGCCGCAGCTGCATCAGCTAGCCTTTACATGTATGGCTTGTCAGAAGTGGGAAATATGGATGCTTTTAACTCACTAAAAAACAAAGACCATATTCAAGTTCTCGAATTTCCGAAGGAAGTTACTCTGCATCTAGCAAAGCTGACTAGGGAGGTGCTACGCGAAGAGGCGGAAAAGGATGAGAAGTTCATGAAAGTACTAAATTCGTACACAGAATTCAGAGCCCGCCGTGCCAGTTTTAACAAAGCTACAGAGGAGTCTTACCAGTCAATTTTACGAGAGCTTAATAATTAGTTTTCTAAGCTTGTTAACATATAGTCTACTGCGGCGCGAACGGAGTCATCGTGTAGTTTCATGTCACCGCCTTTGGCCGGCATATATCCTGCATCGCCCATATAACCGTTGATAGCATTTGCATATAAAGCCTGTTTCCCCTTCGCTAGTCTGCTTGACCAAGCAGATATATCGGCAAATTTTGGTGCCCCTGCAATTCCTTGAGCATGACAGACAGTGCAAACTTTATCGTAAACTACTTTTCCGTCTTCTACTTCTGCCATAGATTCTTTAGGAGTTTTTGGCGCTCCTGCATTTGCGTTTTTGGAAGTTTCGAAAACTATTGCGGCCTCACTCGTATTCGGAGCGCCCACAGGAGCGATTCGCTCCGCGATGATTTCACTGTCGCCTGATGCACCGGCAAATTTTTCAGTTACCACATTAGCTAATATAAAAGCTATCAACCCAATTACTAAAAGCCCTGCTAAAACTAGAGAAAAATTGCGAACGAATATTTCGTCTTCATTATTATTCATTAGATACTCTCAAAAGATTGGCTAATTGATCAAGCCGTATTATAGCGAAAAATTTCCAAGGACTATAGGCCTTATAAAATTTTTGTTATGGCTAGAATTAAGAACGCTTTAACAGGCAATATGTCATGCCCTAATGAAGGTAGGCTTGTGCTGCTTTCTGTCTTTCCCCTAGGGGATTTATTATCGATGCAGTGAGATATCATGCTCATGAAGTTACAGCTCTTCAATCGTGGGATGACTAGAAAGACTCCGATTCAATAGGGCATCCGATCGATATCCCGTTAGGATTAAGATGGTTTCTGAACACTTAGCCAGTTCAGGCATTTTTTCCTGCTACCCAACCCGAAGACCATGCCCACTGAAAGTTGTGCCCGCCTAGATGACCAGTGACATCGATTACTTCTCCAATAAAGTAAAGCCCTTGGTGTATCGACGACTCCATGGTTTTCGACGATAGATTAGAGGTATCTACACCGCCTACCGTAACTTCCGCAGTGCGATAACCTTCAGTCCCTGTAGGACAAACAGTCCAAGCGCACACTCTTTCATCTAGCGATGCAATCAAAGTTTCAGTAGCTTCTCCTAATCTCTTATCTAAATTCATTTGTGCACAGATAGACGTCGCAAGTCTTTGGGGAATTAACTGGCCCAAGATATTTTTCACCAATTTATTAGGCTTCGATAGGTTGTATAAATTTAATTTCTGACTGTCACCGCTTAGTGGCGCTAGGTTTATTGTGACAGGTTTGTTGGGCTGCCAGTATGAAGATGCTTGTAGAACCGATGGCCCACTGAGTCCTCGATGCGTGAAAAGTAAACCACCGGAAAAAGAGTGTCCTTCGCAGCTGACTATTGCTTCGACAGCTATGCCTGAAAGATCTGCACAATGCGTCAATAATGCCGTATCGAATGTAAGCGGCACCAAACCAGGTTTTGTGGAGACAAGAGAGTGACCAAATTGCAGGGCTATTTCATGACCAAACTTAGTTGCGCCAATCTTTGGGATTGAAAGTCCACCAGTTGCTATAACTAGCGAGGTACATGAATAAGAGGCTATATCCGTATATATGCGGTATCCATCGTTAGTTTTGTCGATTTTAGTGACCGATTCTCCTAGTGAAAGATCTACTTTGTTTTCAGTAATTTTTTGAAGCAGAAGATTTAGAATATCTCGTGAGCTATTGTCGCAAAATAATTGGCCAGAGTGTTTTTCGTGATAAGGAATTTTGGCAGCATCTAAAATATCAGTAAAGCTTTTTGAGTCAAATTGCGTTAGAGCTGATTTACAGAAGTGAGGGTTTGACGAAATAAAATTTTCGGGTCCACAGTGAATATTGGTGAAATTACAACGTCCGCCACCGGAAATTCTGATTTTTTCCCCAAATTTTTTTGAATGATCAATTAATCTTACACGACGTCCTCGCTCTCCAGCTTCGCTGGCACAAATAGATCCCGCAGCTCCTGCGCCTACTATGACTACATCATACTTTAGATTCATCGGTACTCGCGTTCAGGAATGTTAATCCAATGCAGTGTAGCTAATAATTTTGAGGAATGCTCATGAAAAAAGCTGCGACTACTCCATGCCGAAAACACGACTTATTTTTTATTTAGCTAGCGAAGTTGCAAGGTACTTCCTGACGACAACTTCAGGTAAAGGAATGTAGCCGTCTTTTATAACAACTTCTTGCCCTTCTTTGCTAAGTACCATTTTCATGAATTCTCGTTCAAGAGGAGGAAGAGGTTTATTAGGGGCTTTATTTACATATACGTATAAGAAGCGTGCAAGAGGATAAATCCCTGCTATAGCGTTATCGGACGTAGGTTCGATGTACTTGGTTCCTTTTTTCGACAAAGCGATAGCTTTGACTCCAGATGTCCGGTAACCGATGCCACTGTATCCGATTCCATTAAGAGATTTTGTGACCCCTTGAACAACAGAAGCAGAACCGGGTTGCTCGTTTACGCTATCTTTAAAGTCGCCTTTGCAAAGAGCTTTCTTCTTGAAATAGCCATAGGTGCCTGCGACAGAGTTACGACCATATACCTGAATATTTCTGTTTGTCCAATCACCAGTTAAACCGACTTCACCCCAAGTTTTGATATCACTTACTGCACCACATCTTCTGGTTGCAGAAAAGATAGCATCTGCCTGCATGATACTCATCCCTTTAATAGGATTGTCCTTGTTTACGAAGATAGCAAGAGAGTCGATTGCTACAGGTATAGCCGTTGGTTTGTAGCCGTGTCTAGTTTCGAAAGCTGCCATTTCCTTTGATTTCATTTTCCGGCTCATCGGACCAGTATTTGCCGTGCCTTCAGTCAGTGCGGGAGGCGCAGTAGAAGAGCCTGCAGCTTGTATTTGAATATTAACATTTGGGTAGAATATTCTGAAACCTTCTGCCCAAAGAGTCATAAGGTTAGCCAGCGTGTCTGAACCTACGCTATTTAGATTCCCTGATATACCAGGCTCTTTTTGATAACTCTGTATTCCAGAATCTACTTCAAGCGCACTGAGTGAACTAGACAATACTAGTGTAGTTGCAATAACGGAGAGAAGACGTTTAATCATTAGACAAAACCTCCAAGCAGGAATATAAAAAGGGTTAAAGGGAGAACGAGTATGCGTTCGCTACATGACAGTTTGATGAACTTTCTATCACTGCGATGTCTCGTTTAGAAGCTGGAGTGTCGCACATTAGCTAGGGTGATAAATTGGTGCCCATCTTTAGCTCTCGGTGAGCTAGAAAGTCGACTACATTTAGCAGGTTTTTAGAAGATCCCGCATGTCTTACGCTTGAGCGAAATTTTCCGGCAACAATCATAGAAGGCACGCCCCCGATGCCATAGCTTCTTGTTAGCGCCATTGCTTTTCTAGTAAGGGTATCTACTTCGAAAGAAGTGTAGGCAGCGGTAAAATCTTCCTTCCCCACACCTATGCTTTCAAAGAAATCAGCGAGCTCGGTTTCTGTGTAGATTGTTTGCTTCTCTGTGTGCAAGGCCGCGAACAGTTTCGGGTGCACAATTTTCGTAAGTCCTAGTTTTTCAGCGGTATAGTAAGCCCGCGCATGGCTAGCCCATTTTCTGTCAAAGATTGCTGGTACTCGCCGAAATTCTATAAATCCTGATTTTTGTTTTTCCCATACTGAGATTTCGGTCTCGAATGCAAAGCAGTGGGAGCATCCGTACCAAAATAACTCGATAACTTCTACCTTCCCCTTTGTCGCTTGGGTTTTTACGCTAGGAGAAATTTGCTCAAAGTCTTTGCCAGCAACAAATTTGTCGGTGGCTGATATTGCTGATGCAACGACTAACACCAGCAGGAATGCGCCTAAAGCTCGTGTGGTCATTAACATTTTCTCAGAGCGCATATTTTTTAATCACGCCTAGCGGAGAGCGGACACATAAGTCGCTAATTGACGCATCTCTTTTTCAGTAAGTTTTTCTGCTACCATTCTCATCATTTGTTGTTGATCAGTGGTGCGCGACTTGTTTGCATACTGTTGCAATTGATCCGCTGTGTATTCAGCATGTTGTCCGCGAATCGCAGGATACTTGGCGGCAGGATTTCCAGCACCATTTGGTCCGTGACAGGACATACACGCTGGTATACCTCGAGCCTTGTCCCCACCTCGATACAATTTTTCGGCGTCTTCTATTTCGTCTGCGGCCACAGATTTAATTATGAGGGGCTGTTTTTCATAATATAGGGCAATATCCAACATATCCTCGTTGCTTAAGCTCATTGCCATCGGGGACATAAGTCCATTTTGACGTTTTCCAGACTTAAAAGCCTTTAGTTGCTTGACAGTATAATCTACCCCTTGGCCAGCAAGGCTTGGCCAAACTGGATTTAAGCTATTCCCGTCAGCGCCGTGGCATGCTCCACAAACGGCAGCTTTTTCAGCTCCATCTGCGTACACGTTTTGTGTGGTAGCAAATAAAAATATGACTAAAAGGCGAAGGAAAAATTTCCTTTGATACATTCGAATAACTCTCGGTTGATTATGTATCGCCTATTATATACTTGGATCATCGGATGATCTAAATAATATTTGCATCAGATGTTATAATTTACTCAAAAAGAGAGTACTCACATAGACACAGAAGCCTTTTCAAAAACTAGAGCCCTATTGCAACAGGCATCGTTCCAAATGAGCGTGCCTAGATGCAGTTTGCTCCCAAGTGATGAAGGTTACGAGGTGGCTTTTGCCGGCCGGTCGAATAGTGGTAAATCTAGTGCACTAAATGTGCTCTGCGGGCAAAAAAATTTAGCGCGCACTAGCAGAACTCCAGGCCGTACTCAACATCTAGTGGTTTTTAATCTCGATTCTCAGAGACGCTTGATGGATCTTCCAGGTTTTGGGTATGCAAAGGTCGCTAAAAGCTTGAGATCTCATTGGGAGCAGGAGCTGCCCGACTATCTTGAGACCAGAAAATCTTTGGCAGGTCTGGTCATGTTAATGGATGTACGACACCCTTTAAAGCCTCAGGAAGAGGTTCTGATAGAGTGGTGTTCGTCATGTGACGTTTCGATGTTGATTTTGATTAACAAATCGGACAAGGTGAGTCGTGGAGAGGGCCTTAATGTTTTAAGTAAGGTGAACCGCCGTATCTCTGAGTCTTCTGACGTGATTTCAGCCCAGTTATTTTCTGCTACCAAGCATCAGGGTATCGAGAGTGCTTGGTGCACGATAGAGGAATGGTTGTTTAGCTCCGCTGAGAATAACCCTAGCTGAGCTTATTATTTGGCACCTTTCCCGTAGCGCTTGTTGAATTTGTCGACTCTGCCAGCAGTGTCGACGATCTTCTGTTGCCCAGTGTAAAAGGGGTGACATGACGAGCAGACGTCTAGATGTAATTTTTCTTCAGAGTAGGTCGACTGCGTTTCGAAAGTGCTGCCACAACTGCAAGTGACGCTTATCGTATGGTAATTAGGGTGTATTGCTTCTTTCATTTTTTTCTCAACGAGACATTCTTGGTTCGGGGAGTTTAGTTTCGGATGTCTTAGATTGCAACCTTATCTTTAAATTAGCGTATAGGTTTTGAGGAAGCTAATCGCTCTGATATATAAATATAGGGGCATATTTACTTTATTTCCAAAATAACTGGGGCGTGGTCTGAGGGTCTAGTATTTCTGCGAGGGGTGGGATCAATCGAACAGGCTACCAGCCTATCATCAAGGCTTTGGCTATTTAATATAAGATCTATCCTAAGCCCTCTGTTTCGTTGGAAGCCACCCGCGCGGTAATCCCACCAAGAAAAAATTTCTGGCTCCTGGGGGAAGCTTCTAAACGAGTCTTTCAGGCCTAATCGAGTAATGGCTTCTAGTTGAGAGCGTTCCTCGTCACTGCATAGTATTTTTCCTTTCCATCCAGAAGGATCGTGTACGTCATCATCTGTTGGGGCTATATTGAAATCTCCGAGAACTATTACGTTTGAGTGAGACTTTAAAAGTCCTGATAGCCAGACGTTTAAAGCGTTCAGCCATGAGATTTTATAGCTGTACTTTTCCGACCCTACTTCTGAGCCATTAGGGACATACAAATTAACTAGGGTAACGCCATCAATATTTACCGCTAAAGCACGGCATTGAGGATCTTCAAAGGAGGGGATGTTGTTCGCAAGCAGCTCGATGTTTGAATTCGCCAAGAATGCAACTCCATTATACGATTTTTGACCATAGAATGAACAATTGTAGCCAAGTTCGTTGAACGCATCTAAGGGAAAATCCTTGTCTTGTACTTTGGTTTCTTGAATGGCCAGTATGTCAATATTATTGATTGCGAGCCAATCTGTGATTTGATCAAGACGAGCCCGAATAGAGTTCACATTCCATGTGGCAATTTTCATTAAAGGCGATAGCCTCCATGTCGTTTGCGAGATATCACGTCAAACATATAAGCCCCTGCGCCAAAAGCAGCTGCTGTTATCAGCATTACCAGGATCATTAATGATATCCAGTAATGCTGAATAACTATAAGAACTAACTGTAAGTTTATTTTTGTATCTTTTATTAAGTTCTGCTTCTTTATCTGTATATTGGCTTTTTCTAGTGCGGATTCAATCGCCATATAATCGTTTTTAGTCCACGTGGCAGAAGAGCCAATACTAGAACACTCTGTGCTTAGCTCTTGTCGCATTTGAGTAGATTCTTTTTCTAGAATAGATAGCTTAGATTCACATTTCTTTGCTTCAGGCAGCACTCCTGCAAGCTTAGCTTTTAATTTGGTATTACTTTTTTTCAACGCAGCTAAGGTTTCTCCTGAGCCTACCGTTTTTGAATTCGACGTAACATTTTTTGTATTTTCCCTTATCAGTTTGTTTAAGATCATTTCTGACGTTGGTTCAGCCATTAGGTAGGATTTGTCTATCCATCCCTTTGCGCCCGTAGGGTCAACAACTAGTGCGAATTGATCTGTTTTCTGTATCACTTCTAATTCAGTCCCAGTGGATATGATTTTTACGATTGTGCTATTTAGATCTTCTTTCTCATAGATGCCAACTAGGAGCTTATCGATGACATAGGCTCTATCTGCTGAAAATAAATTTTGCAGCGGAAGAGTCATTATGACTGCGCAGATTAAGAAACTAAATTTATTCATATTTAATTGCGTAATTCAGTTAGGTGGCTGATGGGCTTCTGGTTGAACATACAGGACATTTAGGATCCTTCTTAAACTTCATTGTTTGCCACTCCATTCCAAGAGCATCGAGCAATAGCAATCTACCGTCTAGAGAGACTCCTGTATTTGTGAGCACTTTTAAAGTCTCTAGAGCTTGTATACTCCCTATAATTCCCAGTAAAGGCGCGATTACCCCAGTCTCGATACAGTTTTCGGCGGTAGTGATGTCATCATTATATAAACATCGATAACAAGGACTATTGATACTTGTCTGAAAAACCGTCACCTGTCCCTCGAAACGAATTGCGGCGCCAGATATTAATGGTTTACTGTGTTTAACACACTGCCTGTTGATTTCAAATCTAGACTCAAAGTTATCGGTCGCATCGACTACTGCATCTACGCTAGAGAATAGTTTATTGAAATCAGTTTTCTCTAACATTTTGGGAATAATTTTGACTTTCACGTTAGGGTTAAGAGCTAGGAGTCTATCTTTAGCCGATACGACTTTATTTTTCCCTAGATCTTGTGTCGAATGCACTATTTGTCGCTGTAAGTTTGATAGTTCGACCACGTCGTGATCGACAAGCACTAAGTTCCCCACGCCTGCCGCGGCTAGATACATAGAGATAGGTGATCCCAGACCGCCAATTCCTATAATCACTACTGTCGACTCTGCTAGAAGGCTCTGACCATTAATATCAATTTCTGGCAGGAGTATTTGCCGACTATAACGGAGCAGTAAATCATCATCCATTAGATATATCCATTAGCTCATACGGGCTCGTGTTATCCGCTCGCATTGATTAAGATCTTTTTCTGTATGTATTTGAGAATAGCCATTGTGTTCTAAACTGCTCCGCACTTTTTTCCCTTGTTGGAACCCATGCTCTAGTAAAATCCAACCATCTTGCTTAAGGCACTTACTTGCCTGAACGATTATACAGTCGATTTCTTGCATTCCGTCATTTTTTGAAAAAAGCGCTATTGCCGGCTCAAACTTAATAGCAGCATCAGTCAGATGGCTTTCTTCACGCCCTATATATGGAGGGTTTGCGACTATAATATCCAGACTTTTGCGCCCGAAGGGATTTAGCCAAGAACCGGCTAACACTATTACGTTTTTATAATCTAGTTGATGTAGGTTGCGCTTTGCTACTCTCAGTGCCGAGAGAGATAGATCAGTAGCAGCGATCATTGGTTGGTCCGTCTCGCTAGCCACGGCAAGCGCCACCGCTCCACTTCCTGTTCCAAGATCTGCCATTGAAAGTCGAGATGGTGAACGTTTTATGATCTCTAGTGTCATCGCCACTAAAAGCTCTGTTTCCGGTCTAGGGATCAGAACATCGGGTGTTATGCTTAGAGGTAATGACCAAAATTCGCAGCATCCGGTTATATAGGGTACCGGTACACCTTTGCCTCGTTCTTTTACTTTTACTAAGTAAGCAGCTGTTTCTTCGGGAGATACTATGGAATCGCTATTGGCATACAGCCAAGTTCTATTAGTTTTTAGAGCTGAGGCTAATATGACTTCAGCATCTAATCGCGGAGTTAGGCTCTTGGTCAGCAGATGGGTACTTTGCTGCAACAGCGTAGCTATGTTGTTGGTTTGCCGCATTTATTCTGCTTGCATTCCTGCAATTAGTTCCGCTTGATGTTCCCTGACCAAGGGGGCGATTACCAGATCTAGATCCCCGATTAAAACTTCATCAAGTTTATATATTGTGAGATTGATTCTGTGATCCGTAACACGCCCTTGAGGATAGTTATAGGTTCTTATTCTTTCCGAGCGGTCCCCACTGCCTACTAATCTCTTCCGGGTAGAAGCTTGTTCCGAGTCTATCCTGTCGCGCTCTGCTTGTAGCAGTCTCGATTGCAGCAAACTAAGTGCGCGCGCACGATTTTTGTGTTGGGAGCGTTCATCCTGACACTCAACTACGACGTTGGTTGGGAGGTGGGTTATTCGGATCGCAGAATCGGTTTTGTTTATGTGTTGACCCCCTGCTCCAGATGCCCTGAACGTGTCTATTCTCAAGTCACTGGGGTTGATTTCAATTTCTGCTTCATCAACTTGTGCCATAATTGCAACTGTACACGCTGATGTGTGTATTCTACCCTGAGACTCAGTTTCTGGCACACGCTGAACTCTATGGGCCCCCGACTCGAATTTTAGTTTGGAGAACACGTTTTTCCCATCAATTAGAGCTACGACCTCCTTATAGCCGCCAGCTTCCGACTCACTAGCGCTAATAATTTCGGTTTGCCATTGTTGTTTCTCTGCATAGCGTAAATACATGCGCAAAAGATTTCCAACAAATATCCCAGCCTCATTTCCACCAGTGCCTGCGCGGATTTCAAGATATACGCTGGCTTCATCATTTGGGTCTTTTGGGATAAGTAAAGTTTGAACCTCTCGCTCAATATTAGCTAATGCTGCTTTTACCTTTAGTAGTTCTTCGTTTGCCATTTCGCGCATTTGTGCATCTTGTTCTTGTGCAAGCTCTAATGCGCTAGTTACCTCGGCTTGCATCTCCGTATATTTCTCAAACCAGCCTGCTAGAGGGGCTATCTCGGCATGTTCTTTTGAGAGCGCTTTAAATTGTGCTTGATCTTTAATAATATGAGGAGTGGCTAGCATCTCCTCTACCTCGACTTTCCGGTCGGATACACTTTCTAGCTTCTGGAGTAAGGATTTTTTCATAACAATTATTAGTTTTCATTTAGCCCAAGAATTTTTCTAGCAACCTGAAGGTCATTGGTTTGCAGGTGTGCTTCTCGAAGCGCTATTGTAGGGCGGTGTATCAACTTGTTCGTAAGGGTCGTAGCTAACTGTTCTATTACTTTGTCGGCTGGCTTACTATTTAGACTGGAGCGAGCTTGCTCCAAGGCTTCTTCTTTAAGGTTTTGCGCATATTCTCTGAACTCTCTGATCGTTTCGGCCGCTGTTTGAGACTCTAGCCACCCCATATATTCTTGCACTTGCATATGGATCATTTCTTCTCCGACTGCAGCAGCATCTTTTCTTAGTTTGAGGTTTTCCGAGATCACGGATTCGAAATCGTCCACAGTGTATAGAAAAGTATTCTGCAGATTATCTACCTCAGGCTCAACATCTCGCGGGACGGCTAGATCTACTATGAAGACTGGTTTCCCCTCCCGTTTATCAGTTGATAGTTGAACTGATTTCTTAGTGATGATGGGCGAGCGGCTGGCTGTACACGACACCACTATATCCGCCTCATGGAGCCTATTTGGAACCAAGCTTAAGGTTATTGCTTCGCCAGCATATTTCTTGGCAAGGACTGAGGCCCTAGTAAAAGAGCGATTCGCGACAATAAGGTTTCGTAGTCCTGAGCTTACTAAATGACTAGCCACCAGTGAGATAGTTTCTCCAGCCCCCACCAAAAGAGCAGTTTTTTTGCTAAGATCTCCATGGATCTGCTGTGAAAGTTTTACCGCTGCGTAGGCAATTGACACAGGAGAGTTGTTGATTTTTGTTTCTGTCCTCGTTTCTTTGGCCGAGGAAAAAGAAAACTGCAGTAACCGATTTAAAAATTTTCCAAGCGTTCCAACTTCGAATGCGGTTCTATAGGCTTTTTTGAGCTGCCCTAGTATTTGAGGCTCACCAATTACTAGGGAATCAAGGCCACTAGCAACTCTAAGTAAGTGCTGCACAGCATCTTGATTAGTAAGGCTATACATATGCTTCAGGATAATATTTGCTTCTAGCCCTTTCAACTTAGCAAGCCATGTCACTAGGGCATTTTGAGCGAGGCCCTCAGCATAGCAGTAAATCTCTGTTCTATTACAGGTTGAAAGAATCATAGCTTCTGATATTCCCGGCTGATTGGTCAACTCTGCAAGTGCTTCTGGCAAATTGCCATCGTCAAAAACTACTTTTTCCCTGATCTGTAGAGGTGCAGTTTTGTGAGACAAACCCAGTATAATCAGAGACATAGTGTTATAATAAGTACCTGTTCTAGCGCGATGTGAACTCAAAAATATTTGATTTAGCAGGTTGATTTAAATTAGTTCTTTGTTCTTTAAGCCAACCTATTTACTCTGGATTATAGTTCAATCAGGTATGCCTAGCCTACTTTGATGTTAGTAGTGCTTTTTTGTGCGCATATGACTGGTATCCATAGCGAATATAAGCTGGGGGAAAGTTCTCGACCTAGTTCCTGTATTTGTTGGACAATAGACAGTAGAGAGTCAGGGTTGGCGGGACGTATGGGTAGCGAAGTTAAGGAAAGTTATGGATTTGTATAAGAAAACAGGCTTTATCCGAGCCAGTTTAATGGGAGTTGGCCTTTGTGCAATATGCTCATGTTCGACTTCCATGTTCCATACACGAGTAACTCCGCAAGAAGTGAATAATTTGTCAGGCGAGCATGCCGAGGCTGTTGCAACATTGAACCGTTGGAGTTTTGCATCTCGTTTTTCGCTAAAGTCGGATGAAGGCTCATTTAGCGGCGACCTGAAGTGGCGTCAGCAGGGGGATATTTTTACTTTAGAGTTCTCGGGTCCATTTGGTGCAGGGAGTCTAGTTATAAAAGGAAATACTAAAGTTGTGAAGCTGATCACTTCTGATGGGCAATCAGTTTTAGCTAAGACGCCTGAGTCGCTCCTGAAGTCTCAGTTTGGTTGGACGGTGCCTATTTCGCACTTTCGTTATTGGATGCTGGGTATTCCCGATCGGAGACTATCGGAGGCCACTACTAATATGGTATTTGATTCTGTTGGTCGGTGGGTAGGATTCTCTCAAGCCGGATGTAATGTAGAGATCTCAGGGTATTATGAAACCAGGAAGCCTAATTTGCCGAGGAGGATTTCTGTGGTCTGTGGAGAGCGGGAGTCGCGCATAGCATTTAGAGATTGGGAGGTAGGTGATTGAACGTATCCGCTAGCTGGCCAGCACCCGCAAAAATAAATCTATTTCTCCATATTACAGGACGTCGTTCTGACAACTATCACGATATCCAAACTCTATTTCAGTTCATAGATCTGTATGATCAGCTCGACTTTATGATTCGTGATGATGGTGTAATTACCCGACAAACTCAGTTGCCTGGGGTAGATGCGAGTGATGATCTGGTAGTGTTGGCGGCTAAATCGCTACAAAAGCACTGTGCAGTCAAAAGCGGCGTAGACATATCAGTTAAAAAGAATATTCCAATGGGCGCTGGCTTAGGAGGTGGTAGCTCAGATGCCGCAACTGTTTTGGTTGCGTTAAATTATCTTTGGGGTTTGGAACTTCCGACTGAGGAGCTAGCCGAGTTGGGACTGAGACTGGGTGCGGACGTGCCGATCTTTATTCATGGACAGGCAGCTTGGGCAGAGGGAGTGGGAGAAAAATTATCCTTTTGTGAGCCTGATGTTGGTCCAATTATTGTTGTTACTCCTCAAGTAAGTGTTGCAACAGCACAAATATTCGGTGATTCGGAGTTGACACGCGATACCAAGGCAATCAAAATGCACGACTTTTCTTTGGAGCTAAGCCATAATGACTGTGAGCCAGTAACTTGTCGCTTATATCCGGAGGTGGCCGACGCTCTCTTCTGGTTATCTGGATACGGGGCTGCGAAAATGAGTGGTACTGGGGCTGCCGTGTTTATATGTATTGAAAGCGATTTGGCGGCTGAAAATGTATTCAAGGTACTGCCTAAGCAGTGGAAAGGACATTGTGGGGGACGGATGAATCAATCCCCACTATTAAGCAGGCTTCATAGAGAAGCGATGAAGGAAAAAATTTAAACAATTGGGCTGTCGCCAAGCGGTAAGGCACTGGGTTTTGATCCCAGCATTCACAGGTTCGAATCCTGTCAGCCCAGCCAATTTTTTAGCTTCGTGAAGCTAATAGTCTCCGCTTAGTATAAGATGTGGCGGAATCATAAAGCTACGCCTATAACGAATCATATGGGCGGCTTAATCTAAATATTTATGTGAAGAGGTTTCGACCGTAATGAATGAAGATTCAATGATGCTGTGCACTGGTAATGCCAATCCATCACTAGCATCGGCTGTGGCGCGTTACCTTAATGTTCCCTTAGGGAAAGTTGTAGTTGGTTCGTTTAGTGACGGAGAAACTATGGTGGAAATCTCAGAAAATGTTCGAGGACGAGATGCTATAGTGATACAACCTACTTGCGCGCCAACCAATGATAACTTTATGGAGCTGTTAATTTTAATTGATGCTCTTAGGCGGGCATCGGCTCAAAGCATTACTGCAGTCGTACCTTATCTTGGTTATGCTCGACAAGATCGGCGGCCGCGTTCAGCCCGGGTGCCAGTTACAGCTAAAGTTGTTGCTAACATGATCTCGAATGTTGGTACTACGAGGTTGCTCACAGTTGATTTGCATGCTGAGCAAATTCAGGGATTTTTTGATATACCCATGGACAATGTTTATGCCTCACCCGTGCTACTCGGAGATATTTGGAAGCACGAATATCCCGATCTGATGGTGGTTTCGCCCGACGTCGGAGGAGTGGTCCGCGCCCGCGCTATCGCTAAGAGGCTTGATGATGCCGATTTAGCTATTATCGATAAACGCCGTCCTAAGGCCAATGAGACGCGTGTCATGAATATAATAGGTGATGTCGCAGATCGAACTTGCGTGATGGTTGATGACATGGTTGATACTGCGGGTACTTTATGCAGTGCAGCGGTTGCTCTAAAAGAGAATGGCGCTAAAAAAGTAGTCGCTTATTGCACACATGCCGTTCTTTCAGGCAGTGCGATAACTAATTTGACCAATTCGCCATTAGATGAGTTGGTGGTTACTGATACAATCCCGTTAACCGAGGATGCCATTGCATGCGGGAAGATAAGACAGCTATCAGTTGCAGGTTTGTTGGCGGAGAGTATCCGTAGAATTAATTCGAGCCAATCGTTGAGCTCGATGTTTGTTGATTAGAGGGTTGTTTTTCATTTGGTCGCGGATGAAGGATGACGGATATTAATAGTTACTTGGAGAATACGAAATGGAAGATATTATTTTAAATGCGGAAATTCGCAGCGAGATGGGCAAGGGTGCGAGCCGCCGCCTTCGCAAAGCCGGCAAAGTCTTGGGTATAGTCTACGGTGGTAAAAAAGATGCGGTTTCGATTCAGTTATCACACTCCGATATGCTAAAAGCGACCTCTAACGAAAGCTTTTACTCGCAGGTCCTGGGTTTGTCTATTGAAGGTAAAAAGGAGAAAGTAGTAATTAAAGATATGCAACGGCACCCTTGGAAACCAGTGATAATGCATATGGACTTCAACAGGATAAACGAATCAGAGACCCTAAACATCAGAGTGCCAATACATTTTGTGAACGAAGATTTATGTGTCGGTGTCAAACAAGATGGTGGTGTGATTGCGCATTTAGCGGCTGATATCGAAGTGACTTGTTTGCCTGCCAGTATCCCAGAATTTGTTGAGGTTGATGTCGAGGCCTTAAGTTTGGGAGATGTTCTGCATATGTATGATCTATCTATGCCTGAAGGTGTGGAAATCACTGCAATGCTTCATGGTGGAGATGGTGCAGCTGCCATAGTCCAGGTTAATGCTCCGCGCCTAGAAGAGGAAGAGCCGACTCAGGAAGATGATGTGCCAGAAGAAGATGCCTCAGAGACTGATGAAAGCGCCGATACTCCTGATTAAAAGAAAAGTCATCTCAGATGTTTTTACTCTGAGCTTTTTTCATGGTCGCAGCTGACTCAATCGAACTGGTTGTCGGGCTAGGCAACCCTGGTAGTGAGCATGAAAAAAGCCGTCATAACGTCGGCTTCTGGCTGTTAGACGAATGGGCATTAAAGACAAGGACTGACTTTTCAAAGGAAGCTCGTTTCCACGGCCTTTTAGCAAAGGGAGCCGCGGGAATGTATGGTTTGAAACCAACCACTTATATGAACTTGAGTGGACGCAGCGTCGCTGCCTTTGCTAGATACTATAAGGTTAAACCAAGTCAAATCCTCGTAGTTCACGATGATTTGGATCTACCGGTTGGTTCTGTGCGGTTAAAGCACGGGGGTGGTCATGGGGGACATAATGGTTTGCGCAGTATTACGCAAGAGCTCGGTACAGACGGTTATAGGCGAGCGCGGATCGGGATAGGGCGACCTCCTGAAGGTTGGGATGTTACGAACTATGTCCTAGGCTCGGTTAAACCAAGTGAGTGCGATGAAATTTGTGTAGCTATAGATAGGGTAGTGGACTCCTTGGAAGACATTCGAGCGGGAGCCTTTACGCAGGTGATGAATCGTTTGAACACTCGAGAAAAGAAAAAAGCCGAGGGTATTTAATGGGTTTTAAGTGCGGAATTGTTGGATTACCTAACGTGGGGAAATCTTCTCTGTTTAACGCGTTAACAAGCGCGGGGATCGCTGCGGAAAATTATCCTTTTTGTACTATAGAGCCAAATATAGGAATAGTTGTTGTCCCTGATAAGCGATTGAGCGCGATTGCAGATATAGCCTGCTCCAAAAAAGTGATCCCCTCGAGTATGGAATTTGTAGATATTGCTGGGCTAGTTGCAGGTGCTTCTAAAGGCGAAGGGTTAGGTAATAAATTTCTTGCTCATATTAGAGAAACAGCGGCAATTGCGCATGTTGTGAGATGTTTTCATGACGATAATATTACCCATGTGTCTGGTACTGTTGATCCTATTTCAGATATAGAGATTATTGAGACTGAGCTCTCTTTAGCTGATCTCGAGTCTTGTACGCGGGGATTGGAACGAGCTGAGAAACAAGCGAAATCTGGTGATAAAGATCAAAAATTACGTACGGAGTCATTCAAAGTGCTTTTAGACTTGCTCGAGGCAGGAACAGCTATCAGGGCGGGTAACTTACAGAATGATGGTGCTCCTGCACTTCTCGCGCAAGAGATGGCATTACTGACGGCAAAGCCATTATTGTTTGTGGCTAATGTTGCAGAAGACGAACTGCAAGGTTGTGATGAGGCAGCGGCAGTAGTCGCGTATGCTGAAAAAGTAGGGGCAGAATGTATTGTACTTTGCGCATCGATTGAAGCAGAGATTGCTGCCTTACCTCAGGATGAAAGAGCTGCATTTCTGAGTGATATAGGAATAGAGGAGTCAGGCTTAGATCAGGTTATAAGGGCAGGCCATCGGTTACTAGGACTACAAAGCTATTTTACTGCCGGCCCTAAAGAGTCTCGTGCTTGGACAATTCCTATTGGCTCGTTAGCACCAGAGGCGGCTGGAGTGATACATACTGACTTTGAGAGAGGATTCATCCGCGCAGAAGTTATTGCCTATCATGATTTTATTGAGCACAAGGGAGAGTCTAAGGCTCGAGAATTAGGTAAATTGCGGGTTGAAGGGAAAGAATATGTTGTCAAAGACGGAGACGTGATGCATTTTCGATTTAATGTTTGATCAATCAGTGCACTCGGTCCTCTCCATTCCGTGATTATGCTCCAAAGGACGCCGTTAAGACTTCGGTATCTAAGTATTCGGTAACTGAGACAATATTGTCTCCCGACCAGCGATATACCCAGCAATAAGTATTATTGTATGTCCCGCCAGCTTTGGTTTTAGATTCTCCACGCCCCTGACAAGCCAAATAGTCGCCATCAGATATTAAATTATCAACGGTAATGTGAAGATGGCCATCGACAAGCTCGCCGAGAGGAGCCAGGAGCTTAGTCGCTACTTCTTCCATCCCATTGTAAGTACCAGAAAATCGGGTGTTACCTATGATGGTCCACTGGACATTTTTGTCAAACAGCCCCATGAGTGGTTCGTGGTCGCCTTCTCCTAGTGCCTTAAATCCAGCTGTTATCAGTTTCTGATGTGTATCCATAGTTATGTCCTTTGCTTGTTGTGATGTTACTTATTTCTTTAATACTTGATTCACTAGTTCCACCCAGTAACTGGCACCTACGGGAATTACTTCATCGTTAAAATCAAAATGAGGACTATGGAGTAGGCATCCGCCATCTCCGGGTCCGTTACCTATGAATGCATAGCACCCCGGCTTTTCCTCAAGCATATACCCGAAATCTTCTGATCCGGTAACCATTTCGACATTTGTATTGACGTTTTCAGCACCACAAATTGAGATAGCTGCTTTTGCTGCCACGTCAGTTTCCTCGTCTGAATTGACAGTTGGTGGAAATCGCTCGTCATACCACCATTCTAACTTGCAGTCATGTGCCTGACAGATTCCAAGTGCGATCTTCTCCATGCGCGATTTTATAAGCTCTTTTGTGTCCGTTGAGAATGTTCTAACTGTTCCTCTTATTGTTATTTCTTCAGGAACCACTGCCCATGCATCTGTATCTCCTCCATGGAACTGCGTGACCGAAAGTACGGCAGGGTCGGTTGGTTTTACGTTACGGGATACAATCGTTTGCCAAGCCTGTACGATTTGTGTCCCAACTTGTATAGGGTCAATCACTAAATGTGGTAAAGCTGCATGACCACCTTTCCCGATAACCTTAATTTCAAACAAATCCATCGCAGCCATTATGGGACCTTTTCTCATTGCCATTTCACCAACGGGAAGTCCGGGCCAGTTATGAATTCCATAAACAGCTTCCATAGGAAAATCTGTAAAAAGTCCATCATCCATCATGGCTTTTGCACCGGCCTCTCCTTCTTCAGCAGGCTGAAAAATAAAGTGGACTATGCCATCAAAGTCTTGGTGTGCTGATAGGTGCTGTGCAGCCGCTAGAAGCATTGCGGTGTGCCCGTCATGTCCGCATGCATGCATTACTCCCGTATTCTTTGAACGATGACTAAAAGTGTTCATCTCTGTCAGAGGCAAGGCATCCATGTCTGCCCGCAGCCCGATTGACCTATCACTGGACCCAGATTTTATCGTGCCAACTACACCCGTTTTCCCGAGACCTCTTACGATAGTGATGCCAAAAGATTCTAGTTTGTCCGCAACAAATTGGGCTGTGACATACTCTTGATAAGCAAGCTCTGGGTGTGCGTGTATTATTTGACGCCAAGCGGCATGGTCCTTGTTCTTATCGACTATTTTTTTTATTAAATTCATAATATTTTCTACAATTGGCTTTTAAGTTCTGCGAGACAGTCTACCGTTGAATTAAAGTCGTATTCTGTTTTGGACGACTGAAAATGTTCTATACCCGTGCATCCCGCCTCTTCGAGCGCGCTCAACTGATCCACGACTTTTGAAAGATCAGAGAAATCTAAAGCCATTAAGGGGATGATAATTGCTTTGTCTTTGCCTTCTTCTCTTCTCAGTCGCTGTAAATCTTGGCATTTGCTTATGAGTGAATCATGATCCTTTATCATAGGCATCCAACCGTCTCCGTAATTCATTACTCGTTGGATTGCGGCATTCTGATTTCCCCCAATCAAAATTGGAGGTCGCTTTGGGCGCGGACTAAAAATAAACTGTTGGTTTTTGTATGAAACAATATCATTTGCGAAGCACTCCATGAAGAACTCAATTGTTTCATTAGTTACAGAGCCTCTGGTCTTCAGTGATGCATTAGTCACAATGAATTCAGCTTCCATCCATCCAATACCTACACCAAGAATTAATCTTCCTGACGAGAGCTCTTGGATAGAAGCAACCCATTTAGCAGTAGCTAATGCAGGACGATAGGGGAGCACTAAAACAGAAGTGCCTAATTTTATTGTGCTTGTAATGCCGCTTAGAAACGCGAGTGTAGCCAAAGGATCTACGTATCGTCCCCCAGATCCTTCTGATTGATCAGGAGGAATGGCGATATGATCGAGTACCCATATGTGATCTAACCCCGATTGTTCAGCTTTAAGGGCCTGCCGGGTGATCACTTCCTTTGTAGATAGAGGTCCCATATTGTTGATAGAGATACCGATCTGCATCGTTCTTCCTTTATCTCATTAAATTATGTTTGATAGTAGCCGAAAGCGGTCCACCCACCATCAACAACCAATGTTTCCCCCGTCATAAAAGCCGCACCTTCGCTGGCAACATATCTTACTGCGTTAGCAATGTCATCACCTGTTCCCAATCTTCTCTGAGGAGTCCGTCTTTCCAGATCTTTAAGTTTTACTTTTCCATCAACTGCCAGTTGGTCAATTAGCTCAGTACGAATATAGCCTGGTGCGATGCAGTTCACGCGGATTCCATATCGCGCCCATTCTATTGCCATTACTTTTGTCATCTGATCGACGGCGGCCTTGGAGGCGCAATATCCTAGCGTTGCAGGGAAGGCATTGCGGCCCAAGATTGATCCTATATTAATAATGGATCCGCCATTGTTCATTTTCATTTGGAGCGCAGCAGCTTGAGAACACAGAAATATGGATTTACAGTTAATATTCATGTGCTGATCCCAGTTTTCTTCAGTCATCTCCATAGTAAGCATCGGTTTTGATATACCCGCATTATTGATCAGGACGTCAACAGGTCCTGCCTGATCGAGCACTTCCGCAAACATTCTTTTGACAGCAAGAGGGTTCTCTACAAGGCAACCGACAGCTGTTGCTTTGCCTCCAGCTGCTTGTATTTCAGCCACAACTTTGCCTGAGTTGCGTGCCTCGGTTGCAGCGCAGATCACATGAGCTCCATCTTTTGCTAAGGCTAGAGCTATTGATTTTCCGATGCCGCGACTGGCACCAGTAATTAGCACTAACTTTTTTTCAAAATTTTGAACCAATTTTTGTCCTTTTTATCAGTTGCACTTAATGTAGCTGTCGTATTTTTATCGAAGTCTTTTGATGGTGAATTTTTGACTCTAAAATGTCCAGTTCTCACTATAAGGTCTGAGCTCCAATTCATTACTCCATGCGGATCTTGGTTGTTGGTGAAGCCACCAGTAAGACTGTGCTACGTCATCTACATTACTCGTTTCTTTAATTTTAAATGTATCCCCCATCCAGTCTCTGATGTCAGGGACGTCCAAAGTGCAGTCGAGCCGAACATGTGCAATATGTAAGCCTTTAGCACTGTATGCTTTGGCCAGACTTTGAGACAATCCACGAAGCCCGAACTTTCCGATGGAATATAGCGGATTGGTTGCTGATCCTCTAAAAGCGGCTGTCGCACTTGAAAAAATAATGGTTCCTTTTTTGTTGTCCAGCATCTCTGGAATTATGGCCTTTGCTGACGCGAGGGCCCCTACCACTTCTAGGTTGAGGGTATCGTTCATTTCTGCATAGGATATCTGCAAAGGATCCCTTAATTGGTATCCACCACGAGGGTTGTAAATAAAAATTTCGGGAGTGCCGTGCGAGGCAACTGCTTCAGCTAGAGTTTTTTCTAATTCCTCCGGCTTAGTAGCATCAGCGGTTACATGACGATGGTCCCCTCCTGGGAATGCCGAATGTGCGGCCTTTAGCGCTATCTGACTTCCACTTAGAGTCCGTGACACTAAGTTAAGATGATAGCCTTCGGTCGCAAATTTCTGAGCCAGAGCTCTTCCTAGTCCCTGTCCTGCCCCGACTATAAGACATACTTTCTTTCTCATTCTTTGTCCCTAGTTAAATGATTGTTACAGAAGTATAAAGCGACCGCAGCAATGACGCCTATAAGAGAAATGGCTGAAAGCAACCAGAAATAATTTAAGTGACCTTCTGCGCCTGGTGAAGCATCCAGAATTCGGCCTCCAATAGGTGCCAGAAAAATATCTGGGGTATAGCCGACTATTGACACTAATCCGACAGCAGATCCTGTATTCCTCGCCGGTATTTTGGTTTCTTCAAGCATCGCAAAATATACCCCACGGAGCGCAAAAACGGCCAACAGAGTAATAATTATGTTAATGATAATAAAGTAAAGTAGCTCTTCAGGTCCGCCCCAGATCCCTAAAAAGCTATAGCTCAGGAAGAGAGTCAAAAACAAGAAGATTAAAGTCTTATTAGCTTGAATCCGATCTGCGAGTAGACCTGCGGATATAGCGGCGAAGATCCGTAAATAGGCAGTTTTAGAGATGAAGGAAGCTGATTCGACTTCGCTCATCCCTAGCACTTGGTGCGCGTATAAAGCGTAATTGTCTAATCCTTTATAGCCGCAGTATGCACAAGTGATGACAATTGCAATCAGCCATATATCTAGCCTCACTAGCATTTTTAAGACGCTTGTCTTTAGCGGCTTATAAGTGCCGCTTTTTTCATTATTAGGCAGCCAAATGGCGACGCTAATTGCCGCAAGGAATGTAAGACCAGTGTATAAAAAGATAACACTCGATAATGCCTGTCGCCTATCTGCTTGATTGATTATTTCTAGAGTTGGGATTCCTTGTGCGAATAGCCAGACCGCGATTGATGCAAAAACGGCTGCAGCTAACCCTCTGCCTCCTTCTAGGAATCCAAATGCTCTCCCCTGAGCTGCGTCACCGCCCCACTCTCGGGTGGATTTCATCAAGCCCGCCCAGAATAGGAAAATGGTAGTTATTCCCCAGTACGCATAGAGAATTGCGAGTCCTACAACACCAGGGAAGGTGGCGAGATAGATACCACCAATCGCTGTAGCTACAAGTGAAATAATGATCAGGATTTTTGGGTTGAATTTGTCGGCTATTAATCCGCCGGGGAAGTATGCCAGCATCGCTGTGACACCATACACTGCAAATATGTCGCCTAACTCAGAGTTGGTTAGATTAAACCCCTCAAGTACTGAAGGGCGGAGGTATCGGGGTAGATGGAATGGTAGACTAAATATCATTTCACCGGCAGCCACCAGTGCCACCATCGCCAGAAGGCGCTTAGGAACATTCATTTAATCGTCGCCGTCAAAAGAGTTGTGGTCTGATAGAGAATCAAGGCTAACTAACTTGTATGTATAAGGCCAGGGTTTACCTTTTTTAACTCAGTGGCAACTTTTCTCGCTTCGGCTTCAGTTGAATAGACATTATCTTCAAACAAGACAACTGGGATATTGGGATCGACACATAGCTGTCCGACTGCAAACTTGTCTTTTTCTGGGGACAGGACAATATACCAACCAGTAACTGGTCCGGGTTTATAGCCATTGAGTTTATAGAGTAGCTTGGCAAAATCTGCATAAGGTCCTGCCGGATCGATTGTTTCAACAGGATCAGCATTACTGGCAGTTGCGGATTTCTCCCATCTCCAAGGCAATGCTCCAGCCGCGGAGCCGTCTAGCGACTGCTGGCCTCGAAGTGCAGGGTGTATCCACCAAAAGTGATCCCGATCAAGAGGAACCTCCTCATTTACTTCACTCATGGCAATGTGCCTGGTTTTAGAAAACCATTGAGAACATTTTGCATGATTTGAGAGACATTGTTGTCGTAATCATTGTGCTGCAATGAGCCACACCATGACATTGAACCGACAGAAAAAACTGCCCCGTCGTTCGGTGTCTTGTAGTAGACGATATCTGCGCGTGTCCAAGGATTGTTGTCGCCTGTTCCTCCTTGTGTATAGCCTCTGGCATTAAACGTCGATTCTTCAGTTACTGATACAAAGATATCGTTATGCCCCTCAGAGTGAGCTAATAGATACGCTCTGTGTGGCGTGCCCAGTTCTAGATCGTATCGATCGAGTTCAAGACCCGCGGCACCTCCACCTACTAAGCCAAAGTTTCCAATAGGCTCGTCAGCACTTAAGCCTTTCATTATCCATTGGCACTCAGGCAGATTGCTATCCGGCGCGCGGCGATAGTAGGAAGAATATGTGAGGCCAAAAGAAGTGAAAGTGACGCCGAGTAGCTTGCTCATAGCTCGTCCTCGAACTCGCCATAAGCCACCATGTTTTCCATCGAAGGCATTACAGTATTCGCCAGGGTTAATAGTCCATGCTCGAGTTCCGTTATCCCCTTTTCTCACCTCGATGATGTTGGGGTTTTCGGGATGCGGCACAGTGATCCAATAGAAGCCATTGGCTGCCAGATATAGAAAACGACCGCCTTGCAGCTGGTAGTCATGATAGGCGTCCATTGCCTCTTCAGAGACATACTCCGGATGGTGTCCTGTTAAGACTATGGGATATTGGTTTAGAAGCGTCACGCCTTCTCTTTGCACGTCTTCGTCAGTAATAATATCTACGTCATACTTAAGTTCATGCAACCAGTCAACGAGATGTAAATCTGCGTTGAACTGCCAAAGCGATGGCGAGAGCACATGCAGATACTTGGGCCTCATATTGAGGATCGGGCGCAGACGAGAAGACACGTTTACTCCCCAGCCGTCTCGATAGGACGCATACGTCCCTAGTCCATATCCGCGCTCTTGATTAAGTAATAAGTCGCTTGGTTGCAGGAGTGGCACCTGTCCTGTTAATAATTGTGCTACCACGGAGTTAACGCTTAAGTTATCGTTCGCGTATGCCATATAACTGTGAGTCGGCATGACTAGAGCAATTTTCGCAGTCGTTGTGCCCTTAGGTGGACGTACGAAAAATGGGATATAGTCTTCATGATCTGGAGTTGATTTCCCTTTGACCCTGAGGCGAGCAGCATAGACTCCACTGACCATGCGTTCGGGGATTTTTAGCGTAAATGTTGGCTTCCAACGCGCATCATCCACAGTTTCATCGTGAAAATGTATTGCGCCGTACTCTTGAGGCCCATGGATGAAGCTCATGAAGTGGGAGGACCAGTTATGACCTGGTGTTCCCCGGACTGGGAGATTTATTCCAACAGCATGTAGTCGATGGGGACCCGCATCTACAATGTGCGTGGACGCAGCATTTTCTGAAATATTAGCGCTGAAATCCCAAGCAGCTACGATAGAAGACCTTAGTTCTGTTGGTATGGCCTCCATTCTAGGTGCACCTAGAATAAGCTCTATTTCAGCTCTGTTTAGCGCTCGATTTGCCACTCGTGGTCTATCGATTTTCCCATTGTATTTTTCAGTGTGCTCGGGGATATCCCAAGGCTGTTCCAGATGGTTGTAATGTCCATCAAACACCTGCCGGCCACATTCCGAGGACTTGCAGCTAGCGGCCATCGTGAAGGGGCTTTCGTGCATTTTGGCTGCGCCGTTTTTAGCGATAAATTTACGTTCAGCTTCGGTGTCAGAGCGGGGATGGAGCATACTTGGTCCATGACCACCATTAGTCGCAGTCAGATAAGGGATCTGGCAGATGAGTCCTTTGCCAGTAGACGCGTCGAAACTGACCATGACTTTATACCAAATTTTTCTCATCATGGGTTTGCGAGTGCTAAAGCTTTCTACTTTTCCTCTGCCATTCCCTAAACGAAATTCAAGCTCACCCTCTTTATTGATGAATAATCCGTACCCTTTTTTCTTATCTGCATCCCATTTCGAGAGCAGCGCTTGTTCTCCGACCGCAACTCCTTCTGTATCGACCGTTGGAGTTGTTGGGTAAATATAGGCACACAGCGTCAGGCTTTCTAGGTCAAAATGATCACTTTGCGGGGCAAGCAGGTAACTTCCTGCCATTAAAGGCTGATTCTCACCTTTGTACTTTGCATTAACACTGGTTCGGAATAGTTTTTCCTTGAATCCTGGACCTTCAGGATTGGTGTCTCCGTTGATAAGTCTTACGATATCAGATTGGTAAGATTCACCAAATTCACTATGAACATAAAATGTGATCTCATCTCCTGGTGTAACGGAGCATTTATCGGAATAGCCGGTTATGCGTAACATTGAGTCTTGTTTCATGGTTTTCCCCTGAACTACATGCGGATATCGTAATGAGCGCACAAAGCCTTTAATCGTTTGCAAAAAATAGCGTGGTTAGCATCATCTCTAGAGTTATATTTTTCGTTAGTTATTTTTACCGGCTTCCCGCGGGCGCCAGGTAAGATGCCGATGGCATATTCCTTCCATGGAATTGTTTCTACGATGGTGTGTTTCCCGGTTTGAGGCACCATTCGTAACTTATCTACTAATCTCTTTAACGTTTGGCTCTGGAGTGGAGGCGGGCTTCCCGGTTGAGTCGCTCCTCCTCTAGGGAATTTCGCATGCTCTGCTATAAGCGCGTTTCTTTTGTCTTTATCTTTCAAGTGATCGACCACATACATTCTCATGTCATAGTCATCTACTGCCGTTAAGGCGTAGTTTTGTTGCAGTGCAGTGGGTTTTTTTGGTGCCGGCATTTATGCTCCCCTCGTATTCTTTTGCCCTATTCGTTACTGACTATTTTTAGCCCATCGCGGTATGACACCATTTTTGGCGTGCTATGTAAATTACCTATTCAGGCAACCTGTCTAAAAAGCTATCATAGCGGGTATAATAAACCTCATAGTTAATATCTAGGATAAGCAAATGTACGCAAATATCACCGAGAGTCCCGAAAATCTGGAACTGCAACTTGAACAGTTTATGACTGAACATGTCTATCCGAATGAGGCTCGGTATCACGAGGAGTTAGCGGGTTTAGAAGATCGTTTCGTGACTATGTCGGTCGTAGAAGAACTAAAATCAAAAGCAAAAGAGCAAGGTTTGTGGAATCTTTTTGTCCCTGAGAAATTTGGTGGGTTAAGTAATGCTCATTACGCTCCTCTGGCTGAAATCATGGGTCGAGTCTATTGGAGCGCTGAGGTCTTCAACTGCAATGCCCCGGACACTGGCAATATGGAAGTGTTCATGAAATATGGAACTGAAGAGCAGAAGAAGCACTGGTTGGAGCCTCTTTTGTCTGGAGATATTCGCTCATCTTTTGCAATGACAGAGCCTGATGTAGCATCCAGTGATGCCACTAATGTCCAGACTTCAATTATGCGTGATGGCAATGAATATGTTATCAATGGAAAAAAATGGTTTATTACTGGCGCAATGAATGAGCGCACAGGAATTTTTATTGTTATGGGCAAGTCTGACCCAGAGAATCCTAATCGACACTTACAGCAAAGCCAAATTCTGGTGCCTAAAGGGGCTCCAGGTATGATAGTCACCCGTCCATTGACTACTTTAGGTTATGACGATGCACCTCAAGGGCATGCAGAAGTACTGTTTGATGATGTAAGAGTTCCAGCTGAAAATATGCTTTTGGGTGAGGGGCGTGGGTTTGAAATAGCTCAAGGAAGACTCGGCCCCGGTCGGATACATCATTGCATGCGCCTTATTGGAGCTGCTCAACGTGCACTAGAGTACGCTTGCCGACGATCTGTCTCCCGTTCGACTTTTGGTAAAATGCTTGCTGAACATCAGTCCGTTAGAGAGGATATTGCAGTAAGCTTTTGCGAGATTGAGCAGGCTCGTTTACTTACTATGAAAACGGCATCTCGTATGGATGAAGTAGGGGCTCGAGAGGCTAGCGATATGATTGCGGCAGCCAAGATAACTGTTCCGCTCATGGCGCAGAAGGTTATTGATCGCTGTATGCAGATCCATGGCGCCGGTGGGTTGACAGGTGACTACTTTATGGCTGAAGCCTTTAACTATGCTCGCTGGTGTCGTCAGGCTGATGGGCCGGACCAGGTTCACATGATGGCTCTTGGTAAGCAGATTATTAAACGTTTCAGTTGATTAGGTAGGCTAATTATTCAGAGGAGTTTAAGGGTTTTGTTGCACTTTCCTGGTGTTTTAAGCCTAACTTGAAGCGCTGAGAATTTTGCACGTACCCTTGTGCTGATTCGGTTAGTCCTTCAATCTGTTCGGGTGTGAGCTTCTTTATGATTTTTCCGGGGACACCCATTACAAGGCTACCATCTGGGATAGTTTTTCCTTCCGTTATGAGTGCGCCCGCTCCGATAAGGCAGTTTGAGCCTATTTTTGCGCCATTTAAAACAACAGCATTGATCCCAATCAACGTATTGTCTCCGATCGTGCACCCATGAAGCATGACTTTGTGTCCTATTGTACAGTTAGCTCCTATGGTTAAAGGGCAACCAGGGTCTGTATGTAAAACTGATAGATCTTGTATGTTGGAGTTTTCTCCAACTGTGATGAGGTCATTATCGCCACGCAATACCGCGCCGAACCATACGCTAGCGTTATTTTTGAGATGGACGTTTCCTAATACCGTTGCGCTTGGTGCGATGAAATATTCTCCATCAGCGGTGATTTTCTGTGAGTCCAGTTGGTACATCACGTGTTTATAACTCCGATGTTTTTTATTGATGTAGACAATACATCTATCTTATCTTGCAAAACAAGTAGAAAATACCTTTCTTGAATGGGGATGTTAGTCATGGATAAAAAAGGGTTGACGCTTTTTAAGACGGTAATTGGCCACTGCGGATTGGTTTGGAATAACCGCGGGATAGTAAAAGTACAGTTTCCTGAGCGATCCGAAGCAATAACACTGGCTGCCTTAAAGACTGGTTTTGAGGATTTCCCATATGTTTCACTTGCCAGTCCGACTATTAGGAAAGTTCAGAAAAACATAGTTCAGATGCTGTCCGGACAATCTTTTGAATTACCTATTTCCAATTTAGATTTGACCACCGTGACGGCTTTTTGTCAGCGTGTCTATTCTCAAGCTAGCAAGATAGCCGCAGGATCTACAGTGTCATATGGGCAACTGGCCAAGTTGCTTGGGTCTCCCAATTCTTCGCGTGCGGTTGGACAGGCATTGGGGGCCAATCCTTTTCCATTGATCGTCCCATGCCATCGAATTGTTGCCGCTAATGGTGACCTTAGAGGTTTTAGTGCGCCAGGAGGGCTATCTCTAAAAAGATATCTCATAGAAGTAGAGAAAATGCCGCATAAGGGACACCTGGGTTTCCCCTACGATCCTAGAAAAGCGGCCGATTATCTTAGTGCAGTGGATCCAGACATGGCGAAGGCAATTGTTCGAGTAGGAGAACCGAGCATGACGTTAAGAAAAGAATCTACGGTTTATTTCTCCTTAGTGAAAGCTATTGTATCGCAACAGCTCAGTGTTAAGGCTGCGGCCGCGATTTTCCAGAGGCTATGTGACAAGTTTGAACTATTGCCTAAAGGACTGTCGGCGCAGAATTTTTTGAGCCTATCGCATGAAGAGTTGCGCGGGTGCGGTTTGTCTCGCAACAAGATTCTCTCAGTCAGTGATCTTTCAGAACGAACACTTTCTGGTGAAATTCCAACTCTGATTAAATTAAAAAAAATGAGCGATAATGAGATTATCGAATCGTTAACTCAAGTCAAGGGCATAGGACAATGGACTGTTGAGATGCTGTTAATGTTCCGTCTTGGTAGACCAGATGTGCTTGCAGTAGACGACTTGGGACTTCGCTTGGGTCATGCCTATATGCTTGGGAAAAAAGGAGAAACTGACCGAAAAACACTCAATAAATACGGACAGTTGTGGAGACCTTACCGGAGTGTAGCTAGCTGGTATCTCTGGAGACTTTTAGATCTATCCCGTGCGGAGACGAGGCAATCGTGATAGCTTGCTATAAGGGTTTGTGTTTTTGCCAATCCGTCAGTTCCTCGTAGGCGGCAGCCGCTCGAATGATGGACGCCTCATCTCCATGTCGACCAATAAACTGCATCCCAGTAGGCATTCCACCTGCGCTAAATCCATTAGGTATCGTAATACTTGGGTGGCCAGAAAAATTTGTTGGTGCTGCGAATTTCACTAATGGTCCAATGTCTTCGACGGCGGCGACTTGCTGAGGGGGGTAATCGGATTGAGGTCCAGCAATCGTTGGCATTGCAGGACAAACGATGACGTCCGCTTTCGATAATAGGTCATTGATGAGGGCAGTAGTATATTGGCGTTGACGTGTCGCTTCTGCATACTCAACTGAAGAGACAGTTTCTCCATGCTCTAAAAGTGCCCTGAAGACTGGCCCGTAGTCCTCCCTTCTCTCTGGGAAAAGCTTTTTGTGACTCATGAGAGCATCAACTGAGCATATACTTAACCAATGTCTTGCGGCATTTTCTAGTTCAGGCGCGTCGAGCGGAACTATGGTTGCGCCTGCGCTTTTGAGAAGGTCGACTGCGGTGAACGTTGCCGCTGACATTTCCGTATCACATCCTTTAGAGCAATAGATAGGATCCAGCCCAATTTTAAAATCGGAGAGTCCTTTGCAGGTTGCGCCGAAATAGTCGCTTACAGGGTCTGTTCTTGTCGACGGGTCCTTTGGATCTCTACCTTCGAGGATGCTTAGCATAAGCGCAGCATCCTTAACACAGCGAGCAATTGGTCCTGTGTGATCCAGCGTATCCGATAATGGAAAAACACCATGTCGACTGATTTTCCCAAAAGTAGCTTTTATTCCTACGACACCACATGCGGCGGAAGGGAAACGAATTGAACCGCCAGTATCGGTTCCTAGGCTCGCGTAGCAAAGTGATGCAGCAGTGGCGGCTCCTGAACCTGAGGACGATACACCTGACCAATGCTCAAGGTTCCAAGGATTGGCAGGTGGGGTAAACTCGGGATGGTAGCCGTACAGTGCAAATTCTGTCAGGTTTAATTTACCTAAAGTAACCGCTCCTGCTGATTTGAGTTTTTCAACGACTGTAGCATTTGTGCGTGGAATGTTTCCTCGCAGGATAGTCGAAGCACACTCAGTTGGAACGTTAGCAACGTCAATAAGATCCTTTAGTGCGATTGGCACGCCATGAAGTGCACCAAGATAGTTGCCAGCAATGATTTGTGATTCAGCTAGTCGTGCTTCGTCCATGGCAAGATCTGGTGTAACAAGCGCATAGCTTCCGATGCTTTCATCGACCGATTCGATCCTGTTCAACATTGCTTCGGTCAGATCGACCGGAGAGATAGTTTTAGATTCGATCATCGGTGCTATAGTTTGTATGGTTTCTAGCAATAGATCATCTATGTTTCCCATTTAACAGTCCTCTTTTCATCACTGTTTGAACTACTCGCTAGAGCTTAGCTTAAAAAAGTACCAGTAGATATTAGATTTATCATAAATTGTCTTTGCATAGTACTTTTCTTCAGCGAGGTACTGATAGCTGTCTATCGTTCCATTTTTTATCAGATGTTCGGTAACGGTCCGGATTTCTTGTAGTGAAATATTTACGTTGTGGTTCTGGGCTTGTAGAAGCACTGTGCTACTGATTTTTTCAAAAGTAATTTGTTCGGATCCTAGTTGTTCTAGGATCCATTTTTTTACCAACATATGATTTTAAAAACCCGAAATTATCGACGAAATTTCTTTTTCTGATGGAAAGTTGCCACTTATTTTTTTGGAAAATTTCAGTTGGTCGTCGACCACGATATCAAACACTCCACCTGTGCCTTCTATGAGTTGCACATTGCATCCTGATCTCATCAGCTGTTCCCTCACACGGAGCGCTTCAGGTTTATAGTTTCATATTCCGCAATATTTTATTTCAATTTCCATAATCTCTTTAATCTTTTTTAGACACACTTAGGCGTAGTGAATTTAAAAGGCTAATAACGCTAAATTGACGAACCCTTTCGTAGTCTCCAGGTAACTTGACTTGCTCTACTTGAGCTTCATTTCGGTTGGCAATTCCAAGATACGTTTGGCCTCTTTTTGTTACACCTAAAACATCATGCTCCCCAGTGGTGGATAGACCAATGTCTGTTTTGAATAGTTCTCTTGCTGCGATTGCCAGCTGCTTGGCGCCTTCCGAGGTCCCAATAATGTCCTGGGGCACATTAAGTAATTGTTTTCTCGTGCCGCTAGATCTTGGCACTATACTGCCGAAGAACACCTCACCAAGTGGATCTGCAGCGGATAGCCGGGCACTAGCAATTCCACCGCTGGTTACTTCGACCAATGACAATGTCAGTCCAGATTTTTTGAGTAAGCTAATGATAGTTGATTCCATAGTCCCATTGTCAGTTGCAAATATTGAGCTCCCCAAAAGCTGTTTCACATTCTCTTCTTCTTTTTCTATCAGTTCTTCTGCCTCAGCTTGAGTATTACCTTTAGCCGTAATCCGGACTTTGAGGCCTTCTATACCGCTAGCTAGAAAAGCAATCGTAGGATTCCCTACTTCGTCTAGTTCCGATATTCTGTTTTCTAGGATCTCGGCTAGCCTGCTTTCACTGTATCCCCACGTTTTTAATACTCTACTTTTGATAATAGCCTTATGACCAGCACGCGCAATAAGGTCGGGAAGAATTGCCGTCTTCATCATTTGATGCATTTCATAGGGAACGCCAGGAACGGCATAAAGAACTTTCTGACCTATAGGGCATATTAATCCTGGCGCAGTTCCAGGCTGTTTAGGAATTGGGGAGGCACCTTCAGGAATTTCTGCTTGCTTTAAGTTATTGTCGGGCATTGAGCGCCCGCGAGAGACAAACATTTTTTTTATGGTTTCAGCTATAGAAGAATCAAAAATTAGTTTGACATCCATAATCTCAGCAATTGCTTCACGAGTGATGTCATCTTGCGTAGGACCTAAGCCGCCGCAGCATATGACAGCATCACTTCTTTCAAGAGCAGTTTTTATAGTCGCTATGATTCTACTATGGTTGTCGCCAACTTTTGTTTGGTAAAGAGAATCAACTCCAATTTGGGTCAGTTGCTCCCCAATCCAAGAAGAGTTGGTGTCAATGATCTGGCCCAACAAGAGCTCTGTCCCTATGGCCACTACTTCACATCGCATATTGTTTCCCTTTTTTACCTTACTGATTGTATCGGCATACTGGTAGATTAAGAAAATAAAATTATTTCTTGTGTAGAATACCACTTATGTTGGGGTGATTTTGAAAGAGGGTATATGCGGTTTACTATCGTCGGATGTGGAGCATTAGGGACTATTTTAGCAGCTCACCTGCTTGAAGCGGGGCATACTGTAAATGTGAGAGTACGAGGTCGACGATTAGAGCAAGTGCAGGCACATGGTCTTAAGGTCAGAGGCTTAGTATCGTTGGCGCTAGGCGTTGAAAAAGGACTTACAATAAATGAGCCATCCAAAGATGGTATTCTCATCTATGCGGTGAAAACTTACCATATGGCTGAGGCGTTGGAAGATTGTGCTGGCTCCCAAGCAGATGTCGTTTTCTCGCTTGCAAATGGAGTAGAAAAAACACGGTTATTAGAATCGCGTTATGACGAAGTCCTAGGATGCATGGCTAATTTTAGCGGAGAGCTTGATGCGGATGGAACAGCTGTGTTCACCCGGAACGTTGCTTTGCACTTGGGTGGTGATTGGCCCGAAGTAGGCTCTCTAGTTTCTGTTATCGATGCCGCCGGCATTACCACTAAGTTAAGTGACGATATCTACAACGAAGAGTGGTCTAAATTTGTGGGATGGGTAGCGTTATTGACAGTAGCTGTTATTTCGCGGCTAGACACAGGAGATAGCCTGAGCAATCCTTTTTTTGCAAAGCTTGGGGCAGAGATTATGCGTGAGTCTGGACGTGTTGCTGATAAGAGCGGGGTAGTACTTTTAGATAGACCTCCATTTCCGGTTGCAACAATTACTCAAGGTTCTCTTGAGACGGCAATTTCTGTTGTTATGGGTATTGGAAACGATTTCAAGCGCCAGGCTCCAGGGCATCGTATATCTGCATTGCAAGATCTTCTGGCGGGAAAACAGTTAGAAGTTCACGAAACACTCGGGTTTTTAGTCAGAGAGGCCAAGCGTCTGAGTCTCGATTGTCCTGTATTAAACATGGCTTACAATATTGTTTCTGGCCTTAGCCATGCTCAAAAATGAGCCCAGATTCGATAACATCATAGTTTTATGCGAGAGGAGCTTTTAATTGACTAAAGATTTGATTCCAGGCCCAACTTCACATCGATATTCTTCACAAAGGCTGCGCCTTCACTACGTCGACTGGGGTAATCCAGATGGCCCGCCTTTGCTTTTGGTTCATGGTGGACGCGACCACTGTCGGAATTGGGACTGGGTGGCGCAGTCTTTGCGTCACAAATGGCACATTATTGCTCCTGATTTACGAGGTCACGGAGATAGTGACTGGTCTCCTGATGGTCATTATGATATGGCAAGTTATATTTATGATTTAGCTCAGCTCGTGCATCAAAAGCAGCTCGCGCCGGTTACGATCTTGGCTCATTCTCTGGGTGGAAACATAGCACTTCGGTATGCTGGTCTGTTTCCGGACATGGTAAAATCTATAATAGCTATAGAAGGATTGGGCTTTCCTCCTAAGATGCTGGCGGAGAGAGCAAAGAAAAGTTATGACCAGAGGCTGCGTGATTGGATCGAGGAAAAAAGAAGTTTTGCCGGGCGATTACCTCGACGGTATGCTTCGGTAGAAGAAGCTCTCGGGCGCATGCAAGGAGAGAATAAGCACCTGTCTCCAGAGCAGGCTTATCACTTGACTGTGCACGGGACCAGTCAGAATGAAGATGGCACGTACTCTTGGAAGTTCGATAACTACGTAAGAGCTTGGCCGCCGTTCGACATGCCGAGTAAAGAAATCGAAAATTTATGGGGACAGATAGCTTGTTCTACTTTACTCGTTTACGGCGAAGAAAGCTGGGCTTCCAGCCCTGAGGAAGATGGTAGAGCAAAGTACTTTTCTAACGCTACGGTCAAAGGGTTTTCAGGGGCGGGGCATTGGGTGCACCATGATCAATTGGCGGCTTTCTTAGAGTTAGTGGAGAATTTTTTAGGGTAATAGTAAGAAGATCAGGCTTTTTAACTTGTTTCGTTTTAACGCTTTTTTCAGTTACCAGAAGCCAAAAGAATCTCTTCCCTTTAAATTAGTTAATAAGCGTTTACTTCTTCGAGCTCGGTTGAAATTTCCTGCAACTTTTCAAGGTGTTGCTTTGGAGAAAGCCCTCCTCCTAGGGTCCTGATGCATAGGTGTGATAATCCTTTGCTTTTCCACACTTTCACTCGGCCTTGCCATTCGTGCTCGCGTGGGCCTACTACTGCGACCCCTGCTTCAGTGCCAATTTCTTTTGGGTCGCGACCGCTTTTTTTGGCGATATCATTAATTTCCATGTTAAGTTTTGGAAATTCTTCTGGATTGCATAATACAAACCACCCATCGGATAAGGTACCAATTCTATTAATGACACTCCGTCTTGGCGATGCCTTCGCGCCGATCCACATGGGTATAGGCCGTTGTATAGGTAGCGGGTTAATTCCGGCCTTAGAAATATTGTGCCAATCGGCTATAAATTCGACGCTTTCTTTACACCACAGTTCCTTTAGTAGTTTCATTTGTTCGTCGCATTTCTTTCCACGAGTTTTATAGTCCTCTCCCACGAACTGATACTCATCTTCACTCCCACCCACTCCAATGCCAAGTCTCAGTCGACCTCCTGATAATATATCGATTTCCGTAGTTTGTTTTGCGAGGAGAATTGTCTCTCTTAAAGGCAAGACGATTACAGATGGGGTCAGTTCGATCTTCTCGGTGAGGGCGGCCAGATATCCCATTAATGTTAATGGTTCATGAAGATGTTGATTGTTCGGCCTCAGTATTTGATCTGGTATTCTTAAATGAGTGAAGCCTAATTCCTCTGCGAGTTGTGCAAACGCTACTATTGCAGCGAGGTCGTTCTTGAGCTCACGAATAGGTAGAGAAACGCCAATTCTCATGAGTTAACTTTAGTCGGAGAATCTATGGCGTTAAAAAGACGACTCTTGGGATATTCTGCACCTACAACGTGCTGAATAGTTTGTAACCGAACCATTTGATAAGTACGGATTCTAAACGCCGGATCACATGACATTCTGATATATAGATCTTTGGGAGGGACGTCATACTCATCAGCGAGCCACTGCATTAGATTGTCCGTTGCATCATATACCGCATGTTCCATAGGTAGATTGATGCCAACTGCTACGATACTATCTGGTTTTTCTATTCTCACGCAGGGATTCCGCTTATTGGGTATGACGGTGCACGACAACTGCACCGTAGAGCGAGTCTCATCAGCGATGCCAGTAAATTCAGTATCCCCTTGTCCTCCATGAACATCCCCTATGTAAAGGAGTCCCCCATCATTATAGGAATTGAGGTAGATTGTGTGTCCCGCACATATATCTCGACAGTCAATATTTCCACCGAATGGCCCTTGTCCGAGAACGGAGGTGAACACTTCGCGTTCTGGCGCGGTAGCCAAAGTACCTATAAAAGGTTCCAGGGGCCAGCTAAGATTTTCTGAGTATTTTGCAGTGCCATCGCGCGTGAATCCGCTGGGACCAGCCAGATGCTCTATCACTTGTACGTGTCCATCCGCGCAATCTGGATATCGAAGAGAGTCTCCAAGCGGTCCGATACGCGGTAAAATTCCAGAAAAGCCATATCTCCAAGGGTCAACCCAATCGATATGTACTGCCAGGACATCGCCTGCTTTGCATCCTTTGATGTGAATTGGCCCTACTACTGGGTTGAATAGACCTGGAGTTGCCTGTGCTAGTTCTGAAAAGTGTTTCCCGTCGAATCCTTGGATGAACGGGTCATCGCTGTCATCATCGATCATTCCAGAGAGGGCATCGTCTGTTTCGACCTGAAATGTTTCCCCCTCTATGACATGTAACGCAGGTTCATCCCGATTGTCGAACGCATATTTTTGAGACTCACGGCGCTTTATGATTTGCATACTAAAACCTCCTGCTATCTATAGTTATTCGTAAAACCTATCTTGAATGATAGACTCTAGACTGCAAAACAATATTATTCAATGCTTGTTAGTCAGCAGCGGCTGGGGCGAGCGTTTAGCCTTGACCAGTTAATTTATAGTGAGCTGTGAATTTCATGACTGATAAACAAAAAGCTGCACAATCCTCAGCGACACGCATACCCAAGATTCGAGCTTTGGTAGTGGACGTTGATGGCACTCTTACTGATGGTGGGATGTATTACGGAGCTCAAGGTATTGAGTTAAAAAAGTTTGACACTCGAGACGCCAAAGGAATGCAGCTTTTGGAGAGTACAGGCGTATTAATCTGTGTGATGACTGGTGAGGATGATGCCCCTACTCGCGCACGTATGGAAAAACTTAGCATTCAAAGCTATTACCCTGGCGTCACTGATAAACTGCAGGTTTTAGAAGGGCTTGTTAAAGAATGGGATATAGAGATGTCTGAAGTGGCATTTGTAGGGGATGACGTTAATGATCTAGCCTCCATCCTCGCAGTTGGGTTCTCAGCATGTCCGAACGATGCTCTTCCTCAAATTATCGCCAATGCTGATTACGTCTGTAATCGGGTCGGGGGGCATGGTGCAGTCCGAGAGGTATGTGAGTTGTTGTTAAAACGCAGCGGTGCCGATTAATCAGTTTAGGTAATGACTTCTAAAACGATTCGTTTTTAGAGTTTCTCTTTAGGCGGAAGCAAAAAAAACCGGACCATGAAGGTCCGGTTTGGGGGAGAATCCCAGTTAGATTCGAGGGGAGTCGAATTACTAATTGGGCTGTCTGAGAGATTGAGGGGAAGACAAATTCTCTCAGACCCATGCACTTTATCGAATATTATATTGCGTTGCAACATTATTTTAGAACAAGTGTTTTTCTGTTTTGGAATAAACGTTTTGTGAAGTAAAAGAAGTCGGACCAAGGAGGCCCGACTTCTTTTTGGGAGGTTCCAACTTGGAGTCGAGGGGAGGTCGAAATACCAAGAAGGAGCAAGAATTATAGTGCTAGTATCTCGCAGCGCAATATGTTTTTTAGAACAAGTGTTTTTCTAAAAAAGAAAAGTAACTTTCAGAGGTCTTTGCTAGACCTTTAGTCTAGTAGAGGGTCTTCTCCGACAAAGCGATCAAGCACATTTTTAGTGATTTTTGACACGTTGTTGTCATAATTATTATGTGAAAGCGACCCAGGCCATGCGATTGAACTCGTTGAAAACACGCCTCCACCTTGATCTGTTTCGTAGAATACAAGATCTGCTCTAACGAGACGGTTTTCTTGTCCTCCTAGGCCGGGGTAATTAATCAAGAGTTCCTCACAAACGACTAGGTATAGATCAGTGTGATCTTCGGAAGATGCGAGTACATATGCATCGGGGTGTGTCCCCAGTTTTGTATCAGCACGATCGAGTTCAAGTCCCGCAGCACCTCCACCAATAAGTCCAAAGTTACCGATTAGCTCGTCATCCTTGACGCCATTCATTATCCATTTGACTGGTTTTTTGAAACTGTCAGGGTTCCTTTTGTAGTAAGACGAGATATCAAACCCTTGTGCAGTGAATCCCGTACCAACAATTTTTTGAGGTGCTCTCCCATTTCGTCGCCATAGTCCGCCGTATTCTCCGGTAAAGGAGTGGTAATATTCTCCTGTTTGTGCCTCCCAGCCGCGTATGCCCCCTTCTGCCCGCCGGACTTCTAAGACACCTTCGGCTTCTTGATGAAAGGCAATACGCCAGTACCATCCGTTCGCACCGAGATACATTAAGCGACCTCCGCCCTTTTGATAGGTCGACATGGCATCCCACATTTCTTTCGAATGATACTCAGGGTGAGAGGACGACAGGACTACTCGATATTTTTCTAAGGCGGAGACTCCGTCGTGATGAAGTTCTTCATCAGTAATAACATCGTAATTATAGCCTTGAGCTTCAAGCCAGTTAGTAATATGAGTGTCTGCGTTAAATTGCCATAGTGTAGAGCCTTCTCCACCCAGCCAGCTCTTATATTTTGGTCGCATATTTAATATTGGTCGAAGTCGCGATGAGTAGCAGACCCCCGAGCCGTCGGTATGAGTATCATAGCAACTAGCCCCATATTCTCTGTGCTCATTACGATAGAGATCCTGTCTTTCGTGTTCGACAAGACGACCACCAAGTAACTGTGCTATGGGAGAGTCGGTTCCCATGTGTTCATTGGCATATGCCATGTAGGTCGCGGTGGGCAAGATGAAGCAGATATCAGCCGTCACCTTCCCTCTTGGGGGAAGAACAGCAAACGGCACGTAGTCTTCATCTGTCAGATCTTTACCGGCGCGGAGCCGGATGGCATAAAGACCACTTTTCAGAGTTTTTGGAACCCTTAATGAGACGTCTATTTCCCAGCCCGCATCGTGAACATCATCATCGTGAAAGTGAATCGCACCATATTGTTTCGGCGCATGCTTCCAGTTCATTTCTTCCCCATCCCAGTTCCAGCCAGTCATAGCCTTTACTGGCATATTGACAACTTTCCCATGGATATTGTTTCCAGAAACATCAGAAATTTTTAACGAAGAGATGTCGGTTGAGAAGTCCCATGCGGCAACGACGTCATTGGACATTCTAATTTTATCGTAACCCGTTTTGAGTTGTTCTATTTGGTTGGCTGTTAGCGCTCTTGCGGCTATAAGAGGACTGTCAATTTTACCATTGAAGTAGTTTTGGCAGACCGTACGACCTTTGTCTGTTCTTTTAAATTGGGCGCCAATAGTGATCCGACGATTTGATTTTGGTGGTGTGATGAATTTGGATTTTCCATTTTTAATACTTCGATCGCGTGTTTTTGCGTGCGTATGCAAAGGCTCTTGAATCAGAGTAATTCGCTTGGTGTCTGCATTGTAGGTCGCCGCTACAAAATACCACTCTCTTTCTAAAAATGGTTTCCCAGAGACGACATACTGAACTTTATCAGGCCCTGAACCTATTGTTAACATCAGGCCATTGTTATTCGGACTTATGTCCAGTGACATACCGTTTTGATCTTTTTCTGACCAGTTGCCAATAATGGTTTGGTGCCCTTTATTTGGGGTGGTTGGCCATATGAACGCCTTCAAAGTAAAGCTTTCAAGGTGATTAAATTTTTCGTTGTCTTGGATTTGAACAAATGAACCGGCATAGATAGTCTGCTTTCTGCCCGGGTAGGTGCCAGTTGCTTTAGTTCTGATGACTTTTTCTTGATAGCCAGGTCCGTCGGGATTCATGTCTCCGCAAATTAACTTTACAAAGTCTGCTTTAAACTGCTTAGCATTACAGTTGACCATGAAGTTAATAGTTTCATCAGGTGCGACACTTGTTTTATCTGCATAGGCTGTAATTTTCATGAGTTTGAAACACTCCCCTTCTTCAATTTAAGCACCTTAGGCATGTAGGTAATGAACGTGCTTTCTTCATAGAGACAATATATGGCTATGGTTTTAATGTTTCGCCGGTGAGGTTTTTCCAGCGTTTTCGAAAAACATACCATTCGGCTTCGGGTTGACTGGTGAATTTTTTCTGTAGTAGTTTTACAGCGACCCCAGGTTTCCCAGTGGTTTTTGCAAGCTGCCACTCTCGATTCGGTTTAATTACAACGAGACAATATTTGTTTTCCATCGGAACGGACCGGAGGCGGTTTAATAATCGTTGTAAATCGGGGCTGTGATGGCCAATAGGATTCTTTTTGAATTCCTCGATTAATTGTAGATCATCAGCGTTTGTTCCCATTTCTTTCGCTCCTTTTTACGCAGTCTTTTTAACGGCAGCCATATTTAGCCATTACCGTTGTGATCAGGGCGTCATGAGCTCTAGTCTGACGTAGTTTTAAAGTTGCAGCCAGTTTTTTGTATGACTTCCTCGAGTTGGACTCCAGGTTGTAACTCTACAAGGAGAAGTCCTTGATTATCAGGCAACACCTCAAAAACGCAGAGTTCCGTTATTATCAGGTCAACAACGTTTTTTCCTGTAACAGGCAAAGCGCACTGATCTAGGATTTTCGGACTCCCGTCTTTAGCCGTATGCTCAAGTAAAACAACTACCCGTTTCACACCTGAAACAAGATCCATCGCGCCACCAGGGCCTTTGATCATTTTCCCAGGGACCATGAAGTTGGCTAAGTCGCCGTTTGCAGCTACTTCTAAGCCTCCAAGTATTGAGATATCTATATGTCCACCTCTGATCATTGCAAAGGAGTCAGCGCTAGAAAAAAAACTTGAACCAGGGATGGAGGTTATTGTTTGTTTCCCCGCATTGACTAGGTCAGCGTCTATTTCGTTTGCACCCGGGAAAGGGCCTATTCCGAGAAGACCATTTTCCGACTGGAGCGTTACCTTTATGTTATCCGCGATGAAGTTGGCGACAAGTGTCGGTATACCGATACCTAAATTCACATAGAAGCCATCGTGCAGTTCTTTTGCCGCTCTTCTAGCCATCAATTCTCTAGTCGGCGACCCTGACCCGCCGGCATGAGCCGAGGTGGTCGGGAATTCAATTCGTTTAACGTAGTTAGTGCCTTCAAATATTCGATCTACATATATACCTGGAGTGTGTATCTGATCAGGATCTAACTCTCCTACTTCAACGAGTTCTTCCACTTCGGCAATACAGATTTTCCCGCATGTAGCAATCATAGGGTTAAAGTTTCGCGCTGTTTTACGGAAAACAAGGTTTCCCTCATGGTCGCCTTTCCATGCTTTAACTAATGAGAGATCTGCTTTAATTGCTGTTTCAAGAACGTAGTTTTCGTTATCAAATTCTTTAGTTTCTTTTTCTTTTGCCAATTCAGTTCCAAAAGCAGTTTTAGTATAAAACGCGGGTATTCCTGCACCACCCGCGCGAATCCTCTCTGCTAATGTGCCCTGAGGATTTAGCTCAAGCTGGATCTCTTTTGCCAAGACTTGTCGTTCAAATTCTTTATTTTCTCCCACGTAAGAAGCCACGACTTTTTTAACTTGATGAGTCGCCAGTAACAACCCCATTCCAAAGTCATCCACGCCTGCGTTGTTCCCTACTATCGTCAGCTCTTTAACTTCCGAGTTGGCGAGCGTCTCGATGGAGTTCTCTGGGATACCACAAAGACCAAAGCCTCCTGAAGCTACAGTCATCCCATCACTAAGTAGGCCAGCTAGAGCCTCGTTTGCATTTTGATAAACTTTTTTCATTAGCTGCTACTTCCTCTGATTTTTCATAAAGGTGATCATATTAGCTCGAATCTTCTTGTTTCGGGATTATTTTTGGAAGCTTTAGATAGGCCTAATATAGTGTTGTGTCTAAACTAGAAGGTGATATGTTTTATGGGGATTATGAGATGAAAAATCCACGACTTTTAGAGCAAGTGAAAAAAGTGCTCGGCAACGCCGAGCACTTTAGCTTTTTTACTATCGACCTTCTGTCAAATAGTTAACGTCATGTGTACGTTTAACTTTTTTGATAGTGGTGTCCGGGAAGCTTACTCCACGACAGGGTACTAATGTACCTCGATTGTTTTGTTTATCGATAACGTTGATACTTTGGAAACTAAGAACTCGTGTTCCAGGGTTTGTCGCGTCACCTTTAAAGACTTTGCTCTGATGCTCTGCATATTGAGGATCTTCTGTCCAAGATTTTTGAATTTGCCAAATCTTCCACAGTTCACCCGCTTTATCGAAGGCATTAGCATAGAATGCTTCACCTGATTGTCTACCCATATAGATAAATTTTGTCGAATATGGATGATTAGAGCGTCCAGGGTACATTCTCAATATGTCGACCTTTCTCAGGGCCCAGTCGTCTTTAGGCGCCCATCCGTTTGGACCATAAAAGACGGTATCCGTGTGACGTGATCGCACAACAGCGAGCAAATTCGCTTCGCCGACGTACTCCCAAGTATGCTCCATTGGTCGGCCATTAAATCCGTAAAAGTCTTCTAGAGTATGGTCTGTGCCTAACAGAGAGTCTGATTTCACTTCAACTGAGATGCGACGAACACGTCTTAGACTTGGGATATAAGCCCAAGAGTCATCAGCTTTATTCACATCATCGTATCGTAAGATCAGGAAAGCGGTTCCTGCGATATCAAACGGTGAGTTAAAACCAGTGTATTCTCGGAAATTAGTGTTTTTAGCGAAGCCTTTCCCTGCATTCATTCTATAGTCAGACTCTGGTAAGTCTGCTCTATGAGACATGATGACACGTTGGTAAGGGCCAGCTAGTACACGCTCGAACGTGCCGCCACCTTCATAAAATTTAGCATATTTCCCTTTGCTTGTAGACATGACTTCGTGTTTCGCATGTTCGCCGCCTCTGCGCACCCAAACCCAATGCACGTCATTGATTTTCAAGCCATCGTTATTCCAGCGAAATGTCCAGTTCCAAGCCATTTTCCAGCCGTCTTCTTTGCTGCCTGCTTTGAACTTTGTAGGGTCAAACGGGCGACCCGCTTGGTAGTTTTCAATAGCGCCATTGGCGGCTATTGTTGCACTGCCATAGTGTTTTTTCGTTGCGACTTTGAATGCATCTGCCGGACTGAGATCTCCAGCATCTTTAATTACCATTTCCATTCCAGGGAAAATCAGCTCTTCCTGCTGTTCAGCTGGGATAAAAGGTCGGATGAGATCGGCTTTATCGAATGTGATAACGTCCCCATCCACAAATTGAGGGGCAGCTGTTTGGTTGGTTTTTATCCAAGAAATGTGATCTTCAGCAGTAAACGCGCTTAGTGTCATTGACGCAAAAAGTGTCAGGACAAAAAGCAAAAAAGTGCTTATTTTAAGCCTTTCCATAATAGCTCCTATTCTGTTTTTTAGTTTTTCTATTCGATAACACACCTCCCCTGGCTATCAGTTTTTACGCCGTAAAGCTATCACGAAAGACGTGAATGATATGTGAAGATTTAATGAGGTTACAGAATCATGAGTAATCGGCCGTGACCCATTTTTTGGGATCCATAATTAGAATTAGCGAGTCAGAGGGTACTCGGTCTTGAAGAAATTTTTGTGCTTCTTCGACACCTAAATACTTGGTGGCTACAGCCAGCAAGTCAATGTGGTCGACGCAGTCGCGCATCTCAATGATAGGTCCTTGTGCGCTTACATGTTTATAGGGAGGTTGTTGTTCCTGAATACAAAGAGAGAATCGTTTTGCTGCTCGGAGTAGTAGAAGTTTCTTAGATTTCTTTTTAACAATGATACTGAATCCGGTTGAGGGCTTATAGTTATACCAGAGGGGAACGACTCTGGGTGATAAGCCCGGCTCTTCAATACCTACGACAGCAAGATAAGGTTTCTCAAGAAACATTTCTCGCTGTAATCTTGTCATTCGCTTTACCAATTAACTTTCCAGTTTTACAGCTATGTTTTTTCGTTCTTTTGCTGCCGGGAGATCGGCAAGCCGAATCATTTCAGGCTGAGTGAGTAAGGATGGGTCCTTGATTCGTTCAAGAAACATTTCGGTGGCATCGAATCCCCAAAATAGATCTCCTTCGTAATGAAATGTGGGGACTCCGTAAACTCCTGCCTTTATAGCTTGTGCGGTATTTTCACGCAATTTGATTTTGACGTCTTTGGAGCCTATTAGAGCAGGGACGTCCTTGAGTGCCATTTTATCACACAGTGATTTAAAGCCTTCTTCAGAGTGTGTGTCGCCTCCTTGTCCCCAGACGTAATCAAATATTGCGCCAACAGCTTTCATTGAACAATTTAGCGCAATTGCCAGCCTTAATATCTTTAATGGGTTAAAAGGGTGTGCTGGTGGCGTTTTAAAAGGAAGTCCTATGCGCTTTGAATACCAATCACAGTACTGGTACGTTTGAATTCGCTTTGCTGGTACTTCTGCCGGTCCTTTTGTTTTCCAGTGACCTAAAAGACCCGCGAACAAGATGGGGCGCAGAGTGACATTTAGTGAGGAAGGCAGACGATGAAAATGCTTGAACTGGAAATAAGCATAAGGTGAAATGAAATCAAAATACCAGTTAGCTGTGTTCGACATAAACAGATGCTCTTAAAATTTGGACGCTTTAACTGTGCGTCCTTGAAAATGATATGACTATACTATGCTAACCTGTGAACATGAGTAAATTGTTGATCGATCTACCTGGAGTTCCGACTTAAATGTGTGTTAACTCTTTTAATAAATTTTTCCTGTTGGGATTTGTCTTCCTAGCCTTTGCCTCGAGCGTCCATGGGCGAGAGGATCCAGTCGCATACTCGCAAGTTGTGGCCCCTTTTTCTGAGCTGAAGATGCCCAGAGGTGCTGGTCCGCATCCGTTAGCTATCCTGTTGCCAGGTTGTATGAGCTGGCACCCACATCAAAGTGTGTGGAAAAAGCGACTGCGTAAAAAGGGTTTTGCAGTTCTTCACGTAGATAGCTTTGCCGTTCGTAGAATTCGAGATAGACGAAAGATGCTGAATGAGGTTTGTGCCGGTACGTTGATGCAAGGGAGCGAGCGTGCTGGCGATTTAATGGCTATTTTACCGAGTATTTGGGCTCGGTCGGACATTGATGAGACAAAAACTATCCTTATGGGTTGGTCTCATGGTGGCTGGAGCGCTTCTGATTTTTTATCCATGGTGGCATCTGGTGACCGACCTCCGAATCTAACAGTTAACGTCAGTTTAAAAGAGGATAACTTTAAAGCAGCTTTCCTATTTTACCCCTACTGTGGTGCGGGGAGTATATCCGCAAATAAAGGTTTCCCTAATTCGACGGAGGCGATAATTTTCCATGGTTTGAAAGATCGCATCACCAGTGCATCTGAATGTGAGGCTAAAGCTGACAATTTATCTCGCTCGGGTGGAGGGGTCGAATTTGTCGGTTTAGCTGGGGCGGCACACTGGTTCGATAATCACACAGACAGAAAATTTGATAGAACCGCTACACGAAAAGTTACTAAGATTATAGATAAGATGCTTTTCGTCGCCATAGATTCTAGTGATCAGGTTGAGGACCTCGGGGGCAATGCAGATCTCATGGATCTATTCGATGATGTCAGGAATTAGAAAGGGACGACTGTTATGAGCTTGAAAATTGAGAACTTGGGACGAGTAAGAAAAATTTCATTCAACCGTCCTGATAAGCTTAACGCTTTTGATAACTTGCAGTTCGCCGAAGTGAGAGATGCTTTACTACAAGCTGATGCCTCATCGGAGGTGGCAGTTGTCGTGTTGACTGGGGAGGGGTCGGCGTTCTCAGCTGGGCAAGATCTCTATGATATGCAGTTAATTCTTGATGGAAAGGTTAAGAAACACGTCTTTCCTGATTTCTTAAGATCTTTGTCTGACTTCAGTAAACCGCTCATTGGCGCGGTTAATGGGCTTGCCGTTGGCATTGGGATGACACTGTTAGCTTATTGTGACATTGTTTTTATGTCACGTGATGCAAGACTGCGGACACCGTTTCCCCAGCTTGGATTGGCTCCAGAGGCCGGAAGCAGCGGTTTGTTTGTGTCGCAAATGGGTTGGCAAAATGCAGCATATACATTGTTCTCGGGGGGATGGATTAGCGCAGATGAGGCTCTCAAATTTGGTTACGTATGGAAGCTCTCTGAGCCTAGCGAATTACAAGTCGAGGCGATGGCAGTAGCTGAGAACATTAGTAAAAACCCGATCCTATCGCTTGTCGAGACTAAGAAATTGATGCTTGCCTCAGGAAAACATCGGTTGGGACGAGAATGCCATGACAGAGAAATCGAGGTCTATCGGAAATTGATGGGTGGTGCGCTGAACAATGAAGCGGTAAACGCTTTTATGAAGGGTCGACCGGTAGAATTTTCGGGAATATCGGAGTTTTGAATGCATCTTGTTGTTGAAGTTATGACGTGTCTGCATACCTATTTAACCAAAGTATTGATAGGACTTTTATTGCTTCCGATGATGGTTGCGTGTGCGACCGTTCCTCCTAAAGAACAAGGGAATATCTGTCGGATTTTTGACCAGTATCCGAAATGGTTCGACTATGCTCAGGACTCGCAAAAAGAGTGGGGAACCCCAAAGCATATACTGATGGCTTTTGTGAAGCAGGAATCTAGCTTTCGTAGCCATGCAAAACCTCCGTTCAAGTGGTTTTTATTTGTACCGATAGGTCGAGGGTCTTCAGCTAAAGGCTATGCCCAAGCACAAAACCCTGTGTGGAGTGAATATGAAAGTGAAAGAGGGGCGCTTTTTAGAAATCGGACTGATATGGAGGATGCTCTAGATTTTATTGGATGGTACAACCATCGCACACATACACGTTTAGGTATTTCTAAATGGAACGCGAAAGAGTTGTATCTTGCTTATCATGAAGGTCATGGAGGGTACAAGCGCGGCAATCAGCATAAGAAGCCTGGCTTGTTATCAGTTTCCGACAAGGTTGCACGAGTAGCGGCCAAGTTTGCCACACAGCTACCCGCTTGCGAGCAGCGATTGCGATGTCGTAGCTGGTATAAAGTTTGGCCTTTATGCCAGTGATCAACTTTTCCAACTACATTACTCATTGACCTTTTGATGTACTATGCGGAGCTGATTGATCACTACTACACTGATATTCGCTAGCGTCTATGACGCTTTGGTGGATAATCGAGGGCCGTACCGTTGCAGTTAAAAGGTAAGCCGCTTGCGGCAATTTTCGTGATGTCTATTTTATGGGGATATGGTTGGACCATTCTTAAAGTAGGCCTGATTGATGCCCCACCATTTAAATTTACGGCCCTGCGGCTCAGTCTTAGTGCATTATGCTTGTTAGCACTGTTGCCTCTCACAGGTCGTTCTCTGCGGCCAACTAGGTGGCGCGAGTTGATGGTTTTGGGGTTTGTGCATACTACCTTGCTATTCAGCCTTTCTACCTGGGCTGTGGCTGAAGGTAGCGCGGGGCGGGTAGCTTTTATGGTTTATACCATGCCGTTTTTTACCTTAGTATTTGCTTGGCTACTTCTGAACGAAAAAGTTCAGCATGCCCAGTGGGGCGCCGTGATTTTGGCAGCCTTTGGATTGATCGCCATCGTTAAACCTTGGGTTCTAATTGGAGGCTTCAAAAGTAGTCTTTTAGCCGTATCTGCGGGAATAGTGTGGGCCTTAGGAGCCATTATGGTTAAGCAACTTCAAAGCCGAGAGAAAATGGATTTACTGTCAATGACGGCTTGGCAAATGGCTTTCGGATGCATCCCGCTGACAGCTGTTTCTTGGTTTGCCTCTGAGGACCCAATCGTGTGGTCAAGCCGTTTTGTCTTGTCGCTAGGTTTTGTGTCTGTCGGCGTTACAGCTTTAGGCTCGATGCTCTGGATGTACGCACTCAACAACTTGGATGCAGGTACCGCTAGCCTTTCGACATTAGCAGCTCCCCCTATTGCTATGGTTACGTCAGCTGTTTATTTTGGAGAAACACCGGATAATTTTGAATGGTTAGGTATGTCACTCATAGTCAGTGGGCTACTAGCCCTGAGCTTGATCACAACCAAAGACAACAAAAAACCTTAACAATAGTCACTATTTGAAATCTCCAAACAGGCGACGCACTACTCCACCGCAACTCCCTCTCGTTGGATAGCTATCCATACTTTTGTATCTTTTCCGACGCGGGCCGGAACTACTCTCCAATACATAATAAATGGAGTTCCATTCTTTTTATAGTTAATGGCTTTCCCTTCAAATTTTTTGCCTTGCATAAGCGCTTCCCTCAGACGACCTACGACTTTTTTGTCGGTTGCGGGACCCTGTAAAATTCTTGGAGTTTTACCAGTTACTTCTGATTGTGTATAGCCTGTCAATTTACTGAATGACTTATTCGCGTAGATAATTTTCCCTGCTTTGGTCGCATCGGTGACAAGAACAGAATCAAAGCTATTGTCGGCAAGAGCTTGAAGTACGCTGAGACTAACATCAGCATCTTGTAAAGTTTTTTCTAAGGATCTATTCATAAAATACTTACTTCCCTAATTTTCATAGACTCGTTAAATTAAAAACATTTCAGGTAAGCCCCGATGATTAAAGGTCTGAAGATTTTCAACTTTAGTGTTATGTACGATGAAAGCAGGCCGCGGGATCAAATTTGTGGCACCTTAGGTGAAAAAGACGGACGACGGTTACCGTGTCTGAGGGAGTTTGCAGATCTGTCTACAGTTTTTTGTACTGGACACTCTGGAATGAACTTAAGGGTTTTGGAGGCTTAATTGCACCTGCTTTTTTTGGGGAGTGGTGGCCTGGGGTAGATTCGAACTACCGACACGAGGATTTTCAGTCCACTGCTCTACCGACTGAGCTACCAGGCCATTCGAGTGCTTTGGCGTAATTCCCCCAGCAGATTAGCTGGTTAGTTTTACGTAACAGATTAAGCTTCTCGATTTTAATATTTTAACACGACTGCCATTAGTGATCATAGTTCTAAATATTTTATTAGTTGTGTATTTCGAGCTACCGAGTGGCCTCTCAAGTATTCAAGTCGTTGGTGGAGCTTTGTTTGTTGCCTAATTATCGTGTAGTTTAATAGACGATTCATGTCGTTTATTTGAGGGGATATAAAATGGCACAAAAATGGAATATGTCTGGGGAGTATATGGAGGCCTGCAGTTGTGAATTTCTATGTCCTTGCATACCGAAGAACTCTACTACAGCTGCGACATACGACTTTTGTAAAGTAGCGTTGGCTTTCTCCACGACAGTTGGCTCATATGCCGGCGTGTCACTGAATGGTGTCCGCTGGACTATGTTTGCCCAGTCGAAGGCTATAATGTCCGAAGGCGGATGGATTGGAGGACTGGTCGTTGACTCCTCAGCATCTGATGCCCAAGTAGATGCAATAGTTGCGTTATGTACGACTCCTGCAGATCAAGGAGTCGGAATGTTTGCTCCAATGATTAGTGATTTTCGTGGCGTTGAAAGACATCCTATCGAGTTTGTTAGAGATGGGAATAATGTCAGTGTAAAAATAGGTGACTTGTTGGATCAATCTATTGAAGGTGTTGAGAGTTTTTCTATCCCTGGCGAGTGTGTTGCGATTGACAACACTTCGCACCCAGTCAATAAGCGTCTTAACCTCGCAACTGCAATACGCAATGTCATCAGCGCGTTTGGTATTCATTGGGAAGATAATACCGAGAGCACTAATGGACATTTCGCGCCATTTGACTGGTCAGGAGAGGTTGCTTGAATTGAGACGATAGGATGCGTCTTTATTATCGTATTCAAAATCTACTGACATGGTTTGTCCTTATAAGTCTTACCGCTGTGTCATGGTGGATTCTGACGATGCCTTCAATATCGTGGAGCGGCGGCGAGTTAGACGTCGACAAGTTCTTTATGCATGTAATGATGCACCCTACAGATATGACGACTTACCTCACAGTTACAGCGAGCATGTGGATGGTGATGATGATCGCCATGATGGTCCCCGTTGTTTTGCCAACAGGGATAGTTTTTCGTCAGGTGTATAAGGGGACTCAAACTAATCGGGCTAGTTTACTCTTTTTCTCCGGCTATCTGTTTGTGTGGTTTATATTTGCCCTTATGGCGGCATGTCTGCAGTATCTAGCGAATACAATGGGATATCTTCAGGCAGGCTCTTTTTCTTTAAAGGCCATTTTAGCCGGCCTATTGTTGATCCTTGCGGGACTCTATCAACTAAGCCCGATGAAGGAAATGTGCCTCAGACACTGTCAGAGCCCGTTAGGGTTTTTCATAGGGAACTGGCGTGACGGTTTGTTGGGCGCTTCCATAATGGGAGCTAGACATGGCTTATATTGCGTTGGTTGCTGTTGGATGCTGATGTTATTAATGTTTGCCGGCGGTACGATGAGTCTTTTGACGATGAGCGCATTATGCTTTTTTATGCTTTTCGAGCGGGTTCTTTCTGGTTATATCGCCGCAATACCCGCGATTTTAATGATGGTCTCAGGTTTTTGGATACTGCTACTTTGATTGACGGAGTAGCGACTAAATTTAGAGCGGTCCTTAGCAGAGGAATCAAGCGAAATAAAGATATGTGGCTCTGTGGAGCCCCTTCACTCGGTCACAAAAAAGAACGACCGGATCGCGAAAGCCCTTAATAAAAAAAATTATAAACCAAAAATAGATAGTCAATGCAAATATACAATAGTAAGTAGAGGTCAAGCTGACGCGTTTATCAGACTACTAACAGACCGGTACTACATAGAAAAAATTTGGGATGACGCAGCAGGATTTCTAATAGCGACCGACGCTGGCGCGGTAGTTTCTGATGCTGAAGGAATGCTTGGAAATAAAGGAATATTGTGTGCAAGCTCTTCCTATCATTGTCAAATCATTGACGCGATTAAGGAACTACAACTGAATCAATAAAAATAGAGACACGATTAAAGATCGCAACCACACATAATTCCCGTTATTATGCAGATACATAGTAATTAAATGTTTCAAAGGGGATTTAAATGGATACTATTCAAGTCATCGTGTACCTCGTGCTTTGGGCGATTGCGCTCTCTTTTCTGCTAGTCGCAGTGCGCATCACGGAAAAGGGAGTTAGATATAGCTTCAGAAACGACGGAAGCGATCTCAGCGACTTCGGTTTGCGCGCAACTCGTGCTCTGGGCAACACACTCGAAAATTTAGCTCCTGCTCTCGGTATAATGCTACTAGCAGTATTTTTAGGGAAAACGGAAGTCATCAATGGCTTAGCTGCAATATTTTTATACTGCAGAATAGGGCAATCCGTAGTCCATTTAATCTCCACATCCTTTTATCCGGTTCTATTGAGAGCAACGCTTTACAGCGTGCAGCTTATATTGCTTGTGATTATGGGGCTGAAGCTAATCGGCTAAATTAAGTTGTATAACATTCTGTCCGCGCTGGTTTGCAGGACAGAATGTTACGCCTCGTCGACGGCCATACTATTTTTCCTTACGATCAAAATAGCGAGTCATAGTTAGGGTACGATCGTGCCGGTCGTCGGCTATCTCTAGCGATTGTACTAACTGACCTGTCTCTTCCGCCACACGATATTTTTCTACAAATCTTACGGACGCTCTATGACAGTTAGTACTCCAACCCGCGGTCCTGGAAATCCGAACTTATACAGGTTGTTCATATAGTGTCTTTTTTGTTATTTAGGTTGAATAAAGTCTTTAGGGGCTTCTGAGCCTTCCCCAAAGAAGTATTTTTCCATTTCAGTTTCTAAAAACTTTCGATCTTTAGCCTCGATAGGCGTCAATCGGTTTTCATTGATGAGCATGGTTTGGTGGCCTAGCCAGCCCTGCCATGCTTCTTTACAGACGCCAGCCAATATTCGTTGTCCCAATTCACCGGGGTATGGCGCTCGCGATAGAGCTTCGCCCTCTCGGTCTAATTTTACGCACTGTACTGTACTCATATCGTTCATTATAGCAGTTCCCTAATGACTATTCACTTTTGCGACTTCTAGGATCAGATTTTTTACCGGAGCAGGTAGACCCACAGACATTTTTTTGTGGATTTTATGCCACGTTAGGTTATCTGTAAGCACGGTTTCTTTCCTGGTTGCGGATGAGCTAAACAAAAGAGGAGTGATTCGGAATTCTAAATGAGTAAGGCGATGTTGAAAGGAGTCCATCTCTTTCACTCGTTGCCACTTAACCGAAAATAAATCGTTGAGGAAAATATCACAGTCTTTCTTATCCGCAGCTTTAGGAAAGCTCCACAGGCCACCCCACACGCCTTTTTCAGGTTGCTTTTGCAGCAGTATGTCACCTAATTGATTTATTATGATCATGAAAAAAAAATTTTGTCTTTTAAGGGTTTGACGAGGTTTTTTCCCTGGGAGGTCGGTGATTACGTCGTGTTTGAACGCGTGACATCCTTTTCGTAAGGGACATCGTATGCACTCAGGTTTGGCACGAGTGCATAAAGTAGCTCCAAGGTCCATAACGCTTTGCGAATAAGTGCGATAGTTCTTATCAGGAAGTGAGGCTTCGGCGACAGCCCAGAATTTTTTCTCGATCTTTCCATGTCCGGGCCAACCTCGGATCCCATGATAACGTGCTAGAACACGTTTAACATTACCGTCCAAGATTGCCGCCTTTGCCTCGAAAGCTAAAGAAATTATAGCACCGGCAGTCGAGCGCCCTATGCCAGGTAAGGCAATCAGAAGATCAATGTTTGTCGGGAATTCTCCATCATGAAGTGTTTGGATTAGTTGAGCGGTTTTCATTAGATTTCTTGCTCGAGAGTAATATCCTAGTCCCGTCCAAAGTCTCAGAACGTCATCCTCCCCTGCCGAGGCAAGAGACTTAATTGTTGGAAAGTTTAGTATAAATTTGTTGAAATATGGAATTACAGTAGCTACCTGGGTTTGCTGTAGCATAATCTCGGAAATCCAAACACGATAAGCGGTTTGATCAGCCTGCCATGGCAAGTCATGTCGACCATGGACTTGATGCCAGTCGATTAATTTCTGAGAGAAAGAGAGTCGCTTGTCCATTTTTTATTTTTTTGTCGCTTTATTTTGGGCTACTAAGCGGATCGAGTTGAAAGTTATTCCGAGTTGTTCTTTTAGTACAGATCGAATGATGGCTGCACCTATTATTGGTGGGATCCAGAAGTTGGGCTTTTGTCTTGCGCTTAAAGTAAGCATGGTTTCTTTTGATCCGATACTGTCCAATCGCCAATGTGAAAACCCTTCTGAAAAATCGCTTTCTTTGGGCAGAATCGTACTTTTTATTTCATTTCTGGTTTCAACGATATGCTCGACCAATTTCATCTTGAAGCAGAAAAAAAAGATGCACTGTTTAATCCTGAGTAGTCTTTTCAATGTGTCGCCATCCCGACTGATGACAGCGCTGGCTTGTACGTTTGGATTCAATTGGGATATTTTGTTATGTTCGCTAAGTACGGCATAAACATCTTGGGCGCGCGCGTTGATCACTTGAGAGTATTTATAAAGATAGGCGCCATCGATTACTTCGAAGCTCTTTAGAACAGGCCGTTGATTTGCCAGAACACCGCCATTGACCAATGAGATGATCATTAGAATGACTAGAAACTCTATGTTTCTGAATAGCGCCGAGAGAGTTAGTGCGTTCTTCATTTCAGAACTGTAGTAGTCCCTTTAAGAATTTTTCGGCCTCTTTTATTATTTTTTTCTCTAGTTTTTTGATTTTTTTTTTGCTGTCTTTTTTGATGATTTGTTCGACTATTGTACTCAAGTCTGGTGTACATGTAGGATCCGATAGATCTCCATAACAGTGGATCGCAATTGTGTAATTTCCGAGGTTGCTGTTTTGCAATTGAGACTGTTCGGACATTGCATCGACATACAGTATCAAGTCATAATCGACTGAAGATTTCTTGATGTCGGCTAGGGTTCCTTTACCCGTTAAAGTGAAGCCTGATCCTTGGATGTATAAGTCTTGATTACTATAGACTTGGTTTTGCATAAAAACTTTGGCAGTTAAAGTCTCGAACCGAGTTTCCCCTGAAGTAGGAATAGGTAAAAGGCACTTACACTCAATAATGCGCTCCAAAACATTAAGAATACCTACAACATCAAATCCGTTCAATACTCCATCAGTAGCCAAAAGCTGAACAACATCAGGTACACCATAGTTTTTCACTAGTTGAGCGGAATCAGTGGAGATAGACAGTTTTTCAGCTATAAACCAAGTTTTATCATCAGAACTGTTGCCGACAGAGATGTTATTAATTAAGCCTGTGATGTTAGGCCACCACGAAAGCTCTATGTCTCCAGTTAAGTGAAGCTGATATCCCGTTTCGCTGTGAAATTTGTCAGCTATAAAGTTTTTATAGTTGTTTGGGTTAGTTAGCATAGTTATGCAGCTTATAAAAACGACTATCAATATGAAACTGGCTAAAAACTTTAGGAGCCGTGTTTTGGTCATTAGCGGAACCCTTAGTAGTCGAGATCCTTCAGCCGATTTCTTGCCCGAGCGCAAGCCTCACGCACGGCTAATGGCGCAGTTCCGCCCCAATGCTTTCTGCTATCTAGAGCATTATCCATATCAAGAATGTTATAGACGCTTTCATCTAAACGCTCATCAAAGGTTCTAAACTCAGCTAAAGACAATTCGTGCATCTGGCAGTCCTTGCTAAGAGCTAAATTGACGACCTTCCCGACCACTTCATGGGCATCTCTAAAATGCAGGCCTAGTCGAACAAGGTGGTCTGCTAAATCGGTGGCGGTGATAAAACCATGTGCCGCTGCCGCCCTCATGCGATCTTCATTGGTTCTCAACGAAGGTATCAACTCTGTGAGCGCACGTGTGCAGTCGTTGATGGTATCAATTGTGTCAAAAATTGGTTCTTTGTCCTCCTGGTTGTCTTTATTGTAGGCAAGAGGTTGCGACTTCATTAAAGTAAGTAAGGCCATCAGATTACCTACCACGCGGCCAGATTTTCCTCTAAGTAGTTCAGGCACATCGGGATTTTTTTTCTGTGGCATCATCGAAGACCCTGTGCAGAAGGCATCATCTATTTCGACAAAAGCGAAAGCCTGTGAGTTCCATAACACTAACTCTTCAGCCATTCTGGAATAGTGGATCATTAATATAGACGCTGCAGAAGAGAATTCTAAGGCAAAGTCTCGGTCACTGACGGCATCTAGTGAGTTTTCAGCTACTGTATCAAATTTCAGGAGTTCAGCGACTCGTTGGCGATTAATGGGAAAGGTTGTCCCCGCCAACGCTCCGGCTCCCAGCGGCAGGGAGTTAAGTCTTTTTTTACAATCTGAAAATCGAGAGTAATCTCTAATTAACATTTCGAACCACGCTAGCATGTGATGTCCAAACGTAATCGGCTGAGCAGCTTGCAGGTGAGTATATCCTGGCATTAGCGTAGCGGCTTCTCGTTCTGCGAGCTCGATGAGTGTTGTCATTAGTTCTAGCAGACGAGACTGAAAGATTTCAGTTTGCGCTCGCAAATAAAGACGAATATCTGTTGCAACCTGATCGTTTCTTGAGCGTGCGGTGTGCAATTTCTTGCCAACTTCTCCAATAGCCTCGACAAGAGCATGCTCTATATTCATGTGAACATCTTCAAGAGCTATTGACCAACTAAAGTCCCCAGCTTTAATAGTGCTTTTGATTGCTTCCAATCCATCAACAATAAGTTTTTTCTCATCTTCGGTAATGATTCCAGTTTCACTTAGCATAGTGACATGAGCAATCGAGCCGCGAATATCACACATAGCTAGTCGCTGATCAAAAGTCACCGACGCAGTAAAGCTTTCAACGAAAGCGTCGGTGGGACTATTAAAACGTCCCCCCCATGGTTTACGAATACTTGGTTTATCATTCATTTCAGATACCTAGATCAATTGAGCTTCTCTCACCGCAGTGCGTCAACCTGATATTTTTAAAAAGCACAGACGGTATTTCCGATGATGCGAGCCTTAAACAGTGCCTGCTCAAGGGTTGCAATGTCGCATTATTACTGCCTTATGTTGGGTAGTATAGGTGAAAATTTGGCGTATCGACAATGGATGACGACGGTTGTACGATTGATTTAATTAGCCGAGGTCCCCCCAGAGTGCCTGTATAACGCTTAAGGCGCATACTGCTGCAGTTTCTGTCCGTAAGGTTCGTGGCCCAAGCGATACTGGTGTGGCGCCATATCGCAGTGACATTTGATGAATCTCATTGCCATCGAAGCCTCCTTCGGGTCCGGCGATGATTGCAATCTTATTGCCACTTGGTTTTTGTTTTGAAAGAGGCGTCTTACTAAGCGGATCCAAGACATATACATTTGCCCCGACTAGCGCTAGCACGTTTTCTTTGAGTTCTTGTATGGGGTCAATTGTTGGAACCATGTTGCGACCTGCCTGTTCACTTGCATGTTGCACGATACCTTTCCAGTGTTCTAACTTGCGGACTTTTCTTTTCTCATCAAGTCGACCGGCGCTTCTGGCGGTATAAACAGGGATAATATGGTTCACTCCCAGTTCAACAGCTTTCTGCAAGGCGTAATCCATACGGTCCCCTCTTGAAATACCTTGTACTAGCGTTGTGATTACTGGGGACTCGGCATTGGATAAGACTCGTCTATTAGGCAATGCGGACACGACGCTGCGTGAGACGTTGGTTAACGAGGACTCATAGGATTCCCCATCTTGATTAAACAAGGTTACTTTAGAGCCTGGCTCAAGCCTGAGTACATTGCGAACGTGGTGCGCTTTATCTGTTGGGAGGTCTACCGCAATACCGACTGCTAGTTGAGCTTCAATGAAAATTCTTACCATTTGCGCCTTCTCTGTTATAAGAAATTAATTGTTGAGCTATCTAGCCAGGCTGAAAATCTTTAATATAGTCATCATAACTTATTTTATTTCGGTGATTAAATCAGGCGGTACGAGCTATGTTGAACATTTTAAAGAATTTTTTTAAAAAGACCGAGGCAGAAGAGACTCCCGAGGCATTTGATAGAGAGTTGGCATTATCTTTGGCAGCACTGTTGATAGAGATATCCCGTTCTGATAATGAGGTGGATGAAAGCGAATCAAAAGCTATTGTTACCGCAGTTTTACAAGTGACCTCATTAACCGCTGATGAAGTTGAGGGTATAATGGTAGATGCTGATAAAACTGTTGCAGACTCCATCTCACTTTACGATTTCACCTCAGTTATTAACGAAAAATTGAGCCGTGAAAAACGGTATCAGCTTTTAGTTTTGCTATGGAAAGTGGCCTATGCGGATGGGAGAGTTGATAAATACGAGGAATATTACGTAAGAAAAATATCGGATCTGTTGTATATGGACCAAGCTGAGTTCATTCGTGCCAAACATGAAGCTAGAAAGTAATTACAGTTTCGTTCGCAGACGGTTTTACAGATAGCTGAACCATTTTAAAGGAACAAAATTATAGGGAAGAAAGTTGCATTTAGAACGATTCGAACGTCTATCAGTTACGACTAGCTCTATATTAGTTGAAAATGCCAGCTGTCAGAGCCTCCTGTCTGCTGCACTTAGCCAACGCGCCCAGCACTGTAAATCTGTTTGGCGATCTCCGCGTATTATGAGCCTTCAAAATGCTATTGCTCAGTGGCATGAACAAGAAGTGTTTGGAGGTGCCAACAGAGATTACTTCCTCCTTACACCAAATCAGGAGTTATTCCTCTGGAAAAAAGCGATTTTGACTGTGTCAGAAGACGATGTCGACGCGATTTCTCAACTTGCAGTATTGGCTCGTGAAGCATGGTTTCTTTTGCATTCATGGAATTTGGATATTCGATCTGATCAGGCTTCGTTTTCGCCGGACAATATTCTTTTTTCGCGTTGGTGTGAGCTATATGAAAGGCTGTGCAATGACTTATCGGCAACTGACCATGCTCGAGTGCTATCAGGTTTAAACCGCTCGACGATGAAAACAGACTCGTTTCTTTCTAGTGGATTCCTTTCGCCATCACCGGTAGTCGCTAGATTGATTAGAGAGCCTATATCAGTGGCCAATCCCCACGCGGTATTCTGCCCTGATATTTATGTGCCGCACGTTTTTGAAAGTCAGGAATTGGAGCTTTGTGAAGCTTTGACCTGGGCAGATTCAGTCGTTTCTCAAACAGACAATGCGCGCGTGGCAATAGTTTTGGAGGTGACCGAAAACACAAATCAAATAGTTTCTCGTTGTTGTGAAAATATTCTTGGGCCTACTTTGACTGAGGCGCAGCCGCGTTACTATTTGGGTGAAGGAGATCTGATATCCATCTACCCATCTATCCGCATTGTATTATTAGCGCTTGATCTGAATCTTGTAACTCGTTGGGACGTTTTGAGCGAGTTTATTCGCCATCCACGACTAAAAGGGGCTACAGATGAGCGTCAAGCACGGGTGTTGTTGGATGAAAAGCTGCGTAATGATAATCGGTTCGAAATTGATCTGCGGATGGTGATTGACAATCTAAGCCAATCTGGGGAATGTCCAGAATTGCTGAAGATTTTGCAATATGTCGTTTTAAATATAACTGAAGCCGCTTATAAGTTATCAATTGCAGAGTGGCTCGTCATAGTTGATCGGTATTTAGGCGTTCTGGAGATTGGCTCTTCAAACGTAAGTACGGTCTTAGAAAAACGTCTATTCGACAGTTTCGGCAGTTGCTGTAATGAGCTTATTCAATTGGACACCTTGGCAAAACCTTTAAGACGTCTTGAATTGTATAAAGCATTAAAACAGAAAGTCGAAAAAAAATGCCTTAGTGCGAGCCCTCCTAAAGATGGTATTTTCCTGGTTTCAGCAACCGAAGCTTGTCTAATCGAGCCCACACATGTTTGGGTATTAAAAGCTGATAGTGAGACCTTTTCTTCCCGTAATAAATTTTCTTCATTGCTGCCTATAGATATGCAGCGTAAGGCACGAATGCCGTTTACTGATCCACTAGCTACAGTGAAAGACATGTGTAACCGACAAGGCGCGCTTGGCCTCTTTGCTATAGAGCACCATGTTAGTTTCACTAACTCGGAAGGTGATTCACCTTTATCACCGGCAGCCCTCTTTCCCACTTTAGAAGAAGCTACGGTAGATAATAGTCAATCTTTTCGCCATAGCCGCTGGAAAATTAGTGCGGTCGATTTAGAATCTTACGAAGATATCTCGGGACCTCCTCTACCGATAGCTGAGCCTGTCAAGGCAGGAGTAACATTTTTTGCTGATCAGTCCGCATGTGCATTTCGTGCATTTGCAAAGCATAGACTCAGATCTACTGGGTTACCTGAAATGCAGCTTGGGACCAGTCCAGCAGAGAAAGGTATGGTGGTGCATGAATTATTAGCAGCACTTTGGACTACCCTTAAAAGCTTTGCCACGTTGCGATCTATGGGAGTGCACGAGCGGATAGAAACTATAGAAAAAATAATAATGGAGAAGCTTAGGAAGACATATTACGAAACAGTGCTTGAGCGCGAGATATTTCTGATTGAGAAGAACAGATTAACTGGGATTTTAATTAAATGGCTTGATTTTGAGGTGTCTCGGGGTGATATCGAGTTTGAAGTTTTGTCTGTAGAGCAGCGTGAATCTATTAATGTTTTTGGGATCCCCATGAATGTTCGAATCGATCGAATTGATCGTCTGAAAGACGGTCGTGTGATTGTTATAGATTATAAGACTGGCAAATGCTCGGCAAGTGGATGGAAAGTTCCTCGAATGGAGTCTCCGCAGTTACCAATTTATGCCCTATTTCTTTCTATGGGAGTGGCAGATAACATTGCTTTTGCATACGTTCACGGTGACCAACCTAATTGGATTTCGGGATTAGATAAACTTCACGATTGGGATGAAGCCTGTGCTTCTTGGCGCATAGAAATTGAAAATCTGGCGCTAGAAATTCGTGATGGGTTTGCTTTGGTAAATCCTAAAAAAACACATACAACATGTCTTTATTGTGATCAGTCTTTGTTTTGTCGGATTCCTGAGATCTTGCGCTGTGAACTTAGCGAGGATTCCGGCACAAGTGAGTAATAGTAACGACCAACAGATACGCGAGCGTGCACTAGACCCATTCAAATCTTTTGCTATTAGGGCTCCAGCAGGCTCGGGGAAGACAACTGTTTTAACAAATAGAATTTTACGTTTGCTCGCTACAGTTGAGGCGCCAGAACTCATAGTTGCGATTACCTTTACTAGGAAAGCCGCTCAGGAAATGAGGACTAGAGTTATTGATGCGCTGTGCGCATCTAAAAAGAATGAATCCTACAATAGGGAACTTGAAGGAACACGTGAACTAGCGAAGGCGGTCGTGGCACGAGATAGCGAATTAAATTGGCACCTAATTGAAGACCCAAGTCGACTGCGCATTATGACTATTGATTCATTCAGTCACAGTCTAGTCCGCCAGATGCCAATTTCATCAAGAATAGGAGGTGCGTTTACCTTAGCTGAGAATCCGTCTTTGCTCTACCAAGAAGCAGCGCGAAATGCATTACTGGGAATTAAGGAAGTAAAATATAAAAAACCAGTCATTGCACTGCTAGGTTATTTTGACAATAACTGGAGCAAATTAGAAAACCTTCTTTCAGCGATGCTCGCTAAGAGAGAGCAATGGTTGTCCCATGTATCAAGTAGCCATGATCAGAAGTCATCCCAGGATCTTTATTCAAAGTTTGTATCTAGATTATTAGAGAAGATAGATAAGAGATTGACCGTCGAAATTAGAGCTGAAATGTTGTCATTGTTGCTGTATTCGAACCAGCATAAGAAAAAAGATTTTCAAGTCGTAGATAAATCCTTTCCATCTCCAACTATGGAAAGTCTTCCTGTTTGGCAAAGTTTCGGTGCTTTGTTCATAACTAACAATGGGCAAGGGACTTGGCGAAAGGCTGTAACCATTCGCGAGGGATTTCCCTTGGCTAAAGCACTCCCTGAGGCGGCACGCATGAAATCTCGGTGGAAAGACACGGTTGCATTACTGCAACAAAAGTGCCCTGAGTTGCTAGAAGTTTCTTTTTTGCCGGTTGAAATTCTTAGGGAAGAAGAATGGAGATTAATAGACGCATTAAGTGCTGTAATGAAGTCCGCAGCGGCACATCTTATATTGCTTAGTGAACAACAAGGCCTTACGGATTTTGCAACTTATTCTATAGCTGCGTTAAGGGCGCTTGGAGACGATGAAGATCCAACAGATCTTGCATTATCTTTAGACTATCGGATCCAGCATTTATTAATTGATGAGTTTCAAGACACCTCAAACAGTCAGTTTGAATTGGTGTCTAGGCTTACTGATGGGTGGTCGGAGGGTGATGGCCGCACACTATTCGTGGTCGGAGACCCGATGCAGTCAATCTATCGGTTCAGAGAGAGTGACGTTAGTCTTTTCGAGAGGGCATTAGAAAATGGATATATTGGTTCTGTGAAAGTTACCGCTCTTACGTTAACTCGCAATTTTCGATCTCAAGCTCGTCTCGTCGATTGGGTTAATTTCGTAATGCCGCAAGCCTTAGAACTGGCTGGTGAATCAGACAAGTATTTTGTTCCTCAACAAGCAGCTCAAGAAGCCACATCAGAACCTGTAGTTATTTGTTGCTCCGGCACTAAAGATGACTTGTGGGAGTCCGAGCAAGTCTATCAAATTATTTGTTCACTAAAGGACCAGCATTCCGATCCGAAAATTGGCATCTTGGTTAGAAGTCGAACGCATGTTAGTCAAATAGTAAAGACATTAAATAAGAAAGGGGTGCCCGTTTCATCACGAGATCTTGACAGGCTTGATACTAGACCAGTAATTCTCGATCTATTGGCCTTGTCTAGAGCTTTAATCCACTTAGGTGACCGTGCCGCATGGTTTGCGACGCTGAGGGCACCTTGGTCTGGATTGTCACTGAAAACTCTGGAAATTTTGTCACGAATTGAACCAACTGTTTTGGGATCGTTGTGCTCGGTGACTCAGGAGTTACTTGATGAGCCGAGCGAATATGGGCGTTGTGTTCACATGGCGAGTGTTTTATCTCGGGCGAGGCGGGAAAGTAGGATACATCCTTTTAGTCTCGTATTAGAAAATACTTGGCTAAAGTTAGGAGGCACATCTATTTACCCACAAGATTCAGAGTTTACAGATGCGGAGCTGTTTTTCTCTAATGTTAGAAAGTTGGAGTCGGAATCGGTTTTGCTCACGGCAGAGCGTCTGCATTCCTGTATTCAAGAGTCCTATTCCACTGCTGGTGTCAGCAATGCTGCCGGTGGAGTTGAGATAATGACAATACATCGAGCAAAAGGGTTGGAGTTTGATTTTGTTATCCTTCCAGGCTTAGGGCGACGTCCTAAAGGTGAATCAAAGTCCCTACTACTCTGGAAGCAGTTTCATGAAGAAGGCAAGGCAAGGGGGGTTTTGATGTCGCTCTTGCCTGCACAACAGGGGCAGATTTTCTTGTACGACTATCTCCGCCATATCGATAGTAAGGAAGCAAGAGAGGAGACTATTCGAATCTTATATGTGGCACTGACACGTGCTCGCAAACAAATCTTTCTACTTGGCCATGCTAAAGGGGAAGAGGAAAAAGCCAAGCCAGACAAAAATACTTTTCTTAGCTATCTCTGGCCAGCCACAAAAGATATGGCTATCAGAGAGAGGGCAGCAGCGTTGTTAGTAGAGGGAGAAAAAAAGTATAGCGAGCCTAAGCCAGCTCTCGACGCCGCTCAAAATAGCTTTTCCAAAATAACGCGCCTTGGACTCAAGTCTCTTCCTAAAATTGATAATAATCTTAATTCTAACGTACACCGATTAACCGAGAAAATTGAATTTCAATGGGCAGGTCCTCTGTCAAAACATATAGGAACTATTACACACCGGTTGCTAGAAGTTAGACAAGTGAGAGAACTCTCACAAACTTTCAAAGAAGGCGAGCCGGATTTTAGAGAATTTGCTAGAAGGCAATTACTGCAGTTGGGGGTGCCTAAAAAAGAATTATCGCGTGCGATTAGTATTGTTCTACGTGCGATTAAAAATACGTTTTCTAGCAACAGAGGCGCCTGGATTTTTTCTAGTCTGCATGATGATGTTGAAGTGGAATTGGCACTTTCGTATGTTGGGTCACAAGGTGTTGAAAGAATTATAGTGGATAGAACTTTTGTCGACTCAGCAGGGGTGCGTTGGATAATCGACTTTAAGACCGGAGATCATTCAGGGGCTGGTTTGGTAGAGTATCTTGATTCTGAACAGCGCAGGTATGAGCCCCAATTAGAGCGCTATGCAAAAGTTATGTCAGAGATTTTCCCGCAACCTATCATGCTCGGTCTGTATTTCCCGCTTTTAAGCGAATGGCGTGAGTGGAGCCCACTACTTCATAAATAGTTTTAGCGGTTATCTCTAAACTGCTTCTGGAGCATTTCTCTTCGCTCTTGGGCATCTACCGTCAGCGTAGCAACGGGACGCGCTTCTAGTCTGCCGACACCTATTTCCTCTCCAGTTTCTTCGCAATACCCATAGGAACCATCTTCTATCCGTCTGAGGCCAGCATTTATTTTGGCGAGTAATTTTCTATATCGGTCACGAGTTCTGAGCTCTAGGATATTATCGCTTTCGCGACTCGCGCGTTCGGCTTCATCTCCTACGTCTCGTATTTCAGATTTTAAATTATCAATTGTTTTTTCAGACTCTGTAATCAGATCTTTTTGCCACTGCAGCATTTTGGTTCTGAAATATAGCAGTTGCATAGGGCTCATATATTCTTCGTCTACGGATGGTTGATAACCTGTTGGTAGAGTAATGTCGTCGAAGTTGAATCCTCGCCCTCTTGATGTCGGAGCAGAGGCCGACGCTAATTTTGGTATAGTCGGCGCAGCTTTTGCTAGTGATCTAGCAGGCACTTTCTTCACAGATGTCTTTTTGGCGGGTGTTTTCTTAACAGGCGCCTTTTTTGCAGGCGCTTTCTTCACAGATGTCTTTTTGGCAGGTGTCTTTTTCACAGATGCCTTTTTAGCAGACACTTTCTTCACAGATGTCTTTTTGGCGGGTGTTTTCTTCACAGATGCCTTTTTGGCAGGTGTTTTCTTCATGGGCGCTTTCTTCACAGATGCCTTTTTGGCAGGTGTTCTCTTCATGGGCGCTTTCTTTACAGATGCCTTTTTGGCAGGTGTTTTCTTCACGGGCGCTTTCTTCACAGATGCCTTTTTGGCGGGCGCTTTCTTCACAGATGCCTTTTTGGCGGGCGTTTTCTTCACAGGTGCCTTTTTGGCAGGCGCTTTCTTCACAGGTGCCTTTTTGGCAGGCGCTTTCTTCACAGGCACCTTTTTGGCAGGCGCTTTCTTCACAGGTGCCTTTTTGGCAGGCGCTTTCTTCACAGGTGCCTTTTTGGCAGGCGCTTT
>JABISZ010000007.1 GCA_018668255.1 Pseudomonadota bacterium | reverse complement strand
TAGATCCGGCTTATCTAATTCGATATTTCTCACGCTGCGCGCTAACCTCACAACCGGAGAAATCGCTTGGCTAGTGATGCGATATGCGAACCACGCAGATAGGTAGAGCACAATCAGTATCAGTACCAAAGGAAATAATCCAAAAAAGTTAGCAGCTTCGGACACCACATTCGCGTCAAAGACCAAAAACAAACGACTATCATCACTAGCACTTACATGTACTACAGATTTTCCGGCAGGAGTTACCGTCTCATGAAAGCCAATTTCCAGATGCTCAAACTCGGATGGAATCGCCGCTTCTCCTTCCTTAAAGAGATATCCGATCAACGTATTAGTATTAGGTGCTGGCGTATCTAATTCAATTTTATTCCTTGCCCAGAAATAGTCAGCTTCGCGCTCTAAAGCTGAATTAATCAGTAGTTCTTGTATTAAAAAAGATGAAATAGAGACACCCGCGACTGCTGTGACTGTGATTAGGAATATCTGCAGGATAAACCCGCGCAGAATCCGGGTATTTAAAGGATGTTTAGTCTGCGCTTTCGTCACTTAACCGAAACCCTGTGCTATGAACAGTATGTATCAAACTATGAGAATAAGGCTTGTCTACAACCTTACGCAAATTATATAAATGACTACGGAGCGCGTCGCTGTCTGGCGGCAAATCATCCCAGATGACTTTTTCAACAGCCGACCGGTCGACAACATTTGGCGACTCCATTGTCAACAAGATCAATATCTTCATCCCCGTTGGGGATAAGTTCAGTACATTTCCTTCCCTACTAGCTATTTTTGCATTCACATCTAAAACCAAATCACCCACCACTAAAGGTTCTGATTTTGGTTGATCTGTTCTTCTTTTCATCAGCGAGCGCAGACGAGCTGCCAACTCTTCCAAATCGAACGGTTTAATTAAGTAGTCGTCGGCACCGCTATCAAATCCTAGTAGCTTATCTTCCAGGGTATCTCGCGCAGTCAGCATCAAAATAGGTACCATAATGCCCTCCTCACATCTCAATGCTTTACAGACGTCGATACCATCCATATCAGGCAGCATTAAATCAAGGACGATAGCATCGTAATTATTCTGTCTTGCCAGATTTACGCCAGCCGATCCAGTATCGGCATAATCAACACTAAACCCGGAGGTTTCAAGGTATTCATAGACCATTTCAGCTATATCTTTATGATCTTCAATCAGAAGTATATCGTTAGCTCGCACTATTTAACTCCGGCTTTCAGTGGAATGAGATTGTCGGCTTCGCGATTAAGCACAAAAGCGTAAGGCTTTTAGACCTCGCATTAAGATTTTCTTTATCTCATAAAGGAAGTAAATATAGCAAGATAGGGATGGTAGCACTAGAAACCAGTGTAGAAACGACTAATGTAACCGATACTGTGGACTGCCTTATGTCATAACTCTCGGAGAAAATAAATGCATTGATGCCTACAGGCATCGCCGCAAACAGCACCGCGACAGTCAACCATGCTCCATCAAGTCCGAAAAAAAGTGCAACGCCCCATACTAATAAGGGGTGTATGAAATTCCGCAGTAACACGAAACAAAGCACCTCTTTACCTGGTTTTTTCAATTTATACGTCCCTAAAGAAGCCCCTAAAGCGACTAAGGCGCATCCGGGCGCGGCATCTCCCAAGATATTTAAGGTATACATAGCCTCAGAACTAAGAGGAACTTGAAATATATTAAAGGCAAGGCCAAATATCAACGCCAGAACAATAGGGTTAGTCGCTAATCTACAGAACACAGCCTTAAAGACGCCTTTGTCTAGCCCTTTAAAACTATTTAGGGTGACAATAGTAAAGGTAAACAGAACAGTACTTTGCGTGGCGAGTAATACTAGTGCGGGCAGAAGAGCAACTTGGTCATTTGTCACAGCCAAAAGTATAGGCAGTCCTAATAGTGCTAAATTCCCATAACTAGAAACAATACCAGCAACCCCAAGTTCTTTAGCATCCCAACCAAAGACACGATTAAACAAAATCATTGCAAGGATAAAAACAAAAATTGAAGGCACATAAAATGACAATAGAAACGTCAGAGGGATGTTTTCGGAGATGTCTGTTTGGAACATGTGTAGGAAAAGCATCGCCGGAATGGCCAACCAGTAAACAAACTGGACAAGGCCTGAGCCTACATTTTCAGGGAATAGCCCGATTCGAGAAAAGAGATAACCGATCACAACAATCGTTATGATTGGAAGAAATGCCAACAAGATTGAGCCCATTACCAACCTCCCGGAATTAAACAGTTATAATGTTCTTTACCTCAACTTAGGATAAAAAAAAACCTGGGCAATAATTCACCCAGGCTTAATTTGCATCGTTTAACTTAACTAAGTAGCAGTCAAATTAGTAGGTACGATTTTATCAGTATGGTTAGGCCACACTTTCTCCGTCAGCAACTCTAAACTCTTCATCGATGCTTTCTGAGGTATGTGGTTGTACATGAACATCCAAAAGTTATCTACCGGCAACTGCTTG
>JABISZ010000053.1 GCA_018668255.1 Pseudomonadota bacterium | reverse complement strand
GGGAATCAAAGACTAGAGCCAATAAGGACAAATTCAGATGAAAATACTTGTTACAGGTGGAACAGGGTATATTGGTTCTAATGTGGCGGTTCAGCTCTTAGAGTCGGGATACGATGTTATTGTGTTAGATAGCCTAAGTAACAGCAAATCTTCTGTGGTTGAAAGAATAAAGCGAATTACTCGTAAAAATTTAACTTTTTTCAAAGGGGACATTCGCGATAAAAGCCTCCTAGATGGGATCTTCAAAAAAAATACTATTCATGCAGTAATGCATTTTGCAGGTCTAAAATCTGTCGCTGATTCTGAGACAAATCCATTAGATTATTATGCTACAAACGTAGCCGGTACAGTTACATTGATTGAATCAATGCTATTTGCCAATGTCAAAAAAATAATATTTTCTTCCTCTGCCACAGTCTATGGTGATAACGGATTAATAGAACATTCTGAGACCTCACCCTTGAACCCTATAAATGTCTATGGGAAAACAAAGTTCATAGTTGAGGGCATGCTGAAGGAGATACGATCTGGGAATCCATCATTTACATACGCAGCACTCCGCTACTTTAATCCCGTAGGTGCCCACTGCTCAGGTCTTCTAGGAGAGGATCCCAAGAACAAACCAAATAACCTGATGCCAATACTTGCAAATGTAGCTACAGGAAGACAGAAAGAGCTTTCAATTTATGGAAATGACTACAATACACCAGATGGCACATGTCTAAGAGATTACATACATGTAACCGACCTGGCTGCTGGTCACATTGCAGCATTAGAGAAAATCATACAAACAAAGACTACATTTACTGTCAATTTAGGTACTGGGAAACCTCATAGCGTCCGTGAATTAATAAAAACTTTTGAGCTTGTATCTGGGAAAAAAATTACCTTTAAATATGCTCAGCGTCGCAAGGGTGATTTGGATCAATATTTTGCTAATCCAAATGAAGCGGAACGCCTTCTGGCCTGGACTGCTAAGTTAGACTTATTTAGAATGTGCGAAGATGTGTGGCGATGGCAACAATTGCAACAATCTGGACTTTAGCTCAGAATACAGAGGCCTACACAATATAACGAAAACAATTTAATCAAGCCCGCAACCTTAATCCTTAAAGAAGCTTAAAATATGTTGTTATAAATAGTTATCCCTTGCTTTAATGAAGAAGACACCCTTCCTGAAACCATCTCTAGAATAGAAGCTGTATTAAAAAAAATCGATAGTTACTCATTTGAGCTCATATTTGTTGACGACGGAAGCAAGTATAAAACAAAGCAAATACTTGTAGAAAAATGCAAAATAAACAAAAAGATCAAAATTGTTTCGTTCAGTAGAAATTTTGGTCATCAATTTGCTCTCGATGCAGGAATTACAAACGCTGCGGGTGATGCAATCATCATTATGGATGCAGATCTTCAAGACCCACCAGAAGTAATCCCTAAAATGATTGAAAAATGGGTAGAAGGTTTTGATGTTGTATATGCCGTTAGGTCTAAAAGAGAGGGAGAATCCTGGTTCAAAAAATACACAGCATACTCGTTTTACCGAATACAGAGATTTCTGTCCGATATTGAGATCCCCGCTGATACAGGGGATTTTAGACTTATTAGTAGAAGGATTGCTGACCTTCTCGTTTCACTCCCTGAAAAGGATAAGTTTTTCAGAGGTCTAATTCCTTGGTTAGGTTTCAAACAAGCCTCAATTACCTACGACAGACACGAAAGGTTCGCCGGGACAACAAAATACACTCTAAGCCAGATGACAAAATTAGGCATGAGTGGGCTGTTATCATTTTCGATAAAACCACTTACATTTTTCACCACAATTGGTGCCACTATCTCTCTTTTGTCATTTATCGGAATCATCCACACTTTGTGGGCAAAGTTTTTTACTGACGCATTGGTAGATGGATGGGCAACATTAATGATAACAATTCTTTTTATTGGCGGAGTTCAATTAATAGCAGTTGGAGTTCTCGGCGAATACTTGGGTAGAGTTTTTGCGGAAGTGAAGGACAGGCCAAAATATATAATAGACGAGAAAATTGGGTTTTAAGCTATCAGGTTTTGAGGCCGGTCGTTAATTTTCCTGTCATATCAAGTTGGGTCCCATTAATATATTCATTCTCTTGAATGAATTTGATTGTTGAGATTATATCTTTTGCATTAGATACTCTGCCCACAGAAATATTATCCTTCGTGATTTTTTCTGACTCAATATTAAACGGGAGATTTCTTGTTAATCCACCTTCATATGGCCAAATTTTCAGGAACATAAATCTTAATTTAAACCTAGAGTACTCGATATATCGCTAGGGCCAGAACCAAAATATCAATAGTCTTTTTTTAGATATATTTGCGTTAATGCGCGTCAGTATATATTTATTCATAAGTGCAAAGTTGTAGATCCATGCCACTATATTTAAATTTTTACTCATAACTCTATCAAAATCAGGGTTCCTAATTGCTACCAGTATTCTTGTCTTAGAAACATACTTCAATGCGGCGACCAGCTCTTTGAGCTGAGAAAAAGCTAACCTTCTTACCATCCCAGAGAACCCTTACATCAGCAGAATTATTCACTTCTTACTTGGCGGAGAGAGAGGGATTCGAACCCTCGATACGAATTAACGCATACACGCTTTCCAAGCGTGCGCCTTCAGCCACTCAGCCACCTCTCCGAAAACACGACTAATTAATAGCTTAATTATATCGGATTTGTCTCTCGGGCGTGCAGAATTTATCGTAACTGAAGCCTATTCAGGAAGGACCAATCAAGATCTCTGCTATTGTCCATATCTCTGCGTTGCTGAATACCACAGTAAGAGCTGCCTGACCTGTCCAGCCTTTTTCTTGTTTCGGAGAATACCAGAGAAGTGCCCCAATTAATGCCGTTAAAAATATCAACGTCATTGTTACTCCTGCCAAGTAACCAGTAACCTCCATCTGACGCTGGACCAATAACCGTCTTAACCCCTTCTTCAAGCAGAGTGAAAGCCTGAGTTATATCTTCAGCTTTGATCGCTACGATATCACTCCCTACAAGAACTACCGAGGATGATCTCCTGAGCTCATAGTGAAATGCTTGTTGCATTCTGCGTCCAAGATTGCCCGCGGTTTGAGGTCGTATAACCCAGTCTCTACAAAATGCTTGATGGCGAAACCATCCAATATCTAAAGGATTCGCTACCATTAATATTTTTCGGACTCCTCTTATTGTCTGCAATTCCCGAAGAGTACTCATCAACAAAGTTCTATAAACTTCCATTGCCCTATAGCAACCGATTACTTTTACCAGTCTCCTTTTAACCTTACCTTTCAGAGGTTTTCTAGCGAAAACAATTAATGTTGGTTCTTTTCTTAATAGCAAGCTACCAGCCATCATAAAGCCTTCGAATAGTCCGATCGGAGCAACCCAAAAACCACCCTATTCGCAAGAGCCACATTAAGAGAATGGTTTTGACTACTCCATTTGTCCGCCATCTCCGAGCAGATGTGCTGATAGGCCCCCGCAAAATTATTGGTGCTGCTCTGCACCTAAGTGAACAACTTAACTCGATATCCTCCATCAGCTTAATATCCGAGTAGGCTCCTACCTCTATAAAAGTCGACTTGCTGACAAAAATTCCTTGATCTCCAGTGGCGACTCTGGTGCAGCTAGCGCGACAGTTCATAAAGAAAGCCATAATACGAAAAATCAATGCTTTATCAGATATCTTTATCTTAAAGAAACCCCAAAATCCTTCATTGTGGGCCAGAGAAAGAAAAGACTCTCTGCTTATTTCTGATATGTCGCTATCAGCATGCAGGAACCATAAAACATCTCCTTTGGCTGCCATCGCGCCTTGATTTAACTGCTTCGCACGACCGGGTTCACTTTTAATTAAACGAAAGCCGGAGGCGAGGATCATGTTGCGACTTGCATCTTCGCTTCCACCATCAACAAAAATCACCTCATCTTTCTCATTTCTCCAGTCTTTTAGTTGAACCAACAAGCTATCCAAGCACGTCGCTTCATTTAATACAGGAACAATGATCGAGATAGATGGCATTAGTTAAGTGTACTGCCTAAGATTGTAGAGCACCCCCGCAACTACTCCCGCGGCCAGCGGCGCAACCATAGCAGTGCGCTCCCACTTTAATTTCCATGTCTGACGCAGATCCAAGAAGCAGATCTCGCAAATGAATACCACCCAGCCCCAGCATCTGATTAAAGTCACAGTCATACACATAACCTCTGTAATCAATACTTAGTAAATCGCGACACATTAGACGCTCGAGATTTCGTGAATCAAAATTACTGACCAATTTCTCCATATAATCATCAAGCAGGCCATCCCTCTGTAAAGAATGCTTAAAGCGTTTAATTGGCATATTTACCATGGTAAGTAGCTGATTAAAAAAAACCCCTTGATGAGCAAGCTCCCGCTTGTAGTCGCGCTCTAGTATTTTCGAGTCCGGCGGCAGATCTATACCCTGAGGGTTATAAACAAGGTCAAGAGATAAAGTACTCCCATCTCGTCCGTAACCCCGTCTATTCAATTGCCTCATTCCTTCTATACTTCTCAGATAGACTCCCTTGCCTCTTTGCGCATCGACATTTTCTGGCGAATAACAAGGCAAAGAAGCGATAATGTGAACTTCATTCTCTGCTAAAAAATTCGCGCTCGCCTCTTGACCCTCTTCTAGTAGGACGGTTAGATTACATCTATCAATTACATGTAGATCACGCTGGCGAGCTCGCCTCACTATTTGCTCAAACAGTGGGTGCAGCTCTGGTGCTCCTCCAGTCAAATCAAGAGTCTTAATGCTCCACTGATCGATATATTCAAAGACTAGATCAATTGTTTCGGGCTGCATTTCTTCAGTTCGATTAGGCCCTGCATCGACATGACAGTGTGAACATGACTGATTGCATCGGTAGCCTAGATTTATCTGCATAGTTTTTGTGCTATTTCTAGCAACTGGTGGAAATTCTGTCCACTTACCATGCATTTTTCCAACAGTCGAACCGCTGCTTAGTTTACTCATGCTTCATATTCCTAAATTTCCAGGAGACAATATCCCTCGAGGATCTACGCCTTTCTTTATCATCCCTAGTAAATGTTGGTAATTCTCAAAGTGGGGAGAATTTTTACTCCAGATCTTACCGCTTTTGTATGGGACAATACCCACATTTGTGAACTGCTCAACGGCATCAGAAACGGCAGGCATTACTTCTTCCCATTGGTTCTTTTCATCATAAAAAGTTACAACTCCACCATGCAATCCCCTGCGACAGATGACGAGTGTACCTCCCCAAACAAACTGCTCATACTTTTCTCGCATAGATTGCAGACAGTTCAAAAATCGGGGCAACTTATTCGACGGCAGAGAGCACATCAGTAGTGCACATCTAGAACGAGTGAAGTAGCCTGCGAAGGAATACCAGTAAGTCTCTTCTAATCTTAATTTTTGAAAGTAAATGTCATTGAAGAGCTCAAAGTTTTTACCCCCATAATTGCTTCCAAGGGCAATGAGACGCGCACGGTCATAATTAATCTCATCCTGTCTCCCCCCTAACTCAATACCAACACAAAACTTTGGAAGAGAACCGACATCTAAATCAGGCCTTGCCACAGACACTCGAGCGTTGATAGCGCCGGATTCATAGCCGCCGCCGTACCACATGTTACGAGTCAATTCGCAACTCTGGACTGCTGAAAGATACTTACTAGCGGTTAATGGGTCTTGAAAACCTAGGCACAGCGTTTCGCGACTTTCTGGCAAAGGGTATAGCCAAAGACATACAGCAGTAATGACACCCAAGGTCGCCTCCGCGCCTATAAACAAGCCGGTCAGATCAGGTCCAATACAGTACCTTTGAAAAAATCCAGCACCGCTACACCCTGCGCTTCCAGTTCGAACAACCGTCCCATCTACAAGTACAACCTCTAAGCCAGCAACGCAATCACCCATGCTTTGGTGTCTCGGCGAACCTGTTCCTAATGCATGAGACGAAACTGCCCCTCCGATCGTGGCCGTCGGTCCTGTCAAAGGAACGATACCAACCGTCTGACCCAGAGGCTTGAGTGCTTCTAATAAAGCGACAAACTTAGTACCCGCTTCCACAACTACAATCCCTCTATCTAAGTCAATCTCCAACAGTTGTTCCATACCAGACAAGTCCATAACAATTCCACCAGCATGCGGGTTCGCTCCACCCGCATACATTGTGCCGGCCCCTCGGACATACACTGGCACTCGATCATGGTTAGCTTGGCGTAAAATTTCGCCTACCGCTGACGAACTCTTGGGCTGTATGACAGCTTCAGGGAAACCTTTCTCAACAACCGAAGCATCTCTCTGGAACGGAAGGAGATCGATAGGGTCTTCAAATGTAGGAGAATCTGGCCAGTTAGAAAGTAGCGAAGAGCGGTTTTTTTTATCAGCCATAGGCTTGTTCTCGGAGATTTAATCAGAAATCGCAAAATATTCGCAAATGAAAGTCGAAAAGCTCATCACAGCATTCGAAGAATTTGCACTTTTACAATAATGTAATGCACAGCGTGGGTCTAGTGTAATAGAAATAACATCTTCCTCCGTGGGAAGCTTATCAGTCGCCATAACCGAGGCTGAAGTCGGCTGCATAGCCTTCATCGATCCAGAGGCGCCACAGCATAAAGCGTGCCGAGAAGGGTAATGTTCGTTCAACACGATAATATCGAACCCCTCCAAGAATTCCCTAAAAAGGAATTCATCAGACGGGTTACTTCTATTTATTTGGCTCTCTTTTTTCAACTGACACGTTTCTAATAAGTTTACTCGGACCGAGTGC
>JABISZ010000052.1 GCA_018668255.1 Pseudomonadota bacterium | reverse complement strand
CCTGTTGGCGAGGGCAACTTGTACCCCACAATCAAAGTAGCTTCCGAGGCTGTATTGTATCTTCGGTCACGAAACTGTCAAGGACGTCCTTATCCAATATGCTCAGTCTCGAACCAGCGGCCACGCAGCTTTCAAATACAAAATCATCGACCAAAAAGTAAGAGCTGCGGCACAGTAAAGAAGAAGTATCCCCAAGGCAGTGCTCGAAGGAGGAGCCTCTGGCATACTTCCGATTATCAACAATGCTATAGAGCACATTTGCAGGCCTGTCTTCCATTTGCCAATAGTCGAGACGGCAACGGCTCTTCGGGCACCTAATTCTGCCATCCATTCTCGTAAGGCTGACACTGTTATCTCTCGACCTATAATGACCGCAACCGGAATTGCAAGTAGAATTCGTGGATCATCTTGTAGAAGGACAACCAAAACTATCGCCACCATTAGCTTGTCTGCAACCGGATCAAGGAATGCGCCAAAGGCAGAAGTCTGGTTAAGTCTTCTCGCGAAATACCCGTCCAGCCAATCCGTTAAGGCAGCTAATATGAAAACGCATGCAGCCCAAGCTTTCGCATCAGGGTAAGGAGCATAGTAACAAACAGCAAAACACGGAATTAAACCGATTCGGATCATTGTCAAACAATTAGGTAAATTAAACATATTATGCATTCATACTATCAAAAATTTTTCGAGCTAGATCTTTACTAATACCGGGCACCCGCATCAAATCACTAACACCCGCCTTTTTAACACCTTGGCTGCCTCCAAAATATTGGATCAAAACGTGTCGCTTCTTAGCGCCGATTCCAGGAATATTCTCCAAAGGAGATTTTCGCCTCACTTTAGAACGAGACAATCTATGAGCCTCAATCGCAAATCGGTGAGCTTCATCTCTAACATGTTGCAGAAGGTGTAATGCCGGCGAGTCTGCCTCAAGCATCCGGCTAGTTTTAGTATCGTTCATTACTAGGGTCTCCAGCCCTGCCTTCCTTGAAGGCCCTTTGGCTATTCCAATAACTGTAATACCTTGAACCTTTAACTCCTCCAGCACCTTTCTTGCTTGAGTGACTTGACCTTTTCCTCCGTCTATAACTAATAGATCCGGCATCATACTGCCTTCTTTTTTTAAACGTCCATACCGTCTACTCAAAGCTTCATACATGGCGGCGTAATCATCTCCGGGTCCGGCAGCGCGAATATTGAATTTTCTATACTGATCTTTTATAGGGCCTTCAAGACCGAAACATATACAAGAAGCTACTGTAGATTCACCTGCTAAATGACTGATATCAAAGCACTCTATTCTTTTTATTTGGCCTTTGAAATTGATGGCTTCCATCAATGACTTTAACCTCTTACTCTGATCTGTAGTTTTAGCAACTCGTAAATCAAGCGAGAGTATTGCATTTTCTTGAGCAACTTTTACCCAGTTAGCGCGATCTCCTCTGACTTGATGCCGAACCGTTACTGACTTACCAAAACGACTACTCATTGCTTTGCCAATAACTACTTCATCTTCTAATTTCTCTGCGACAATAATATCTTTCGGAATGTCACGGTCAGTCTCATCAACCAAATAGAACTGTGTAATAAACGCATTAATGATTTCAGGCACTGACGCGCCAGAGGTGTTTCTAGGAAACAATGCCTTATTACCCATCACCCTTCCATGACGAATAAAAAATATCTGGACACATCCGATGCCCCCTTTTATAGCGGCAGCGATGACATCGCAATCGCCACCAGATCCCTCCATGCTTTGGTCTAATTGAAGGCTTCTTAATGACTCTATTTGATCGCGGAATTGAGCGGCACGTTCAAAATTTAACTCGCGGGACGCTTCTTTCATTCCACTGAGCAGTAGTTCTATAACTACTTCGCTCTTACCTTCAAGAAAAAGACTAGCATGCTGAATATCGGTCTTATATTCATCCTTAGCTATAAGTCCTACGCATGGAGCTGAGCAACGCTTGATCTGATGTTGCAAACAAGGCCTGCTCCTATTTCTGAACACCGAATCATCGCACTGTCGTATTAGAAACAGCTTTTCAAGCAACGCTAAAGTATCTCGAACTGAACCAGAATTAGGAAAAGGCCCAAAGTACTTCTTTCCTAACTTTTTTGCTCCTCGATGAAATTCCAAACGAGGGAAATCCTGTTCAAGATCGACACATATATAGGGATAACTTTTATCATCACGCAGTAATACGTTGTATCTAGGTCGAAGCTGTTTAATTTGCTGACTTTCCAAAATGAGCGCTTCAGTTTCGTTAAGAGTCGTAGTAACAGTGAATTCCTTAACTGCAGAAACCATTGCTTTAACTTTTGGCACATGGCCCGCAGTATTTACAAAATAACTGCGGACACGTTTTCTTAAGTTCTTAGCTTTGCCCACGTAAATGATGTGATCATTTGCGTCAAGCATGTGATAGATCCCAGGCAAATTTGGCAGACCTTTCGCACTTGCTAATAATTCCATAATAGCCTCTGCGTCATTACTCACCAGAAGTGCGTCCTTTAAAAACTGTCAACACCAATTTAAATATATTACTAAACATCAAGGGAGTTAAACGCTTTGTTTGGGTGTTATACCTACTGCAGTGATAAGAGTCGACTAAAGTGAGGCTCCGGCCTTCTAGCAGGTGCAGATTCCCGTGACCAAACTTAAAATCGACTAAGCGAAGATTAAGTGCTTTTATCACAGCGTCGTGAGCAATTTTCCCGAGTGCTAAAATCACGCCACCTTCGGGTACCTTTATAATGTCATCTACTAAATAGTCACTGCAATCGCTTACTTCTTTTCCCATTGGCTTATTAGCCGGGGGAAGACATTTCACCGCATTAGTAATCCGGCAATTTTGTAGCTTAAGATTATCATCTGAATTTTCTGACAATGGCTGATTTGAGAACCCATGCTGGAACAACATAGAATATAGGAGCAAACCGGCATGGTCACCCGTGAACGGCCTCCCAGTTGCATTTGCTCCATGCATGCCTGGAGCTAGCCCAACGATGAGTAATCGAGCATTATCAGGGCCGAAAGGGGCAACAGGAGCGCAATGATAATTTGGATATTCTAATTTGATACCCTTGAGAAACCTTGAAAGTCTTTTACATCGTTTGCAATCGATATTGAACTTCCGGCCGTTACGCTGCATGTTTGATTTTATCATTTTCAACTGGAATACTGATGAAAAATACGCTTAAAAGTAGATGTGAAGCCGTTGGGATCAGCGGCCATCCATCCATTAATCTCTACCGAACTGAACCACCCCGAATCCTCAATTTCGATAGGGTCAGGTATGACTGTATCATCAGTCTCACAAACAAAAATTTCTACAAATTCATAGCCTGTTCTTGCGCTAGGCTCAAACTTTCCAACTTTCTTTAAAACGGGACTTTTCAAACCGAGTTCTTCTTTAAGTTCTCGTTTAGCTGCATGAAGAATGTCTTCGCCGACATCAACATGTCCTGCAGCTGAAGTGTCCCACATGCCAGGTTCGCTATCCTTATGCATTGCCCTCCTTTGCAAGAAAAATTTGCCACGGTCGTTTTTAACGAGAATATGAACCGACCGATGCATCAGCTGGCGGTCGTGAACCACCCCCCTCTTTTCTATACAAACAACCTGATTGTTCGAATCTACAACTTCGAGCAAGTCCTTAGACTGATCCATGCAAGATAGCCTTTTCAGTGTGTGATGATATGTTTGCTTTCATACTAATCTTTACGGTTTATATCTATTTATTTTCGCATTCATGAACGTCAACAGACTAAATATGTGGTTCTCCATAGCTTTTTTTAATGCTATCTAAGGGACTCTTCTGTATTCCGTGGTTTGGGATAGGATACCTCAAGCCATTCTTGTCTAGCTTCTCTAATCCATTAATCAACTTAGGCAGGAAGCTTGGCGGCATAGCTATTAAAAGTTCATCATCTAACACCCCTCCAAACTTTCTTTCAGCATAGCAAGGAATTGAAATCGAGGGCTCACCAGTAACCAAAGCACGCCCCCATGAGTCAGCACAGGCGCTTTCGCCCACTGCAGAAAAAGTATACTTACGATAGTCATTATATTGAAGACCATTAACTAAAGTGACCATTTGGCCTGGCGTAGCATAAATTAAACAGATATCAGGATTGCCTAGTCGTCCGGAGGTCAGCGGCGACACGGCTAGTGCTTCATAATCACCATAAGATGCACAGTGCATAGCTTCTTGGTGGGCGGCACTATCTTCTAACGTCCCGAACCAAACACCATGCATTTTATCTCCACTCAGCCATTCTTTACTTCTTGGGGACAGGCCGACCACAGCTCCGCACTGCTCTCCCATCAAATTATCCTGATTTATCCCAACAGTCCATCCCAACCATCGCGCTTGCGCTACAACCTGATCTGTAGCAAGTTTCTCATTCGGATCAGGACGCCTAATTCTTTTTACAGCTTCCATCTCTGCATTCGTATGGTAGCGTTTCATTCCGATCGGAGTCGCTTTTAATTTTAGATATCTTGATAGACCATCACAGATCTCTTGATAGTCGTAATCAGACTTATCTCCAAAACAATTGATCTTCATAGTAGCCCCACTTGTCTGTTTCAATTTAAAGACACTTATAGATAGTACTACTTTGTTACTAGTGTAAAAAACTGTATCTTACTAGAGAACACAAATAAAAAGGAACATAAAGAATGGGGACCGTTGATTGCGAAATTAAAAATCATATTGCTACAGTGACTTTCACTAATCCACCAAAAGGATTTTTGACAAGCGATATGGTAGAACAAACAAATACGATTATTGATGATCTAGCAGAAGATGAGAATGTTCGAGTGGTAGTATTCACGGGCGGGTTAGAAAACGTATTTATAAGGCATTTTTCTGTCGAAGAAATCGTCAGTTGGATCCCAGACATGAAAGAGCGACGGGCAAATGGTCAACCGGATCCGCGGTTTGCGCGCACTCCGCTTCGTATGATGTGGGAAAAGATTGATAACTACAGAAAGCCCACTATTGCCGCAATAAACGGTTTCTGCGGCGGCGGTGGCTGCGAACTTGCACTTGCATGTGACATTCGGCTTGCAGGACCAGGAGATTATACGATCGGGCAAATGGAAATACTGGTAGGAATTCTCCCAGGTGCTGGTGGAACTACAAGACTAGCGCGACTGGTTGGTACAGGTAAAGCACTTGAATGGGTATTACGGGGCAGAACTTTTTATCCGGAAGAAGCCGCAAAAGAAGGTCTAGTGCATCATTATATAGATGGCGACGTGCTCGCTGCCGCCCACGAGATGGCTGGAGAGTTCCTTGACAAACCAGCTGCTAGCCTTTCAGCGATAAAACAAGTACTACGTTCTAGCTGGGGCAAAACGACTGCGGATGGTGTAGATGAAGAAGGAGATCTTTTCGGAAACATTATCGCTAGCGATCCTCGAGCGCTTGAAATGATGGAAGAATATATCGCCAACGGACACAAAATGGAGAAGTTTTAACCGACAGAAACTTATGTAAGCAAGGCTTAGCTATCAGAGCGTAAAATGGCGCAGGTGTTCTGGTAGCAAAGCCGTGCTTCTGACTCAGGATCTGTACTTGGCTGAAAAGCTGCCTTAGAGACTGATGCCCAGCAGATAGCCATTACATTTGCACTTATCTCTGAATCGGACAGCTCTGACTTGATTAAGCCTTGCGACCTTGCCTTACAAACTGTCATCTTTAAGGCCTCTCGAATGGGTGCCTCCGTTTCATCACAAACGGCCCTGACGTCAGGATCTCGACAAGCTTGGGCATATATTTCTACCCACATTCGCGCGTCTGAATGATAGCAATACCAGAATATATTCTGCTGCAGCTTTCCAATTGCCTCTATGGGGTTCTCAGAGTTACCCATTTTCTCGAGCTCAGAAACAAGACCATCCTGGTCCTGAGAACAAACTTCTCTTACGACTTCTGTTTTGCTTGTAAAATAATTATAGAAGCTTCCTGAACTGAGATTCGCTTCAGCAAAAATAGAACGCATGCTGGTTCCATGAAACCCTTTCTCAGAGAAACATTTTCTGGCGGCAGCTATAATTTCAGTTCGTCGTTCTTCTTCAAGATCGTCTCTTCTCTTACTCATAGGAACTACCTAACTGTTTACATTGAGACGTTAACACTCGGGATACGGTAGAGCTTCGAGAAAGAGAAAAGGAAAACCCAAATCACTCTCACCCACTAGCAACACTCTCATAAATCAGCCTAAAGACAGATTATCAGCTGCTTCTTTGCCATTCTGGCCTTTAACGACGTCAAACTGAACCCGCTGCCCTTCCTTCAATGTACCTATACCAGCTTTGTCCAAAGCAGTCATGTGCACAAATACATCGGTCCCGCCTTCCTCGGGTTGAATAAAACCATAACCTTTACTAGTGTTGAAAAATTTTACCGTCCCAGTCGCCATACTATATCCCCTGAAAATTTAATTTAGACAGCCAGCAGAAACTCGAATGTATCAATTGTTGCCTAATATCGCAATGCGAACAAGTACTTAGTGGATCTTAAAATTTTGTCACAAGAAAATCGCTTGTCAACGATTCTATCGTGCTTGTCCTACTGTTGTCTTAGGTCAAGTCGAAAACCACTATGGATACGGCTGTCCTCCTTATTCCTCATTGCAGGGCCGGACACTGTTGTTTGGTTCGTTTTGACTGCGTTGTTAGGAACAATTAAATCCACGCATCCCGTTTAAGCTCTTCCAACGTGTCGTCCAACGCCGCTATAAATAGCTCAATATCGCTGTCTTCCATTGGAGTCGACAAGCAGGCCATACCTCTAGCAGAGACTTGAACACCTCTGTTCAGTAGACCTATATAAGTAAGTAAAGAGAGTTCTGAAGAAGCCTGTTCCACAACTCGCGGGCAGTCGACCGGCGTTTCGGTCCAATGCAGCCAAAATAATGATCCAATTCCAGAAACTCGAGCACCGACCTTACGTCGTTGAACACTAGACTTCATCCCTGCGCGTAAAAGATCACCTTGTCGATTCAAGTCAGCAATAGCTCCCTCATCTAACGCTTCCATTCCGGCTACACCGGCGGACATAGAGATAGGGTTGGCGCTAAAAGTACCTAAATTTGCGACATTCCCTCTTTCACTAAGAGGAGTCATAAACTCTCGAAGACCTCCTACACCACCAATAGGAAAGCCTCCACCTATTATTTTCCCCATGGTTGTCATATCGGGAATGACCCCATAATAAGACTGCGCTCCACCAACGGCCTGCCTCAGAGATATAACTTCATCGCAAATCATAACAATCCCATGTTTTTTAGTTTCTTTCCGAATAGTATCGAGAAACTCTCTTTTCGCCGGAATAACACCGCCAGCACCCATGATAGGTTCCACAACAATCGCCGCTAGTTGATCCCCGAATTTTATTACAGCTTCTTTTACTGCTACTGAATCGTTATATTTTATAAGAACTGCATCTTTAGTCGTTCCCGAAGGCAGTCCGCTCATATCGGCACCAGGCTCACTTACTCGAACAGTATCTGTTGGAGAAGGTAGATCGCTACCCCCAACCAAAACCGAATCGCTGCTACCGTGATAACAACCTTCAAATAGCGCAACACGATTACGTCCGGTATGCGCCCGTGCAGCTCGAATAGCGACCATTACGGCCTCAGTTCCCGAATTATTAAAGACAACTTGCTCAACTCCAGGAATTCTGTCACAAATAATTTCTGCTAGTGCTGTTTCATGCATTGGTGGGGCGGGATAAGACGTCCCCCGAGGAAGTTGCCCCATAACAGCTTTAGAAATTCCCCCATGCCCATGTCCATGAATTTGGGCCGTATAATTGCCATGGAAATCTAGTCGACGATTACCATCCATGTCGACTGTGCGGCAACCGTCACCACTCGCCACATAAAATGGAAATGGCGCATGTCGCAATAAGCCGCGGGACATCCCACTCGGAATAACGGTGCGAGCGGCGGCCAGGTCTGTGGGCGAAGGCCTTAGCGGATTGTGGTGGCCTAGAAAGCAAAGCAGCTACCCTCTATTTAAAGTATAGAGTCCAGTCTCTTAAAGATTAACTCACTCTAGAAAGACGTGCTGATGAAGCACGACGCCAAGCTGAAACTGCATCAAATAAACAACCTTCGAATCCCCGCGAACCTGCTGGTCCAGCCACCGGAGAAATAGAGGACCATTTGAAACTTATAGAAGCAATTCAAGATCGTGGGTTTACAGTTATGCAAGGCCGATCTCGATACGGCGGGAAATGGATTATTAAAGAGCCTTCAGGTACGCAGGTAACTTATGAAAAGTATGAAGAATTCTGTCTTTATGCAGAAAAGATCAGAAAAAAATCTACCCGGAAAGAAGGTTAACGATTAGCGGTATATATTGCTCACCAAGGATGTAGGCAAACAGGTAACTCTTTGTAGCCGTGAATTACATTCGAGCATACTCGCTTCGGTTCACCGACGACCTCAACGAAGCGAAAACGTTGCATAATCTCCTGCCAAGCGACCTTAAGCTGCAGCTCGGCTACGCGATAGCCAAGACAATGATGCGCACCAAATCCAAACGATAGATGCTGACGTGCGTTCTCCCGATCGAGTACAAACGACTCTGGGTCTTTAATCACTTCTTCGTCACGGTTTCCGGAAATATACCATAACGCTAACCGCTCACCGGCCCTAATTGTTTTACCTCCGATCTCATAGTCATCTAAAGCAGTTCTTGCCATGTGTGAAATAGGTGTTTGCCAGCGAATAATCTCGGGCACCATAGAGTCGATAAGATCAGGATTTTCACGAAGTTTTTCATACTGATCCGGACATTGATTCAAAGCCACCACACCACCCGTTAACGAGTTTCTCGTGGTATCGTTCCCACCAACAATCACGTTGATGAGGTTTCCCAGAAATTCCTCAGGGCTTAAGTCCTTGGTCGCTTCGGAGAACACCATCATCGATAGCAGATCGCCGGCGGGACCGGCATTTATGCGGTCCTGCCAAAGGGTTGCGAATTTCTGGAAACAAGACCCAAGTTCTTCGGAGCGTTCCTCCCAGCTATTGACAATACCAAATCCCGGTTCAGTCACGGCTACATCAGACCAGCGCGTGAGTAGGCGTCGTTCCTCCCAGGGGAAATCGAATAATTTCGCTAGCACCTGGGTGGTCAGTTCGATCGAAAAAAAATCGACCCAATTAAACGTCTCGCCAACGGGTAGATTGTCAAGAATTGCAGCGCACAACTCACGGAACATCTCTTCCATTTCTTTGACACTGGCACGGGCGACCACAGGTGCAAGCGCTTTCCGTTGCCCAGTATGTTTTGGTGCGTCGGTGGATTGGAACATACGGGCATCGACACCATGGCATCGGAACAGTTTTTGATAACCTAGAATGTGACCACCCAATTCATAGTCACATGAAAATAACTTGTCGGCACTATTAATTGCAACGATGTCGTCATATTTCGTTATCGACCAAAACGGCTCGTATTCGCTCTTAGCGCAGAAATGCACTGGACACTCTGCTCTTAGCCTCTCGAAGTACGGACCGATCGTGTTATTTTGATAGAGTCGAGGATCACTGACGTTAATTTCTTCTAAAGGTATCGTGTAGGGATCAATATCGAGCATCTTAGGCTAACCGAAAAACCGGAATTTTTTGTCCAATGGGATGAGTAACGAAATCCACCTCAACAGGCTGATTAAAATCTACGCAATTTACATCGCAATCGATTAAATTAGACACCATCGTAAGCCCAACTTGTTCTTCAAGCTCAATAACGACAACAATATACGGCACCTTTTCTACTGCAGCCGGATGCACGGGGTGAGTTACGACAGTCCATGTGTTAATTCTGCCACGCCCTGACAGTAGTTCCCAACTATATCGTTCACAGCCGCAATCTCCGCAGCGTGGGCTCGGATGCCAGCGGAAGCGCACGCACTGCTCGCATCGCTGCATCATTAGACGTTGTTCGTTACACGCATCCCAATACGACTCAGCCCCATACTCAGGGATCGGATACGGAAAAGTTGCACTATACCTCTCTTTTTTATCCATCAATCCGCTCTCAATATCACAGCAGAAGTAGGTACTGCATTCCCAGCTGAGACGAATGCATGCTGGGCATTATCTACCTGACATCGAGCAGTACCTCGAAGCTGTCGCACAGCCTCGATCGTATTTTGCATGCCATGAATATATCCCTCTGAAAGGTTTCCACCACTGGTGTTCAAAGGAAAATCGCCGAGCGGCCATTGAAGCCTTCCACCAGAAACGAAATCTTTTCCTTCACCACGTTTGCAAAATCCGTACTCTTCCAGAGCCATTAGCACTAGCGGTGTGAAATGGTCATAAATAAACAAAACATCTATGTCAGCATGCTTGATTTCGGCATCATCAAACAAACGTTTAGCGATGACCGTAGCTTCTGTTTCAGTCGCTTCAACATCCTTCACCATAACCCGATGATTCCAGCCACCGCCGCCTTGACCGGCTGCCGCAATATGAACAGGTTTTTGCTTTAGGTTTCGAGCGCGCTCTCTTGTTGTGATGACAACCGCAGCACCCCCATCTGTTTCCAAACAACAGTCAAGAAGTCGTAATGGATCGGAAATCATTCTTGAATTTTGATGATCGTCGATCGTCATCGGTTTCCCGTACATGAGCGCATCAGGGTTATAGTTAGCATGATGGCGACATGCCATTGCTATTTCTCCAAAGTGACGGGACTCTGTCCCATACAAGTGCATGTGCCTGCGTGCGGATAGGGCCACCATTTGCGCAGGAGAGAATAATCCATACGGAGACAAATAACTGTAACTGCCACCAGCACCCGACTCCGTCGATGCCTGACCGAAGCGCGGCGTACCCCGTCCTGAACGTTCATTCATAGCACGAAAAGCAACGACGGTATTTGCCTGCCCAGTAGCAACAGCCATTGCAGCTAGGAGGAGAGTACCTAACGGTCCGCCGCCGCCGCCATAATCGACACCAGCAAAGAATCGTAAATGTGGTATGCCTAAGTTTCGTGCAATTTCGATCGGATCGTTGTTGTCCCAGTTATATTTAACGATGCCGTCGACGTCGACTGGACTCAATCCAGCATCTTCCACTGCCGCCGCAATAGATTCACAAGCAAGTTCCAATTCACTCCGTCCAGAGTCTTTGGAGTATTCAGTATGGCCAATTCCTACAATACTAGCCTGGTTTTTCAGTGAGTGATCCATCTTCAAAGACTATACAGGTAACTTCTTACTGCGCAAGATATCCAACAACTATCATCACTCACTTTTGGGTCTCCTCCCTCGAGGTAACGACATATCCTTAGGGAACAGACCTATCTCCTTGCCTAGTACCGTCAGGTCATAGAGCTCCCTACTCTGCCTGCTGTCTTCTCGTCTCTTCTGTCGGGTGTCTCGGCTATGTATTGTTTGTAGCTTGAGCGCAGCGTGATCTCCCTGCCGTTGTCCTAGGCCCAGTCGATAAGCCTCCGTGGATCCGGCATACCTCCTTGTTCCTCATTGCAGGTGAGCGACACTGTTGTTTCGTCCGTTTTGATTGTGCTTTAAGTACCGCCTATTTGACGGTATCTCTACGAATTAACCTGAACCTCATTGAATTGAGTATAGCAGAAAATGCTTTATTTTATAAGGGTTTATGGACTTTATTGAACTTTTACGGAGGGATAGTTTGAGGAAGCGGAGGGATTCGAACCCTCGAGCCCCGCGAAGGGCTGTCAGTTTTCAAGACTGGTGCATTCAACCGCTCTGCCACGCTTCCGTTGTATCTATTGTAGCGAATATCATCAATAACCGCATCCAAAAATCCCCATCGGCGTGAAATAAATTACTTGGCCTCGCCAAATTGGCAAGGTGTCGAACCAAGTATCTTAAGGCTGGCGTCGAATGCGACAACAAAAGTACAAAATAGTGCCAATTAACAATTGGCTTAAATCTAGTTTATACTTATCACTTAGACTGTAAACATAAATGTAAAAATTTGCGCTGAAACCAACTAAGGAGTCTATTATGCAAAACAATGTGATTACTGGTGCTAATGCCGAAAGTATTTTGTCCACCAACAAATTAATCCGGAACACCTATATCCTGCTGTCGATAACATTGCTATTTAGTGCTTTTACTGCCGCGATTTCAGTTTTATTACGCATGCCCCCTAGCACTTATCTGTTCTCCATTGGAGGCGCCTTTCTCTTGATGTGGTTTGTACTGCCCAAAACAGCCAACTCCACTTCTGGTATTGGAGTCGTATTTCTAATTACAGGCCTACTAGGGTTTTCTCTAGGGCCTATACTTAATATGTATTTAGCTCTGCCTAATGGGCCACAAATAGTCGCTACCGCACTCGGCGGAACCGGCATTATTTTCTTGGGTCTATCTGGCTATGCACTAACGACAAAAAAGGACTTCAGCTTTTTGGGTGGATTTCTTTTTGTGGGGTTTTTAGTTGTACTTGGAGCCGCCATACTGAACATCTTTATGACTATTCCTGCACTTTCTTTGGCTTTGTCGGCCGCTATCGTAATGTTGATGAGTGGGTTCATACTGTTTGACACAAGTCGAATGATAAATGGCGGTATCGATAACTACGTGCTTGCTACCATACAACTGTATATGAACATATTTAACTTGTTCATAAGTCTCTTACACCTCCTAGGTTTTTCTAGAAGCGATTGAGCAGTTCAAGTTTCCTGAACACTGGGGCGTCAATGTGTGGCTTAAAATAGGAACGGCACTACTACTGGGAATGATGCTCTTTCTAATGCTTCCGCATGCGAAACACTGGCTAAAAAACAGCCCTGAAGCTAAACCTGGTGACTGGCTCAGTTTCTTGGTGCCCTTAGGCTGTGTAGCTGGACTCGTGATACTGTTGATGCTAGCGGTTTGAATCTATACCCCTGTTATAAATGAGTCTGGTCGCTCATATAGGGACGTAAGGCACTTGGAATTGCTACTCTACCGTCAGCGTCCTGATAGTTTTCTAAAATAGCAACAAGTGTTCTGCCAACAGCCAAGCCTGATCCGTTGAGGGTATGAATCAGCTCTGTTTTACCAGTTTCAGGGTTTCTCCACCGAGCACCAATTCTACGAGCTTGGAAATCCTTAAAATTACTACACGAGGATATCTCGCGATAGCATTTCTGTGCCGGAAGCCATACCTCTAAATCAAAGGTTTGCGCTGCAGAGAACCCTAAGTCTCCCGCACACAGGCTTACGACCCTGTATGGCAGCTCTAGCTCTCTAAGAATTGACTCGGCATGCCCTATCAATTCCTCAAGCTGCCTAGATGACGACTCGGGTTTTGCAAATTGCACAAGTTCTACTTTCTCAAACTGGTGTTGACGTATAAGCCCTCTAGTATCTTTACCATAGGAACCAGCCTCACTTCGAAAGCAAGAGCTCAAGCAAGCTAAACGCGTAGGTAAGTCTTCTGGCTCAAAAATAGTATCTCTTGCCAAATTAGTTACGGGTACTTCGGCAGTTGGAATCAAAAAATAGTCCCCATTAGAAACGGCAAACAAGTCTTCCTTAAACTTAGGTAATTGTCCCGTTCCAGTCATGGCTTCTTCATTAACCAAAAAAGGAACATGTACTTCTGTATAGTCGCTGCGTAAAGTGTGTCTGTCCAACATAAATTGGCCCAGCGCACGATACATTCGGGCAGTGTTACCGCGCAGCACTGAGAAGCGGCTTCCAGAAAGTCTCGCGCCAGCTTCAAAATCTATTCCATTGATTGAGGCACCTAAATCTATATGGTCACGTGGCTCAAACGAGAAGTCTGGAACTTCACCCCACTTCCTCACTTCAACATTCTGTGACTCATCTGTCCCCTCAGGAACTGTATCTTCGGGAAGATTGGGTAGTCCCAGAGAGAACTGATCAAGCTCTACTTGAACAGTCTTTAGAGACTCCTCATTCGCGTCCAAGCTCTCTCCTAGCTGTCCAACCTTGTCAAGAAGTGAGGTTGCGTCCTCCCCTTTTGATTTTGCAATCCCTATATTTTTACTTATTTTATTTCGCTCACTCCTCAGCAACTCAGTAGCCACCTGAAATTCTTTTCTCTTACATTCAAGCGCCTCTAAGGAGGTAATATCTAATACAAAGTTTCGCCGCTTCAATTGGCTCGCTACATGAACAAGGTCTTTTCGTAATGTTTGAGGATCTAGCATGAGGGTATTATCTTACTTCTTAAAGAGTATTCATAATTATTTTTTATCACGACGCAGTCCAATCCTCCTTAAACGGACTTAACTTGATAATATCATTTTTGCTGTCACAGAGCCTATCCAACAGCCACCAATACACAACCCGACATTTAACAGAACGCTATAACCTGCCTTAAAAAAAACGCCATCCTCCATAAGCTGCAGGGTCTCAAGAGAAAATGTTGAAAAAGTTGTGAATCCGCCTAGTGCTCCAATAAACAATAGTGGCCGCCAAAAGGAATCATAAGCCTCTTTTGAAGAACAAATAACAAAAAAGAAACCGATCAACACGGAACCCAAGACATTCACTATGAGCGTTCCCAATGGAAACTCTGAGCCAAAGGCTTGACCGACAATGCGGGCTGTTAAATCACGCAAAACAACACCTACACTAGCGCCACAGCAGAGCAGAAAAAGATGGTACATCACCTAAGCTTTACTCTCTTTTTTATATCTGCCGACTCGCAACCCAACTAGTTTTTCTCTAATCTGACTTTCTAGGCCATTTTCGGTTGGATTGTAAAAACATCTATCCGTCAAACCCTCCGGGAAATAAGTCTGTCCGGCGGAGAACCCTCTTTCATCATGATCGTACCGATAAGCCATATCCGAATTACGCCCTGAGCGTGTGGGATTTTGCTGCAAGTGAGGAGGGACTGACATTGAGCCGTTTAGCTCAACTTCCTTTCGAGCCATCGCCAAGCCAGAATAAACAGCATTGCTTTTAGCGGCACACGCGCAATACACGATGGCTTGAGCAATCGCTAGTTCACCTTCGGGCGACCCTAGCCTTTTCCAGGCATCCCAGCAATCTATAGATAAGCTCAATGCCCTGGGGTCTGCATTTCCCACATCCTCGGTAGCCATCCGACAGACTCTCCTAGCTATGAAATTCGGATCGCAGCCCGCGTCTAAAAGACGGGCAAACCAATAAAGCGCAGCATCTGGGTCTGACCCTCGTACAGATTTGTGGAGGGCTGAGATCTGATCATAAAATATTGTTCTGTTTTTGTCGAAATTCCTAATAGTTCTCTGGGAAAGTAACTCCTTTACAAATGCACAATCAATCTGCTCGCTCGGGCTATTGCTCAATACTAGGTCCAGATTTTGAAGCAGTCTCCGACCATCTCCATCAGCGTTATTTATCAGAAATTCCCGAGCTTCACCGGTGATGACGACATCAGTAGAATTAGACTCATTCTTGAAATCTAGAGCCCTCTGATAAATGCCTAATAAAGCTTGCGACGTCAGTGATTTCAAAAGATATACATGCACCCGTGAAAGTAATGCGTTGTTTATCTCAAATGCAGGATTTTCCGTTGTTGCTCCGATAAAATATATCAACCCACTTTCAATATGAGGAAGGAAAGCATCTTGCTGAGATTTATTAAATCGATGCACCTCATCTACGAAAACTACCGTCTGAAGGTTCTTTGACTTAGCGACCTCCGCGGACTCAATTACAGATCGAATATCTTTTACGCCGCTCATTACAGCGGAAATGCTAAGAAAATTAGCCTTACAACAAGATGCAATCATTCGAGCTAGTGAGGTTTTTCCCGTGCCTGGAGGCCCCCAGAAAATCATAGAATGTAGATGTTCGCCTTCCATCACGATGCGGAGCGCACTTCCTTTAGCCAGAATGTGCTCTTGGCCATAAAAATCAGATAAGGACTCTGGTCTCAGCTTCTCAGCAAGAGGTTTCAATCGAGGTCATCCCTATTCTCATTGAACCCGGCATTTACTACATCTATATTATCTGGGGGTGAAAAGTCGAAAACAGCAGCCTTGACCGCTTTATAATGAATCTTAGTAAAAAATAGCTTAGTCACAAACCCCAAGGGATCTGTTAGCTTGATTTGATCTATTTTTCCATCCATAAACTTGATATCTATTTTAGCCGCTTCGCTATACTTTGCCACGGAAACTGGGCGTAATCGCCACCAATTGAGATCACTCCTGGCTTCAAAAGTATAGAGTTTATCTATCCTCTCACGGCTCTCCAACAGAGGACTCAGCGCACTCGAAGCCATAGTTGATATAGAACTCTTGATTACTTGCTCCAGCTCTGGCTCATAAATCCAAAGGGTTTCCCCATCGCTGATGATCACCTGCCGAGCTGGCTGAGAATACTCCCAATACAGTTTTCTAGGCCTATGGATCCTACACTTTCCTTGCGATGAGCTTACCATAGCCCCATCTGGAGAAAACCGCTGCTCTTGAAATTCAGAAGAAAAAAACTCAAGCCCTCGGAGGTAAGTGACGACCGGTAACTCGTCGCTAGAAACGGGACAGACCAAAAACCAAAAAAACATCACAGAAACAGCCACAAACCGGCAGAAATAATCCTTAATCATTTTCAATGCTTAGGAGGAGGTGGAGCCAATACTTCTCGGCTACCATTTGATTGCACTTCCCCAACAACACCTGCTCTCTCCATTTCTTCAACCATTCTCGCAGCTCTGTTGTACCCTATTTTTAACCTTCTTTGAACTCCCGAGACAGAGGCTCTGCGACTCTCTGTAACTACTGCAACTGCCTGATCGTAAAGTTCATCTTGTTCTCCACCACCATCGTCAACACTACCGTTAACTCCATCGTAACCGTCACTGGGTCCCGAAAGTATCTCCTCAACATAGTGAGGAACGCCAGATTTTTTGAGACGACTAACGACTTTATGCACTTCCTCATCCGAGACAAAAGCCCCGTGAACTCTGTTAGGCAAGCTAGTTCCCGGAGGCAAGTAAAGCATATCTCCATGACCCAACAACGCCTCTGCACCCATCTGGTCAAGAATCGTACGGGAGTCAATTCTAGAGGAAACTTGAAAAGCAATTCGAGTAGGAACGTTCGCCTTAATCAGACCAGTAATCACATCCACAGAAGGACGTTGAGTAGCTAGTATTAAGTGGATTCCAGCGGCGCGAGCCTTCTGAGCGAGTCGTGCAATTAGCTCCTCAACTTTTTTCCCTGTGACCATCATCATATCGGCCAACTCATCGATAATTACGACTATATGTGGGAGCTTTTCTAAGCCAGGCGCAACATCTCCATTTAGCTCAACGTTAAAGAGCGGATCTGGAATTGGAACACCTGTAGCTATAGCATCTTCAACTTTCTTGTTATACCCCCCGAGATTCCTGACCCCTAATGACGCCATCAGCTTGTAACGTCTATCCATCTCCACGACACACCACCTCAGAGCATTCGCAGCTTCTTTCATATCCGTAACTACCGGAGCTAATAGTGCTGGAATACCCTCGTAAACTGAAAGCTCCAGCATTTTAGGATCAATCATGATCATGCGCACATCATCAGGCGTAGATTTATAGAGTAGGCTTAGTATCATCGCATTTAGCGCAACAGATTTTCCTGACCCGGTGGTACCAGCAACCAATAAATGAGGCATCTTAGCGAGATCAGCTACTGTAGGTTTGCCGGAGATATCTTTTCCTAAAGCCATAGTCAATTTCGAGCTACTGCGCTCGTAAACATCGGATTTCAGTATATCGCCAAGGGACACGATCTCTTTATGTTCGTTAGGGATCTCAAGCCCAATGCAAGTTTTCCCTGGAATGACCTCTACTACACGCACACTAACTGTAGAAAGAGATCTAGCTAAATCTTTCGACAGGTTAGTAATACGACTCGCTTTTATCCCTGCAGCTGGCTCCAGTTCGAATCGAGTAATAACGGGCCCAGGTTCGACTGCTACTACTTCTACCTCTATTCCGAAATCTTTTAATTTCAACTCCACCTGTCGGGACATTGCCTCGAGCGACGCTGCAGAAAACCCATTGCCTGTCGGAGCCGCAACGTCAAGCAAGCTAAGCTCTGGCAAATCACTCTGCGAAGGGAGATCAAATAGAACAGTTTGCTTCTCTTTTTCAGCACGTAAGCTCGGTTGAGGCACCTCAACTCTCTGGACTATCCGCGGCGGTGTTCTTTTACTTTTAGTCACAGTTTCTTTCTGTATGACGGCGAGACGTTTGCGCCTTGCTCTCAGGCCTTTGATATGATCGCTGCAAACAATGCACAGTGCTATTACACGGTCTTTTAATAAGAAACTTCCGACGCCAACCTTCTCAATGACCATGATCCAAGATAAGCCAGTCATGAGCGTAATCCCCGCGAGTAGCAGGGTAAGCATTATCATAGGCCCACCTATATCGCCAAACAAGGAAACTAAAAATACACCAAACAGATCTCCTGTAATGCCACCGGTCTTTTGGGGTATAGATAATGATAGAGACTGGCCACGGAACCAAAGCACGCCGCATGACGAAGACATGATGAACAACCCACCAACAACACGAGCCATCATTTGCGTCGGGTTGTCAAAGATGCCAATCTTACCTTGCCGGTAAATATTCAAGCCTAATGCGAAAAAAAATAATGGCAAATAATAGGCGCATTGCCCAAATAAACTTAGTGAAATGTCGGCGATCCAAGCACCAACAATGCCACCTTTATTTTCAATAGTTTCAGATATCCCTGCGCTTGACCATGCTGAATCGAAAGGGTGGTAGGTCCATAGTGACAGTAGAAAAAATACACCTGCAGCCCCAAAACCGATCAGAATGGCCTCCTTCAGCCTTAGTACTAACTGGACCGTAGTTGAGTTGGTCTGCTGTGATTTGTGTTTTGCCTGTGCCATAAGTTGAACTAATTTATATAATTTCAGCACTAACTATATAAAAATTATAGAAAATTGCAACATAATAAAATTTATTGGGCACTTCAATGGCCTACTTTGAAACTCAAAATTGACATTTCAAACATCTAACACCAACCAATAATTAGTACAGCAATTGTGACTTCAAAATGAGGCCGTAAAAAATCACAAATGTTGCGCGATAAAATCACCGCAGCTGGGGAACGAATGTGCTAGCATACCCGTCGCGACATCAACTTCAACCCTAATTTTATTTGCGAAAGAACAATGACAGAGAAAAGCACCCAGTATCTAATCAAATTTCACAACCAAGGGAAGGTGTACGAAATTTACGCAAAACAAATTGTCCAAAGCGAACTTTTCGGTTTCATACAGATCGAGGATATTGTCTTCGATTCCAAATCCTCCTTAGTAGTCGACCCGTCAGAAGAACACCTTAAATCCGAATTTGACGGTGTAAAGCGAACGCATATACCTATGCAGGCAATTATCCGTATCGATGAAGTAGAAGAAACTGGCCAAAGCAAAATTTCGGCTCCTGACGATAAAACGACAAACGTTACAAATTTTCCCATTTTTTCGCCAAATAATGGCAACACAAATAAATGAGACATAGAAAAATTTGCTTGCTCACTCAATAAGAGAATGATTACCAACCTGAACCCAATACTTTAAGGGATCTCCCGAAAACCTAATCTAATGGATTCCTGATGAGACTGAGCACACACTCAAAACTCGCGGATATCAACGAAGATGCGTGGAACGCCCTCGTGGGAGGGAATCCTTTTTTAAGCCATGGCTTTCTCAGCACGCTAGAATCTACTAACTGTCTAGAACCACAAGGATGGTACCCACACCACCTACTCTTATGGGATGGGGATGTCTTGCGAGCAGCTCTACCCTTATATTTGCGTGACAACTCTTACGGGGAGTTTGTGTTTGACTGGGCATGGGCAGAAGCTTACGAAAAAGGAGGGGGAAAGTATTATCCGAAATTAGTTACTGCAGTACCTTTTAGCCCGGTCGGAGGAAGCAGGTTCCTGATTGATCCTTGCGACACGAAAGCTCAAGAAATGGCTTCTCAATTATTAAATGCCGTTAAAAGCATCTGTCAGGACAATGAGTTTTCCTCTTGGCATTGCTTATTTCTCGATGAGATCCAGAAAGATTTTTTTTCAGATGATGAAACACTAGTTAGACTTGGCTGCCAGTACCATTGGTTTAATGACAACTACCTCACTTTCGATGATTTTTTATCAGTTCTAAGCTCGAAAAAGAGAAAAAACATCAAGAGAGAAAGACGCAAAGTATCGGAATCTGGCTTAGAGATAGAATGTTTGTCCGGTGACGATATTACCGAAGAGCATTGGATAACCTTCTACGCGTTTTACTGTTCTACTTTTTATCAAAAATGGGGTGAGCCGAGACTTACGCTGGATTTTTTCTTAAGCCTCAATTCACGATTACCCGACTGTGCAGTGTTAATTCTAGCCAAGGATAAAGAAAAGTATGTCGCGGGAGCGTTCGCGCTATCAAGCGAAGACACTTTATATGGCAGACATTGGGGCTGCAATGAAAATTACGATAGCTTACATTTCGAACTATGCTACTACCAGACGATAGAATACTGTATCCGGCATAAACTAAAAGCTCTTGACGCTGGAGCACAAGGGGAGCACAAAATTAGTAGAGGTTTCGCTCCTGTAAAAACCTGGTCCCTGCATTGGATCCGTGAACTTTCATTTAGAAAGCCTGTAGAGAATTTCCTCAATAACGAAACACGAGCTATTGAGGAATATATAGACAAACTCGACGATCATAGTGCTTTCAAGAAGGACGTGACGCTCTAAAGGCGTGTGTCACATTAACTCGATTTGAATCATGATCTAGACAACCTATATTCGTTCGGCCTCGGGGACCGCGTAGACCAGTTTCCACCGCTAATCACTGCCCTCTCTTACCCGGATGGACTATTAGCCTCAGGCGGAGATTTAGAACCCAAGACACTACTGACAGCATATTCCCTCGGAATATTCCCTTGGTTCGAGGAAGGTCAGCCTATCCTTTGGTGGTCTCCAAATCCTCGATTAGTGTTATATCCCGGCAAATTCAAAAAGTCACGTAGCTTAAGTAAGACGCTACGAAAAAATGTTTTCAATATTAGTTTTGATACGGCTTTTTCAGAAGTAATGAAGTCATGTTCTCTACCTAGAATAGGAAAATCGCAATCATCTTGGATAACAGTAAAAATGATCGATGCTTACGAACAACTTCACCGTCAAGGGCACGCGCACTCCGTCGAGTGCTGGCGAGAAGGAGAGCTAGTTGGCGGTTTATACGGCGTATCTATCGGTGGAGTTTTCTTTGGGGAGTCAATGTTCTCTCTCGTTCCAGATGCATCCAAAGTAGCATTAGCGACCTTATGCTCGATCGGGAAGTCATGGGGCTATCTATTGATAGATTGTCAGGTAGAAAGTTCTCATCTACTGAGTCTGGGAGCTGAGAAAATTGCACGTTCAACCTTTTCGGAGAAACTTGAAATCTTCACTCAAATAAATATTACAAATACAGCATGGCAATAGACTTTAACCGCTCATCAACAATAAACAATCTGAAGTTTAAAGAATCCAAACAATTCACGTGTGGGTATTTACCTCTAGAGACAGCGAACGCGCGATTCATAGATCCAAATCAGAAGCTTACAAATCAAATATATTCAAAATTATCCGAAGAAGGTTTTCGTCGTAGCGGAGACTATATTTACATCCCTTCATGCAGAGGTTGTGCCGCATGTGTGCCTGTCCGTCTTCGTGTTAAGGACTTTAATATGAGAAGGCGTCATCGGCGAACATTAAAGCTCAACCAAGATATAACTATACTGCAAGTAGAGCCACATTTTGACTCTACCTATTTTGACCTTTACAAGGAATACCAAATACGAAGGCATGATTCTGGACTCACAAGTATCTCACCTAGCGAGTATATGAATTTCTTCGCCAGTGAATGGTGTCAGACGATATTTATCGAATTTCGACTGAAAAAAAAACTAGTTGCTGTTTCGGTTTTCGACCGTCTCAACAATAGCCTATCAGCCGTATATACTTTTTATAAAGTCGACCTCCCCCAAAGAAGCCTAGGTCAACTAGCAATTCTGACGCAGATAGACATCGCCGCACAAAACGGCCTCTCTTATTTATATCTCGGCTATTGGATAGAAAACTCTGCTAAAATGAAATATAAGAATGACTATTCTCCGATAGAATATTTTCTTAATGGAGTCTGGGCCGAGAAGCATTTGCTATAATTTTTTGCAAATATTTTGCTGCGGCAGTGAGTTCAAGGCATAATCCCATCAGTCATACAATTAAAGCGCGTTGCTAAATCACCTAAAGACAAGGATCGATAGAAATTTATGCCAAAAGAAGAACATATTGAAATGCAGGGAAAAGTGATAGATACCCTGCCGAACACAGTATTCCGAGTTGAATTAGAAAACGGGCATGTGGTTACAGCTCACATATCTGGAAAAATGCGTAAGAACTACATAAGAATACTCACAGGTGACGCTGTAACTGTAGAGCTGACCCCTTACGATCTCTCAAAAGGCAGAATCACGTATAGGGCTAGGTAGTCCTTGAAATATCTATGATTATTTACCTGCCAGCTTAATCCTCAGAGCGTCGAGCTGTTTAGAAGTGTCGACCCCGCTTCCACAAGGTAGTAATGCATCGGGAACTGAAATACTACTGCCTTGATATAACGCTCGGAGCTGTTCCAAACTCTCTAACTTCTCAGACTCGGCCACAGGGAAGGACACAAATCGACTTAAATAATTCATCCGATAAGCGTAAATCCCAATGTGCCTTCGATATAAATTTTCGGTAAGCAAGGCTGATTCGCTGTCAGCCGAGGACTCTCTGCAGTAAGGAATAACGGACCGGCTAAATAATAAAGCATTGTGATTTTTATCCCTTGCTACTTTCACGATATTCGGATTAGAGGCATGTCTTATAGCAAGAGGCTCACAAACGGTCGCAATATCGCAATTGCTATTCGCAACACAGGCCGCAACTTGGCGAATAACGGCGCCAGGCATTAGCGGCTCATCACCCTGCAAATTCACTACTATCGTATCTGTGAGCTCTCCACGAATGCGAGCTGCCGCCTCCACTCTGTCAGTTCCAGACCGCAATTGGTCCGAAGTCATGACAACATTAGCCCCAAAAGATTCAGCCACAGAAAAAATTCTGTCGTCATCGGTCGCGATGATCACCTCTTCAGCGCCGCTTTCTAACGCTCGTGTGTAAACATGCCTCAAGAGCGGCCAACCACAGACGTCCGCCAACATTTTTCCTGGTAATCGCGTAGACGAATATCTTGCGGGGATGTAGACTTTAAACCTCAACCTTTGAGACTCTCAATCTCTTCTTGGCTAATTGTCCTCGCTTCCTCTGCCAGCATCACTGGAATATCATCCCTGATAGCATAAGCTAGCTTCGCATCAAGAGAGATCAGTTCTTTGTTTTTTTTGACGTAAATAAGTGGCCCCTTTGTTACAGGGCATACTAAAATTCTTAAAAGAGTCTCATCCACTAAGCACCCCCTTCAAAATAGATTTTAAACGATCTTCGAATGCTGATGACAATTCAATATTCAAGGGCAGATACCACATGTTTTCAGTCTTCTTTAACCTTGTACATTTAACCGCATCCTTTTCCGTCATCAATATAGGTTTGTTATCGCCAAATTCGATATCCCCTTCTTCGAAAGAATGATGGTCTGGGAAAACATGTCTATCCAAGAGAAACCCTAAGCTTTCAAGTAATGAAAAAAAACTTTCCGGATTTCCTATGCCAGCAACTGCGTGGACGTGCTTTTCACCAAATTCTTTCATAGGGAAAGTGAGCTCCGTGTCCCCAACCTTCCTAAGCTCATCCGCTTTGTATTTCATAGCGAATTCACCTCTTGCCGGGATTCCATTACAAACAATCATATCAACTTCTGCCAACCGCTTGCCACTCTCTCTTAGAGGTCCGGCTGGCAGAAGTTTTCCGTTACCCAGCCTCCGAACTCCATTGATCACCGCAATCTCTATATCTCTCGCCAGCGCGTAATGTTGCATCCCATCATCGCACAGCACTATATCTACATCGTATTTCTCAAGCAGCGCTTTTACTGATTGCCCCCGATCGGGGCCCGCAACTACCGGCACAGAAGTGTTTGCTGCAAGAATTATAGCTTCATCACCTACGACATAGTTATCACTATCCGCTCGCACTTGTTGCGGCCAAGATTTGGCGCGCCCACGATGACCACCACAAACAATCCCCGGCCTGAAGCCAAAGTCAGTGAGCTTAGATGCCAACCATATAGTTAAAGGTGTTTTGCCAGTCCCTCCTACGGAGACATTTCCTACGACCAGAACAGGAACTCGTGCACGAAAAACATTTAAAACTCCTGACTCATATGCCATTTTTCTCGCCCGAACAACAGCTCCAAAAAAACAAGCAAAGGGGATCAGAAGATACTGCCAAAAATTTCTACCATACCAAATGTCATTAACGGTACGATGCAATGCTAACTTGAAATAGAATCGATCTCCAAACATCAAGGCACCGCCTTTTCACTTGTTCTAAAAGTAATTTTACTAAAACTAGCTTGCCTTGCGACATCCATAATCTCCACCACTCTGCGGTGTTTCACTTCCTCATCGGCCCTGATCGCTACTGTAGGCAATGTGTCCCGCGACGGAAGGGCTAGTAACAACTGCTTTAACTCCGGCCCTGAAATCACTCGTGGCTCCAACTCCATAAACTTCATATACCCTTCGCTACTAAGACTGATTTCTATTGTCTCTCTGTCAGGGATTGATCGCTCCGCTGTGCTTGCCAAAGGCAAATTTATCTTCATCTCGGATTCAGCTTGAAAAGTTGTCGACACCATGAAAAAGATCAGAAGCAAAAACACCACATCGATTAACGGTGTTAAATTTAATTCAACTTCTTTCTTTCTTCTAGCTCGGAAATTCACTTATTAGCCTGACTGTTTTCCAACACATTTTTCACCACAGCCCTATTTCCGTGCAATACTTCAACTAGCTTTAAAGACTCCTGCTCCATTAGAACCACCAACTCTTCAACTCGTGCTAAAAAATAACGATAAAACATTAGAGCTGGGATCGCTACAGATAATCCCGCTGCAGTAGTAATTAATGCTTCAGATATGCCCCCTGCTAAAACGGAAGGGTCTCCCGTACCCTCTGAAGTGATCACGGCGAACACTTTTATCATTCCTACTACCGTCCCTAATAGGCCCAATAGTGGCGTGATTGAAGCCACTGTTCCTAGCGCATTCAAATAACGACCGAGCTCATGGTTTACATGCCTACCGACCTCTTCGATGGCGTCCTTCATTGCCTCACGATCTTGGTACCGGTTTACAAGCCCAGCGGCCAACACTCGACCCAAGTAAGAACGTGCTCGCAGTAACTCTATCCTTTTTTCATCTAATACATCAGACTTGGCCCATTGCAACACCTGTTCAACAAGATTTTTCGGTGCCACTAATTTAGTCTGCAATGACCAAAACCGTTCACAAATTATAGCCATCGATATGATTGAGCAAATCACGATAAGTGGCATAATCCAGCCACCTGCTCTAAAAATTTCTATCACTAGATTTCATTTCCTAGATTGATGAATTACATGGGATACTAACATGACGATCGTGAATTCTCATATTGTTAAATCTGAATCCACTAGCTACTGCTTTTATAAGACAAGACTTAAAATATGACTATTAAAGTTATAGCTGGACAATAGAAAATCATCTATGTCTCCACATAAATTCCTGCGTAAGAAAGGGACTGATAATTAATTGATCACAGAGCGCAAAGCATTACTTGCTTTCACGCTACTTAAAAAAAGACTAGGATCCTGCAGATGAATATTCGTAAGCGCCTAATGAAACGTTTCTCTGGGGAAACCAGACAACCTAAAATAAAAGCGTTTAACTTATTAGCTAGAATCTCGCGAGGTAGAAATATCTACCACTTCGGCAGGCGCGCCGTAGCTGGCGGTGTAGCATTAGGGGTTTTCCTCGCGTTTATTCCTGTGCCAATACAAATGTTGATCGCGGCACCTTTAGCATTTGTATTTCGCGTCAACCTTCCAATAGCTCTTGCCGCGACGTGGCTAAGTAACCCGTTGACCTTAGCACCGATACTACTTTTGGCATATAAAGTTGGCTCATTACTACTTGGAGGAAGTGAGCAGATTTTTAAGGAAGATTTTTCTATTTCCTTCGATTGGCTTTTGTCAGTAGCTGCAGACATTTGGCTTCCAGTCGTAGTCGGCTCTGTTGTTTGTGGCCTACTGGCAGCATTTGTTAGTTATATCTCAGTAATGTGGGCCTGGCGATTGAATCTTCTCGCGACGAAAAAGAAAAAACTACTTCGCAAGAAGTCGTAGTCTTCTTTCCGAAATTTCATAACAAAATGACATCTGACTTGCCACAACTGGGTCGTGAGTCGCAACCACCACGGTAATACCAGACTTCTCAGAGAAAGCTGTCAATAAATCTGAGATAATTAAGGCATTTTTACTATCTAAGTTGCCCGTCGGCTCATCAGCAAAGATGCAACGAGGGCTATTTATTAGCGCGCGTGCAATCGCCACTCTTTGTCTTTCTCCTCCAGAAAGCTGTGATGGGAGATGATCACTGCGTGCCTCCAAATCGACTTGCCCAAGTAGAGTTCTTGCTAAAAGAAGCGACTCTTTATAAGAGGTTCCACCTATCATAGCAGGCATTGCTACATTTTCTGCGGCAGTAAACTCAGGTAGAAGATGATGAAATTGATAAACAAAACCTACCTCCTGATTACGTAGCATAGACAGTTCTGAGTCTCCCATTTTAGCCAAGTCTTGTCCCGCGAACATCACCTTTCCACTGGTGGGAAGAACCAAACCTGCGAGCAATTGAAGCAGACTGCTTTTTCCAGAACCGGAGGAGCCCATTATCGCCACAGTACTTCCTTGGGCGATGTCCAAATCGATACCAGAAAGGACCTCAAGTGTGCTCGACCCTTCGTCATAGGATTTGCTTAGCTCTGCGACTGAAATCGCTACTTCTTCCATGGGAATCCTAGCTCCTAACCATTCTAACGGCCCTAGATGCCGCCAGGGAAGGATAAACCGTACCTAATACAGCCACAAGGCTGGCGATACCTGTAAATAATAGAACATCTTCAATAAGTACTACAGAAGGGACTCGACTAGCGTAATAAATATCTGGCGAAAATATATGAAAATGAAAAACTGTTTCAACAAAAGACACGATATCTCCGATACGACTAGCGAATAAACAACCAACGGCTATTCCTAAAAGGATACCGATTAAACTGGTAAGCGCCCCTTGAATTAAAAAGATCGACACGATCCCGCTCGTCCTTAACCCCATGGCATGAAGGATAGATATATCTTTTTTCTTTTGCTCAATGCCTAAAGATAGGATCGCAAAAACACTAAACATAGCAACTGAAGCTGCTAAAACAAGAATAAAAGACATTAAGAATTTCTCAGTTTTCAAGGCTCTAAAAAGCACAGAATGCGTCTCACTCCAGCTGGCCGCTTCTCTTCCTGATGAGTTGCGAATTTGAGTCGCTGCGGCGGTGGAATCCTCAGCACGCTTCATTCGGACATGCAACTCATCTCTCATCTGGCCCAGCCTAAATAATTTCGACACATCCTCTACATGTGCAAAAATTTTCTGACTATAGGTGTCACTCTCATTTTCATAAATTCCAGACACAGTAAATTTTTTTAAGCGAGGAATAGAACCTAGTGCGGTAAACCTCTCTTGAGGCACTAAGACGATAATTTTGTCTCCTACCGATAAGCTAAAATATACCGCAAGCGCATTATTGATGACTAGGTTAAAGTCACCACTGATAAGAGTTTTAAAATTATCCCTACTCAGTCCTATATTTTTTCCGCCCGAGCCTGATAAGAAATCATCATCAATGCCCAGTAATCTAGTAGCCGTTACGCGTTCATTGTGTTCCAGTAGAACATCCTTTTTAATCACTGGCCAGACCGAAACTTCGGTCTGGCTGTCTTGGATGCTCCTGCTGAGCGACGTCAACTCTTCATGGTTTAGGCCACCCACATTCACCACCACATGTCCCTCTACATCTAACACTCGATCTCGCAATTCATCCTCGAATCCATTCATTATCGAAGCAATAGTAATTAGTACGATTAATCCAATGGCAATGCTCGCTATAGCTGCCAGAGAAACAAATGCGGTAAAATGATTCCCACGGCTAGCATGGATGTAGCGAATTCCGATAATTAGCGATGCGATTTGGATCATCATTTCGTCATTATAACTGAAAGATGCCGCTTTCAAGGCATAAGGAAAGACAAACGTAACTATTATGAATATTCTTGCAGTTGAAACGTCCACCGAAAGATGTTCAGTTAGTCTGGCAACCGCAACTAGTGAAATAGAAAACCACGTAATTGCACCAAAAGGTCAAGCCACGCTGGTCATAAAGATGGCCGAAGAAATGCTTAAACAATGTGACTTACAAAAAAGCGATCTCAATGCCATTGCTTTTGGTTCCGGTCCAGGTTCTTTCAACGGTATCAGAGTGGCAGCGTCTTTTGCACATGGGGTAGCTATGGCTCAAAATATCGACATCGTCCCTTGTTCTACTCTTCATGCGTTAGCGATGACTCCAAATTTAACTGCTAGCCAAAATGTATTGGTGATCTCGGATGCTCGACAAAATGAAGTCTATTGGAGTTGCGTAAGGCTCTCAGCTGAAGGACAAATTGAAAAAATTATCATTGAAAACAAAGTCACCAAACCCTCGGATGTATCCGTCCCTAACAAAGCTAAATGGTGTGTTGTCTCAAGCAGATGGACTCACTATGATGAGTTTCTTCCGTCTTATATCAAGAATCTACCACGCACTACTTGCGACTATCCCAGCGCACTTCCAATTGCAAAGTTTGCAAGATACTCACTTCAACTCAACAAAGAGTTTTCGCCTACAGAAGCAATGCCAGTGTATCTGCGCAGTCCTATAAAAGGGGAACGCTAAAATCATCTGATGGTTCTAATCTGACGAGATGATGAGAGAATGTTTCGTCATCTTGAGCCTCTATTATTCGAAAGCCCGGTTGGAGTCGCTCTATCTGATAAACTCGGCTGTGACGCTTGAATTGGATACAGGTAGATGGTGTGGTTATCACCGGCACACCATTACGAGATAATTCATTATCTTGGTGAACGTGACCGCAAAACACACCTTTTATATTGGAGCTCTGGCTCACTATCTGCCAAAAATCGCTAGAGTTTTCTAGTTTCATATCGTCAAGCCAAGCACTACCGATGTTCAAAGGTGGATGGTGCATAAAGATTATTTGCGGCTTCCTGCCCGCGGAGACAATGTTCTCAGAGAGTTCTGCTAAGTCTTTAGAGTCAATCTCACCTAGCTCATGACCGTCTTTCTTCGTATTCAAAAAATGGAAGCGCCACCTGCCAAAATCTCTCTTGACTGTACTAGTCAAAAAATAAAAATTGGCCGCCTGAGAAGCCACGCCCGGCTTATCGTGATTCCCAGGCACAGCTAAGACGGGGATATCGCAGCCGGAGAAAAGAGAATTTAAAAAACGGTACGATACAAAACCGCCGTCCATGCTCATATCTCCAGTGGCAACAATTAGGTCAATATTACCAAGGGACTGAATTTCAGCTAAAACAGCCTCTATGCTAGCGCGCGTATCGCAGCCTTCAAAGCGTGTGTGCGGATCTTCGAAGATGTGAGCGTCGGTTATTTGAGCTATTCTTATCTGCATATTCTCAATTTATGTCCCATTTAAAATCATTTTTCGCTGAAACGATGCGTCTTTTTTCTGTATTATACATTCGACCGGCAAACATATGTTTTATGGAGATAAATTACACTTATCAACAGCTTATTAGCAAGTTAGGCACCCACAAGCGACTGTTCATCAACACTATACACACATTATGTAGTGGTTACATATTCACTTGACCACAACCAGTGGTGGTGATATACCATGACTTACAGATTTTTATACGAAACCTAGGAAGAGGAACAGTCCAAACCTGGGAACTTTTGGAGACAATATGAGTTCAGAGACGAGCACCGAGGCTGAAACCCGAAACGAGAGCCCTAAGCCACCTACGTTAGAGAGCCCTGTAGACAATAACATGGGAATAGCAGCTACAGCACCTGGGGAATACCGTGTAATAAGAAGAAATGGCAAAGTCACATCCTTTGACGGCGGAAAAATCAAAGTAGCTATCACAAAGGCATTTCTAGCAGTAGAAGGGAACCATGCAGCGGCTTCTAATCGAGTTCATAGCCTAGTCGATCAAATTGGGGATGAAATAGTATCTGCTGTCACTCGTCGTATGCCGTCTGGCGGGGCGATGCATATAGAAGACATTCAAGATCACGTCGAGCTTTCGTTAATGAGAGCAGGCGAACACAAAGTAGCTCGCTCATACGTGCTCTACCGAGAGGAAAGAAAAAAAGAGAGAGCATTATCTTTAGAGTCGCAAACTGCACTTGAACTAAGCAGCAGTGCACTGCAAGTGACTATGGCAGATGGCACAAAAAAACCATTGGATACAGAACGTCTTCAGAAAATTTTAAAAGAAGCATGCTGGCAGGTATCTGGGACAGATCCTGAAGCACTCATGGAAGAAACGAAAAGAGCTCTTTTTGACGGAGTAGCCGAGGTGGATGTTTCTAACGCCGCAACAATGGCCGCAAGGACATTTATAGAACGCGAACCTAATTATACTTATGTTGCTGCTCGAGTGCTGTTGGACTCTCTTAGGCAAGAGGCTCTGACCTTTGTAGGTGGAAATAGGGAAGAGGCGACGCAGGAGGAAATGTCTGAACAATATCCTAGTTACTTTGAAAGTTATATTAAAAAAGCAATTAGCTTAGAGCTCGTCGACTCAAGGCTAGGAAACTATGACTTAAAAAAGATAGGGAAAGCTCTGAGACCCGAAAGAGATTTTAATTTTAACTATCTAGGCCTGCAGACTTTATACGACCGATATTTCATACAAAGCGAAGACGTGCGATTTGAACTCCCTCAGGCATTCTTTATGAGAGTAGCGATGGGTCTAGCAATAAATGAAATAGAAACTGAAAAATGGACTATAAAGTTTTACGATCTTCTCTCGTCATTTGACTTTATGAGTTCAACTCCAACGTTGTTTAATTCAGGGACATTAAGGCCACAGCTTTCATCTTGCTATCTCACCTCAATACCTGATGACCTTGACGGCATCTTCGGAGCAATAAAAGATGACGCTCTACTCTCTAAATTTGCGGGTGGACTAGGTAACGACTGGACACCTGTAAGAGGTATGGGAGCGCATATAAAAGGGACTAATGGAAAATCTCAAGGTGTGGTCCCTTTCCTAAAAGTTGCAAATGATACAGCGGTAGCCGTTAACCAGGGTGGAAAGAGGAAAGGAGCTATGTGCGCCTACCTGGAGTCGTGGCATATCGATATAGAGGAATTCACCGAGCTAAGAAAAAACACTGGTGATGATCGCCGACGAACGCACGATATGAATACAGCGAACTGGATACCAGACCTTTTCATGCAACGTGTATGCGAAGATGAGCAATGGACGCTGTTTTCACCCGATGAAACCCCAGATCTCCATGATGCATTTGGTAAAAAATTTGAAGCTCTTTATTGCGACTACGAACGAAAAGCAGATCTCGGGGAGATTCGTAACTTCAAACGAGTTCGGGCGGTAGAGCTGTGGAGAAAAATGCTAGCAATGGTATACGAAACTGGACATCCATGGTTCACTTTCAAAGACGCCTGTAACTTGAGATCGCCACAGCAGCATGCGGGAGTGGTGCATAGTTCCAACCTCTGTACTGAAATCACTCTCAATACCTCTCCTGATAAAGAGATCGCTGTTTGTAACCTGGGTTCGGTAAATCTTACCCAACACATCTTGGATGGCGGACTAGATTCTAACAAACTAGAAAAAACAATTAACATAGCGATGCGCATGTTAGACAACGTCATAGACTATAACTATTACAGTGTTGCAACGGCTAAAGCGTCAAACCTCAAACACCGTCCTGTTGGTCTTGGTATAATGGGCTTTCAAGATGCACTATATAAGTTAAACCTTCCATACAGCTCAGAGGAAGCCGTCAGCTTTGCTGACAAGTCGATGGAAGCCGTCAGTTATTACGCTATAGCTGCGTCATCCAACCTAGCCCAAGAGAGAGGAACATATCAGAGTTTTCAGGGATCGTTATGGAGCCAAGGGATACTACCTATTGACTCAATTAAGCTTCTCGAACAAGGAAGGAACGGCTATTTAGAAATGGACCGTGAGCAAACGCTTGATTGGGACTCACTAAGAGAGAAGGTTCAAACAATAGGTATGAGAAACTCCAACTGTATGGCAATAGCGCCGACAGCTACTATTTCAAACATCTGTGGCGTCAGCCAATCGATAGAGCCTACTTATCAAAACTTGTTTGTTAAATCCAACTTGTCCGGAGACTTTACTGTCGTAAATATGTACCTCGTTGAAGACCTGAAAAAGGCTAACCTATGGGACGAGGTCATGGTGAATGATCTGAAATATTATGATGGTAGCGTTTCACAAATTGATAGGATCCCTTCTTCCCTAAAAGCCCTTTATGCGACAGCTTTTGAACTAGATACGAGATGGTTAATTGAAGCAGGTTCTCGAAGACAGAAATGGCTTGATCAAGCTCAATCATTAAACCTATACATGTCTGAGCCCAGCGGTACAAAGATGGATAACATATATAAGCTAGCTTGGATAAAAGGATTAAAAACAACTTATTACTTGAGAACTATGGGCGCCACTCATGTAGAAAAAAGTACTCTCGCTGATGGCAAGCTAAACGCTGTCGCACAAAACGATACATCAGATCTAGCCACAGCGCCTCAAGCATGCTCAATTCTAGACCCTGAATGTGAAGCCTGTCAGTAATTAATATGAACATAAAAAAACAAAAAATTAGGAGAAAAACATGCTGAATTGGGATGACCCTATAGCACAGTTTAAACAACCCCCAACATTAGTGGCCACGGAAGTAAAAGCAGAAATAGAACCATTAGAGAAAAATCAACCGGCAGTGGAAGTTGTAGAAAAAGAAAATGTTCTTGATGCACAGACCAATGAAAAAGGTATAACCGGCCTCGAAGAAGTGGAATTTGGGGCTGGTAGGCTAGCCGTAGATGACAAAGCAATGATCAACTGTAGATCTGATGTCAACCAACTGGTGCCGTTTAAATATAAATGGGCATGGCAGAAATATCTTGACGGCTGCGCGAATCATTGGATGCCGCAAGAAGTTAACATGACAGCGGATATAGCGCTATGGAAAGACCCTAATGGTTTGACTGAAGACGAAAGAGTTTTAATAAAAAGAAACCTAGGCTTTTTCTCTACAGCAGATTCCTTAGTAGCTAATAATCTAGTACTCGCTGTATACAGGCATATCACGAACCCCGAATGTAGGCAATATTTATTAAGGCAGGCCTTTGAAGAAGCATTACACACACACGCATACCAATACTGTATAGAGAGTCTAGGGCTTGACGAGGCAGAAGTTTTCAACATGTATAGAGAAGTTGAATCTATTCATGCTAAAGCTGCCTGGGCAACGCAATTCACTGATAGTTTGGGTGACCGAAACTTCCAAACAGGGACACATGAAGATGACCAGAGGTTACTAAGAGATCTTATTGCTTTCTACGTGATTTTTGAGGGTATATTTTTCTACGTGGGGTTCGTTCAGGTTCTGTCAATGGGACGCAGAAATAAAATGACCGGAGTTGCGGAACAATTTCAATACATACTTAGAGATGAATCTATGCATCTTAATTTCGGAATTGATGTCATTAATCAGATAAAGGTAGAAAACCCAGACCTCTGGACTTCCGATTTTCAGGATCAAATGGTCGCTTTAATCCGTGAAGCAGTGGAATTAGAAATAGCTTACGCGCACGACACTATGCCTAGAGGAGTCCTTGGTCTTAATGCAAACATGTTTGAAGAATACCTAGGTTTCATAGCAAATAGACGGTGCGCGCAAATAGGCCTCCCAGAGCAATATCCTAACGCTTCAAACCCGTTTCCTTGGATGAGTGAAGCGATTGATTTAAAGAAAGAGAAAAATTTCTTCGAGACTAGAGTCACCGAGTATCAAACTGGAGGAGCACTCAGTTGGGATTAGAGAGACGAGAGTCTAAATAATAAACCCAACATTCGAAGATAATAAAGAGTCTGAGAGTCTCGAGGTTAAATTGATAAAAGCTGTAATCGTCACCAATCAACGAGGTGCTGATTCTGTTTATCACAGAATAATTAAGCCTTTGTGGCTCTTCCTGACGGGAATCACTTATGGGCGATCTCTTTTGGAGTGGGACGTTACCAACTGCTATAATGTCAGAGTACGTTACCTGCCCTAGACTTCTTCGAATAGCCACCATTTCAGTTCGGGGCAAGGAAATCGTGCCATTGAGAATTCAACCTATGGCTTGCCAGCACGATGGAAAAATAGGGTCAAAATCGTTTTTGCAGCTTTGCGGGATAGTCACAAAAGTAAATGATCCTCTTCCTTGATCCATTCGCAGGTTATATTCCTGAATTCAGCATCAAAACTCTTATGACTGATTCTAATACCACTATTCCACAACACTATATAAGTATATGATGACCGCGACTATTAGCCTTAATTAGCATTGTAGTGAAAAAGGAGATCCTGGAAAAGTGTTGCTCACTAAAGACTCTTACCTGTTCCGGCGTAATCAACCAGGACAAAGGCAACTATGAAGTCGAAAAAAAACCAGACTCGTGAACTTGCTATCCTACCCAGCGTATTAGCCGAGATCAAAGTATTACTAGGCTCTTCGCCTTTTAGGCGCGATTTGCTGATTGAATATCTCCATCTAATTCAAGACAACTATCATCACATATCGAAAGATCATCTTGTAGCTTTAGCCGACTGCCTGAAAATATCACTTGCCGAAGTTCACGAGGTTGCTACTTTCTATCACCATTTCAATCTCATACAAGATAGCGAACAAACGACTCCGAATTTAACTATTCGTGTCTGCGAATCACTGACTTGTAAGATGTTTGGCTCCGAAGAATTGAGTATGACGATAGAAAAAAATATCCCAAGCAATGTAAAGCTCGAAAAAGTGCCTTGTGTTGGCCAATGTTCAAATGCACCAATCGTAGTAGTCGGACAGAGAGTAATTCAGGAAGCAACAGCCGAAAATGTCTTAGCCTGCAAATCGTATGCCCCTCAGATACCGAAATACGAAAAGCTTGAACCATACATCATATCCGGAGGCTATGGAGCACTCAAGAAATGTACCGACGGAGTTCTTACTCGGTCGGCGGTCGTTAAACTCCTGTCGGACAGCGGACTTAGAGGTTTAGGTGGCGCAGGTTTCCCTACGGGGAAAAAATGGGAGATCGTTCGACAACAGCCAAGTCCTCGCTATCTCGCGATAAACATTGATGAAGGCGAACCCGGTACCTTTAAAGATAGAACATACTTAGAAAGCAAACCTCATCAGTTCTTAGAAGGCATGCTAATTGCTGCATGGGCAGTAGACGCTCACAAATGTATAATTTACCTGCGAGATGAATATGCTGCATGTCGTGAAATCTTAATTCAAGAAATAAAAGCTATCAGTGTGGCTTTTCCTAATGGTCTCCCGTCTATAGAGCTGAGACGAGGTGCCGGTTCTTATGTATGCGGGGAGGAGTCCGCCATGATTGAATCTATCGAAGGTAAGCGAGGTATTCCTCGTCTTCGACCTCCTTATATTGCAGCAAATGGCATCTTCGGAAAGCCAACTCTTGAGCACAATTTAGAGACACTATACCGGGTAACAGATGTCATCAACAATGGAAGTGATTTCCACTCTTCTCACGGACGTCACGGTCGAACAGGGCTTATCTCTTTCTCAGTGAGTGGTCGGATAATGACCCCAGGGATGTATCTTGCTCCAGCGGGAATCACCTTGCGGGAACTAGTAAACGAATATTGTAACGGGATGAGTCCTGGGCATCAGCTTAAAGCTTACTTCCCAGGCGGTGCGTCTGGTGGGATATTACCAGCTTCTCTAGCCGACATTCCTTTGGACTTTGATACACTGCAAGAACACGATTGTTTCATAGGCTCAGCTGCAATAATTGTCTTATCGAATCATGACAATGTGGCGAGTTATGCAAAAAATGCAATGGACTTTTTTGCAAAAGAAAGTTGCGGAAAATGTACTCCGTGTAGAATCGGAACAAAACAAGCTTCTGCTTTAATGTCGGCCCGCTCATGGGATATAAATAAATTAAAAGACCTTGCTAAAGTTATGACTGATGCGTCAATCTGTGGGCTAGGACAGGCCGCTCCCAACCCTATGAAATCAGTCATAGCTCATTTTAAAGAAGAAATATCTTGAACTCGGAATTTACTTTTCAATTAGACGGACACAATGTTGTAGCCCAGAAGGGTGAAACGATACTTGTGGCAGCGGAAAATGCGGGGGTGTCAATTCCGCGTTTATGTTTTCAAGATAACTGCCGACCAGATGGTAATTGCAGAGCGTGTGTCGTGGAAATTGAAGGAGAAAGGACTCTAGCCCCTTCATGTTCGCGCCTGGCTGAGAAAAGTATGGTGGTCCACTCGAATAACGCAAGAGCTCAGTTTAGCCAAAAGATGGTGATAACGATGCTTACTAGCGATCTTACAGAAAATTACAGTGCGGGTAGTATTCAGAGCAATAGTACAGAACTTTCTAAATGGGTCACGCATTTTGACATTCGTCATGAGGACGCTCCATACCAGTCGCAGGTTATAGACATAACTAATCCTGCGATAACCGTAGATTTAGGCCAATGCATACAATGTACGCGCTGTGTTCGAGCATGCAGAGAAACTCAAGTTAACGATGTGATAGGAATATCAAATCGCGGAGCAAATCTGAAAATCACCTTCGACTTAGATGCGACATTAGGAGAAAGTTCCTGCGTAAGTTGCGGCGAATGTGTTCAAGCTTGCCCAACAAATGCCCTCACTTCCACTGGCGCGGCTACAGACTTACCTGATAATAAAAGAATTGACACTGTTTGTCCTTATTGTGGAGTCGGTTGCTTGCTAACTTTTAATGTAAGTGATGGTGCTATCAAGTCCGCTACTGGTCGCAATGGCCCCGCGAATAAAAATAGACTATGCGTTAAAGGTCGCTACGGATTCGATTATGTCCATCATGAGGACCGCCTAACAAAACCTCTCATTCGGATCAAGGGGATGAAAAAGACCGCTGCCCTTATCCACAAAAATGAAATCAGCGACTACTTCAGAGAAGCATCTTGGTCAGAAGCTCTAGAATTCGCAGCAACAGGGCTAAAAAGCATATTGGACATCCATGGCGGTAATGCCTTGGCTGGACTAGGGTCTGCAAAAGGCTCGAATGAAGAAGCTTACGCATTTCAAAAGTTTATCCGATCAGCGTTGAAAACGAATAATGTAGATCACTGCACTCGTCTTTGCCACGCTTCTTCGGTCGCTGCAATGTTAGAAATGCTAGGTAATGCTGGCGTGTCTAACCAAGTTGAAGATGTTGCTCTAACTGAAGTCATCGTCGTTATTGGCGCTAAGCCAACAGCTAATCATCCGGTAGCTGCGACTTTCATGAAAAATGCGACTAAGAACGGGGCAAGGCTAGTAGTCATAGATCCGTATAAATCAGATCTGACTAGACATGCAGACTTTTTCTTACAATTTCGTCCTGATACAGACGTGCTTTTAATGAACTCGATGATGTCTGTCATCATAGAAGAAAATTTACACGATGAGAGATTCATCAAAGAAAGAACAACTGACTTTTTAAACCTAAAAGAAGTAGTCAGCAAATACTCGCCCGAGTCAGTGTCCTCTACTTGTGGAATAAAACCTGAGACTATTCGAGCGGTAGCACGACTGTATGCCAAAGCGCGGAGTGCAATGATATTCTGGGGGATGGGTATATCTCAACATATCCATGGCACTGACAATGCGCGCTGCTTAATTTCTCTCGCTTTGCTGACCGGAAACATAGGTAAGAAAGGATCTGGAATCCATCCTCTGAGAGGTCAGAATAATGTGCAAGGAGCATCGGATGCCGGACTTATCCCTATGGTCTACCCAGACTACCAACCTGTCACTGATAATGAGAACAAGAAGAAATTTGAGCAAGTCTGGAACACAACATTAAGCAGTGAGACCGGTCTAACCGTAACAGAAATTCTATCGGGGGCATCTCAAGGCTCTATCAAGGGTATGTACGTCATGGGGGAAAACCCCGCCATGTCTGACCCTAATTTGAATCATGCGAGGGAAGCTCTAGCAACATTAGAGCACCTTGTGATCCAGGACATCTTTTTTACAGAGACTGCCAGTTTTGCCGATGTAATCCTGCCAGCCTCAGCTTTCCCCGAAAAGACGGGGAGCTTCACCAATACAGATAGAAGAGTCCAACTTGGAAGGCAGGCGATCGAGCCGCCAGGTGATGCGCGGCAGGATCTAGAAATTATTCATGATTTAGCAGAACAACTTGGCCAAAAATGGACCCACAGGTCAGCTGCTGAAGTATTTGAAGAAATGACTAATGTAATGCCTTCCATAGGAGGGATTACGTGGGGCCTTCTTAAGGAGAGAGACTCTATCACATATCCTTATACCAAAGATTCCACTCAGAGCGAAACTGTGCTGTTTAAAGAGACTTTCTATCTGCCTTCAGGAAAAGCAAAGTTTTCCGCTGCTCACTATTCTCATGCCGCCGAACTTCCGTCGGATGATTTCCCTCTTGTTTTGATCACTGGCAGACAACTAGAGCATTGGCATACGGGAACTATGACACGCAGAGCGCGAGTGCTAGACTCTCTTGAGCCAGAAGCATTTATCAGTATGAACAGTGAAGACATGGAGCTATACCAAATCGAAAGCGACGATACCGTTTGTTTACACTCTAAGCGAGGAGAAGTAACGGCTATGGTAAGGATGGACAATGGTCTGCAGATAGGTAACGTTTTTATGCCCTTTTGTTATGTCGAAGCCGCCGCCAACTTACTAACTATTGATGCTATTGACCCGATAGGAAAAATTCCAGAATTCAAGCACTGTGCCGTACAAATTAGTAAGCGCGCAGCCCAATAATCTGCCTTGCGCGAACCTTTCCCACCTTAATTAACAGAACGAGCCAGAACCGCGCTTTTCATCTTCTTAATAGTGCGGGCAACCATTCTTTTCCCAATAGTCACTTTAGCTAGACTTCCCTCTATCAAAGAAAGGTTTTGAGGTGGCTGAGCATTTCCAACGACTATAGCACCAACCATTCCTGTCGTAATGTGAGGCGTACATTTGAAAATATAAGCACCTTCTTCAGTTACCGTGACAGTGAAATTCTCTTCCCCGTATTTCGAGTCCCAACCGACAGCATTCTCTGGAATCATTCCTGGGATGACAACTGTGTTGTGGCCAATCATCCCTATAAATCTCACTGTATCACCAGGCTCAGCAAAAGTTATCATTGGACGCCACTTAGTCACTACGCCTTTCACCACATGCTCAGCAGCATAAGTCGACCCAATAAAACTTATACACACTATGATTACGAAAAATCTACCCATTTTCATTTTTGATTCCACGGAAAATATCCTAAATTAAACGGCAGGCACAAAGCATGCAACATCCTAGCCAACTCGCTTAGCTATTCACCACCTAGAATAAAGCAAGACTCAGCACCTTCGTTTCGAATAGGAATGATCGCTTGGTACTCCTCCGAGTTATACCATGCCTTTGCTGCCGCTTTGCTATCGAACTTGACTATGACAATGTTCTTGCCTATAGCATCTCCATGCAACATTTCCGCGGGACCTTTACAAACAAATTCCCCCCCATGATTTGTTACTGATGGACCAGCTACCGCGGAGTACGCCGCAATTTTTTCTCCATCTAATATAGTGAGGTGTACTACAACATATGCGCTCATAATAGATCCTGGTATTTTTGTAGTTAAATTTTAAAAAAGACCCGCGCAGAGGTTACCCCTAACCGAAGGTCCTAATAGCATGCACTTCCTTAATCTGAGAAAACGCGTGCTCTGACTTCATGTATCAAAGAAGCGACTACATATCCCGCCATAGCTATAGCGAAAGCATCTACCCACTCGTTCAAATACATTCCGACCATAGGCACCGCATCGAGGTTATCCGCGATCGCAGGGAATAATGCTGCACCTGCGATGAGCATACCCAATGAGGCATGATCTCGAACAGGAACTGCTATTCCATGAACAAAACCTAAGCCCACTAGAAGTAAAGGCCATGGAACCATATAGGTATCCAAAGCAGTTATGCACGCTAACATTGCAAATATAGCGCTAAACGCTGGTGCCCACTTGTTTATACTCATAGCAGTTCCCCTTCTATCAAAAAAATTATTCGGTGTTAGAACTATCACTATAGCCACCGCGAAGCTTGCCGTCAAAAAAAAATAGTCATTTCTTCATGCTAAAGAGGGCTTTCGATTCACCCTTATGAGCAAGATTTCAACATTTATTATTGTGATTGATTCTATAACATCCCATCCACTTTAAGAATTCTTCATACGCGTTGAAAAGAGATTCTTTAAAACATTCACCTATAGGATAATTGCAGTACTTCGAACTCTTTTTTAAAGCCCTTTTAAGACACCATAATCGGTGTACATACTTAAATCGACAATCGAACTAGGAAGTTTTTCAAGCTCGGAATCAATACTTAATAACATGACTTATAGTCAGAAATTTTACATTCTCGCGCAAGTTTTTTAGCTTCAGAAAGTTGAGAGGCAGACATTTTTAACGCGAAATCATCGCGCAACTTTTGGCCATTCATACTGCCGTTTGATGCTCCTAGGCCTCCCCACATATAAGCATATAAAAAGTTTTTCTCGACACCGGCACCAAAGGCATACATCACTCCTAAATTAGTCTGCGCAGACCCTAGACCTTGTTCTGCAGCTTTTCTATACCACTGCGCAGCAGTTTTATCATTTTTAGTAACGCCTTGACCAAGTTTATACATTAAACCCAGATTATATTGAGCCAGAGCAAACCCCTGCTCCGCAGCAAGCGTGTACCATTTTACTGCTAACTCAGAATTCTGCGGTACCTCAACACCAGTATCGTAAATAAGCCCAAGATTATACTGGGCATCTGCGTCTCCTTGATCTGCTGCAAGCTTGTACCAGGTTACTGCAGCGACATAGTCTTGCGACAAACCCTCTCCACTTGTATACATCAAGGCTAAGGCAGACTGACCAGGAGCAAACCCCTGTTGCGCGGAAAGCAAAAACCACTTAACAGCAGTTTCTTGATTCTTTTCTACCGCTTGCCCCGACTTATACATCATACCCAAGTTATATTGAGCAGCAGCAATTCCTTCCTCTGCTAACGGCTGCCATGCACCTAGTGCAGCCATATAATCACCACGCTTAGCCGCATCAAGTCCTGATTGGAAGTCAGCTTGCACAGAAAAACAAACCAAACTGCAGAAAAAAAGCAATAATGTTTGCAAGTATATTTTCATTCTAAATCTCCCAATTAAGTCACGGTAACTAGGCCAAGATTAATAATGGGGCGGAGCTTCATTAGCCTCTGCCGTCAACGGTTGATTATCCGGTAGAACTTCCAGCAGACCTCGCAGCTCCTGATACTTAACCAATAATAAATCAATCTGCTCCTGTTGACGACAAACCACATCATTGAGCTTTTGTATCGTGTCGTCCTGAAATGCCACTTTTGTTTCAAGTTCAACTAAAACCGCTGTTTTCAATGTCCTATACTCCCTGTATTCTGTTACCAGATCAAAAAACCCACATTCTATTCTACTCTGCGCTAACCAAGTGTTCCTCGAGAGTAATTATAAAGACGTGCCTCGAGGTCACAAGAAACCCTGACTCATACCTCCTCGATGACATGTTAAAAATGAGACAAAATTCCGTTCATTCAGATTTTGTATCGTATTGTCCTGATATTACATCTTGTTATGACAAAAAAAATTGACTAATCACACTATAACAAGCTTAATGTAGTGGACGTTAAATGATCATAATTTTTTTGCGGGGAGGCTGAAATTATGGCTAAATTTGTAGTCAATGGAAAATCAGTGGAGGTAAAAGCAGACCCTGATATGCCTTTGTTGTGGGTTCTCCGTGAAAAGCTTGGTCTAACCGGCACTAAATTCGGTTGCGGAATAGCTCAATGTTTGGCCTGTACAGTTCATATTGAAGGTCAACCCGTACCCTCCTGCCAAATCCCAGTCAAAGACGTTCAAGGTGTTGAGATAACGACCATAGAAGGCGTTGGCGAAAAAACATTACACTCAGTGCAAAAAGTATGGGTCGAAGGCAATATACCCCAATGTGGTTACTGCCAGTCCGGAATTATCATGGCGGCAATAGCGCTCCTGGAAAAGAATGCAGAACCGAGTGACGCTGAAATCGACAGCGCAATTGGTAATATTTGTCGATGTGGAACCTACCCTTATGTGCGTAAAGCGATCCACGCAGCTGCCAAGCTTAAAAGAGCAACGTCTGGGGTAATCTCATGACAACCACTCGGCGAAATTTTTTAACGTTATCGGCATCAGCCGGTAGCTCAATTGTATTCAATCTTGCACTTCCATCTATGGCTTTTTCCGCCAGTAAAAAGGGGAACGTTCCGCAAGAAATTACTTCTTGGATTACTGTTCATCACGACAATCGTGTCACCGTTCGGATCCCACAAATAGAACTTGGACAGGGAATTACAACTGCTTTGACTCAAGTAATAGCAGAAGAAATTAATTTAGAACTTAGTCTTACCGATTGGGAATTCTACGACCCTTTAACAAACTACAATCGTAAGAACGTATATGTGTACACATATTCGGGGGGGAGTTTTGGCATGAAAATGCTATTTAGTCCCATGCGAATCGCAGGCGCCCAAATTAAAGAGATGTTACTACTGGCGGCAGCTCGCCGTTGGAACACTGATGCTCGTGGGCTAGTTATAAAGGATCATCACGTCATGAATCCCGCTACTTCGACTTCGGTGGGGTTTGGCAAACTATCTGAGATAGCTTCGACTATTCCTATTCCCGATCCTTCAAAAATCAAAACTACCGCGCAGAAAGATTGGCGCTATATCGGAAAACCGATACCCCGCAGTGATGCTTATGACAAAAGCACTGGGAAAGCTATCTATGGTATAGATTTGAAGTTGCCAGGAATGAAATACGCGGCAGTAAAGCAATGTCCCGTCTTTGGAGGGAATCTTGTATCGTTTGATAGCGCTGCAATAAAAAGCTATCAAGGTGTACAAAAAGTAGTAGCCATCAAAGCTGGGCCAAGCGGCTATACCGTGCCTCCCTTCTTCTATGAAGTAATTGATTGGCGCATGGATGATGCGGTGGCGGTTGTTGCAGATAGCTGGTGGGAGGCACAGCGAGCTCTAGACGCCCTTCCAATCGTCTGGGATGAGGGAGCGAACAAGGATGTCAGCAGCACACAGATCGCACAGGAAATTAACAATAAGTTGATGACACAAGGCGAAGTAATTCGCCAAGAAGGAGACGTTGACTCTGCTTTCCTAAAGGCTGAGAAAACAATTCAATCTAGATATCACTACCCATTTTTAGAACATGCCGCACTCGAGCCAATGAATTGCACAGCTTTGATAGAGAATGGGCGGGTAGAAGCCTGGGCTGCGACACAATATGGCGATGAAGCATTACGTATAACTGCCTACGCGGCCGGTGTTGCACCATACAATGCTAAATTCAACCTTATGTTAGCAGGTGGTAGCTTTGGGCGTCGACTGCATAGCGACTATGTAAGCCAAGCTGTGCAAGTTGCCAAAGAAATGGAAGGTGTTCCAATTAAACTGATCTGGTCTAGAGAAGAAAATATGCAACGTAGTTTCTATGCTCCGGTTATGACAACTGACTTCACTGGAGGCATAGATACTGACGGAAATATCACCGCTTGGAAAAGCCATGTCTGCCAAGGACGATCAGTCTATCAACCGTATGCTATGTCACGTATGGTTTACCCCGTTCCCAATTTAAAAATCGAATACAGTACCGTCAGCACCCCGCCTCCCTATGCTTGGATGAGAGGAGTGGGTCATACCCAAGCGTTGTGGATGTACCACGGTTTCGTTGGCGAACTCGCGGAATTGGCAGGAATGGACTCTCTCTCATTCCAACTCAAACTCTTAGACGAGAAAAAAGTATCGAAGACAGCCCCCGAGTATCACAATTTAGAAATTGCAAGCACTTATGAAGACGCTGTCTCACGGATTAAGAAATTTAGAGAGCGTCTACTGCACGCTGTAGAAAAAATGGATAACAAACCCGATCCGAATCACCGTGGTTCGGTAGGCTATGCCGTTTTTGACATGAGTTATGCACCTGGACTTGGTGCTTCAGTCGTCGCTATTGCAATAGAAATTGAAATGAGTGAAAACCACAGTACTTTGAAAATAAAGAACGTTGTTGCTTCTGTTGACTGTGGCCTTGCAGTAAACCCTCAATTAGTCGAAACACAAGTAGCTGGTGCTATAGTTTTTGGACTTTCAAATGCACTATATGGCGAGATCACTCTTAATAACGGAAGAGTTGAACAAAGCAATTTCCATGATTATCCTATTCTACGACTAAAAGACACGCCTTCTATCGATGTTCACATCGCGTCTTCTGATACCACGCTCCCAAGTGGTATCGGAGAAGGTCCAGTTCCGGTTGTGATAGCGGCGCTTATTGACGCTATCCACACGGCCGGAGGACCTAAGGTGAGAAAATTACCCATCCTTAAAAATGACATTTCCCTATCCGTATAATTTAATGGTCACTACAAGTCTTAGTAAGTACAAGCTTACTTTCTAACTTCGTGTTATATGTCGCGCGCGCATTTTTCTGCTTCAAAGATTACCGCCTCAATCCGTCTTGGCGCTACAATGTCACCCACTCTTTGAACACGATAGTCTTCCTTTGCCTTGTGATATAAATAGTCGTTTGGAGTCTGTGTCATGGCGAGGACTACAGCACTAATGTTCGAGCGTCGCTCTGGCGCTCCTCCCCATATATCGTAAACCGATATGGCATCCTCGAAGATCTCTTCTACAAAGTGCTGTGCACTAAGCCGGACATTTAAAGTTTTAAGGCGAGGCATCAAATAAGGCATATCTAATGTTCTTTGAGTGTCAGCACCTATAAATGGCCGAGGCGAAATTATTTCAACGAAGACTTTCCTGCTGGCTAATAATTCTGCAAGCCCAAGCGGAAGATACTCCCCCGTTTCGTCGACTATAACGACATTTTTTCCCAAGGCCTCAGAAGAGGATAAGGCTAATTCAACGGCAGTCTTTATGTCAGTCACAATTGGAAATTTATGCCCCGGAATCGCTGCCCTTTCAGGTCGGTAGGGGCTGTAGCCTTTGGTTTCCCAAAGAGCACCCGTTGCAAAAACTGAGATATCTCCTTGCATCGTTGATTCAACGATTTTACTGGAAGTATGGATTTTTACTCCAGCAATCTCCGCGCGAGTCACTAAGTTATCTATAGCTCTTTGCCAAGTAGCACGCGTTGGTAGTTTTTTGAGTAAATTAATTCTGCCGCCCAGATCACTTTCTGACTCAAAGAGTGTTACTGAATGTCCTCTAAGAGCAGCTGTACCGGCAAATCTCAGACCAGCCGGCCCTCCACCTATCACTGAGATTTCTTGAGCGTCGTTTGCGGGGACCAAAGTTCCTTTACCCCAATTTCCTTCTCGGCCCATTTCAGGATTTTGAAAGCACGTTACTTCTCTATTATTGATAAGCCGACTGATACATATGTTTGCTCCAATACAATGCGTTACTTCATTTTCTTTGTTCTCTATACTTTTGTTAACTAGATGTGCATCAGCCATATGAGCGCGGGTCATCGCAACCATATCAACGTCACCACTCGCTAGTATTTTTTCTGCGTGATTCAAGGTTAAAAAGCGACCGACGATAAATAAAGGGATCTCCGGCCCTAGAATTTTCCGAGCCTTTTTTGCGCTTTCTGCCAGAAATCCATCTTTCATAGTCCCCATAGGAGCGACCGCGATGTGCAAAGTATGATATCCACCGGCTGATATATCATAGAAATCAAATAGATTCTTTGATTTAAATATGGCCAATTGCTCTTCAGCCTGTTTCGAAGTGATACCGGCTTCCCCCAAATACTCATCGAATGAAATTCGTAATCCCATGACAAATGCTGGCCCGAGTTCTTTTCGAATGGCCTCCCCGATTTCGACAATCAACCGGCAACGGTTCTCTAGATCTCCCCCATATTTGTCATCTCGCTTATTAAAGGCAGGACTTAAAAACTCCCCTAACAGTTGACTATGAGCAGCATGGATTTCTATTCCATCCAAACCAGACTTGCTGACGTTTACGGCCGATTTTACGAAGTGCGCTATCAATTCATCAATATGCTCTTGCTCCATAGCAATTGGCATTTCCTCAGTAACCGCCGAAGGGATTCTTGATGCAGCCCATAAAGGCCTCCAGTCATCCATATACTGTGTACCATCACCTTGCGCTCCACAAGCAAAAAGCTGCACAAGCTGCTTACAATCATATTTATGAACCGCTTCACCTAATTTTTTATACCACGGGATGGCACGCTCGTCACATGCCAAGCAACCTGCTTGGTAGTTTCGACCCGCAGGATGCACTGCCTGTTGTTCTAAAATCAAAAGTCCGGCGCCGCCTTTAGCACGCTCTTGGTAATAATTAATGTGACGTTCACTAAGCGTGCCGTCTTTTCCATAGAGCTGAGTATGGCCGGTCATCATGATTCTATTTTTTATTTCTAGATTTCCGATTTTTAGTTTGCGCAGGACGCGGCTGTATCTATTAGTTTCGGTGTTAGCCAAGTGATCTCTCTCCCCTTAGATTACTAGACGATCTTCTTACTCAGAAGATTTCAATCGCAGTATGATTATTAACTTTAAATCATTTTGATTCTCATATCTTGATCTAGATGAATTTGTTGAATCGTTCCTTGATGTCGGTCAAGTATAGAATTGCCAATAATGCTCCGTCAATCATTCCACTTAACCAAAACAACATATCGTACATGTTACTAGTGGCGAGCTTAGACTCAGGAATCCCTAGAGTGATTGGCACACCTAAGGCCAATATAACAGTAAAAAATGACCGTCCAGACGGATGAAATTTGAACAATAAGAAGAGACTTACCAGCCATGAAATCGTATAGATAGGTAAAGCAATATCAAAATAGCTGAATGGCGCATCGATAAGCGCTGGGTCCTCCGGCATAACAGAAAAAATCCCACCGACAGCGCCTAGACTGAATATTATCAATACCTTCACTAACTTTTCTGATGCCATAATTGAATCCATGTTCTATAAAGATGTCATACAAGACGACTAATTAAAAAGCTAAAACAATAAACTAATGCCTACCCAGGCGGCTCTGGGAGAGCCTGAGCCTAAAAAACGTGGGCTATTGTCTTCTAAATCAGGGAGCACTTCTTCCGGCGACTCCCCTATTAGGCCGAAATTCTCATAATCTCTATCAAAAATATTCGCTACGCGCACAAAAAAATCTAATTTTCGGGAAAAAGAATAATTCACTTTAATATTCGTAACAGCATAGCCTCCAATAGTTGGTAAATCATTAGACTCATCGCCCCGCAGAAATTGGTCAGAGAACAGAGAAAACTCGATTCCAGCATTTAGTTTGTCGGTGACGTCAATGTCTGACGTGAATTTAAACTGATGCTCGGGAATACCTGGAATTGAATCTCCCTTTTGCACAAAAATATCTCCATCCGCATTTGCAAGTGGATGATTTGGACTTAAAACTCTAAAATCATCTTCAAATGTCGCTTTTATGAAACTATAAGAAACTACCCAAGAAAATTTTCGGATATTTCCTTTGAGAGAGGTTTCGATACCTTCTCGCCTCGTATTATCAACATTACTGAACAAACCTTTTCCTCTACCAGTCGTTTGAAAAATAATGTCATTTTTATTGTTCGTGCGGAAAAAACTCAACTGATAGTCTACGAAATCAAGCGAGCCGCGCGTACCGAATTCAATTGACTCTGCGACAACTTGTTCTAATGGTGGATCGGCAAGGAAGGCATTTGGTAGACGACATTCTAGATCAATATCATCAGGGTCCTCCCCTCTCGCTTCCGCCGCTGCGCGGGCTATAGTGAAAACCTGATCATTGCAGGCTAACTCAATTGGAGTAGGAGCCCGCGACGATTCACCATAAGTGATATACAAATCGTTGTGCTTAGTTACATTCAGCACAGCAGAAATTGTAGGGTTAAACCGTCTGAACAAATGACGCCCCTCAATCTCTGGATGGACTCCTGTACGATCCTTCAAAGATACTCTGGTTCGGTTGTATCGACCACCAAGACTTATTGCGAGTTCCTCTTTCACATTTAGCGTATTCAAGAAGTAAGCACTCCACGTAGAGGTAGACGTAGAGACTCTAGTCTTTTCCTCCGACAAAAAAGTACCAAGACCGAGTCCCCAAGTGCTTCTAGTTGTTGGATCAAGGGTAGCTAACTCTGTTTGGGAATCAAACTTCGATGTACCTCGTTGATACCCGACACCAACAAACAAACTATTCTCGAAACTGTAGAACGGCTCTCTATACAAACCTTGAATATCTGCTCCGTAACTTTTTTGGTCTCTTGAAGAGGTATTGTTGATTGCTTCGTCACTAAGACTAGTGCCCGCATAAATCTTATTTGTCACATCCTCTAAATCAAACTGAAGTTTTTTACTAGATGATTTCAGATTTAGAATATCTTCCAGTTGATTGACTGTAGAAACATCCAAGCTATTATTTTCGCAAACGTCGTCCTCATCTAAGCCTAAACTTTCCAACTTATTTTCATCGAATCCATCGATTAGTTTTGGACCCGCAGCTAGATCACATAAACTTAAATCAGAACTATCTCCATTGAAACTCAATGAAGAAACGTCTCGATAAAATATATTGCTAGAGGAGGTGAAGTTATCTCCGAAATTTTTTTTAGACTCTACCGTCACCATCTTCATATTATTCTCGGTAATATCAGGCGCAGTAAAAATTGCTTTTCGAGAAAGATTGAGCAATCCTCTTGGCGATGCGCCGTTACCAATCAGCTTTGTATCAGCATAATATAAACCAAGATCAACCTCCGACTCGGCACCTCGATAGCTTCCACTCACATAGAGGTTTACTGCTTCGGAGTCGGATAGTTCGCGCCAGCCATCTTCCTGAAAAAAAGATATATTCCCGTAATACCCCCAACGGCCATCATTTCCACCTATTTGCAAAGTATTACTAAAACGTCCCCATGAACCACCTCTAATTTCGGCTTCTCGTTCCTCGTAAGTGAAACCATTTTTCAATGTCAGGGATAATGCTCCTCCGAGCGCGTTTAAGCCGAACAAAGGATTACCTCCTGCCAATAGGCTGGCCCGCTCAATAGCGCTATCCGGAACCAAGTCCCAGTTCACAGAGTCGCCCAGGGGTTCGTTCACTCTCGCTCCATTCTGGTAAACAACCAATCCCTGCGAAAGCCCCAAAAGTGGTGATGCGCTAAACCCTCGATATTGTAAATCAGGCTGCAGAGGGTTGTTTTGAGCGGAGTTAATAGACACTGAAGGGGTATATAGACTCAAATATTCAGTCAAGTCCGTAGCTTTAGCATTCTCTATTTCAGAAGCAGTGACGACATGTGTTACTAGGGCTGAAGATCTCTTTGCATTTATCGGCATTTGCGCCAAGATTACAATGTCGTCTTGAGAACCATCCACATATTTGTCCCCTATCGCCCTGCTATACGAGCCCTGTCCTGTTCTTTTCCCATCCTTAAATTCACCGACGTATTTATCTCCATTGGCCCAAGTAAGAGTACCCGGTCCGGCCTCTCTTCCTTTCTTAAATTCACCGACGTATCTGTTACCATTCGCCCAGGTTCCGATACCTTTCCCATGCCTTTTATCGTCTTTCCAGCCGCCCACATACATATCACCATTCGCCCACTTATATGTACCTGTTCCATCTCTTTTGTCGTCTTCCCAACTACCGGAATATTTATCGCCATCTGCCCAACTAAGAACTCCCTGTCCTTCCTTTTTGTCGTCTTCCCACCCTCCTACATACTTGTCACCATTCGCCCAAGCAAAAGAACCTTGTCCATGCTTTTTATCATCTTGATACCCACCTACATATTTATCGCCTATCGCCCAGCTATATGAGCCCTGTCCTGTTCTTTTCCCTTCCTTAAATTCACCGACATATTTGTCGCCACTCGCCCAAGTAAGAGTACCCAGTCCGGTTTTTCTTCCCTCTTTAAATTCTCCGACAAATATTTGCTCTTCTCTGAGAACATTTTTTTCAAATCTCCAAATAAATGTACCTTTTCCATGGACTTTCCTATTTAGACAGGTACCATTCCAAGATGCAGTTTGAGAAGGCTCATTTGTGTGCTCAGCAGGCTGATTCCATACAAAGCATTTTGGGTTCTCTTTGATTGCCAGCCAGATGCCTTCAGAGCGGACTAAACTAGAATTTCCGAGAAAAAAAATCATCGTCATACAGAATGTAAGGGTGGCTTTTTTCACTGCTGTTTCTCGAACAAGAGACCGAAGGTCTGTTAAGCGCTTATCTAGAGTTACCAATCTTCCCTCCGTTTCGAACTACTCTGAGGTGAACGTCAGTGCGAGATTACGAGATTGATCATCACACGGATGAATTTTAACATATTTTCACTCCCAGAAAGGTCAATAGCGCTGTGTATCAGGGATACACTCCGCTTATCCCACCATGCCCATTGTTTACGTCACCTTTTCTCCAAAGGATCGAAACCTCAGCAAATGTTCTTTACTTAACTGGTAGATAGGCCAAAAGTTAAACTTACCGATTACAGACAGTTTGTAGGACTTCTTCATCAACTGAGTTAGGACGAGGATTTCACCTACAAGAGGTCTTGGTATTGGGTTAGAGGAGTTGGAAGTAGATTTGATATTCTTACTGTAATATCAACGGAAAGATAATATTGGACTTCAATAATGCGTCCTTTGAGAACTACTCCACAGTCACTGACTTAGCTAAATTACGTGGCTGATCTACGTCAGAGCCTTTCAAAACCGCAACGTGATAGGCAAGCAATTGTAGAGCGACGTTATAGACAATAGGAGTCAAGAAACCCGCGCCCGAATTAAAGACGATCTCATGCGGTCGATGTTGTGCCCTAAGCCCCGCCAAATTATCAGTTAGGCTGAAAATCATCCCCCCTCTCGCACTAATCTCCTCGAGATTAGATTTCAGCTTCTCAACTAACTGACCACTTGGTGCAAGGGCTATGACCGGCATTTTCTCATCCACAAGGGCAAGGGGGCCGTGTTTCAACTCGCCCGCAGGATACGCTTCCGCGTGGATGTATGAAATTTCTTTAAGCTTTAATGCACCTTCCATCGCTATGGGATACATTACTCCTCGACCTATATAAAGGGCATGGGTCGCATCAGCCAGTTCAGACGCGCATGCGTAGATGCTTTCCTCAAGTTCTAGCACTTCATTTATCATGGCGGGCAGATGTGCTAGCTGAGAGACTAATTCTGCGACTGAAGCTTTCCCCTTAGGCTTATTTTCGGTCAGGATAGCGGCAATGATCATCAGCACGGCTAACTGAGTAGTAAATGCTTTTGTTGAAGCTACCCCTATCTCTGGACCTGCCCTAGTCACTATTGAGTGCGAAGCTTCCCTAACTAAAGAGCTTTCCACTACATTACAAATTGCTAAAGTTGAATGATAGCCGAGGTCCTTTGCATATCGAATAGCTGCAAGAGTGTCAGCAGTTTCTCCAGATTGAGAAATGGCTATAAACAGCTCTTGCTCAGAGACTACAGGCTGCCTATAACGAAACTCGCTCGCAACTTCTACTGAACACCTTACTCCGGCATATTCCTCAAACCAAAATTTAGCTAACAAACCAGCGTGATAACTAGTACCACAAGCTACTATGCTAATAGATCTAGCTGTGCTTATGGCAGCTAGGACTCCTGGCTCGAAGCCCCCTTCAGCAATATTACCATCTACAATTCTACCTTCTAGAGTTTCGGAAACAGCGGTCGCCTGCTCAAAGATCTCTTTCTGCATGAAATGCTTATAGCCAGCCTTACCAGAAGCATCAGCAGATATCGGCACTATTTTCTCAGAACGTTCTACTTTAGAACCAGTTTCGTCGTACACGACAATATCATCTCGTGTAACTTCGGCAACATCGCCATCTTCTAAAAATATAAACCTCTGAGTAACCGCTAATAGCGCATGTACATCAGAGGCAACAAAATTCTCTCTAACGCCCAATCCGATGACAATAGGGCTGCCTCGTCGTGCAACAATTAGTCTATCCGGCTCGTCTCGACCCATAACAGCTAAGGCATAAGCTCCTTTAAGCATGGATAAAGTCGATGTCACCGAGTTTAGTAAAGTGTTGTTTTCACTCAAGGACTGATGGATCTGATTGACGATCACTTCTGTGTCGGTATCAGAGCTAAAGCTATAGCCATTACTTTTCTGCGTTTCTCTAAGAAGTTCGTGATTTTCAATAATTCCGTTATGGACTATTGCCACACTATCTTCATATGCATGGGGGTGGGCATTATTCACAGTCGGCTTTCCATGTGTAGCCCAGCGTGTGTGCGCGATACCGACGCCGCCAGAAAAAGAATCAGTTCCCATAGAAAGTTCTAGTTTTGCAACATTTCCCACAGAACGATTTCTTTTTAGAACACCTTTGTTATTTATAACTGCAATACCGGCTGAATCATAGCCTCTATATTCAAGGCGTTTTAAGCCTTCCAATAATATTGGCGCCACATCACGCTGAGCTATCGCCCCGACAATTCCACACATATTGAACGCCTGTAAGAAACACAAAAATCAAACCTAATATATGCTCTAACGAGAAAAAACCCCACATTGAGCATAAGAAATAATTATTGCTGAAAAATGGTCGGGGCGAGAAGATTCGAACTTCCGACCCCCGGCACCCCATGCCGGTGCGCTACCAGGCTGCGCTACGCCCCGATATTTCTCAGACTTAAACGTGGACTTAGGAAAAAAACTTTTAACAAGAATAAAGATAGTTAACGTCAGCCTTTCAATAACGTTAATACTTCCTCAAGCTCGAGCCTTAGTTGTTTGACGATTTGTTGGCTAACACTAGAATCTGCTTTTATTTCTTCCCCAGATAGTTTTTGTCTTGCACCACCTATCGTAAATCCGTCTTCATAAAGCAAGCTTCTTATTTGTCTTATCAGTATTACTTCCTGCCTCTGGTAATAGCGTCGATTTCCTCTCCGTTTAACTGGTTTCAACTGAGGGAACTCTTGCTCCCAATAGCGGAGGACATGAGGTTTTACCGCGCACAGCTCACTTACCTCACCGATAGTGAAGTACCGTTTGCCAGGAATAGTAGGTAATTCGTTGTTATTCGATGGTTCCAGCATATGACGCTACCCTAGTTTTTAGTTTTTGTCCCGGACGAAAAGTCACTACTCGCCGCGCTGAAATAGGAATTTCTTCCCCTGTTTTAGGGTTTCTCCCTGGTCGTTTTGCCTTGTCTCTGATATCAAAATTTCCGAAGCCAGATAACTTTACTTGGTGTCCACTCACTAAAGTTTTTCTTGCTTCCTCGAAAAAAGCTTCCACTAGCTCTTTTGCTTCTCGCTTATTCAACCCAAGATCGTCGAACAACTTCTCTGCCATTTCTGCTTTCGTTAAAGTCATAGTTCTACTCTCGAAGTGCACCATCCAAATCAGTTTTAATGCTAGTGACCACCCTGTCACACGCATCATCAATTTCTTGATAGGTTAGGGTGCGTGAATTACTCTGAAAAATCAAGCTTAAAGTCACACTTTTTTTTCTTGAATCAATACCTTGGCCGCGATATACGTCAAGTAACTCTAACTCTATCAGCTGATCTCCGGCGCTGGAACGCACGACATCTAGTAATTGCAAGGAGTCAATTTCTTCTCTGATAACAACGTTCAAATCGCGCTTCACCGCGGGGTATTTAGAAACAGGTTTGTATAGCCGCTGTGCTTCTTTCTGAAACTCATCTAAGTATAGTTCGAAATAAAACGTTGGTTTGCTGATACCTGCCCCTTTCAAAAGTGTCGGATCCAATGCTCCAACTAAGCCTAGCTTCCTCACTCCACTAGAAATAGTCGCAGTCTGATATTTGTGAAGACCATGTAATTCTACTGCCACGAACAGTGGATCGTCTTCCCCTAAAGTATCAAGTAATACTTCAATGTCTTTTTTTAGATCGTAGTAATCAAATTCTCGCGATGTATCCGACCAACCTTCGGAAAAAGTGCCCGAACTCAATCCACCCAACATTCGACGTTGCGTTACTTCACCAGATTTAACGTCAAATACCAGTCCTATTTCAAAAATTTGAACATCGCTGATCTGGCGATTCAAATTATAAATAGCGGTTTCAAGAAGCCCTGGAAGTAAAGATGGCCTCATCGTATCCATTTCAGCTGAGATTGGATTCGCCAAAACTAGTTTTTCAGCTGCAGGGCTAAACTGCGACGCGCGCTCATTAGAGATAAAACTGTACGTAATTACTTCACCGAAGCCTCGACCTACCAACACTTGTCGTACTTGTCTTTCTACTATAGTTGACACTGAAAGAGCTTGGGGTGCGGCTTGCCCTGTGGGCAGCGTAATTGGAATATTGTTATAGCCTACAATCCGCGCTACCTCTTCTACTAAGTCGGCGCCTAAGGTAATATCGCTACGATAAGACGGTGGGGTTACCATCCAGCGGCTGTCAGTTTTTTCAACAACCATCCCCAAACTTTCTAAAGTACGGCATATAATATCGTTGTCTAATGAAGTACCTAAAAGTCTATTCACTGACAGCGGAGGAAACTCAATGCGTCGAAGGACGCGATTTGATTCCCCCGATACGAGAGATTTGGTCGGACCTGGGCTCCCTCCACATATATCTAATATCAGTCTCGTCGCTCGTTCAATAGCTCTTGCCTGCTCCAGCGGGTCAACCCCTCTTTCATAACGCCGTGAAGCATCTGTCGATAAACGATAGTGTCGTGCAGTAACCGCCAAAGCTATAGGCTCAAACCACGCACTTTCTAGGAAAATATTTGTAGTAGTGGCAGTCACTGCTGTATCAAGTCCACCCATGATACCGGCTAAGGCGACGGGTCCAGTCCCATCAGCAATGACAAGAGAACCAGATTCAAGCTCCACTTCCTCCGCATCAAGTGTAACAATTTGCTCTCCTTCAACTGAGCCTCGCACATTAATCCCTGTTGTAAGTAGATCGCGATCAAAAGCATGCATAGGTTGTCCAAGCTCAATCATCACATAGTTGACTACGTCAACAATGGGGTTGATACAGCGCACTCCGCAACGCCGAAGTTTCTCTTGCATCCAATCCGGCGTTGCACGAGAGAGATCAACATTGCAAACAACTCTTCCAACATAGTTTTCGCAAGCCTGGGCTTCCGTAATAGTGATTGGGAAAGTAGCCTCTATCTCAGCAGGGACCGGATCTACAGTCCACGATTTCAAAGGAGTGTTCGTAATTGCACTTAGATCTCTTGCCACACCCAATACAGAGAGGCAGTCTCCTCGATTAGGTGTTATATCTATATCCAAGATCATATCATCGAGATCAAGGTGACTCGACACCTCAGTCCCGACTTCCGCTTTTTCAGAGAAGGCAATGATACCAGCGCTCTCCTGACCCAAGCCTATTTCAGACCACGAGCACAACATTCCAAATGATTCAACGCCTCGAATTGTGGTGGCGCCGATCTCTTTGTTCCCCGGCAATACGCATCCAATTCTCGCAAAAGCAGTTTTTAAGCCCTTGACAACATTAGAGGCTCCGCACACGATTTGATGGGTATCTATTCCATCGAACACAGAACAGATTGATAAATGGTCTGAGTCACCATGGGGCTCCACCCCCACGATTTCCGCAACCAGTAAACCTTCTACACACGGGCCTGCAGGAACCACAGACTCTATCTCCAAACCAGCTAGAGTCAGCGCTTCTGCTATCTCGCTTATACTTAGTGGGACATCTATCCACTCACGCAGCCATTTTTCAGTTACTTGCATATTGTGAACAGCTCCATCATCAGAACTGACCGAGAAATCTCAAGTCATTTTCAAAAAAGTGACGTAAATCTGAAATTCCGTACTTCAACATGGCTAATCTTTCAACACCCATACCAAAAGCAAATCCACTGCATTGTTCTGGATCTAACCCGACATTAGTCAACACATTTGGATGCACCATCCCACAGCCAAGTACTTCTAGCCAACCACTCAAACCATGAGCAGATGGGAGCTTGATGTCGACCTCCATGGAAGGCTCCGTAAAAGGAAAATATGAAGGCCGATATCGTATTTCCAAATCATCACGTTCAAAAAAAGCTAGGAGAAAGCTGTTTAACATTCCTTTTAGCTCAGCCATAGTCGCTCTTTCATCAATCCATAACCCTTCTACTTGGTGAAACATGGGAGAATGAGTTTGATCATAATCGCACCTGTATACTCGACCCGGGGCAATAATTCTAATGGGCAGAGTTTTCTCCTTCATCACTCTTATCTGCACTGGAGAAGTATGAGTTCTTAACAATAGGTCAGGTTTAAAGTAGAAGGTGTCATGCATGGCACGCGCGGGATGGTGCTTTGGGATATTCAAGGCTTCAAAGTTGTGATATTCATCTTCGATTTCGGGTCCACGGGCAACTTCAAAGCCGACATGATGAAAAAGATCTTCGATTTTTGCCTGAACTTGGCTCACTGGATGAGCTGACCCGTTGGTTCTGCCCCTGCCCGGCATTGTAACGTCGATTGCAGTACTGATTAGAGCCTTCTGTCTCGTGCCCTCAGCTAATTGCTCTCTCTTCTCATCAAGGAGTCGGATCAAATTTTGCTTAGCAGCATTGATCGCCTGACCTGCAGAAGGTCTCTCTTCGGCAGACAATTTCCCAAGCCCTTTTAAAAGCTCTGTTAACGCCCCTTTTTTACCAAGTATGTCGACCCGTACTTGTTCGATATGTTCAACCGTCGAAGCGTTCTCTAATCTTTTCTCGGCGTCTAAAACTATAGATTTGGCAGTGTTCATTTTTCAGACAGCCATGGGGCTTAGGCCCAATCGACTAGAGACTAAATTGGAAAGCCATACGTTAGACCCTCCCAATCCTTTCCTCAAGCAGCTAATGCGACTTTTGAGCGTTCGGCTAGAGCCTCAAACGCAGTCCGATCATTGACGGCAAGATCAGCCAAGACTTTTCGATCTATTTCAATTTGCGCTTTCAGCAGCCCATTAATGAGCCGAGAGTAAGTCATACCACATTCTCGTGCTGCAGCATTTATCCTAACAATCCATAGAGCACGGAAGACTCTCTTCTTCTGCTTTCTATCACGATAAGCGTACTGTCCCGCTTTCGTAACGGCTTGTACAGCTACTCTGTAAACATTTTTTCTACGACCGCTATACCCTTTTGCTAGACGTATAACTTTTTTATGTCGTGCGTGCGCTTGTACACCTCGCTTAACTCGTGCCATGACTAAAATCCTTAATTAGTAAACTCATAAGCCAGGAATCATCTGGCGAATACTTGCTTCATCTGCTGCAGCAACTAACGCACCACCTCTTAACTGTCTCTTCCTCTTAGGACTCTTTTTCGTGAGGATATGCCGTGCGAACGACTGTGCCCTTTTAATTTTTCCTGTACCGGTACGCTTAAAACGTTTAGCCGCGCCTCGGTTTGTTTTTTGCTTCGGCAATTTATATCTCCACTATTATCTAATTTTTTCTAGGCGCTATGACCATAACCATTTGGCGACCTTCAAGTTTAGGGAATTGCTCGACTGATCCAAGCTCACTCAAATCAGTCTCAATTCGTTTCAGCATTTCAGCACCAAGTTCTTGATGCGCCATCTCTCTTCCGCGAAATCTTAGAGTAACCTTAGCTTTGTCTCCTTGCGCCAAAAACTTTCTTAAGTTTCTAAGTTTTATGTCGTAGTCTCCTTGATCAGTAGCGGGCCTAAATTTGATTTCTTTGACTTGCACCTGTTTCTGTTTCTTCTTGGCGGCGTGTTTCTTTTTGTTAACGTCAAACAAGAATTTACCAAAGTCCATGACCCTGCATACAGGGGGATCGACATTAGGGACAATTTCAACCAGATCCAGTCCGTTGGCCTTGGCTTCGTTTTGAGCTTCCTCTATCGTTACCACTCCACGATTAACGCCATCGGCACCTATCAATCTAACATTAGCGACCTGAATGGCGCTATTTGCTCTGTTCTTTTTATCAGCAGCTATATCATAGCCCTCCTGTTAACGTCATTTGCGTGCAAGAACGTCCCCACGCAAGTGTTTGGAAAAATTCTCTACAGTCATGCTCCCTAGGTCCTCGCCATCAACGCATCTTACCGAGACGGTACCTTTCTGTGCTTCACGCTCACCAACCACAAGTAAAAAAGGAATTTTCTGCAAAGTGTGCTCGCGGATTTTAAGCCCGATCTTCTCGTTTCTCAAGTCCGAATCGACTTTAAAGCCGTATTTCTTCAATGTTAGCACTACTTCGTGGGCATAATCAGCATATTTATCAGCAATATTCAGCACAATGCCTTGTATTGGGGCTAGCCACACAGGTAAGCGCCCAGCGTGTTCTTCTATTAAAATACCAATAAAGCGCTCCAGTGATCCCAAAATAGCGCGATGTATCATTACGGGCACATGTCGCTGCCCGTCTTCCCCTATGAAACTTGCGTCTAATCGTCCCGGCATTGAAAAATCTAATTGTACAGTACCGCATTGCCAGACACGTCCGATAGAGTCTTTTAGGCTAAACTCTATTTTGGGACCGTAGAACGCACCTTCCCCTTCTTGAACAGAGTACTTCAACCCCTTACTCTCAAGGGCTGTCTGCAAAGCACTCTCTGCTTTATCCCATAATTCGTCATCGCCTACTCGCTCATCAGGTCTTAGAGACAAGGCTACTTGAACATCAGTGAATCCAAAATCTTTATAAACCTTGAAGGTCATATCGATTAATTCACTAACTTCGGACTGCAAATGGTAATCCGCACAGAATATGTGGGCATCATCCTGAGTAAAACGCCTCGCTCGTAGCAAGCCATGCAAAGTCCCTGATGGTTCGTTTCGATGAACCAAACCAAACTCCGCCACTCTATAAGGAAGGTCACGATGGCTACGCAACTTATGATTAAAAATTTGAACATGTCCAGGACAATTCATTGGCTTCACCGCGTATTCATGCTTGTCAGACTCTGTAGCAAAAATCATATGATGAAACTTGTCCCAGTGACCAGATTTCTCCCACAGGCTCCTATCCAGAATTTGGGGAGTTTCTACTTCTTGATAACCTTCGTAACAAACTTCTCTTATATAACTCTGAACTTCGCGAAATAATGTCCATCCCTTCTGGTGCCAGAAAACCATACCTGGCGCTTCTTCTTGAAAGTGAAATAAATCTAACTGAGGACCAACCTTACGATGATTTCTTTTCTCAGCTTCTTCCAACTGATGGAGATAAAGCTTAAGTGCTTTCTTATCGGCCCAAGCGGTACCGTAGATCCGCTGCAACATCTCATTATCTGAGTCACCTCGCCAGTAAGCTCCTGCAATTTTTGTTAACTTAAATGCTTTTAGAAGCCCCAGCCTAGGAACATGAGGCCCTCGGCAAAGATCTGTGAACCCTCCCTGAGTATATAGAGATAGGTCTTCTGCAGCAGGAATTGAAGCGACAATCTCCGCTTTATACTCTTCTCCTATCCCGCGAAAAAACTCAATGACTCTGTCTCGACTGAGAGTTTCCCGAGAAACCATAGCATCTGATCCTGCGAGTTCGTACATTTTAGCCTCGATATATTCAAGGTCTTCAGGCGTAAACGAACGCTCATATGCAAAGTCATAGTAAAAACCATTTTCAATGACTGGGCCAATAGTCACTTGGGCTGTCGGAAACAATTCTTTAACAGCCTGCGCGAGCAGATGTGCAGTGCTATGTCTGATAATTTCTAGGCCCTGAGGGTCTTTTGCAGTGAGAATCGCCAACTCACTGTCGACTTCCATAACAAAGCTAGTATCTACTTCTTTACCGTTCACCAATCCGCCTAAAGCGGCTTTGGCCAAACCAGGACCTATCGAAAAGGCAACATCTTGAACCGAAACGGGTTTATCGAAGTCTTTTAGACTACCATCAGGAAGTGTTATGCAAGGCATTCGGGCACCGTATTATAAGGTTGAGGTCAAGCGGGCATGCAAGATGTAGTTAACCGGAATTTTAGAATATATCTGAAAGAAAGTATGCATACGCTTTAGTTTGAGGTACCTGCTACGTTGTCATTACCGAGACTACCAGCCCCTATAAAACAACAGTTAAAATGTCTCTACTCGACAAAACTGCGAACACTTAACAGTGCAAAGCTTGTCTAGATTGTATTTTAGCGGTATTCATCCACTTTTGCAGTTTTTTTATTAAAGGCCCTCACGCCGTGCATCGGCGATGTGCCTTAGGCTCAAGCTATCGCCGACAACGACCAAACAATTCGTCTTATATCTCTTTTAAAATTCATCCCCACAACCGCGGCTAGCTAAATCTTATATTTAACAGCAAACGCAAACAGGGGCAGTAGCAAATTTGAATGCAGTATTTATGGAGAACTGAGCACATGGGTCGAGGAGACTAACGAATAAAACACATTATCCGCCATGTCGGGAAAACAACACTAAGCAGCGCCATAACAGTTATTTCTAATAGACGGTGATACAAACAGCTCTTCAAAAACATACTTAATCAAAGAGTTATTGGTAGGCACGATTGGATTCGAACCAACGACCCCCTCGATGTCACCGAGGTGCTCTAACCAGCTGAGCTACGCGCCTAAGGTCTAGATTAAGGAGGATTACCCACCATAAGGCGGGGAGAATACACAATTCTTTGGAACACTGCTACAACAATGTTCTTGTTAACCTAAAGTTTTACTCCATCTTCTTCATGCCCACTCGAGTCGCCGACATGCTGACGAGCGAGCAACATATAAAAAGCAGGGACAACAAATAATGTAAAAATAGTTCCTATCCCAAGACCAGTAGCGATTACCAATCCAATATGAAAACGACTTACGGCGCCTGGACCGGCGGCCATTAGCAAAGGCACCATCGCAACTACCATTGACACTGTTGTCATTAGAATCGGCCGCAGTCTTATTTGAGCTGCCTCTTCTACGGCTTCTCTTACCCCTACTCCCTTGGAAACCTGTAACTTATTTGCAAACTCAACAATGAGTATTCCATTTTTCGTAATTAGGCCAATTAAAGTAATCAATCCGACTTGGGTGTAGATATTTGATGTGGCGAAACCCAACGATACAAAAGTGAGTGCACCGGCTATAGACATTGGGACCGACATCAAAATAATAAGCGGGTCACGCCAGCTTTCAAATTGAGCGGCGAGAACTAAATAAATAATAACAAGGGAAACAAAGAAAGTGATTACTAAAGCGTTACCTTGCTGAGCGTATTGTCTCGATTCTCCAGCATAGTCCCAAGTAAAGCTCTGAGGTAGTGTATTTTTAGCTGCAGTCTCTAGATATTCGATGGCGTCCCCCATAGTTGTTCCCGAAGCTGGAACACCCTCAAGAGCCACTGCATTAAGCTGTTGAAACTGTAATCTCTCGCTCGGCTCAATAATATTCTTGAATGAAACTAACGTCGAAAGCGGGACTAGATCTCCAGTTCCTGTCCTGACATTATAGTCGCTCAACATGGAGCTATTTAATCTAAAAACATTGTCTACTTGAGGGATAACTTTGTAACTTCGACCTTCCAAGTTGAACCAGTTAATATGGTTCCCCCCTAGCAGGGTAGACAGCTCTTGCCCTATCGATTCCATATCGATGCCCAAAATCCCTGCTCGATCTCTATCGATGTTGACTATAGTTTGTGGACGATTAAACTCGACAGATTTCTGAAGAAACATAAACTTTCCGCTGCCCATCGCAGCATTGAGCATGCTATCTGTTTCAGTATTTAGCTCTTCCGCTGTCAGAGGCGCCATAAGGATAAATTGAATAGGTAAGCCTCGGCCTGGCGATGGCAAACTTGGACGAGGAAAAGCAGACACTTGAAAGCCGGTCACTCCAAAAAGCTTCCCCTGCAATTCGTTCTGAACATCCCACTGAGGCCGGTCACGTTCATGAGCGGGATGGAGCTTAAATCCACCAAAGACTACGTTCCGGGAATTGTTGAACCCCAAAATCATAAAGCTTTCTTTATACTCAGGGATTGTCTCAAAGATTTCATTCATAGCACGGGCATTACGTTCGTCATACTCTACGTTAGCTATCTGAGGACCTCGTGCTTGTATATAAACTATACTTTGATCCTCGACGGGAGCGAGTTCCGATTTACTCATACTAAACATGAAATAAATACTGATCAAGACTGCAAAGCCAAAAGCAACAATCACCGATACATAATTGAGACAATGATGCAGCAAGTATCGATATCGTTCCGCCAGTTTCGAAAAAAATTGCTCAACTCGTCGTTCGAAAGGTCCCGGCTCTCCCCCTATAAAAAACCTAGAACACAGCATAGGTGAAAGAGTGAGCGCAATAATGCCCGAAATCACGACAGCTCCTGCCAATGCAAAAGCAAACTCAGTAAACAAGGTACCAACTAATCCACCCATAAACCCTATCGGTGCATACACGGCAACGAGTGTCGTAGTCATTGCAATGATCGGCATTGTCAGCTGTCGGGCGCCAACCAGTGCAGCATCTAAAGGAGACTTCCCTTTTTCAATATGACGGTGGATATTCTCCGCAACAACAATGGCATCATCTACCACTAGACCTATCGCTAGGACCATAGCAAGCAGGGTCAGGAGATTTATCGAAAAACCCATCAATAACATTAGAAAGGCCCCACCGATTAACGACAAAGGTAAGGCAATCGCGGGTATTAAAGCCGCACGCACAGAACCCAAGGTCAACAAAATAACTGAGAGCACAATTAGCACGGCTTCTGCTAATGTAGTAAATACCTCTTTGATAGATTGTTGGATGAATTCCCCTGCATTGTAGGGCATGAAGACGAACATACCCGCAGGCATTTGCTCTCGAATACTTGAAAGCTCATTAGTCACTGCCTCAGCCACTCTCAACGGATTAGCGCCCGGGGTTGGCGTAATACCTATAAACATAGCCGTTTGTCCGTTGTACCAAGCAACAGATTCATAATCCTCCGCGCCAAGCTCTACCCGAGCCACATCGGACAATCTTACTAGGGCTCCATCATCTTCACGCAATATCATTTGCTTGAATTCGGAGACGCTAGTTAAATCAGTACTGGTACTTAGGTCGATCGAGACCAGCTCACCTTTTGTCTCTCCAATCCCTGAAAGGTAGTTATTGGATAGTAATATCTGTCGAACCTCCCCAGCGGTGAGATTGAGAGCTCTAAGGCGGTGAGGATCTAGCCAGATTCTCATCGCGTAAGTTTTATGCCCGAATAATTGCGCTTTGGCTACTCCGTTTAGTGACTGGATTTGAGGCTGGACCACGCGAATCAAATAATCCGTGATTTCAGTGGGTCTCATAGTTTCACTATAAAACGCCAGATAGATAAGCGACATTCCATTGCCCGTCCGAGAGCTAATAACAGGATCATTAGCTCTTTCAGGAAGCACGTTTCTCATACTTGCAACTTTTGCCTGGATTTCAGAAACAGCTGCATTAGGGTCATAGTTGAGCTTCATAAAAGCTTGGATAACTGATGTGCCTTGCTTTGATGACGCCTTCATGTAATCTATTCCATCTGCTTCAGCAATTGCCTGCTGCAATGGAGTGGTGATAAACCCTTTAATAAGCTCTCCATCGGCTCCGGGATATGTAGTGGTTACAGTAATTAGTGTATTTTCAGTTTTCGGATATTGTCGAAGCTCTAACGACTGAATGGATCTAACCCCAAGAACCAAAATAATAAGACTTACGACCCAAGCGAGCACGGGTCTTCGAATAAATATGTCGGTTAAACTCACGAGAACTAATCCACGTCTGAAGTAGACAAAGTCTCAGTGACCATAACCTTCATCCCATTTCTTAGCTTGTTCTGTCCTATTACAACGACCAAGTCTTGCTCGCCCACTCCGGACACAAGCTCTATTTCATCACCTCTTATTTCCCCCGTCGTAACGGAACGACGTTCTACAACTGTATCGTCGCCTTTAGAAGTAACGACAAATACAACCTCTCCAAAAGAGCTATAAGTTACAGCTGTTCTTGGAAGTTTTAACACAGTCTTTTTATCTTTTCTAATAGTCCAAGACTCTACAAACATTCCAGGCTTCAACAGTTTTTGCGGGTTGCGTAAAGAAGCTCGAATTTTTAGAGTTCTAGTGTCTAGATCAATATTTGGCTCAATAGTCGTAATTCGAGCTAGAAAGATTCTTTCGGGATATGCAGAAACGCTTAGCTCTAATTGTTGTCCTACCTTAACATCCTGCAAATGTTTCTCTGGAAGAGAGTAATCGATGTTAATTGGGTCGAGCATTTGTAAGGACACGATCGGATCTCCAGGAGTCAGATAAGACCCAAGATCAATCAATCTAATACCAAGTTCTCCATCAAAAGGGGCGTAAACGGTCTTCCTATCTATATAAGCCTTCTGAGCCGCCGCAGCTGCGGCGGCCGCGTTATTTTCCGCAACCGCACTATCAAGCTCGGATACAGAGATCTGCTTGTCTGCAAACAACTTGGTCGCTCTTTCAAGCTGAATTTCCCTCAAAGTACTCATGGCGACCAATCCTTTGTATTCTGCTTCAGGCACCCCTATATCTAGGGACAGCAGAGGTTGTCCTTTTATCACAGAACCGCCTGATTTGAAGTCTATGGATACCACAGTCCCCGGCAGAGGGGCGGTCACATCAATCCCATGTTCGGCTGCGACTGTGCCTGCTGCAAAAATTTTCTGGGTCCACACATCAGATGTAACCATTTTGACTCTAACTGCGGCTGGAGGGAAAGATTGCTGCGACAACAACGTCATCTCTGAATGATTTTTATACCATATGAGCAATACTAGCATTGCTACCGCAGAACAGACTGCAAACATCAGGACAATTTTTTTTTGCATACTAGCCTTCTTCCAATGTTATTAATTAAGCAGGCATAAAAAGAAATTCACTCTTAACAGTCCGTATTTCATCTCGCAGTCGGCCTGCTTCTTCAAACTCCAAGTCTTGTGCGTGGTCATTCATTTTGCGCTCCAAAACCTCTACCGCTTTAATAATATCTCTCTCGCTCATTCCTCTATAGGTATTCTGCCTTTCCATAGCTCGCCTCTGATTTTCAAGTTCGTCGTTATCTAATGAGCGGCCACTCTCCATAATATCTGATATAGGCTTAATAATCCCTTGTGGGGTGATTTTGTTCTCGATATTAAAGGCTAATTGCACCTCGCGCCGTCTTCCCATTTCATCCATCGCACGCTGCATAGAGCCCGTAACCCTATCAGCATACAAAATTGCCCGCCCTGCTACATGGCGCGCGGCTCGGCCAACAGTCTGAATAATTGAGCGGTCGGATCTCAAAAATCCCTCTTTATCCGCATCTAGAATAGCGACCAAAGAAACTTCTGGTAAATCTAATCCTTCTCGCAGCAAGTTAATTCCAATTAGTACGTCAAACTCTCCGAGTCTTAAGTCTCTCAAAATTTCGGTCCGCTCGACAGTTGCGATGTCTGAATGCAAGTAACGAACTTTCACCCCTTGCTCAGAGAAATATACCGTTAGATCTTCAGACATTCTCTTAGTGAGAGTCGTGACTAAAACACGCTCACTTCTTTCAACTCGAGCATTAATCTCTGACAAAAGATCATCCACTTGTGTCGTGGCCGGCCTGATGTCTATCACCGGATCGGTCAACCCTGTCGGCCGTACAACCAACTCTATAATCTGCTCCGCATTAGCTGCCTCATATTTGCTGGGTGTAGCCGAAACAAATATGGATTGAGGTGCCAACTTTTCAAACTCCTCAAACTTAAGCGGTCGATTATCTAGCGCTGAAGGCAGTCTAAAACCAAAGTTAACAAGATTTTCTTTACGAGATTTATCTCCCTTGTACATTGCTCCAAGCTGAGGGATCGTAACATGACTCTCATCAATGACTAGAAGTGCATTTTTCGGCAAATATTCAATTAAGGTCGCTGGTGCTTCTCCGGGACCCCGTCCAGAAAGGTGTCGACTATAGTTCTCAATGCCACTGCAATAACCAATCTCATTCATCATTTCTAAGTCAAATCGCGTGCGTTGTTCTAATCGTTGCAACTCTAACAACTTATTCCTTGATTTTAATTCCTCAAGCCTGATCACTAGCTCTTCCCTGATGGTACCCATAGCTCTTTCCAGAGTGTCACGCTTCGTCACATAGTGTGACTTAGGGTAAATAGTATATCTTGGGATTTTGTGAAGGACTTCTCCAGTTAATGGATCAAATTCCGCGAGACTTTCTATTTCCTCATCAAACAATTCAATTCTTATTGCATTGCGCTCTGACTCAGCTGGAAACACATCTATAACATCGCCACGCACACGAAAAGTTCCACGAGTCAGCTCAACATCGTTTCTTTTATATTGCAGCTCGGTTAATTTTTTTAAAATGAAACGTTGCTTGATGATATCTCCGCGGCCAAGGTGCAATATCATTGCGTGATACTCTTCCGGCTCGCCTAACCCATAGATTGCTGACACTGTTGCCACAATAATTGTATCAGGCCGCTCTAATAGGGATTTAGTTGCAGATAATCTCATTTGCTCGACATGAGCATTTATACTCGCATCTTTCTCAATGTAGGTGTCTGATGCAGGAACGTAAGCTTCAGGCTGATAGTAGTCATAATATGAGACAAAGTACTCGACAGCATTGTTAGGAAAAAAATCTCTCATCTCGCCGTAAAGCTGCGCCGCTAGTGTTTTATTTGGAGCTAACACCAAAGTTGGACGCTGCAACTTCGCAATAGCATTGGCAATAGTGAATGTTTTACCGGAGCCAGTGACCCCAAGTAATGTCTGCTGATAGAGACCGTTTTCCAGTCCTTCTATCAATGTTTTAATTGCTTCCGGCTGGCCTCCAGCTGGAGAAAAGCTCGCAACAAGTTCAAATTTACGTGTCATATAATGGTGTCTTAGTAAAGAAGAAACAAAAAAGTGCTTTGGTTATACGAACGCTTCACCCGCTTTGCTCTCAAGCTCAAGTCATAGTCATTAACTTAGCAGGCCGCCATACATGTTAACTTCCATAATACGACAAACTCTGTAGCACTTCCCTAATGATGCACAGATGCCTTAGATTTTCTTTAGTCGGTGGCCTACTTCTTCTGCAGTCTAGTCAAACCTTTGCCTTGCCAGATTGCTCTGAATCAGAGCCCATGGATAACTGCTTTGGAACTGTTACTTTCGCAAGTGGAAGTAAATATGTCGGAGAACTTAGGGACGGCAATTATAGCGGCCAAGGCACATACACCTATGCTGACGGAGAAGCGTACGTCGGCACATTCAAGGATGGTCTGTTCCACAAACAAGGTACCTATACCTACTCAAGTGGGGACAAATATGTTGGCGAGTTCAAGAACCGGGAAAAGAACGGAAGAGGCCTCTACAGCCATACAGACGGAGCATCCGAGAAAGGGTTCTTTAAGGACGGTGAATTTTTCTATGAAACAAAAGTTAAATAATCTGAAAAACTTAGCTACCTTTAACTACAAATGATAGCTGCATAATCAGCCGAAATCGACGAATGGCTCAGTAATTAAAGCACTTATATCTTTTCTTTCACTGGGACTGCTGCATTGCAGGCAGAACGGCAGTCTTATGTCAGCAGACTTAAATAAAGCAAAATAAGAATTGGTTATGGACAGTATTTTCGGCTAATATACGCCGCAGTGCACGGTGTAAGTCTCAAAGCTTAGCGAGCCGAGCTAGAACTACTGTTAGGAATGCTTGTAGTGCTGCGAAAATTGGCACACTATCCAAACCTTAAATCCTTAGTCTAGTGACGATCTGCTAAGTCAAATGGCGAGGTAAAGAATTCGCTGGAATGACTTAAGTCACCGGATACTTAGAACAATTCCTCGGTAGCTCAGTTGGTAGAGCGGGTGACTGTTAATCACTAGGTCGGCGGTTCGAGCCCGTCCCGAGGAGCCACTAACCACCTGATAAGCCTATACTTTTCAAAAGCTTATCTCTGCTTGTGCATACTATCTAGTAGACTTTATAAATATATATAGCTGCAGAATGCCATCTTTAACTCGAGAAAGAGAACCATGAAAAAAAATACGGCCAAACTCACTTTCGCTACATACGCTATCTTATTTACAGGATTAATCTTCTCCGTGAGCCCCGTTAGTAGTCTACAAGCTGCGACCTACTCTTGCGTGCGCGACGGTGCAGGAGCAATAGTCGTGCGAGATAACGAAAGGGATATGGTTCAAAATTCCAAAGAATATTCCGACTCTTGCAAAGAGGTGCCTGATGCCTACAAGGTAAAGTTTTATCGATTCGCATTATGTCCAAGCAACCCCCTAGCAGATTCATCAAATAGCTTGGATTCGTGTGTTTCCATACTTAGCTCGGATACCGGAGTCGACCATATAATTGAAGGCTTGGGGACCGGTGATGATCTGAAGACCGATGAAGGCAAACCTACAAGCGGTAGTTACTCGCATATAGCAATGATATTTTCTAACGAACTCGCAATCAAAAATACGGAACTTTTCAACTCGACCATCATAGGGCGTACTGGATCAGGTACCAGCTGTTGGACTATTGCTGGGAAAACTAGCTTTTCTGGTCAGCTGGCGTCTCTCACTGAACAAGACACTAATGACCGCTCGACACTAGCCATGAACTGTGGCACCGCAGATGCGGCTGTACCTATATTCAATAGTGAAGTCTTCGACTCCTTTGGAGAAGACGAGACTTTCAGTGCCGATACTGATGCAGATACTTATGACCTCGAAGGTATCCAGGCTCGCTTGTTAAAAGCAGACAACAAAACAACCTCAACCAGTGCAAGTGAATCTGCCCGCATGATGATGGTAATAGTCCAGGATGTAACTATCACAGATGTAACAAGTTCCATGAATCTGGCTTTTAAGCTAACAGATGCCGTTAGCGTAGATTTAGAACTAGGCGATGACGATAATATCTACGCTTTAAAAAATGGCGCAGACCCATTCCAAGTAGTAGTCACGGTTAAAGAGTGAGAAGACAGTTCGAGCCCGTCCCGAGGAGCCATCTAACCCCCTGATAAACCTATATTTTTCATATACTTATGTCTACTTGTGCATACTATTAGTAAGCATTTATATACTAAAAATATAGATTGCATGATACTTGCATGATATAACCGCTAATCTAAACCTAAATCGTGGTTCCCAGCGGGTCGCCGATTCGTTCCAAATAAAAGTAATAGTTAAGTAAAAATAACGGTAGCAAAATGTATCTGATAATTTTTATAGCTCGTAGACTCAAGATATCACCATTTTTTGCCAGCCTGCTTTTAATAGTAATACTCACGACTTTGTTTGTATCAACTAACCCTGAAGGTTGGCAACCTTTTCGGCAGCCTGACTTTCTGTTCAAATGGCTCGGGATTTGTATGTTGGCTATCGGGTGGGTGTGGTATATCGCCGGCTTCTGGAAAGGCGGCGAATACCGAAAGAATTGGCTGAAAAAAGACTTCTGGCAACAGTAAGTGGAGATAATTATGATTTTTCTCTGGCCTATAGTTTCCATTATATTCTCTGCCACGAGCGTTAACTAACTCGTCCACTAATACAAGCTTAGGATCTGACAAATCATCTAGCTACAACTAACTAGGTCTAAAGCCGCCAGAAACGTAACCAGAGGGGTAAGTTGCCCTTCTAGCGCCAGCATTTTGCCTTTATCTACCTTCGTAACTTTAGACCTTAAGTTGAGCTTCTCTGTTTTTATTTTGTTGGAGCATAACAAATTTGTAATGCAGCCGTTTGGCATGAAAGAAAAGAACTAAGATAAAGATTGTTGTGAGATGAAAAGAATAGCCGGCTACAAAATTATATGAGCCATGGATACAGATAGGTATCAGTAACGCCTTAGCGTAGTTATTTCCACCTTTATAAAAATTAGCCATCCCAAAATAAAAGCCCATAATAACGCCACACATTGCGTGGAGAGGGATTGCAGAGAATGCTCTCAAAATAGCGACATCTTGACCATGCTCTATGAACCGGGTCACATATTCATAATTCTCCAGTGTTGCAAACCCTAATGACACTAAAACGCCATAGACGATAGCATCCATAGGTTCGTCGAAATAATTTTGCTTTCTCACATAAAAGAGGAGAACCATATATTTTAGCGATTCTTCTGTAAGTCCTGCTAAATAATGCCGATCGCTTCCTTCCGGTATCAGCAAGGCATTAAAGTATCCAGCAAAGCCTGTGATGAAAACCCCTAAAAGAAACACTTTAACGATCGCAGCGATTGGCTCGCTAAACTTATCTGCCCTGATTATATAAGCGAGTATTAAAATCGGCGGAGCAAATGTCAAAAAGAAAAGCGTAATATTCATCATGCCTACGATCACATATATCATGTTGGACGTACAAGCTATTTTAACGAAATCTCGAAAATATTTAATTAGATAAGTGAGCAGATCTCTTACGGCAAAGAAAGCAATATGTTTTCTGCGCGATTAATTAAGTGGAAGCAGAAGTATGGCTAGATCAATAAGCACTAAAATAGTTTTATTTTTAGGGTTAGTAGTACTGACGGGGTGTCAACAATTCGGTTCAAATCCGACGGGCCCCGATCTGGAGATTCTTCAGAAATCAGCTCAGTATGACAAAATCGATGGCATTTTTGTGAACCGTAAACGTCACATAACCCACAATATTGAAGACGATATTAGCTTTTGGGACGATCCGTTAGGACGCATCACGCCTAATTATCTTTTCAATTCGAACCAGACCTCCCCAAATGGCTTGATGCCAGAAGACCGAACTGCAGATATGAAATCCTTCATTGAAAGTAGCAGGACTATCAAATTTATTTGGCTTGGGCACTCTTCAATTTTATTATCGATTGATGGGAAAACAGTATTAATTGATCCCGTTTTCTCGGACAACGCCTCCCCTTTCTCTTTCATGATAGATCGCTTTCAACCACCCGTTCTAGACATCACAGATCTTCCGCGGGTCGATTACATAGTTATTTCTCACGATCATTATGATCACCTCGACATGGACACAATTAAGTATTTTGCGAACAAGGACGTGATTTTTATTTTGCCGCTTGGGGTTGGTTCCCACCTTCGATATTGGGGCGTCCCTACTTCTAGGCTGGTTGAACTCGATTGGTGGGGTGAAATTAAGATTGAGGGCCTGTCATTTATTGCGACTCCTGCACAACATTTTTCGGGTCGGCTTGGTCTCATCTCAACAAATGAAACCTTATGGGCATCGTGGGTAATAAAAAGTCCAACCGATAGCATTTATTACAGTGGAGATTCCGGCTACGACACACACTACAAAACTATTGGTGAGCGGTTCGGACCATTCGATTTAGTGTTTATGGATAGTGGCCAGTACAACGAGCGCTGGCGTACTATGCACAACATGCCTGAGGAAATGATCAAAGGCTTTACAGAGCTGGGGGGTCGTTATTTAGTGCCAGTACATTGGGGCATGTTTAATTTATCTCTTCACAATTGGTACGACCCCGCAAATGAGGCTACCGTGCGGGCAAAACAGCAACAGATACAATTGATCACTCCCCGTCTGGGTGAGTTAATTACATTAGAAAATCCGCCACTTTTTGATGAATGGTGGAAAGAAGTCAAATAAGTCCTATGCAAAACAACGCAATATTACTGTCCTAATACCTCAAATCTCATTGAATAAATAAGGATTTGCATTTACACCTATGCTATATACTATACCCCCTATGGGTATATTAAAGTATGTTCTATTGCTATTCGTTTTTCTCTCGGCAGACTGCTTTGCCAGACCTGTATCCTATCCCGGGGGTTATACTTTCATGTTCAAATCAAATTCTTTGAGAGACACTGCCTATCTTCATTACTCCCCCACTTCGAGAAATGCCGTTGGTGTCGAAGCTGTTTCTGACAAAGTGTCGAATGATGATTATGTATATCTTCGATACACCCGGCTACTATTCCGAAAGAACCACCAGAAATCGCAAGGTAATCTTTACTTAAACACTGGTATTTCCAACGACGGATTCGACAATTATTTTTATGGGATCGAAGGTGACTGGGAAACACGAAGAATTTTCACAGGGTTTGGCTATAAGCGTACCGAAACAGACCGAATTGACATAGAGGAGAAATACCTCTTAGCAGGCGTCGCTCCTTATATCGGCGATTATGGAGATTTACATACTTGGCTCATGGTTAAATTTAAAGAGAACTCGTATGCAAAGACCTCATCTTTATATCCAGTAGTCAAGTTATTTAAAGGCAACACACTTATAGAATTCGGTTATAGCGACAGTTCTAATTGGGATATTCATCTCATGTATAGATTTTAATAAAGGATAAAGAAATGAAGTATTCATTCTTAGCATTAATTTTTATTGTGTCATTCAACGATGTGCATGTTTACGCAAACGAAGATACCCATGTTCACACAAAAATGTCTGACGGTTCATCAATAAAGGTTGACCAAGCAAGATTTATCACTTTTTCAGAAGGTTTGAAGCAGTCAAAAATTCTAGTCGTCAGTGTCAAGGGGATGGTCTGTGATTTCTGCGCTCGCGGTATTGAAAAAACTTTCAGACGAGATCCTGACTTACTTAAAATAGATGTAGATCTGAATTTTGGAAAAGTTCTAATGGCGTATAAAGCAAACACAAAAATCGATGAAGACAGTATAGCTATGAAGATTAGAGACAATGGACAAGAAGTCGTAAAAATAGACACCTTGCAATAAAAATGAAAGATGATTCCGCAAACTATTTGACGCTTTTTGCTTCTACATCGACATTGCTATGTTGTGGCCTCCCATCACTTTTTATCCTGGTTGGAGCGGGAGCCTCTTTCGCAACTTTAGTAAGCGCATTCCCTTT
>JABISZ010000051.1 GCA_018668255.1 Pseudomonadota bacterium | reverse complement strand
GATGATGGGACAATCAAATGTTTTCTACCGTTACTTCCCAGAAAGAATACCCTCCGTAATAGCCAGATACCACAATGAATGTCGGCGTCTCTTTGAAGTTTTAAACCGACAACTTATTGGACGGGATTTTATTTGCGATAAATATTCTATAGCTGACATAGCTAACTGGTGTTGGGTGCGCATACATGCCTGGGGTGGAACTGACGTCAGAGGATTGGCCAATTTGAAAGCTTGGATGCAGCGACTTGAGGACAGACCTTCATGCCAAAAAGGTGTGGCAGTCCCTTATCTTCAAGACTGGGGAAAACTTAAAGCAGATCTAGGAGAGAAAGACAGCCGTGTGCGCGATTTGGTAACGAAGTAGAGCTCTCTAGCAGCCTAGACGATGCCTTTCTAAGTAACAGAAGGAGCAGACTTAGAGCTGGAGGAAGCCATATCAACTAATATCTCAGTGCCTTGCTGTGGCTGGCTATCCACCGAAATTCGCCACCCGAATCGATCAGTTATTCGTTTCACTAAACTCAAACCTATTCCGTTCCCTCTTGCATTCTGTGGGTTATAACTGGAACTAAAAGCATCATTCATGTTTTTCGCCGTCATACCAACGCCGCTGTCGGAAATTAAGACGCTATTTTCAGCGATGGTTACAATCACTTCCCCTTTTTCAGTATATAGACAAGCATTTCGTAATAAATTGCCAAAAACAATCGCGACGACTTTTGGCGCTGCAACGGTTACTAAACTGTCTAATTCTACAAATTTCAGAGAAAGATTTTTGCTCTCGTAGGCGACTTTACATTTACTCAGCTCGTCTCTGACAATGTCATTAACAATAACATTTTCTTTTAACAATGCCCCTTCATATTCTCGAGCCAATAACAACAATACTTCAGTCAACTCCTCCATATCTTTTGCTGCTCTTTGTACTCGCTCCAACAAAACCAAAGAATTATCTTCAAGATTCCCGCGCTTACTCAAGTTATCACATGCCATACGTATTACCGTCAAAGGGCTTCTAAGCTCGTGACTGGCTTCTCGTGTAAAGGTACGCTCTCTTTCGATAGAATCATCGACTCGAACCAAAAGCTGTTGCAGGGCATTTGCCAGTGTACCGATCTCCCCATCAACCTCCTCGTTCTCAAACTCATCCAGCACTGTTTGCAGATCCGGCTTATCTAATTCGATATTTCTCACGCTACGGGCCAACCTCACAACCGGAGAAATCGCTTGGCTAGTGATGCGATATGCAAACCACGCAGATAGGTAGAGCACAATAAGAATCAGCACCAGAGGAAATAATCCAAAAAAATTAGCAGCTTCGGACACTACATTCGCGTCAAATACCAAAAACAAACGACTATCATCACTAGCACTTACATGTACTACAGATTTTCCAGCAGGAGTTACCGTCTCATGAAAACCAACTTCCAGGTGCTCAAACTCGGATGGAATCGCCGCCTCTCCGTCTTTAAATAAATATCCAATTAATGTGTTAGTGTTAGGAGTAGGTGTATCCAGTTGAATTTTATTCCTAGCCCAGAAGTAGTCCGCCTCACGCTCTAAAGCGGAATTAATAAGCAGTTCTTGTATTAAAAAAGATGAAATAGAGACACCGGCCACTGCTGTGACTGTGATTAGGAATATCTGAAGGATGAAACCTCGCAGAATTCTAGTATTTAAAGGATTTTTAGTCTGCACCTTCGTCACTTAACCGAAACCCTATGCTATGAACAGTATGTATCAAGCTATGAGAATAAGGCTTGTCTACAACCTTACGCAAATTATATAAGTGACTGCGAAGCGCGTCGCTGTCTGGCGGCAAATCATCCCAGATGACTTTTTCAACAGCCGACCGTTCGACAACATTTGGCGACTCCATTGTCAACAAGATCAATATCTTCATCCCGGTTGGAGACAAGTTCAACACATTCCCCTCCCTAGTAGCTATTTTTGCATTCACATCCACAACCAAATCACCCACCACCAAAGGTTCTGCTTTTGATTGATCTGTTCTTCTTTTCATCAGCGAGCGCAGACGGGCTGCCAACTCTTCCAGATCGAACGGTTTAACTAAATAGTCATCGGCACCGCTATCAAACCCTAGTAGCTTATCTTCCAAAGTATCTCGGGCAGTCAACATTAAAACAGGCACCGTAATGCCCTCCTCAGACCTCAATGCTTTACAAACCTCGATACCATCCATATCAGGCAGCATCAAATCAAGGACGATAGCATCGTAATTATTCTGTCTCGCCAAATTTACGCCCGCCGATCCAGTATCGGCATAGTCAACGCTAAACCCAGAGACCTCAAGGTATTCATAGACCATTTCAGCTATATCTTTATGGTCTTCAATCAGAAGTATATCTTTAGCTCGCACTATTTAACTCCGGCTTTCAGTAGAATGATATTATCGGCCTCGCGGCTAAGCAAAAAAGCGTAAGGGTTTTAGAAGTTGCATTAAGGTTTTCTTTATCTCATAAAGGAAGTAAATATAGCAAGATAGGAATGGTAGCAGTAGAAATCAGTGTAGAAACGACTAATGTAACCGATACTGTGGACTGCCTGATACCATAACTCTCGGCGAAAACAAATGCATTGATGCCCACAGGCATCGCAGCAAATAGTACCGCGACAGTCAACCATGCTCCATCAAGTCCGAAAAAAAGTGCAACGCCCCACACTAATAAAGGGTGTGCGAAATTCCGCAGTAATACAAAAAAAAGCACCTCTTTGCCTGGTTTCCTCAACTCATAGGTCCCTAAAGAAGCACCTAAAGCGACTAAGGCACATCCAGGCGCCGCATCTCCTAAGATATTTAAGGTATACAAAATCCCAACATTAAGAGGGATCTGAAACATATTAAATGCAAGGCCGAGTATCAGCGCCAGAACAATAGGGTTAGTCGCTAATCTGTAGAACACTTCCCTGAAAGCATTTTTCTCTAGCCCTTTAAGTCCATTCAGGGCGACAATAGTTAGGGTAAAAAGGATAGTGCTTTGGGTGGCGAGTAATACTAGTGCAGGCAGAAGAGCATCTTGATCATTTGTCACAGCTAAAAGTATAGGCAGCCCTAGTAGTGCCAAATTCCCATAGCTAGAAACAATACCAGCAACCCCAAGTTCTTTAGCATCCCATCCAAAGACACGATTAAACACGATCATTCCAACTAAAAAAACACAAATTGAAGGCACATAAAACGACAATAGAAACGTCAGAGGGATACTTTCAGAGATGTTTGTTTGGAACATGTGCAGAAAAAGCATCGCCGGAATAGCCAACCAGTAAACAAACTGGACAAGCCCTACACCTACATTCTCCGTGAATAATCCGGATCTAGAAAACAAATAGCCAATCAGAACAATCGTTATGATTGGAAGAAATGTCAACAAAATTGAGCCCATTAGCCACCTTCCGTCATTAAACAGTTATCAGGCCTTTACCCCAATTTAGGCTAAAAAAAACCTGGGCAATGAATGGCCCAGGCTTGATTTGTATCGTTTAACTTGGCTAAGTAGTAGTCAAATTACCAGGCACGATTTTATCAGTATGGTTAGGCCACACTTTCTCCGTCAGCAACTCTAAACTCTTCATCGATGCTTTCTGAGGTATGTGGTTGTACATGAACATCCAAAAGTTATCTACCGGCAACTGCTTGAACAAAGTTTCTAGCTTCCTATTTACAGTATCTGGACTTCCGTGAATACATAAACCTCTCTCCACTAAAGACTCAAAGGAAGGCTCTATATCAAATGGTCCTTCGCCCGGGCCTGCAATTGCTGCATTAAAGCCAAAAGGAACAAAAAAGTTATTCCAAATAAAAGACCCTGCCTCGCGTGCTATCTCTTCAGCTTCGGCATCGGTATCAGCGACGATAATCTCTCGACTCATCGCCATCCCTTCTCCAAACTTATAATTCATACCCGCTTCATTAGCAGCATCCATCCCTGCTCTAAAATGCTCTTTTACCACATCATAATGCGTCATGATGGTGACAGGCTTGATTCCTCGAGCCATACCCCATTTTATGGAGCGCTCAGAGGTGGCAAACGGCATGAACATATCAGGAATCATATTGTTGAACGTAGGCGGTGCTATACCAATTTCTTCGATGATCCCGTCTTCATTGCACCCTTGTCCATATTGATGTGCAGTCTCGGCCGCTGCCCACTTTAGATCTTTCGTAGGGATCTGCCAATGCTTTCCATTAAAGCTAAAAGTGTCTTCTTTCCAAGCCTTCATTAAAATCTCAAAATGCTCCTCAAACAACGAGCGCTTTAACTCTTCATATTCCTCTCCAGACGCAGGATCAGACAAACCGACTTGCTGGCCTATTACGTTAACCCAGCGATTCTGGTAGCCCCTAGCAAAGCCTGCGAAAGTGCGTCCCTCAAGCATTTGAGACAACATCGCTATATCTTCAGCTAAGTTGATAGGGTTTCTAGAGGGCAGGACGTTACCTAGTTGTCCAAATTTCATATTCTTAGTTTGCATACCAAAATACATATCAAGCATGACAGGGTTCGTAGATACTTCTTCACCTTCCACATGGAAATGATGTTCGGTAAAACCCGCTCCATAGTACCCATACTGATCCATGTACTGGACCTGCTCAGTGATCTCTCTAAGCATCTGCTGATATAGCTTGGTAGATTTACCCGCTAACCCTTTTTTTATGTCTGCTGGCCTTCCCACTGAAGGCAGGTAGAATGCGCCGATTTCCATGATAATTTCTCCCAGTTAATTCCGAGTACGTTCATCTGAAGTGCTTTCTTCGATCAACTCTCAGATCTTTTTTATCCACTACAGGTTACATGCTGACGAAGACTCAGTCTATCTCCCCCCTGCTCACCAAGCTTAACATTTTAGTATTTCAAATGCTCGAATTTCGCCCATCCAATTAGCTCATAGTCAAGTTCCTTCACCTATCCAGAGTTATCCGCGAGCTCTTGATAGTCTTCAAACTGCAGCGGCTACGACCTCAATTTCTACTCGCCAGTCTGGTGAGACCAATTGTTTCACCAAAATGGCTGTAGAGGCTGGCCGGGCATCACCAAGATATTTTTGCCGAGCTGAGGCAAATGCCGGGTAATCCTTATCGTCCAAAAGATATACGGTAACTTTAACGATATCGTTAACAGTCATACCAGCCTCTTTGACTGACTCAATAACATTTTCCCATGCTCGATCTGCTTGCTCCTCCACCGTAGACGGAAGAGTCCCGTCTGGATTAAGACCGATCTGGCCCGAGACATATGCTAGGCGCGCACCAGAGGGAATAACGACGACATGGTGATATGCGTCATTAAAAGGTGCAACAATGGATTTAGGGTTCAATTTTTCTAACATCTAATTTACCTGCTATATTTTATCTTCGTTGACTAAACGAGTGTATTTACGATAACTTGCTTACCGGACAAAAGTACCTCGAGGGACAGCACAAAGTAAAGTAGATGCCGTCCTCAGTCGAAGACTTAGAGTATAGACGAACGATTAAAGCGTGAAAGAATTTCCCATATGAGTAAAACCACAATAAAAAATGAACAAAACTTTGTCAAAAACAAACCTTACTATGAGTCTGTTGGAGATGAGGTTGCGGTTTTTACGGCAGCTTATGAAAACCAATTACCAATTCTACTAAAAGGCCCAACTGGTTGCGGCAAAACTCGGTTTATCGAATATATGGCTTGGCACTTGAAACTTCCTATGGTAACTGTCGCCTGTCATGACGACCTCACTGCCTCCGACCTCATTGGTAGATATCTTATCAAAGGAGGAGAAACAGTGTGGATCGATGGTCCTCTGACTAGTGCTGTCAGGCACGGGTATATCTGCTATCTAGACGAAATTGTCGAAGCGCGAAAAGATACGTCAGTAGTCATCCACCCGCTATGCGACGGCAGACGACTGTTGCCTATTGAAAAACTAGGTGAGCTTCTTGAGGCACCAGGTAGTTTTTGTTTAGCTATTTCTTATAATCCCGGCTATCAAAGTGTTCTTAAAGATCTCAAGCAAAGTACACGGCAAAGGTTCGTAGCCTTAGAGTTTGATTATCCTGACGCTGCTACCGAAGAAGCTATTGTGATAAAAGAAAGTGGTGTTGACGAACCAACGGCCCATAAATTAGTCAAACTCGGACACATGACTAGAAACCTCAAAGGTAACGGTCTAGAAGAAGGGGCGAGTACGAGATTATTGGTGAATGCTGGGAAACTTATCCATAGCAATGTCGCTCCCGTACACGCTGTAGATACCGCCATTAGTCAAGCCTTGACCGATGAGCCAGATATGTTTCAAGCTGTTCATGAATTAAGCCGTTCAATTTTCTAAAGATTCTGTACTTGAATCCAGAAAAAAAGCTTTGTGCTGCAAGTGAGTAATCAATCAAGGCAGAATTTACTCTATCGTATCCGGATACAAAAAGATCTAGAAAAAATCGTAGGGCCGGCTTTGGATAGGCTATCTAATCTAGACGCAGTTATCTCGATGATCGCCAATCTTAATGACCGGCAACAAGTATTTATTTATCAATGGGCTGGACTGATAGCTGAGTCTAATACTGAACTGGCTGCACATTTTGTCTCTTTCGCGCCAGAAGCTTTTGATAGCATGATTGATGCTGACGTTCAAAAGTGGATCGACTTATTCCTGAAAAATTACGACAACCACGGCCTTGGAAAAGCAATTACATCACTAGAAGATATCAGCGGCTTTACCATCGCTCAAAAAAATAAGGGCGTTAGATGCTCTCTACAGCAAACCAGTGTTTTCCTACAGCATTTCATAAGAGGCCTCGGTGGAAGAGAACTCAAAATCTCAGGTAATGATGAAACGTATACAAACACTGAGGGTTTGTTTTTACCTGAAAGTATCTCTCTTTTCCCGCAACCTAAACAAAACTTCACGGTCTATAAGCTCACGGCAGCTCATTTATGGGCACAAACCTGGTATGGGACTTGGCGGATCCAAGTGTTGGAAAAACTCACCGCCGAGTATAACGACCAAAAATCTCTTAATATCTTTAATCGTCTTGAATCTATCAGACTTAATTATCGTATCGCAAGGGACTTTCCTGGACTGAGTAGAGAGTTCTCTGAATTTGAAAACCGTGATCCTAAAGTCGTAGCCTTATGGAAACTTTGGCAAGACCGAGCTAACGACTTAAGAAGCCCAACTGCAACCGCCATCGACACAATAGGAAACATTCGGCATTTTGAGGATATTGATATGCCAGCATTACAGTCCTATCAAGGCGAAATTTTTCTGGATCGAATTAGAGAAACTATGCTCTCTCGTATAGAGCAGGAACAGATTGCATTTCAAAAGTCACTAGATAAGTTAAGAGATGACAATGCTCCCAAAGACGAAACCGACGACGACTTCGTCGCCAAACAAATGCTAGAAGTAAGTGACGGAGATAGTGACGATGGGGAGCCCAGTGAAACTAATTTCCAATTAACCTTGGATGGGCAACCAATTGAGCTATCCGACGATCTCAAGAATCTTGCTGGATCAATCATGCAAGACTTTGGTGAAATTCCTGATCAGTATATGGATCCTATGGAGCAAGGAGAATACTCCGATGCGTTACTATCCCAAAATGGAGAATCTGAAGGAGATACTGATCCTGATCTTAATGAAACAGGAACTTTTCAATACGATGAGTGGGACTGTACTCGGCAAAGATTTCGAGAAGATTTTTGTACGCTACGGGAATTAGTCGTCCCACCAGGAGATGAAGGCTTCATTTCTGAAACATTAGAAAAATATCGTGGGGCACTGCGTGTAATAAAAAAATGCTTTGAAGCCGTACTTGGTGAATCTAGGCCTCAGCGTAGACAGCCAGATGGCGATGATATAGATCTTGATGCCATAGTGAATGCTCACGTTGACATGGCGCTAGGTAAAGACATGAGTGACCACCTGTATACAAAATATCGTAATCAAGAGAGAAATGTGGCGGTAATGTTTATGGTAGATATGAGTGGGTCAACTCTCGGATGGGTCAACAATGCTGAGCGCGAATCACTGGTGCTGCTTTGTGAAGCACTGCAGTTGCTCGGCGATCGCTATGCGATTTATGGGTTTTCAGGAAGGACAAACAAACGGTGTGAGGTCTACTCGATTAAAGACTTCAAAGAAAACTATTCTCTAGAGGTCCGACAGAGAATCAGTGGGATTAGACCTAAAGCATACACCCGAATGGGGGTTGCAATAAGACACTTAGGTCAAATATTGCAGAAAACACACGCACGTACTAAGTTGCTGATAACACTTTCAGATGGTCGTCCCGAGGACTATGGGGGCTATAAAGGCCAGTATGGCATTGAAGATACTCGTCATGCCCTACTCGAAATGAAACAAAGCGGAGTGCACGCGTTTTGTATCACAATAGACAGTGAAGCGCAGGAGTATTTACCTCATATGTATGGCACAGCTAATTATGCTGTCATCGACGAGGTAGAAAAGCTACCTCTAAAAGTCGCCGACATTTATCGAAGGCTAACCACTTAGAACAAAATCTCTATTTTGACATAACTTTATTTACAAGTGTCCCTATTCCTGAAATCTCTATGGTCACAGTATCATTGTTTTTTAGAAATTTAGGCGGGTTAAATCCAGCACCCACGCCCGCTGGAGTGCCGGTCGCAATCACATCCCCTGGGTAAAGTGTGATCCCAGCAGAAATTGTCTCAATTAGAGACGGTACATCAAAAATCATTAAAGCCGTGTTCCCGTCTTGACGTAATTCGTCGTTAACCCAGCACTTTATAGACGTGTCTGTTAGATCTATCAGATTTTTAGACACTGCAAAAGGCCCCATTGGACAAAAAGTATCCTGAGATTTACCTAATAGCCATTGTTTATGGCTAGCTTGAACGTCTCTTGCACTCACGTCATTGATAATTGTGTAACCCCATACACAGTCCATAGCTTCTTTCGCTGACACACACTTCACTTCTTTACCAATAACTACGCCTAGCTCTGCCTCGTAATCAAGTTGATTCGTTACGTTTCGATTGAGTACTATCGGGGCATTATGTCCAACAACACAGTCAGGTAGCTTGGAAAACACAATAGGAACCTCTGGCGCCTTCCCTCGACTATCAGCAATATCAAAACCTGCAGTTGCAATTTCTTGCACATGTGCAAAATAATTTTTACCCACACAAAAGATATTCCTTCGTGGATGGGGAATAGGAGCAAGAATTTCAACCGCCTCTAGAGGCGTAGGGTCATCGGAATTACGCAAAGGCAGGAGAGAAGGAGCGCTCTCAATTAGCGCCAGAAGTCCTGTTTTTGCCTTGGCTTCGGAGATATCAAAGGAGATAATTGAACTCATGTCGGCAGACAACATCCCGAGATGACAAGCTTCTCGATACCTATAACTTACAACGTGCATACTTTATACCTTGATTAATGATCTAATCACCAAACATCACATCTGAGCAAGTCCTGTCTACTCCATCTATTCGTCGTTCAGGGACAATCTCAGTAGCATATTTTCAACCATTTGTTTATGATCACTCGGTGTCTGTGTAAAGTGAAAGTACGCTGATTTCGACGCAACACCAGAATATAACGTTCTAAGACAAAATATCCTAACAGGAAGATAAGAGGATGCAAGAATAATGTTTAAAAGTATTCTGATAGCTAATCGTGGTGAAATCGCCTGCAGAGTGATACGTACTGCCAAATCGCTAGGACTGCGAACAGTAGCGGTTTTCCATCACGCGGACCGAAAGGCACCACACGTAAATTTAGCCGACGTCTCTATTCAATTATTTGCTGAAACCCCAACCGCAGCTTATCTTGATTCAGAACAAATAATTAAAGCTGCGCAGTCCGTTTCTGTGGAATGTCTGCATCCAGGCTACGGTTTTTTATCAGAAAATGCTGATTTTGCTAAAGCTGTAGAAGCCGCAAGAATAGCCTTCATAGGGCCGCAGTCTGAAGTGATAAAACTCATGGGAGACAAAATTCTCTCACGTGAATTTGCCGAAAAATGCGGCGTCCCAGTTGCTCCGAGCGTAACTCAAGACGGGGACCTAAGTAGTTTTGTAAAAGAAGCTCGAAAAATTGGTTTTCCGATCCTTATTAAAGCGGCAGCCGGAGGTGGGGGTAAGGGAATGAGCATTGTGCATGATGCAGACTCTCTAGAAAGACTGGCTAAGACAGCAATGGGAGAGGCGGAACGCTATTTTGCAGATAGTAGAATCTACGCTGAGTTATATATTGAAAATCCTCGACATATTGAAGTTCAAGTGCTCGGAGATGGCGAAGGCAATGTTATTCATTTATACGAAAGAGAATGCTCAATCCAAAGACGCTTTCAAAAAGTGATCGAAGAATCTCCTGCTCCTTCGCTGTCCGGGGAGTTGCGAGATTCGATATGTGCAGCAGCCGTTGACCTTTCAAAAAAAGCAAATTATCTAAATGCGGGGACTGTCGAATTCATACTCAGCCCTAATGATGATTTCTACTTTCTCGAAATGAATACCCGACTGCAAGTAGAGCATCCTATAACTGAGTTAGTCTGCTCTGTAGATCTAGTAGAAGCACAGTTAAGAACTGCTTACACACGCAAGCTACCTTGGTTGCAAAAAGAAATTAAACAGTCTGGCCATGCAATCGAGTGCCGAATATGCTGCGAGGAGCCTGAAAATGACTTTCGTCCTGCAACCGGAATCATAAAAGTGCTAGCAACTCCGAATCCCGACGATGCAAGGTTTGATTCTGGGATTGAACAAGGACAGATCATTTCTGCGGCATTTGACTCAATGGTCGGGAAATTGATCTGCCATGCCGAGAATCGGAATTTAGCAACCAAAAAAATAACGGAAGCTTTAGATGAACTAGTCCTCTTAGGCGTCAGCAGCAATATTGACTATTTAGGGCGGATACTAAGAAACTCCAATTTTGCCAAAGCGCATATACATACCGGGTTTTTGACTGACAATGAAGGAGAACTAAGGCCTGTTGAACTAGCAGAAGACGAAGTAGCTTGTGTACTTCTGGCTGCATCGCTGGGACTCAAGGATTTTAGGACTCTATCCTTTGATACACCTGAACCGTATGCCTCCATAGGCGAGTGGAGGAACTTATAATGAGCGAATCATATAAATTCAATCTCGACGAAAAAAAATATGAGGTTGTAATCTCCAAGTGTCATCCCGAATTAACGATTCTAGTCAATGGGACTGCGTTTGCAGTCGACGATTTAACCCAAATCTCAGAGAACCACTTTTCTATGCGAATTAATGGCCAGTTGAAAAAATTCTGGTGGACTCAAGATGAAGAGGCCATTCATTTAAGATCAGATGGAAGAACATACATACTGCCGTATCTTGATCATATTAGCGCAACGCAAAAAGTCGCCAAAAATGAAGACATCATCAAGGCTAATATGCCGGGATTAGTAGTCAGTATAAACTGTCGAGCAGGATCTAAGGTATCGGCGGGAGATGTTTTAATCGTAATAGAATCAATGAAAATGCAAATCAATATAACTGCCCCGCGCGACGGAGAAGTCGAGAGCGTGCATGCAGAAACCAACTCGGCTTTTCAAAAGAATGCTGAACTAATTTCACTTAAGGCACAAGAATAATGTCTCGTATAAAATCGAAAATTCAGACTGAGTCAACCGAGTTCCAGTCTAACTATATCCATAACAAAGGCTTAGCTGATGAACTTAGGCAAGAGCAGCATGATGCGCGCTATAAAAGACCTCAAAAAGATGTAGATCGTCTCGCAGCCCATGGAAAAATGATGCCTAGAGAACGCCTTGAAAAATTACTAGATCCGGGGACTCCTTTTCTCGAATTCTCTACGTTAGCCGGCAGCCGTGCCGGTGATGCTGGATCGTCTGGCGCTAGTTGTATTACAGGCATCGGAGTTGTCAGCGGACAAGAAGTAGTTATCATCGGAAATGATAGCAGCATAAAAGGTGGGGCTTGGTATCCGCTAACGGTTAAAAAAATCGTGCGTGCTCTGGATATAGCTATAGAAAACCGATTGCCTGTAGTACATCTTTGTGACAGTGCTGGAGGATTTCTGCCTCTTCAATCCGAACTCTTTCCAGACAGGTACATGGCAGGACGGATGTTCCGTAATCAAAGTACCTTGTCAAAAATGAATGTCAAACAACTGGCTCTAGTATTTGGTCACTGTACAGCGGGGGGGGCATATGTGCCTGCGTTATCTGACTACTCTGTCATTGTAAAAGGTACAGGTGCGGTTTTCTTGGCTGGTCCCCCACTAGTAAAAGCTGCAACGGGAGAGATCGTTACAGCTGATGACTTGGGGGGTTGTGATTTACACACCCAGGTCAGCGGAGTATGCGACTACCCTGCCGACACAGAAGAGGAAGCTATTGCAATAGGTAGAGAAATAGTCGAGCAATGGGAAAAGACCACTAAGTGGAACATCCGAAAGGATGCTGTCGAAGAACCTTATTATGACGTTGATGAATTGTATGGGATTCTTCCAACTGATATAAAAAAATCTTTTGATATCAAAGAAGTAATTGCACGTATAGTCGATGGAAGTAAGTTTCATGAATACCAACCCGTCTATGGGACCACCATGGTTTGTGGCTTCGCTAACATATGGGGCTACAAAGTCGGCATATTGGGAAACAATGGCGTTATTTTCAATGATAGTGCCTTGAAAGCCGCTCATTTCATTGAGCTATGTAATCAAAATAATACTCCGATACTCTTTCTCCAGAACGTAACAGGATTCATGGTTGGAAAAGAATATGAGGCTAAAGGAATATCTAAAGATGGCGCGAAATTAATACAGGCGATTGTTGGCTCACATGTTCCGAAATTCACATTAATGTGTCACGGTTCTTTTGGTGCGGGCAACTACGGAATGTGCGGTAGAGCTTACGATCCAAGGTTTGTTTTTTCTTGGCCTAACCACCAAATCGGCATTATGGGAGGAGAACAAGCTGCGAAGACACTGGCAGATGTCAAAAAACGCCAATTAGAGAGAACAGGGAAAAAAGTTGAACAAAAAACTTTAGATAAAGTTTATGAAGAAACTTTAGAAGCCTTCCAAGGTCAAATGTCTGCTTACTATGCCACCTCTGAATTGTGGGATGACGGGATTATTAATCCGATAGACACTAGAAACTCTCTTGGAATAGCGATCAGCGCATCCTTGAATGCCCAACCAGGAGAGCCTGGATATGGCATTTTTAGATTTTAATAGCCGCAACTAATTTTTACAGCAACACTTGCAGAACTTTCTCAACTGCGCCTATTTTTGATATATTTTCTAACGCAGCACTGCTTAGCGAACCCGAAATATCCAGTATGGCAATGGCTAGCTGGGTGTCTTCTGCGACACCTACTTGCATACGAGAAATGTTTATATCTTCCTTGCCAAGCGCTTCGCCAATCTTACCTACCACTCCAGGCTCATCAGCGTGTTTGGTTATCAGTAAGTGTCCCTCTAACGGTGACTCAATTTCATACCCATTGATTTTCACCAATCTTGGTCGACTGCCGTCAAAGATTGCTCCTTCTAAAATGACGGTTTGCTCAGAACTCTGAGCTGTTATTCGCACTAAAGAAAGATAATCTTTAGAGTCAGCTGAGCTGACTTTAGTCACGTTGATTCCCTGTCTACGCGCCAAATGCAGGGCATTTATTTGATTGACGGGAACAGCATGGTGTCGACAAAGCAAACCAACCATCGAGGCGCTAGCAATAGGGTGTGAGTCGAATTTCGAAGCTTCACCAAAAACACCAATTTCGACCGAAGAAAGTGGGCCTTCAACCATTTGACATAGCACTTTCCCCAATTTGGTTGCCAACTCCATATAGGGATTTAACTGCGATAACTTGTCAGGGTCGACACTAGGGACATTCACTGAATTGATAATTTTCCCATCGATCAAAAAAGCAGCAATCTGATGGGATATTTCTACACCAACAGCCGTCTGGGCTTCTTCGGTTGATGCGCCCAAATGAGGGGTGAATTGGATATTCGGAACAGCAAACAAAGGAGAGTCGATCGGTGGTTCTTGCTCAAAAACGTCTAAGGCTGCGCCAGCCAAGTGGCCGGAATTAACAACATCGCATAAAGCTTGTTCGTCAATCAGTCCTCCTCGGGCACAGTTTATGATCCGAGAACCAGCCTTCATAGCGAGCAATCTCTCTCGACTAAATAATCCTCTCGTCCCATCCGTCACTGGGCAATGCAGTGTAATGTAGTCAGATACCGCAACTAAACCATCAAGATCTTTAGTCTCTACTCCGTGCTCTGCAAACGTTTGCTGTGTAACGAAAGGGTCAAAGGCGACAACTTTCATCTTCAAGCCCAAGCATCTCTCTGCTAAGAGCCGTCCAATAGTGCCAAACCCAACTATGCCAACCGTCTTACCAGATACTTCGGCACCGACGAACTCGTTTCTTTGCCATTTTCCGGACCTTACTGACAGGTCGGCTTCAGGCAGTTTCCGACTTAAAGAGAACATGTGTGCTATGGCGAGCTCAGCTGTCGTAGTTGCATTTGCATCCGGTGTGTTGAGGACAACTATCCCTCTCTCCGTCGATACATCTAAATCAATGTTGTCTACGCCAATACCAGCTCTGCCTATCACTTTACATCTCGCTGCGGCATCAAGTAATTGACCTTTAAGCTTTGTAGCACTTCTGACAATAATTGCATCGGCATTTTTTACATGCGGAATAGCTTCATCCACCGTCAATCCTGGGGAAAAGTCTATTTCTATTTCTGCATACTCTTTTAATGCTGCTATCCCTTCAGGCGCCAACTCGTCGGCTACAAAGACTTTATACATCAAAGTTCCTTTTATTTTTCGCTAATGTTCTATTACAAATATTTCGTTGAAACAGTCTCATATGCCCAGTCCAACCAAGGCAACAAGGCTTCCAAATCACTCCGTTCTACAGTGGCCCCTCCCCAAATCCTCAAACCTGGAGGCGCATTCCGATAGCCATCAATATCGTGCGCGACTCCTTCAACATCCAACAAGCCAGCTATTTCCTTGGTAATCATTACTTGTCTTTCCTTAGAGAGAGACACAAACCAATCAGCAATAATTTTAATACATATAGAAGTGTTAGAACGGCTCTCACTAGATTTTGCGAGAAAATCCACCCAACCGGTCTTATCTATCCAGCCTTCTATCACTGACAGATTCGACTGAGAGCGAGATATTAACGATTCTAGCCCCCCTATAGAGGAAGCCCAATTCAACGCATCTAGATAGTCTTCCACACAAAGCATCGATGGCGTATTGATTGTAGCCCCTTCGAAAATAGCTTCGTCAATCTTTCCTTTTTTCGTAAGACGAAACAACTTTGGCAAAGGTCTCGGTGGCACGTAGGTTTCTAATCTACTTACGGCTCGTTCGCTTAAAATGATCACTCCGTGAGCAGCTTCACCGCCAAGTACTTTTTGCCAAGAGAAAGTAACAACATCTAACTTATCCCAAGGCAGCTCCATAGCAAAAGCGGCAGAGGTAGCATCGCAGATAGTCAGCCCTTCACGATCATTGGGGATCCAGTCTCCATTAGGCACCTTGACGCCGGAAGTTGTCCCGTTCCAAACAAACACTACATCATTCTTAAAATTAACTTTTGTTAAATCCGGTAGTTCACCATAGGCAGCTTCATGTGTTTCAGTGTCGACTATACCCAACACATCTACTACATCGCTTACCCATTCTTGGCTGAAGCTCTCCCAAGCAAGAAGATCCACTCCTCTGGCACCAAGTAAAGACCACAAAGCCAACTCAACAGCACCAGTATCAGATCCAGCTACAATTCCGATACGAGATCCAGCAGGAACAGCAAGTATTTTACGTGTCTTTTCTATAGCTTCTTTGAGTTTCGCCTTACCTGGCTTAGAACGATGAGAACGACCCAATAGAGCGCCTTCCAATACCGCAGGCTTCCAACCTGGGCGCTTAGGGCAAGGCCCTGAGGAAAACTGAGGATTATTTGGCTTTTTTTCAGGTTTATTCATTGATAAATTCTCAGAAATGCGGCAGTGCAAGATAAAAATCGTGATTGTACGGAGCTTCAGCTAGAATGCAATGATTGTAGACAATTTCTTTGAGCTAAAACCGACTAGTAACCTACTTTCACTGTCTTAAGACACTGCAAAGTCACTTGAGGCTACATTACCGAAAGTCTCTCGATGCAGAATCCAACTGTCCTAGCAGTCCTGTGCGATCTTCGAACTCTTCTCCAATCAAATTAACCACATCACCCTCCCGCTGTATTACTCCTTTAACAGATAGTAACTGAGCTTTCAGAATAACACTGCGATATTTTTTTAATAACATAGGCCAAATAATCAAATTAACAGTACCCGTGTCATCTTCAAGCGTAACAAACATGACCCCATTCGCTGATCTTGGTTGTTGCCTGACAATAACTAATCCACAAAAAATCACACGTGTTCTTTGCGACAGACTTGGTAGTATCTCCGCAAGAACACAATCACCAAGACGTGAACGCAATAGAGATAACGGATGCTTTCCTAACGTGAACCCAAGACTGGCGTAATCGGCAGAAACTTCTTCCCCTTCTTCAGTAATAGGCAAAAGAGGTATCACCTCATTTCTCCCAACTCCTTTAAAAAGTCCGTGAGTATCTCTAACAGCTAAGGATTGCCAGTTTGCCTGATGTCGGTTGCCGACCAAACTCTTTAGCGCACCTGAACTTGATAGGTGCTGCATTTCCGAACGTGAAAGATCTGTTCTGCTAAAAAAGTCATCGGAATTACTAAATGGATGAAGAGAACGCGCTTTTATGATGCGAGACCCAGCAGAAACCCCCAGCCCTTTAATCATTCTCAACCCAATGCGTATAGCATACGTGCCATCTTCCTTTTTCTTAAGATTATTGTTCCAATCGCTTTTTAAAACATTTACTGGTAACAGCTCTACGTTATGACGTCTAGCATCTTGCAAAAGCTGTGATGGCGCGTAAAAACCCATCGGCTGACTGTTTAAAAGAGCTGCTGTATAAGCGGCAGGCTTATGACATTTAAGCCAAGAAGAAAAATACACGAGCAACGCGAAACTCGCGGCATGAGCCTCAGGGAAACCATACCCTCCAAACCCTTTTATCTGATTAAAAGTCTTCTCAGAGAAATCTTTTGCATATCCTTTAGCCTTCATCCCTGAAAGAAACTTTGCTCGAAGAGAGCTAAATACCTCCCCTTCTTTCTTGCTCGTCATTGAACGACGCATTTCATCAGCTTGCCCTGAGGTAAATCCTGCAACTACCGTCGCGAGCCTAATTATCTGTTCTTGGAATAAAGGAACTCCTAGGGTCCGTTCCAATACTTCTTTCACTTTATTATTTGGGTAAACGATTTTTTCAGTACCGGCACGTCTGCGTAAATATGGATTAACCATATTGCCTTGAACAGGGCCCGGACGAACAATTGCGACTTGAATCACTAAGTCATAATAAGAACTAGGCTTCAATCTAGGTAGCATCGACATTTGAGCTCGAGACTCAATTTGAAACACTCCTACTGTATCTGCTTTCTGGATCATAGAATAAGTTTCTTCGTCGTCAAGAGGAATAGAGTGCAAAGAGAATAACTCTTCATTGTCCAAGTTAACCATTTCTATAGTTTTCCTTATAACTGTCAGAATCCCTAGCGACAAACAATCTACTTTCAATATCCCTAAAGTCTCTAAATCATTTTTATCCCACTGTATCAAAGTACGATCAGGCATTGCCGCATTCTCAATAGGGACCAACTCTGAAAGCGGCGCATCTGTAATCACGAAACCACCAACGTGTTGGGAAAGATGCCGCGGAAAGCCTATTAGTTCGCTCACTAAAAAAGCGAGATGTTGCAAAGTATGGCTTTTTAGATCAAGACCTATAGACTGTAGATCTATAATTGCTTGAGGAGCGCTCTCCCATCTGATTTCCTTCAGATGAAGCTCTTTAGCTTTCCATGCGTCTACTCCCAATACTTTAGCCACGTCTCGAACAGCACTACGAGATCTATATGTAACAACAGAAGCTGTTATCGCAGCCCTTTCACGACCATACTTCTGATAAATATATTGAATAATTTCCTCACGTCTTTCGTGTTCAAAATCTATATCAATATCTGGCGGATCATTACGCTCTCTTGAAATAAAACGCTCAAATAGCATATCAATATGGTGCGGGCTAACCTCAGTGATAAATAGGCAATAACAAACTACTGAGTTTGCTGCCGATCCTCTCCCTTGATAGAAAATTCTGTGACTTTTTGCAAAGCAAATAATATCGTAAACCATTAAAAAGTAGCCCTCATATCCGAGCTCTCTAATTAAAGAAATTTCATTATCGATACGAGCCAAAAAGTACTTGATCTCTTTTTGTGAGAAGCGTTGTTTCGCTCCGGCATAAGCCAAGTCTCTTAATTGCGAAGATTTTTTTTTCCCATCACTAAAAATTTCGTGCGGATATTCGTAGACAAGTTGCTTCAATGAAAAATTACATCGTTCAGCAACTCTCAAGCTCTCCTTTAATAATGCACTTGGGTAAATTGACACGAGTCGCTCTATGGGTCTTAAATAATGTTCTCCGTTAGAAAAAATACGCGTTCCTACTTCTTCGATTTGGATGCCTAATCTAATAGCTGTCAATACATCTAATAGTGGTCTACGGCTATAAGAGTGCATACGCACGTCACCAGCAGCAGTTACTCTTAGACCATAATTCTCCGACAATCTATACACCCATTTCAGGCGTGATTGGTCTGTCCCACTGTAAAAAAGACCAACTCCTATCCACACTCGTCCTAAAAAATTCCGTGAGAGCCAGGAGGCACAACTCAAATCTTTTTCGTTATAGCTAGGAAGCCAAATCAAGAGCCCTACATCAAAGTCATCTAAATCAGAGCGTGAAATTTCATAACCACCTTTCTTTTTTCGTCTCCTTGATTTGCTGATTAAAAAACTGATTTTCTTATATGCTTCTAGATTTTCAGCTAGAAGGATTATTTTAGTACCGTCATCAAAATGAAACTCACTACCAGAAATCATTTTTATACCTTGATTCTCGGCTTCGACATGAGCTTTAACTAGAGCGGAGAAACTGCACCTATCAGTGATGGCTATAGCTTTATAGCCAAGAATTGACGCAGTTTTAACCAGCTCCTCAGGATGAGAAGCTCCATGCTGGAAGCTGAAATTCGTTAGACAATGAAGCTCTGCGTACAATGGAAGGAGACCTATTAATTTCTTTAACTACTGTTTATTTATACAGTATAATTAGCAGCGCTGCTAGATCAATACTTTTATCTGTAAACCACCATATATTTTTATACCTTATTAAGGGAATCCTACTAACAACTTAAACGGAAAAAGTCTTACAATCTGTGTTGGTAATCTTGCTAACTACAAGCAAGAAATAAGGCACTAACGATAACACTGGAGAAATTTAACTGATGTTCGAAAATCTTGAGGAATTACACCCAGATCCTATTTTGGGCCTAATGACCGCTCACCGAAATGATGCAAGTCTAAAAAAAATAGATCTGGGCGTTGGTGTCTATCGTGATGAATCTGGTGCTACGCCAATAATGAAAAGTGTCTTAGAAGCACAAAAGATCCGCCATGAAACAGAACAAACAAAAAGCTATATCGGTCCTCCCGGAACTCCTGAATTCAATACTCTAACCAGAAAATTGATGTTTGGTAATGATAATCAAGCTGAAAAAAGTAATCGTATTGCCGGAGTTCAAACACCAGGAGGCTGCGGAGCACTCCGGGTAGCGGCTGAACTAATAAAAAGAGCTCGGCCCAAAACTACCATATGGGTAAGTGACCCAACCTGGGCTAACCATCAGCCTTTATTAGGAAATGCAGGTCTGAACTTGAAGGAGTACGCCTACTATCAGAAAAGCTCACGAAGTCTGAATACGGACGGCCTCTTAGAAAGCTTGAGTAATGTCCCCGCAGGAGATGCAGTATTAATACACGGATGTTGCCACAACCCATCGGGCGTAGATCTCGAGCCACAGCACTGGGAAGCTATTGCAGACTTAGCTATCAATCAAGGGTTCACCCCATTCATAGATCTTGCTTACCAGGGCTTAGGAGACAGTCTCGACGAGGATGCGATAGGGGTTAAAATTCTATCTGAACGATGTCCTGAAGTCATCGTAGCTAGCTCATATTCTAAAAACTTTGGGCTTTACAGAGAAAGAGTGGGAAGCTTGCAAATAGTAAGTCCAAACGTTGCTCAAACAACTATAGTTCAAAGCCAATTAGGGTCGGTTGTCAGAGGTATATACTCCATGCCCCCTGCACATGGTGCTGCTATTGTTGAAACTATATTAAGTGATAAAACACTTAAGCTTCAGTGGGTAGAAGAACTGAGTACGATGCGTGACCGGATAAATCTACTTCGTAAAGAACTTGCTAATCGCTTAACTCGGGAAATCGACCAAGACTTTTCTTTTATAGAGAAGCAAAAAGGAATGTTTTCTTTCCTGGGCATAGATACAAACCAGGTAGCTAGACTACAGAAAGAATTTGCTATTTACATGGTGGACTCTAGTCGTATAAACGTGGCCGGCGTTAATAACTCTAATATTGACTACTTTGTAGAATCTATGACTACAATCTTAAAAAATTAGTCCCCGCTTTATCTAGAGATAATTTCAACAATACGAGAGTGCCTCATCTCTGCCAGAATTATTTGGTCGAATCGCTTGGTGAGCGTGAGTGCAATCCGAGCCGTTTCTATGGCAAGTGTGAGTGTGTCAGAATTATCGACCATGTTCAGTATTGGGCAGACGCGCGCATTTCCAGCATTTTTTAGACTGCCCATCTCAGAGCTAAGCAATTGAGCTAAATGCACTGGTAGTATCCTGTCCCCTATGTCGATACCCATAATATTAGAGAGGAGCTCAGGCCTGTGGGCGATACTCGTTGCCAAATGCTGTCCAAGTATTTGTGCGGAGGCGATTGGGACCACAATATTCGTAAACGCAGGGATAAGAGGTTCGTATGCTGCGGGGGCTTTCACCAAGCGAGAACGAGCACCATCGGCCTTAATAAGAATCAAACCGAACTTTCGACTCTCCCAAATACCTTTGATACGATCAGCCGTAAGGCCCCCGACACGATTAGGCGTCTCTGTTTTCCCAGAAAATGCAACCACCCTGCTCTGATCATCAACCCAAGTACCGCTATAGTCCTCAATAACTCTATTCACAAATCTATCATCATATTGGAACATGTGAGAAGTAGAAGTAATGGCAACACGCCCCCGGTATTGACCAGAGGCAGCGTACAGCGTCGTTTTCTTACCACCCGCTCCTACGAAGCAAATGACGTCACCCTCTCTCGCTGATAACGCCTGAATTAAATTACCATTTTCTGTTGTCATTTAGTCAAACCTTTGGTGTTTTCAGTTTGGAAAGTTGATAAGCTTGTTAATAAATTAATAATTTTGTGCATAACTTATAAAAAATGTGGGTATTAACTGCTAAAATGTTAATATAGTGTATTTTAGCACCACATTTTAAGGCGATGACTTTATCCAATGCGAGCATACACCAAACTACTCTTGATAGGATTATTGTCTTCTTTCTCATTCTCTGGTTACTGCCTATCTAGCGGTCCATTTAAACTGGCAAATGCATTAAAGTTACCCGACAGGCTTACATTGCAGGGAACTCATCGTACGCGGTACGAAACCCTGAGCCATCAATATCGCAGTACTCTCGGTGGTAGTGACCAGATATTAGTTCAAAAAACGACCTTGTTCGCGAGTGTTGACTTGGAGCCCTTTGAAGTTGCTATCGAAATTGGAGACTCACGAGCATATTTAGATGACGACGGAACACCGATGTCGACAACCCATGTCAATCCATTAGAGCTCATTCAAGGTTATATTTCAGCTAAGCAGAAAAATCTTTTTAAAGATGGTGACAAATCAACTCTCAACGTTGGTCGGTTCACTTTAGATATGGGGAGCGGACGGCTCGTCGCGCGTACCAAATTTAGAAACACGGTCAACTCTTTTACAGGTGTCGAATGGAAATGGAAGAAAAATACGGGTGATCAACTGCATTTTTTTTACACGATGCCAATTAATCGATCACCAGACTCTATTTTAGAACTGAGAAAAAACTCAATTAAATTCGACAAAGAAACTGGTGCGACGACATTTTGGGGAGTAAATTACAGCTCTGATCGGTTACCTTTAGGTCATAAAGGTGAAATCTACATTCTTGGTTTAGACGAGGAGGATACGACGGACACCAGCACTTTGAATCGGAAGATCGTAACATCTGGATTTCGATTTTCTTTCCCAAAAAAAGTGGGTGCTATTGATTATCTGATCGAATCTATTTTTCAAGTTGGCGAGGTAAGGTCATCCAAAGCTAGTAAGAAGAATCTAGACCATTTCGCGCATTTCCAGCATGTAGAAATCGGATACACTGGGAAGTCAAAACAGAAAATCCGGTCTGCGTTAGAATACGACTATGCTAGCGGAGACAACTCCTCCCTAGACGAGAAAAACGGGCGTTTTGATAGCCTCTATGGTGCTCGCCGTTTCGAATATGGTCCTGTGGGTATTTTTGGTGCCTTCAATAGAAGTAATATTAGCAGCCCTGGAATTCGAGTCTCTATGCTGCCCAACAACCAATCTCAACTTATGATCGGTTACAGAGGGTTTTGGCGTGCTAATAACGGTGATAGTTGGGTTGCTGCCAAAATATCAGACCCAACAGGTACTGCTTCCTCATTCTTAGGCCAACAAATTGAGGCAAGGTTGAGATGGGAGTTAGCAGCGAATAACTCTCTACTGGAGATCGGAACTGCGTATATCAGATCCGGAAAGTATGCCCGTGATACAGGGAATAAAGCTTATAAAAAAGATATTTTTTATAATTACCTGCAATTAAGTTTTAGCTTTTAAAAGGGTTTCATGATGCATAAACCACTCTTCCTGTGCTCTGTTCTGATTTTTTCCGCGAGTTTCAGTCTAATTGCATCCAATTCAATTCTTGTACAGTCGACAACATCCACCCAAAATTCTGGCTTGTTTAACTACATCGTACCTATATATCAAGCTAAGACGGGCATAGAGGTCAAAGTTGTCGCGGTTGGGACCGGGCAAGCTCTCAAAAATGCTGCGAATGGCGATGCGGATGTAGTGATGGTACATGCTAAGTCTGCAGAAGAAATCTTCATAAAAAATGGCTATGGCATTGCTCGAAGACCACTTATGTATAACCAATTCTTTGTGGTGGGGCCGAGCCATGATCCAGCAGGCATACAATCAGCATCTTCGGCCGCTGAGGCATTCATGAAAATTGCGAGTTCCGAGTCGAAATGGATTTCTCGGGGTGACATGAGTGGAACTCATAAAAAAGAATTACAGCTTTGGAAATCCATTGCGATAAATCCAACGGCCTCTTGGTATTTGGAAGTAGGAAGTGGTATGGGTAGAACGCTAGGAATGACGATAGAACTAGATGGTTATACTCTTGTAGACAGCGCAACTTGGATTTCCTACAAGAACAAAGGGAGCTGTAAAGTGCTCTACCAGGAAGACCAAGCTCTATCAAACCAATACAGCCTAATTTTAGTCAACGATAAAATACACCCTCATGTAAATACAACGGACGCCAAAAATTTCATGGGGTGGCTCCTTAGCTCAGAAGGTCAATCTGCGATAGCTAAATTCAAGCTAAATGGGCAGCAACTTTTCTACCCTAATGCAAACAAGTTTTAAGCAGAAAAAACTTGATTCCTAGAGCGATACTTCGTCGTCAACCTCTTGGTCAAAGTCTTTATCTTTCAAATCTCTAAAGTTAGGGTATAGCTCCTTGAAGTCTTCAACTATTTTTTCAATAGGGACGTCCGAGTACTCTCCTTTGTATTTGAGATACTCCATATGTTGACGACCATCCATATCCAGCGAGTGATAAATAGAGTCGCTTGTGCCATCAAACTCTAATGGACGTATCCTAAATTTTTCGCATAATTCGACATTGAATGCTGGGGTCGCTTTCACCCAAACATCATTTAACCAAATTGCGGTATAACCGTGCCAGTAGAAAATGTCTGTACCCATAGCTTGTCGAAGTCGCTCTGTCGACAAATGGTTCTTTACATCAGCGTAGCCCAAAGCGGCGGGGATATCTAATGCCCTACAACACGCGGCTAAAAGGACAGCTTTACTAACGCACCAGCCACCTCTAGTCTCAATTGCCCGACTTGCACTTAGTCCACGAGCCGTTAAATCAAGGTCATAAGCGTCGTACCGGATTTCATCTCTAACCGCGTAATAAAGTGACACTGCTTTTGACAGGAAAGTAGTACCAGTACTGTGTGATCTCGCAAAAGCGACAACATCTGGATGCGTACTATCTACAATAGAGGTCGGAGCTAGGCAATCTAAATGGTCGGCATTACTAAACATATGAGTCATAATTAGTGCTTCAAAGTTAAAAAAAATACTTGAAAAAATGTTCCCGATATCTTCGCTGTATGACGTTAGGTCATTTATCCTCTTCGTCATCTGCCCCGACAACGAGGTCAACAATGGCTTCGCCTACCTTAAAAGGGATCTTAGCGACTGCAATCACAACATCGCTAGTCTGCTCCACAATCGCCCCTGCACAGCCAGCTATCGGACCCAGCATCAAGAACAGCAACATAACACGGAATAGGGTCTTCGTCTCGCATAGCGTTGCAAATTTAATTCGTCTACTCCTTCAAATTCTCTTTTAATAAACTAAGCCTTTCCAAGCCCCAATAAAGCTCTCCGTTATGTCGCCACGACGGAACACCAAAGACACCTGAATCTTCGGCTTCAGCTTGTATAGCTTGATATTCCTTCAATCCAAGATCTTTGTAGTAGGCAGAAAATTCTCGAGCATCATATCCAAGTTCCTTCATCAGGCCAGTTATTTCTTTATAACTCTCAAGATTAAACTCACGTCTCCAAAACCTCTCAAATATAGCATCATGATAACGACGGGGATCCTCGCTTTTAGATACGTAGAGAAAAGCAATGTGTGCCAAGGAGCTATTAAATATTTTTTTTGGACCCAAGATCGTCAGCCCTCTTCTATTAGCTTCACGACGACAGTCCATATATGAATATCGAACTCGCCTCCACTGATGATCATTTCTTTCCTCCACTATATCTGCGCCATCATTCCCCAGCTCGGCGCGACCTAAATATTTTTCTATCTTCAGTGTGTAAGGCACCCAACACACTTGAACCTCAGGCAGCGCGTCTAACTCCCAATTAGCTTTCTGTGCTAAATAGGCATATGGGCTTTTATAGTCGAAATAGTGATGTACTGTGTTCAAATTATTTTTCCGAGGCAGCCTTAACGTGTCGTGCTATCTCTTCGTGAGTAGCAAACCAAACGCCAGGTTTACTTTTCATGTAGGTAATAAGCCTATCTAACATCGCAATTCGGTATCTATGTCCAATCACTTGGGGGTGCATAGTGAGAATATAAATAGTCCCTTCATCATAAGCACCGTCAAACTCATCTTTCCATATAGAATAGACATCTTCAGCATTGCGAAGTGCCACGTGACTGCTGGGCCAGGAAATCTGAAATAATGGCCAATCATCCAAAATCCACTCTACAGGCAACTCAATTAACCCGGTATCTACACCCTTAGAAATTAACGCATAAGGTCTGTCATCTGCCATCATGCTGCTTTCATAAAGAAAACCCATTTCCTTAACTATTTCTATAGTGGATTCGGTCAGATCCCAAGCGGCCGACCGAAATCCCACAGGCTTCTTTCCGACATGCTTCTCAAAGATCTTCATCGCCTTAAGATAGACACTTCTCTCTTGTGACGGAAGAAGGCGCATTGGATTTTCATGGACGTATGAGTGAAAGCCAAATTCGTTCCTAGGGTTCTTCTTAATCATAGGAATAATCTGAGGGTGAAGCTCCATAGACATCGCAGGTATGAAAAATGTTGCAGGGATATCATGCTTTTTCAGTAATGCCATCACTCTTGGCATTCCAGCTCGCGCACCATACTCACCACGAGACATGTAAGAAGGCGACGACTGTTCCTGAAATCCCATCCAAACGGGCTCAGTATCTACATCAAACGAAAGACTAACTGCCACCCGCCCATCATCGGGCCAGCTTTCTGGAGTCAAATCCCTGCCCGCACGAACACGAGTAACCTCTTTTTTTATCTCCTCTGGCGACCACTCCCAAATGGCTCTCTCATCAGCTGGATCGCCATGACCATGAGCCATAATGAAATGGCATGGGATGACCCATGCGAGAAGCGGTATAAGCCCCCGACAAATCAAACTTCTTGTTTTCCCCATATCACACTCCTAGTGTGCTGTTTACTGCTCTATCATCTTGCCATATTATTAGCAATTTAAGAAACTCATTAGTGCAATCATTGCGAGAGTACATCAGATGCGCATTTTCACCAGTATCGATCAAAGGGACTTACGGAAAATCCCTGCCTTGACAAAACAACTAGAAGCCAAAGGCTTCACTGGAATTGCCACATTTGAAAATCGCCATGACCCTTTCCTTCCACTTGCTGTCGCTGCAACAAACTCTACCAATATAGAACTTACGACTGGAGTCGCTATCGCTTTTTTAAGATCTCCCATGTCGACAGCTCAAATAGCTTGGGACATCAACAATGCCTCTCTTGGTCGGCTAACGGTAGGTCTTGGCCCTCAAATTAAAGCACATAATGAAAAAAGATTTAGTGTCCCTTGGAGCCCTCCAGTGCCAAGACTTAGGGAATACGTTATGGCTTTAAGAGCCATTTGGAAAACATGGAAAACTGGAGAGGCCCTTGCTTTCTCAGGAGAGCACTACAAATTTTCATTGATGCCGCCAAACTTTATTCCCGAACAAACTGAAGTAGGACCACCTGCGATAACATTAGCAGCCGTAGGTCCATCAATGCTATCTCTGGCAGGTGAGGTTGCCGACGGCGTCCAGCTTCACCCTTTCTGCACAAAAGCGTACATAGAAAAAATGGTGCTGCCTCGACTTCAAAGTGGGTTTTGTAAATCCAACATTCACCGTAAGAGCTTTGAAATTTCAGGAGGCGGTTTCCTAGCAACCGGGCCAACTGAAGAGGCAGTAAGGAAAATGTCTGAATGGGTGAGATATCGAATCGGTTTCTATGCTTCAACCCCGGCGTACTGGCCCGTGCTCGAGTGCTCAGGCTTTGAAGATATCGGTCCAAAACTCAACTTGCTGACCAAACAAGGGAAATGGGACCAACTAGCCAAAGAAGTACCTGAGGAACTGTTATATGCCTGTACCGCCATAGGGACCCATGATCAAATAGCTGCAGAAATCCGCAACCGCTTTGGGGGACTTGTAGACACTTTGCATGCGAGCCAAAGCTACGAAATGCCTTCAGATCTCCCATCAGAAGTGATCCAGGACATTAAAAAAATACCGGCAGAATTTGAAGCTTTCGATAGGACTCGTTATCTAAACCTTTGAACTCTATTTTGGAGAATCTCCACCAATCTCAACACCTAGCGGAGGGGGCAGCTTTCTCTTTCCCTCCTCGTTGATCCCAGGGTCATCCGGAATCGCCCGACCCGCCATGAATCGGACTGCCTCTCCTAGTTCTTTATCATCTCCGTAGGCCGCCTGCATCAGTTCATCTATCGCTTCAGGATCCTTACCTACGTCAGAAAGAAAGCTACGTATATCTCCCGGGGCTTTCCTTTTATTATATTGTTCGAGTCCAGCAGCCGTACCAGACCGTTCTGGACCTAGCGGAACCCGACCACGCTGACGTCTCGCTAAACGGAGCAGTATGTTCCAAGCGCGTTTATTATCAGAAATAGATTCGACTTCAACTTCCCCCGATTTTTCGTACTCCTTCCAAATTTCCTCTCCACGCTTCGTCCTTATTACGACAATAGTTGCTTGCTCGGTACCTACCCCTCCACATGCAATATCTGCCATTTCAGCTGAAAAATCTCCACAATGAGCACACTCGGGACGCTGATAATCATCCATTGCCTCTTTTAATGGGATCTTTGCGATATCGCCATCCTTCTTATAAATTAGAACTTCACCTTTGACATTAAATTTGGTGACTTCTGTCAAAGGAATACCAAGACCTTTTTCGATACGTTCTGTCATCAATTCTGGTCTAAATACCTCGGTGCAAAAGAGACCGACACTAAATGAGATTCTCTTTGAGAATCCTCGTAAAAACTCTCGCTGTCTTCCAATTATTTTTGGTTTCTTTTTTGCGCCGAGAAGAAAGCTCGGATCCATGTGCTCCATCTTTCTCAAAGGAGTTATTTGGCAAGGAACACCGACGAACGCCACACTATTTAGGTCGCGCTCGACTACCTCAGGCAAAACCGTTTCATTAGCACAATAAGTGTACCAACTGCCCGCGCTATTTTTTATTCCTTCCTGGGTCGTGACCACCTTAGGAGAGGGAAAACAAGGCTTATCGTTCTCGCCAACCGTCGACACTATAGCCCCATCAATCTGCTTCGCTTCTAAAGCCCAGGCCAACAACCCTGTGACTACTCCACCGTCTTGCCCAACTTTAGCAATTTCAGATTTTTTTGTTCGTGCGACAAAAATATTTCTAAAAACTCCAAAAATATCTTCAAAGGGGCGATCCTCCTCGAAAACAGCATCTTTTAAATGCTCCTCTCGCGGCCAAAGGCGTGGACAAACAGTCGCGCACACATCGCAACCGGCACCCTCACTAACACCGCAAAAGTCAAACGGGGCTGAGGACTTCGCCGTTTGCTTAGGTTTCCCGTCAATATACTCAATGACATTGTGCGGACACGCAACTACGCAGGCCCCGCACTCGCAACAGCTGCCATAGTCGACCACATCGTTCATCATGTCTTTAAATGAGTTATGGAAAATTGATTTCAAACGGATCTCCTTAAGATGCCTGCCCAAGCGATGTTTTGGTTCATATAGGACATACGATCATTCTACCATACTGGGATCGTCATAATGATGTATAAAGTGAAAATTGATGCATTTCGGAGCCCCCTACAAAAAACCCTCTATCACACTAGAAACTGCAGGTGCCAAATGTTTCAAGAACCATTTTATACCTTGGTATAAAAGGCATCTTTGCTGCTGACCCACTTTGCGACCAACCCGTATTGGCGGTAAGATAAGTTTAATAAAACGAACAGGAAGTAAGTAATGTCTGACAAAAAGACCGGATTAACACGCAGAGCCTTTCTTTATCTTTCTAGCATGACCGCACTGGCAGCTGGACCCGCGGGCAATGCGGCTAGTCTGAACAATATTTCCAGTCCCAGTAATAAGGCCGACGAATGGAACCGTCTTCTCTCAGAAGTGAATGAATTCCCTTTGTTAAAATCATTATTCAGTAGACGCTCGAGACGCTTCGGCTGGGGGATGAATATTCCTCACGGTCCATTAAAATACAGTTCTGATCTTCCTCCAACACCAATTGATGACTTCGAGAGGTCGGTTATCCTCGCTGCGGGTCTCGGTGCCTCTGGCTGGCATCACGGAATACCCCATAGCTCGGCACAGGAAGGGCTCTGCAATTATTCTGTCCGTTACACCGGTCGTACGGTTCCTACTGCGGCTGGAATAGGGAATTCAGATATGTTTTATACCCAAGATGACGGAACCTACTATGTGAGCACTCGTGATGCCTCGCAAGAAGGAAATTGGCATGAAAAGAAACTCAATGCTGCCGAAACACTTATCAGCACAGTAAAGACGCACACCAAAAAATTATCGGACCAAAGAATAGACCCGCCCAGAGAGGCGCCTCACTATAGCACTCATAATTTCTGGAATGGGAACACAGCAGGCTCCACCCTGTTCATTCCCGTAGGAAATGTCTCCGAGCAACTCTTAGCAATGTTATTCATCGTCGTGGGCTCAGGTTATATGACATATGATGATCTAAATGGGCGACCGGCGGGCAAACTCCAGCCTTTTTTGCAGTCTAAATTGCTAGATTCTAAGAAAAAATACCCTTTGTCATACCTAGAACAATATATTCTCACTACATGTGCGGTTGAAATGGGCGTGATGGGACATAACATGAGCCTAGCCTTGCAGCCACTAGGTTTAGGAGGATGGTTCTATTCTGGGATTAATCCTTTCACTATCATGGGAGCCTCCGCCAAAGCCGGGATCCCGGGTTTAGGTTTCAGTTTCGAGAAAAAAGATGGGTGGGGAGTACCGAACCCTTTGGGTATAGAAGGACTATATCAGGCATTCTCCCCACCTTTTTATAAGGATATGCGTTCGGCAGTGGAAGGCTTCCTCGAACTGAAATTCGGAAAAGGAGGAGCTTATGACACTTTCTCTCCTGGTCCCTTCAAAAATAATCAACAGGTGAAAAGTAGTGCTTCTATGCCAACCGACGACGTCATCGATGCTGTCGTCGCTACGGCAGAATACATATATGATACGTTTGGAAAGTTTCCTGGCACAGTCCCTAGTATTTTTGTCCGATACTATACTCAAGCACATCGACTAGAAACTGGCTTCTACGATAAATATTTTACAGAAGGGAATTATTTAGATACCCATAAAAGAAATGTTAGTCGTTGGTTAGAAAAAATCAGATATCGTACTTCAAAAATATAGCTTTCGAAGTGCTTTTATATTTTCTATTAGCTTACTGCTAATTTAAAGGCTAACACCATGAATTTCCTTAACTCTCCTGGCCCAAACCCTCGAATCGTAAGAATGTTTTTATTCGAAAAAGGAATTTCGATTCCCTTTGAAGAGATCGATATTCTGGGCGGCCAGAATAGAGAGAATAGCTATCTAGAGCTAAACCCTGCTGGCCAATTACCAAGTCTCATGCTAGATAATGGCAAATGTATCAGTGAGACAGTCGCGATTTGCGAGTACTTAGAAGAAATCTATCCTGACGTCTCGCTAATAGGGACTACAGCTATTGAAAGAGCCGTAAATCGTATGTGGTTAAGACGAGTAGAGCAGAACATTACCGAAAATCTCTATGACAGTTTCAGGTATTCTGTAGGACTAGAGCTTTTTCGAGACCGACTACATTGCATACCAGAAGCTGCTCAAGGCCTTACTTCAATAGTACAAGAAAAACTTGTGTGGCTAGACCGTCTCATGCATCGAAAAATCTATGTGTGTGGAGATAAGTTTACTTTGACAGATATTGTTTTGTTTTGCGCCTTAGACTTTGGAGAGGGAGTGGGACAGCAAATTGACAACTCTCTGATAAACATTAATGCTTGGTTTTCTCGAATGTATACTAGAGATAGTGCGTATGCAAGTCTCCACCCTGATGGAGCATCCACCGGTCGCCAAGGAGTATGAGCCTTTGTAAGAATTTGCTTGAGAAGATATTGGGAACGAACTCATTTACATATTAAGAGGTACCGAAAATTATGGTAGATGAAGTACTTGATGCAAGAGGACTAAATTGTCCGCTACCCATTCTGAAAACGAAAAAATCACTCAACCTCCTAGGATCAGGAAAAATTCTCGAGGTGATTGCTACGGATCCTAACTCAGAAAAAGATTTCAAAGCTTTCTGTGATTCAACCTTGCACGAACTGGTGAATTTTACACAGGAAGGAGAAGAGTATCGCTTCATAATCTTGTGCAAAAATAAATTTTAATTATTGAAAAATTAACGAATTCTATACAAAGAGTCTGATTATATTTTATGAACATAAAGTCCGTAACAATACCAGCTAGACCGCGAGACGCGGCGAGCCTTGTCATCTATAGAAAAAAGCGAAAAAGCCATGAAGTCCTAATGGGTAGACGAGGTAGTAAGGCTCGCTTCAAACCTGGAGTGTACGTATTTCCAGGAGGCATAGTGGAAAGAGCTGACTATCGAGTCAAGCCAAAAAAAAAGCTCAAAGCTGCATCAGTCAAACTGATGGGGGTGGGCGGCTCTGCAAGAAAGGCAAATGCTATCGCTATGGCCGCTGTTAGAGAAAGCTTTGAAGAAGCTGGTTTATTCTTCGGAGAAAAAGGGAATTTAGGTAACAGCAACCACAAAACTTGGAGCGAGTTTGCCAGCCGAGGAATGACGCCTGATTTATACAAATTAGACTATCTAGGAAGAGCTATCACGCCTTCAATACAACCGATCCGTTTTCATGCACGCTTTTTCTCTATTGCTTATGACGAAATGATAGGCAGCTTGTTGGGGGACGGGGAGCTGGAAGATCTTAGATGGGTTAAGCTCGACCAGTCAGAAGGTTTAGAAATGATGTTAGTGCAAAAAATGATTATGGAAACGCTTCAACTTCGTTTACAGGGAAAGACAGCGCCTGCGCAAAAACTATTTTTCTCATGGGGAAGAATCAACATTGTAGACAGCTAGAAAAGCTCAAACTGATACTTCGTACTAGTTCGAACTGTCGCTGAGTAAATTACTAGAAGGCGGGCCTTTTAGCTCGATACGGTTCCCTTCAGGGTCAGTAAGGTAGAGTGAAGGACCAAACCCGTCTGCCCCATAAACTTGGGAAATTGGACCAACCGGAATATTAAAGCGATTCAAGTGCGCCCTGATTTCCCTCTCATCAAAGGGCTCAACTCTTATGCAAAAATGGTCCATATTCCTCCCTTCATCAGGTTTTGACCCACCTAGCTTCCCTAGAGGGCTGTCAAACGGAATAATATCAATTAGAATTTCCCCAATTCGTAGCTGAAATAATCCAGCATCCAGTTGTCGTTCAATATGAGCACCAAAAACCTCAGAATAAAAACGCACCAGAATACTGGCATCTCTCACCCTTAATACAACGTGGTCGAGCCACATTCTTTCAAACAATTTCTTGCTCATTTTTTAAAGTCTCGTCAACATGGCGGTATATAATAAAACTGGATGTGACGCCGACGCACCCTGTCATCAAAGCGGCAGCAGGCAACGAAGCGACAAAGATCATACCGCTGATTAGCATCGGGCCTGAAACATTACCAAAATCGGTGATCAAACGCCAGAACCCGAGAAACTCTGCTCTTTTATCATCTGGCGCGTGATCAGCTCCCAGCGTCATTACTATCCCAGTCGACAATCCATTTGCAATACCTGCTACGAGAGCAGCAACCAACAACCCCAAGAAATTTTCACACAGTGAAATAGCTCCCAGCGACAACGCAAATATAATAGAGCTGGGAATAGCTGTGAAACGGCGCCCCCAGCGATCCATGACGATACCTGCAGGATAAAAGAGCACTAAATCTATGGCTGCTGAAATAGAAACGACTAAGCCTACCATCGTTAAATCGAGAGCTAAATAAGCTCCCATTAAAGGAATCAAAACAGTTCTAGCCGATCGCATAAACATGAACCCAAATGCAGCCAAACCTGCTGTTAGAAATACGTGCTTATATTCACGCAGAAACCGTGGAATTGCCGACAATTTGAGTGGCTGTCCTTTGGAAAGGTTTTCAGTTAGGAAACTGAAGCTACAAAAACTTGCTAGGAGAGCCAGAGCCCCACAGATCTGAAAAGTGATCGCGAAACCGTATCTGGCGGCACATAAACTAGCAATGAGTGGTCCAATAAGGGCAGATAACCGCAGCACTCCTGCGATCATTGCGATCACTCTACCTCGCTCACTACTGGAAAAAGAAGAGGATATAAATGTCATCCTTCCCAACAAGAAAGTACTGCTCGCAAGTCCGTGCACGAATGCGATGATATAAAGCGAGCTTAGCGAATCACATACACTGTAAGATAAAAAAGAAAGAACAATCAACACGCTAGAGCATGTGATAACTTTGCGATAGCCGTATTTCGTAGTAAGCCAACCGGCTGGAACCCCCATCACTAACATACCGGCACCACGGAATCCTATGACAGCCGCCGCGGCTGATACGGAACCCCCAATGTCTAAGACATATAAAGGAAGTAGCAAAAATAAAGCCTGGCCCGGCATTCCTACCAATAGACCGGGAACATACAATGACGCCAAAGCACGACGGTGCATTGAGCGCCTAGAAACCATTTAGGAAACGTTTGCGCTCTTGTATCGTACAGAAATCACAAGAACGAAAAACAGGCATAAACAGGCACCAATTGTAAAACAAGTCTGTATCGCCTCAGTCAGTTCGGCGTAGATAAACGGCTCTATTTTCCTTGCTCCAATAACTAACGTAAAGACTAAAGTAACTAGCGCCATACTACTCATCTGGCCAAACACGCGCATAACCGCAATAGCGCTTCCAGCGCGACCGTAGTTTTCCCGTCCGATTGCGCCCATTATCGAATTTGCATTTGGGGAAGAAAACAAACTGAAGCCCACACCATTTAGAACCATACAGACGCCTATCAATTCCATAGACGCAGTACTATCTATCGTCGATAAAATGCCATGGCTGAAGCCTGTTACTACCATTCCTGTCATAGCTAAAATTCTCGGATCTATTTGATCTGATAATCGTCCCGCAATCGGAGAAACGACTGTCATAATGACCGGCTGTAACATCAATAGGCACCCCACCATTACCGGACCGACATCTTTTAAATACTGAAGAAATAAACTAAGTAAAACAACATTTGCAAATGTCGTTGTATACATGATCATTGAAGCAAAACACGCAATTGAAAATACTCGACTGGTGTGAAAAAGCCGCACATCGAAAACAGGGTGACGCTCCTGCAACTCATGCCTGTAAAACCAAATTAACCCTAAAATACTAATTAAAATCAACAATCCCCCCACCTTGCTGGGCAATAACGACAGTCCAACAATAAGGCTTACTACGGATATTCCATAACTGGCAGCACCCAAACTATCAAATTTTCCCAAATGTTCTCCTCGCCACTCCATAGGGACGTGTCTGAGACCTATATACAAAACGATTAAGGCCAAAGGCACATGTAGAAAAAATGTGCCGCGCCAACTCACGTGCTCTACAAGGAAACCTGCCAAAACTGGTCCTAATGCCAAACCTAGGTAGATAGCCGACACCGTATATCCGATTACCGCTCCTCTCTGCTTTGGTGAAACGACGGAAGAGATCACTGCGACATTTGTAGCGTATAACATTGCTGCAAAAACACCCTGTAGTAAGCGACCACCGATCAATTGGGTGGCATTCTCAGAAAATGCAGCTAAGACAGAGGTAATAATTACACCTGCTGTTCCCAACAAATAAATACGCTTACGACCATACATGTCCGCGAGTCTGCCGAAGGTTAAAACGCAAGCGGCACTTGCCATCAAATAACTCATCGGGATCCACGTTAAGACGATCGCATCAATAGAAAGCTCAGTCGCAATATTAGGCAACGCCACATTTACACCGGTCAGCATCATCGCTGTGCTGACAGAATTAAGCATGACCATAACTAGTGTGGCTCTGTATACTTTGGCATTCCCTTCTTCAGAAGGCGTACTCAATTGTTACCCTTTCCCATGGGGGAAATTCAGGGAAAGCAAACGACTGTTTATCACTTTAGCTGGAAGCAGCTTCGCGATCGCGAAGTTCTATCCGGCGTATTTTTCCACTGACAGTTTTCGGTAGATTTTCCACAAATTCTATTTTCCTAGGATACTTATAAGGAGCTGTCACGTTCTTGACGTGTTCCTTTAGCTCATTCACTAATTGAGAACTACCTTCGAAACCTGGTGCAAGAACAACGAACGCTTTCACCACAGCACCTCGCGTCGAGTCTGGACTCGCGACTACAGCGGACTCTGCAACAGAAGGATGTTCAATAAGCGCACTCTCAACTTCGAATGGTCCAATACGGTATCCTGCTGAAAGGATGACGTCATCAGCTCTGCTCACAAACCAATAGTATCCATCTCTATCTACGTAACCTCTGTCTCCGGTAATGTACCAATCCCCAATAAAACAGGAATCATATCGGTCGGCATCACCTCGATAGTCGACAAAAAGCCCAGGTGCCCTTTTATTGATGACTTTAATCGCAATGTCGCCTTCGGTATCGACCGGCAAGAGTTTTCCGGCATTATCTATAATACCCATTTCAATACCTGGCATAGGCTTCCCCATAGACCCAAACCGTGGCTCTAAAAATGGAAAGTTCCCGCAGACTAAAACTGTCTCAGTTTGCCCGTAGCCATCGCGAACAGTTATCCCAGTGGCTTTTTTCCATGTTTCAATGACCTCTGGATTCAAAGGCTCTCCTGCACCTACACAATGTCGTAAGCTAGGAAAAGAGTACGAGGTCAAATCTTGTTGCACTAACATTCTATATATCGTCGGTGCACCACACATAGTCGTCACAGGGTTATCAGCCAAAAGTTTAAGACTTTGAATTGGGTCAAAAGTAGTCGAGTGATGCACAAAAAGTGTAGCACCTTGGTTCCAAGGACCAAAGTAGCTCGAATAGGCAGCCTTTGCCCAACCAGTATCACTAATATTCCAATGTAGGTCATCTGGCGACAAATCAAGCCAATATTTCCCCGTGATCTGATGCGCATAACCATAACCGTGATTATGGATAGTCATCTTAGGGTAGCCAGTAGTACCTGAAGTAAAATAACAGAGAGCATCTTCCTCAAAAAGGGTATCAACCGTTTCGAAGCTATCTTTCTGTCTCTGGACTATTTCTTCATAACATAGCCACCCACCCTTTTCGCCATCAACAAGGATTCTCGCCCTCATCGTCGGACACTCATGGGCTACTTTTTCCATTTTTTCTGAGTTTTCTACATCACTGATAAAACAAGTCGCCCCAGCAGCATTCATTCGATAGGAAAGATCTTTAGGTGACAATTGTGTGGTCCCGGGAGAACAAATAACGCCCATACGGATACAGGCAGTTAAAATCTCCCACCACTCTAGATTTCGTCCAAGAACCAAGACAACTGTGTCTCCACGTTTGATCCCCGCTGCTTCAAAAGCATTACATAGGCGTCGAGATCGAGCTGAAAGCTGAGCGAAAGTAAGATCTTGGCGATAACCAAAGTCATCAACCCACTTGATGGCCAATTTCTCGGGATCTTCTGCCCATTTATCGATGACATCTCTCGCAAAGTTATAGCGCTCGGGAGGAGACCATAGAAGATCTTTCTGTGCTTCTCCATAGTTCTTGATTTCAGATGTATAGCCCATCACATATCCCCAAATTTAGTAAAAGTTAAACAAATTAAAACCAGTTTTTTTCCATTTGCACGCAGGTCGTGTCAATTCTCTCAAGGAACTCTAACCTCTCTATAGCTTTAGGGAGCTCGTATCTAAAAAAATATTCTGCGGCTTTCATCTTACCGTTGTAAAAATCGGACTCCGATCCCATCAAATTTTTGACAGCCACTTCTATTTGTCGAAGCCACATCCAACTTATCACTATATGACCAAAAGCATCTAAATAAATCGTAGCATTTGCAGTTCGGTCTAAAATACTTCCCGACTCTGGGGAGGCTAAAGTCCTGGTTACACTCTCAAGTTTTTGTATTGCAGACGAAAACAACTCAACGTAAAAATTCAATTCGTCGTTCTTCTTAGCACTTTCAATTGTACCTCGATAAGCTGACAACAAAGCCTTGAATGCCGCACCATCTTGCATGACAACTTTTCTACCCAGCAAGTCTAGTCCTTGTATGCCGTGAGTGCCTTCGTGTATTGGGTTCAAACGATTATCTCGGTAAAATCGTTCTAGCGGAAAGTCTCGCGTATAACCGTAGCCACCCAGAACTTGAATGGCGTGCTTGTTAGCTTCAAGACAGAACTCAGATGGCCAAGATTTCGCAATTGGCGTTAAAATTTCCAACAGCAATGATAGCTCATTTTTCTCGCTCTCAGTCTTACTGATTTTTAACCGATCTAAAAGAGAAGAACAGTATAAAACCAGAAAAAAAGAAGCTTCTACGGCTGATTTTTGAGCCAGTAACAACCTTTTAATATCTGCATGTTCAATGATTTCAACCTGTGGCGAGGTGGGGTTTTTTTGATCTATGGCTCTCCCCTGAGGCCGTTTGCGAGCATAGTCAAGAGAGTGCAGATAGCCACTGTATCCTAATACTGTGGCAGTCATTCCAACGCCGATTCGAGCTTCATTCATCATGTTGAACATGTAAAAAAGCCCCTGATGCTCCTCACCTACTAAAAATCCCTGACATTCTCCACGTTCCCCGAAATTCAAGACAGTATTGGTAGTCCCTCGAAACCCCATTTTATGATTCAGGCCCGCAAGCTCAATATTATTTCTATCCCCGATCTTACCGTCATCATTGACACGATATTTGGGCACAATAAAAAGTGATATGCCTCGGACTCCCGGAGCCGCACCTGGGATTTTTGCGAGTACCAAATGAACTATGTTTTCCGACAACTCATGCTCGCCAGCTGAAATCCACATTTTAGTGCCAGAAATAGAGTAGTGCTCTTCATTGGTCTTCTCCGCTTTCAGTTTAATGTCAGAAAGAGATGACCCAGCCTGTGGCTCAGACAAACACATGGTGCCAAAAAATCGACCCTCGATTAAAGGCTTCAGATACTTGTCTTTCTGAGGCTTGGAACCATAAGTGGAGAGTAAATTTATTCCCGCATGTGTTAAAAACGGATATGCGTTGGCTGAGACATCAGCAGCTGCAATATAAGCGCATGCTGCTTGCGCTATAACCCATGGCAACTGCATACCACCATCATCTGCGTCGGCGGCAATACCCATGAACCCAGCTTCAACATATGCATCTAAGGCCTTTTTAACTTCGGGAATAATATAGACCACATTCCCATCAAACGTTGGCTCGTTAGCATCCAGCTTCGCCGCAAAAGGCTCAAACTTATCTTCTGCCAACTTTTTTGCGGTACCAATGACAGCGTTGAATGTATCACGGTCTAAATCAGCGAAAATATCCGACTGAGTAAGATGCTCAGCATCTAGCAACTCATATAAGACAAAATCCATATCCCGTGGATTTATCAATAAACTCATAAAATATCTCCAAATAACAATTTCGAAATCCGCATCTTTGTTGTTTAACTCAGAAAACGTGCTGCCCTATGATATAAAAACATAGTCGCCGTGTCAGGCCTCTGCGCCGTTAACCGTAGACTAAGAACTACGCCAAGTAACCGCCGTCAACTACGATAGAAGAGCCGGTAGTATAGCTACTACCGTCAGAGGTTAGATAAAGAACCGCTGAAACCATCTCATCTGGAACTCCGGCACGACCTAGCGGTGTTCGAGGGAGATGATTTGACATGAATTCTTCATCGTCATGCAACGCTTGCGCAAACTGTGTTCGAGTCAAACCAGGAACCAAGCTATTCACACGAATTCCAAACTCTCCACATTCTCTTGCAAATGCCTTAGTCATATTAATGATTCCAGCTTTAGTGATCGAATAAATAGCTTGTTTATCACCCGGAGTCACTCCATTTACGGAAGCTACGTTAACTATAGAACCTCGGCGGTTGGACTTCATCCGCTTCGCGCCTTCCAGACACATAAAAAAATAACCACGCAAATTCACATCAATGGTTTTTTCAAAAGATACAATGTCTGTTTCTAAAATATGACCGTAATACGGATTTGCAGCAGCATTATTAACTAAAATATCTAGCTTCCCATGATTTTCGTCGACGTGTTTATAGACTTTAGCGATATCATCCATTCGCCCAATATGACAAGCAATCCCTTCAGCTGAACCTCCACTATCAAAGATTGATTTTATGGTTTCTGCACAGCCACCTTCGCCTCGACTAAGCGCTATAACGTGCGCGCCATGCTCTCCCAATGCTATAGCTATAGCCTGTCCAATACCTCGACTGGCGCCCGCAACTAATGCTATCTTCCCTTTCAAATCAAAATAATTCTGTGACATTATCTACTCCTCAACAAATGCGTTTATATGCTATCAGAACGAGTCGCCCATTGTTCAAAAGAGGGGTTTTAAATTATAGTAGTACTACTTATTGCTGTGTCGCAAACATTTCGTTTGACCGACTATATCTTTGCAGAGAATATGAAGGAATTGAGGACAATGTATAAAACTATAATTATTGAAAGCGAAGACGCAATAGATTGGCTTACTCTGAACAGGCCAAATCATTTAAATACAATTACTCCAGAAATGTGCGAAGAGTTGCAAGACTATTTTGGAAAACTTCAATTTAAACACAACACCAGAGTTGTCATTCTCAAGGGCTCAGGGAGAGCTTTCTGTGCCGGTTATGACCTCAAGTCAGCGAGTGGTGTCAGTGCTGGGCCAATAACAGGACTGCGGTTTCAAAGGCAAGTCAGTGAAATATACGTCCGAATGAGGCGCTGTCCTCAGCCTATTATCTGTCTAGCTCATGGTGCTACTACTGGAGGTGGGCTGGCTTTTGCTCTAGCGTCCGACGTTCGAATCATATCCGATGATGCGAAGATAAATGTTGCAATGGTTAAGGTAGGGCTCACTGGCTGTGACGTTGGTATCAGCTATTTCCTTCCCAGATCTGTGGGTCAATCCGTTGCGGCAGAGCTCATGATGACTGGCCGATTCATTACTCCTGAAAGAGCGCTGAGTTTGGGCTTAGTGTCAGCAGTTGTCAGTCAAGAACATCTAAAAGAAGAGGGTCTTAGCATGGCAGAAGACATGCTCAAGACATCACCGCTTGGCCTCAGATTAACGAAAGAAGGTCTTGGGATATCTATCGACTCCTCTAGCCTTGATGCTACAGTTGCATTCGAAGATAGAGGACAAATTCTCTGTGCAAGCGCCGGTTTATTCGAAGAAGGAATTAGCGCCTTCCTCGAAAAAAGACCAAGTAGCTATCCTGACAATTAGTTGTGTATTTCTGCAACAAGTTCTGACCAATTTCTGAACTCAACATTCGCTCCCATAGCGTATTGATACACAGAAACACGGTCCAATACCCCGGTATAACGTTCTTTCAGTAGCGAACCGATCTGGTGCGGCTTTCCGATCACTGCTATTTCGCTGATTAAATTTTCGGGAATTGCAGCAGCCATTTCTTTAGTTTTACCCTGTCTCATCAAACCATTCAATTTAGAACTCAAATCATTGTATCCATGATGTTCTAAAATAGCTGCATAGCTCGGAGTAGAGCCATAAAAAGACACTTGCTGTCGGACAGCTTGCTCCATCGTATCCATTTCAGGCTGAGTATCTCCAGTGATCACAAAGACAGGCGCATACAGACTGATGTCTTCGGTTTTTCTCCCTGCAGACAGCGCTCCAGCACGAACAGCCGGTCGCACCACATTTTGCAAATAACTTTTTGAATGGACGGGATGAACATGAAAACCATCAGCAACTTCCCCGGCCGCGCGACACATTCTCGGATTTACCCCCGCTAAATAAATTGGAATCGAAGGATGAGAAATGGGTCCTGGATCAAAAAACGGATTCATGAGCTTAAACTTGTAATAAGGGCCGTCAAAGTTTGGCCTAGTTCCATTTTGAAAAGAATCCCAAATAGCGCGAACGCAATTAATGTAATCTGTGATTCTCGCAGCTGGATGATCAAATTGCGCAGAAAATCGACGCTCAATATGCGCACGCACTTGAGTACCTAAACCTAAATGAAATCGGCCTCCAGAGTCGCGTTGCAAGTCCCAGGAAATCTGCGCCATAGAAAAAGGAGAACGGGCAAATGCTACAGCTATGTTAGTTCCTATCTCAAGCTTTTCCGTAGCTGCTGCGGCATGAGCAAGAGGCAAAAACGGGTCACTCATCGCCTCAAATGTCCAGGCGCAGTCGAAACCATTCTGCTCCATTTCCACAGCTTTTTTTATAATATTGCTCGGCGAACTAGGCGTAAACATTGTGTCGATTTTCATAAAAAATTCTCTTTAAAAAACATTAACTACCCATTAAATACTGCTGTAATAGCAATCCTTGTCTGAAACTCGTCAATCACTAGGTACACGATGTAGAGCACACCACCCCAACATCCCTCCAGTCAGATTAGCGACCTGCGGAAACCCACTTTCTTTCAAAGTTAAAGATGCTCGTGCGGAACGACTTCCAGCTCTACAAACAGTCACTACTGGCTTATCTTCCGGAATCTCTTTCAATCGACTCTTCAGTTGACCAAGGGGTATTAACATGGCTCCGCTAATAAAGCCGAGTGGCCCATCGCATTCTTCCATTTCTCTCACATCTACAATACATACTTTATCTAAGTTTTCTTGCAGCCAATATGCTTCAATTTCCCAAAAGCCAGCAAAGGTGTATCTCAGTGGGCCCCATTGTTTTTCATCGAAAGGATCTTTCTTGTTTTCAGGCTCTCCAGAAACTAAATTCGCGGGAACAGAAAAATCAATATTTTTCGGGTAAGGCAAATTCAAATTGTTCATGTACCCGACAAAGTCTGTCTCACTAATTCTGCCTCCAAGGCGCGGATTATGTTGCTCCTCCTCTCCAACGCTCGTCGCTGTCAGACCTCGATAATCATGTGCAGGATAAATTTCTGTATGGGAAGGCAAACTAAAAATTTTACCTCGGACAGAGCGGTAAAGCTCTGCTGCGCTGCCATCTTGGAAATCGGTTCTCCCGCACCCCCTAATGAGCAGAGTGTCTCCCGTAAATATTTTAGAATCGCTCTCTAAAAAGTAGCTAGTACACCCTTTAGTATGCCCGGGAGTGGAGAGCACTTTTAATACATATTGACCAAAACAGACGCGATCACCATCTGTCAGATATAGATTAGCTCCTGAAACTCCCGACGCTAGACCTACCGCCACATCGCAGTCAGTACGCTGTTTCAGCAGCCATGCGGCTGTAACGTGATCCGCATGGCAGTGAGTGTCGAGTGCGGCTTTTAAACTAAGGCCAAGCTCATGTATCAGCGCCAAGTCTCGGTTCACTTGCTCAAAAACCGGATCAATTAAAACCGCATCCCCTGTCTCTCTATCCCCCAGAAGATAAGTATAAGTAGAGGAGCGTTCGTCAAATAATTGTCTGAAAATCAACATATAGGCCTCTCGCAATGATTCAGCTTCGGTTTGGCATCAATAAAAATCTAGATCTAGAACAGCACTTAGATCGGATATCGCTTGGCTCTCACTAATTACTTTAATCGTACTCATACCCATATCACGTGCTGGCTTAAGGTTAACCCCAAGATCGTCCAAATAGACTACTTCCCTAGGATCAACTTCCATCCTATCGCATGCCAGACTGTAAATAGCGCGATCAGGCTTCCTAATACCTTCTTTGCTAGATTCAATCACTTCGTCAAATAACTCTATCACATCAGAAACATCTCTAGCGTAGTCCTCCGAACCTGACATTGCTAAGCCCTTGCCTGTCCGAGCGTTGTTAGTTAAACAGACATTCATGAAACTTTCCTTACAGATTCTCAAAACGTCGACCATCCTGGGTCTGACAGTCTGTCTCCCAATAAGAGAAAGCACTTCCGCCCCACGAATGGCATGGCCCAGTGCACGGCTTTCGGCAAAAAAAAGCTCATCGAATGTTTCAGCATCAATTAAACTAGACTCTAGCTGAGCCCATGCATTATCTTGATGATTGACGGCATTTACTCCCCGAATAAAATCCAACGGTAATTTTCTTTCTCGCTCGAAATCATTAAAAGAATCGAACGGAGACGTTGTCAATACTCCACCAAAATCCCATAGTACTGCCTTAAAAAGCATCTACACTTCCTTCATTATAATTTATAATCTATTCTCTCAGCTTTTGTACCAGTTACGCTACATATATAAAGACCCTATATAAATGAAAAAAATTACTGTTCAATCCATCTATGTTGGAAAATGTAAGCTTATCGGAGAAAGAGGCAATAGGACAGGCATGTACAAAGAGGCAGTCAGCAAGCCAGTTAGACTTTCTAAACGAGGACTTATGAACGACTTTATCGGTGATAAAACTATACATGGTGGCGCAACAAAAGCTCTGCATCATTTTCCCAGCGAGCATTACGTCACTCTCTCTAAAAACTTTCCTCTTCTAAAACCTATTTTTTGTCCAGGAAGCATCGGCGAAAACATAAGCACCACCGGCATAACTGAGGGAAATATTTATCTAGGGGATATTTTCAGCTTAGGCTCTGCTAAGGTGCAGCTTTCTGAACCTAGAAAGCCATGTTGGAAAATTGATGCTCGATATGCACAGCAGGGTGTTGCTGCATTCATGTTTACGAACAGTATCTCAGGTTGGTACTATTGCGTTCTAGAAGAAGGAAAGGTAAGTCTCGGAGATGAACTGAAACTCGAACATAGAGTGGAAAGGAATCCATCTCTATTAGAATATCAAAAAGTTATAACTGCCTTGCGCCCAAACCCGATGACCCTAAGAAAATTTTCTCAGATTGATTCGCTATCTAATGATGTTGCGCGAAGACTAATAGAACGAGCAGAATGGCTCTCAAGAAATTCAGAGAGTAACTAGAAAATAATATAGAAGGAAAGTTATAGTGCCAAAGCTCTCAAAAGTATCGAGCGAAGAAGTAATAAACTCTGCCAAAAAAGAGCTTAAAGGGCATGGCTACATAGCGAGTGCTGAAATAGCGACTGCGCTGTACTTAGCTCAGGCACTTATCAAGCCAATTCTAATTGAAGGACCACCAGGTGTCGGGAAAACCGAGCTTGCTATAGCCACTTCTAAACTTCTTGGCAAACCTCTTATTAGACTGCAGTGTTATGAAGGATTGGATGAATCCAAGGCGCTATATGAATGGAAGTACGGGAAACAACTGTTGTATACGCAAGTTCTAAAAGAAAAGCTATCGGATATATTAGAAGATGCTGGAGACCTAAGTCAGGCGGTAGAGAAGCTACATGCATTTGATGACGTTTTTTTTAGTGAAGATTTTGTAGAGCCACGGCCTTTGTTAAAAGCATTATGGGAAAAAAATGGAGCAGTCTTGCTCATCGATGAAGTAGATAAGTCAGATCAAGAGTTCGAGGCATTTCTTTTAGAAATATTACAAGACTACCAAATTTCAATTCCAGAAATAGGAACGGTACGGGCGGAAGTACCTCCGGTAGTTTTTCTAACCTCCAACAACACTAGAGAAATTGGAGATGCACTAAAACGTCGTTGTTTGCACCTATATATTCCATTTCCAGAACACAAGCTCGAGCAGGAAATCATAAAGACTCAAATGCCTGATGTCCCCCAATCTCTTTCCAAACAAATTGTTAACTTTGTGCAGTCACTCAGGGGAATGGACCTCAAAAAGTTACCTTCGATTAGCGAGACCTTGGATTGGACTAGAGCATTGGTACTACTAAACGCAACGGAACTAGAACCCCACTTGGTGAGAAGCACACTCAATTTACTACTTAAATTTCAGGATGACATAGAACACACGAACCCTGAAGTCCCGACCTTAATTCGTAACGCTATTAAAGACACTTAAAGAAAAAGATTCGTGCTTTCAGACTTCATAAAAGCTTTAAGATCCTCAAATGTGACAGTATCCACTGCAGAAAGCATAGATGCGAACAGAGTGCTAGCAACAGTAGGAATTGAAAACAAGCTACTGCTAAAGCATGCCCTCTCAATGGCTTTGGCGAAAGGGATAGATGATAAAAAGAGCTTCAACGAATGCTTTGATCTCTTCTTTGACCTAAGTATGGGTCTTGATGAGACAAAGGACCATGACCGCCAGATCTCTGTTGAATCCGAGGATGCACATGCCAAGACTGCGGACGTTCTCAATTCTTTAGAAGGTGAAACGCTACTTAGTATTCTAGAGTCTGATGATCAGATTGCGTTGCAGCAGTTGCTGGCGGCGGCTGTTCAAGACGTACAACTGCAGAATATCCGTATCTTCACTCAACGTGGTGTCTATATGAGAAGAATTCTAGAAAAAATTGGAATCGATACGGTCGATGAACGCCTATACACACCCACGGATAATGATGATGCTGAAAAATCAGATTTCTACAGACTGCAACATCTTAAAGCGTCACTCATTGAGGATGTAGCCAGCATAGTGGACAAAAGTCTTTTGCTCTATACCGCAAATGAAGCAAACGATTTACGACAAGAAATATTGCAAAAAACTCCACTAGCACGAATAGAAATTCGAGACTTCAAAGTGATGAAGCAATTAGTCTCAAAGTTAGCCAAGAAACTAACTTCGATTCACTCAAGAAGACGCCGAAAATCCAAACGAGGCTATCTAGATGTCCGTCACACAATTCGAAAAAACATCCAATATGACGGGATTATGTTTGATACAGTTTGGAAGCGAGTTCAAATTGACAGACCCAAAGTAATTGCAATTTGCGACGTTTCCGGCTCGGTATCTCAAGTCGCGCGATTTCTACTGCTTTTTCTTTACAGCGTGAGCGAAATCATCCCTAAAGTCAGAAGCTTTGCTTTTTCAAATTACCTAGGTGAAGTAACCGAACTTTTTGAAAATAACTCCGCTGAAGTGGCCTTAGCCGAAACCATAAAACAATGGGGATCTGGCTCTACCGACTATGGAGGCGCACTATCCGAGCTTGAAAGATTAATTGGACATGAAATCGACCATCGCACTACTGTCTTAATATTAGGAGATGCACGGTCTAATTACGGAGATTCCGGTCACCTCGCTTTACGGAGAATCCATAACCGTGCAAAAAAGGTTCTCTGGTTGAACCCTGAACCGCGCAGTTTTTGGAATACAGGCGACTCGGAGATGCAAAAGCTCGGGGCGTGTTGCGATAGAGTCGATCCTTGTCGAACACTGAACCACCTAGAGAGAATTATCAGCGACATAGCTCGTACCGCCGCCTAAGAAGACTTTTTATTTAAATTTTGAACAGTTACGGATATAAAAGCCGAGCTTTCCAAACGCCCTGTTCTTTCCGATAGTAATTCCGTTTGTGTAGGCGACTCTCACCTTCCTCCCAAAACTCTATATTATCAGGGAAAACTCTGTAACCTGACCAGAATTCTGGCCGGGGGATAACGGCGTCGCCAAATTTTTTGGTATAGTAAGTCACCTGTTCTTCTAAAATTTGACTGCTTCCTAACACATCTGACTGTCGAGACGCCCACGCACCAATTTGAGAACCGCGCTCTCTAGAGGCGAAGTATTTATCAGCTTCCTCGTCGGATACCATGGAAGCGGTTCCCTGAACTCTCATCTGTCTGCGTAGCTGTTTCCAATGAAACCCAAGCGCAACGTTATTATTGCGGACAATATCTTGTGCTTTACTACTTGCTAAATTGGTATAAAAAACGAACCCTTGCTCATCAAATCCTCTCAACAACACCAGTCTGATAGAAGGTCTATTTAATTCATCAACAGTCGCCACTGACATCGCTTCTGGAACACTGCTCTCAGTTTCCTGACCATCGGCTAGCCACCGCTTTACCAGTTCAAAAGGATCGCCTTTCATAAAGCCATGGTCATCTTAGATATCACTCAAAAGGATGTCTCAAAACAATAGTCTCTGACCGCTCAGGGCCGGTCGATATTATATCAACTGAAGTGCCAGCCACCTCTTCCACTCTTGATATATAGGCCTGGGCATTTTTTGGAAGGTCTTTCCATGAGGTAATGCCAGAAGTGGATTGTGCCCATCCTGGATGATGCTCGTAGACAGGTGTCATACGTCCCACTTCGTCTCCTCCCGCCGGCATTGTGTCGTAGACTTGACCCGAGCACTCATAACCTATGCATATAGCGACACTTTTTAGACCATCTAATACATCCAATTTGGTCAAACAGAGTCCTGATAAGCTATTTAATTGTTTCGCGCGTCTCAAAGCAACTCCATCTAGCCAACCACAACGCCGAGCTCTTCCTGTAGTCGCTCCAAATTCATGGCCTTTCTCCGCTAAATGTAACCCCACCTCATCAGACAGCTCTGTTGGAAATGGTCCCGCCCCAACCCGTGTGGTGTAAGCTTTAGTGATCCCCAAAACATAATCGAAGATACACGGACCCACACCAGATCCAGGCGCTGCAAATCCCGAAGTCGTATTCGATGAAGTAACAAAAGGGTAGGTCCCGTGATCTATATCAAGAAACGTTCCTTGCGCACCTTCGAACAGAATATTACCACCGCGGCTATCTTCCTGTTCGATGATATTACTAACATCGCCAACCAGTGGAATTATCTGCTCCGCAAGTGACATTTGCTCATCAAGAAGAGCATTGAAATCTATAGGTGCCAGAGAGTGATAATGCTCAAGCACAAAATTATGGTAATCCAATGGACGCTTCAATTTCTCAGCAAACCGCTTCCCGTCTAGCAAGTCGCCTACCCGTAAACCACGTCTTGCAACTTTATCCTCATAAGCAGGACCGATACCTCGGCCAGTAGTCCCTATAGCATTACTGCCGGAGGCTTTTTCTCTCGCCTTATCTAGAGTCACATGGTAGGAAAGAATGAGTGGACATGAAGGACTAACAGTAATTCTTTTTCTGGCTGGGACATTGCTAGCTTCTAACATCAAAATCTCTTCTATTAGCGCTTCTTGCGAGATCACAACTCCGTTACCTATAAGGCATTTAACGTTTTCTCGTAACACCCCAGAAGGGACAAGATGTAAGACAGTTTTTTCATCGTTAATGATCACTGTATGTCCAGCATTATGACCTCCCTGAAAGCGAACGACCGCAGTTGCCCGATCAGTCAGCATGTCAACTATTTTGCCTTTGCCTTCGTCACCCCATTGAGTGCCAACAATTACAATTGATTTTCCCAAACCCAGTCCTTTTTTACGCTTTTGAATTAAACTGAAACCAATCTAGTCCGAGATTGCCTTGATTTCCCATACCTCGTTTATTTTAACAAGATGCTTATTACAACCTGCGTTCGCTGTGCCACCAACTTGATTAGGCAATTCTTGAACTACAATTGACCCTCTTTTTCTACAGTCATTGATCGCCTTCAAAAGACCTTTGTCATAGCCTTCAGGCGCATAAACAACGTCAGTCTCGCTAACTGCCTTCGATAAAAGACCTTCTAGAACTTTTAAATCAGTACTAAAGCCGGTAGCACCTCTTTCTCTACCCAGAAGCTTTCCAGTATTATCATATCTCCCACCCCAGGCAATCGCTCGGCCAGCGGCAGCTGTATACGCCGCAAACATGATCCCCGTGTGATACCGATAGCCACGCATTTCCGCAAGATCTATGTGTAAATCAAGATGTGGGATTGTTGCGGTGAGAATATCAGATAGTTGAGAAAGTTCCTCAAGAGCAACCTGCACTGGACTCGACGCACTTGCCAGTTTAGCTTTTGCATCTTTTAACACAGAAATGCTGCCGTTTAATTGCAGAAGAGCCGTAAGATGGCTTAATACTTCTTCGCTAGCATCAGCTTGCTCTAACAACTCACAGAGAGTGGCCTTATCTTTCTTCGACAAAGCTTCTAGTATCTTATGTTCGCAGGCAGGATCGAAATTCTGACCGACACAAATCCCGTGAAATATCTCCATATGAGCCACTTCTAAAGTGATCTTAGGGATCCCTGTGGCGGAAAGGCACTCTAGAAGCAAAGAGATGACTTCAACATCACTCTCTATCCCTTTATGACCAAAGATTTCAGCACCAATTTGCAGAGGGTTACGAGAGCCGGCAAATTTTTCTGGCTGCGTGTGAACTACCGGTCCAACATAACAAAGCCGTTGAGGATCATCAGAAGGTAGACGATGAGCGTCAATCCTTGCTATTTGTGGAGTGATATCAGCCCTCACTCCCATCGCCCGACCACTCCTTTGATCAGTTAATTTAAAAGTCTGCAAGTCTAAATCTTCGCCCATACCAGCTAACAATGATTCCAAGTACTCGATCATGGGTGGAATTACTAACCGGTAACCCCAACTTGATAAAATATCTATTATCATTCGCCGAAGATTTTCGACGCGCAAGGCTTCCTCGGGAAGAGATTCATCTACGCCGTCAGGCAGCAACCAGTTATTATTGTCTTTCAATTTCCACCTCTATCATCATGAGGAACCTAAACCTCCAGATAAGCCCTCATTCTGATGTAATACGCTATCTTTTAATAATAAAGACTTTATTAAATAAGTACGGTTATTCTAGCAAGGTTGACCGGAGCGGTACACCTCACCCAAGGGGATGGGTGGACTCTTAAGCTCGGAATACAGTTCTGTCTCCTAGCGTTACTTAATAAGGCTAGGTTTCACAAAGTACTTGAAGAACTCAGTATCTGGATTAAGAAGCAGTACATCGTTCTTACTGTTAAAAGCGGATTTATATGCGTCTAGACTTCGGTAGAAGTCATAAAATTCTGGGTCAGAATTGTATGCTTTTGCATAGATTTCTGCAGCTCCTGCATCGCCGAACCCGCGCATTTCCTGAGCGTCTTTATAGGCTTCGGCTGATATGACCGTCCGTTGTCTATCTGCATCAGCGCGGATGGTCATAGATTCTTTATCGCCTCTCGCTCGAAATTCTCTCGCAACTCTAGACCTTTCTGACCTCATCCTCTCGTAGACATTACTGCTCACTTCAGTAGGTAAATCAATTCTTTTCAATCTGACATCTAACACTTCCATGCCTAAATCAAGACCCCGTTCGTTGGCAATGCGAGTAACACTTTGCATAATCGCTCCACGATCCCCAGACACTACTTCTTGTACCGTCCTTTTACCAAATTCACTTCTCAGGCTATCGTTGATTTTTTGGGACAATAAGAAACCTGCCCTGCGAGGATCTCCATCACTGGATTTATAAAACTGGACAACGTCATTTATTCTCCATCTCGCGAAAGAGTCCACAATTACATCCTTCTTCTCGCCAGTTAAGAACCTTTGTGGCTCCGCATCCAAAGTCTGCAATCGAAGATCAAACGTTCTCACATTCTGGACAAAAGGCAGCTTGAAGTGGAGTCCAGGTTTAAGATCAGAACGCTCGATCTTTCCTAACTGGAACAGTATCGCATTCTGATATTCATAAACTCGAAACGTGCATATGTAGAATCCGATAAGAAAAAGAACTCCAATTAATCCAGATATTTGTTTAGCCATCACTTACAAACCTATTTGGTTATATGTCATCAAATAATAACTCGTTAAAGTTATCCGTTTTCTATCTATTAATTCGAGGTGCGCGTCTTTGACGAGTGGAGTCCTCGGTAGCAGGCTGATATGGGCCTGGGTCAATACTATCGACATCTCGAGCTTTCTTGTTAGTCTGCTCGAGAAGTTTATCAAGAGGTAGGTACATCAGATTCGATGAGCCTTCATTGTCCATTACGACTTTAGATGAACTGCTCATCACTTGCTCCATAGCATCTAAGTAAAGTCTGTTCCTAGTCACTACTGGTGCTTTTTCATATTCAGTATAGAGCTGGCTAAACCGACTCGCCTCACCTTCAGCCTGAGAAATAACACTCTTCTGGTAGCCCTCCGCGTCTAGTCGAATTCGAGCCGCTTCACCTGCCGATCTTTCAACAACTTCATTCCGGTAGGCCTCTGCTTCATTAATTTTACGTTGTTCATCTTCGCGTGCTTTTATTGCATCGTCAAAAGACGCTTTCACTTGTTCTGGAGGCTTCGCTGGCTGCATGTTTACACTGGTTACCTCTACTCCAGATGAATAGTTATCAAGTATTTCCTGAATCAACGTCTGAGCGTTGGTAGCAATCTCAGCTCTTCCTTCAGTAATTACGAAAGATAGCGTGCTTCCGCCGATAATGTCTCTAATTGCAGACTCGGTCACTCTCCTCACAGAAACGTCTGGATCAGCAATAGCAAATAAGTAATTCTTTACATCCTTAATGCGGTATTGGATCGCCACTTCCACATCAACGATATTCTCGTCTCCCGTAAGCATCGCCGAATCAGATGTTAACGTCTGGATTCTCTCAACGTTAACTTTCACCACTTGTTCAATGGGTCTAGGGAACCGTATGTGAGGTCCCGGCTGCAGTACCGAAATATACTGCCCGAAACGCATTACGACACCTCTTTCTGCTGGATCAATACGATAAACCATTTCCCAAGCCAGCAGGCCCAATAGAAGAATAGATACCACCAGGAACGTTCCGCTATTGCCTGGGTTTCCAGATCCTTTACCTTTACCCTTACCCTTACCGCCGCCACCGAAAATACTGCTAAGCTTCTCCTGCATTTTTCGCACAACCTCGTCAAGGTCAGGTGGACCTTGGTTGTTCCCTTTGTTTTTCCAGGGATCTTGATCGTTTCCGTTAGAATCGTTCCAGGACATACTTATCAAACTCGCTTTTAATTAAGTGACTACATTAACAGGCTATAAGATTGTAATAGCCTGTAATACCTTGTTCAATGAATAATAGCACCAAAATCAAGGTTGAAGTGGTATTAATAGAATGTCGCATGCAAATTCGACGAATTTCTTCCTTCTACCGAAACACAATCGCTATAGTCCTCATTACTGGTAAAAATTTGCCATCTAGTTTTTGATAACACAATTTCTAAAACCCACTCCCCTTCTGCGCCCAATGTCTCATCAGTCACAGCGCCCCACTCATAGAGCATAGCTCTTAATTTACCGCCACTCTCCCACTTGATTGTTACTCTCTCGGCAACTTTCTCGTCATTAACCTGTTCGGAAATTGCATCCAGCAATAGGTCGAGCCCGATCTCCCGTTCTGCGGAGAGCCAAACCCTCTGCGCCTTTAGATCACTTTTATAGTCGACGTGCGACACACAATCAGAAACTTTATCGATTTTGTTATACACCTCTATCACAGGCACTTCGGATGCCCCAATGCTTTGCAGAACCTCGTTAACCTGTTCAATACGTTCTGTTCTAGCCGGATCGCTTGCATCTATAATGTGAAGAAGGAGCTTTGCCTCGCGTGTTTCATCTAGCGTTGCGGCAAAAGCCTCTACGAGATTATGCGGCAAGCTTTTAACGAAGCCAACAGTATCGCTAAGTAATATAGGATTCTCACCGTTAATTACTAATGATCCAATCGTCGTGTCTAACGTCGCAAACAATTGGTCTGCGCAATACACACTATTGCCAGTTAACTTGTTAAAAAGAGTTGATTTGCCGGCATTTGTATAACCAACTAAAGCTACTGTGGAAAGTAACGCTTTTTTACGTGATTGACCATTCTGGAAACGCTGTTTTTTAACTTTATTCAAGCGTGACTTAATTTGTTTTATCCTCCCACCTATCAATCTCCTGTCAGTCTCTAACTGTGTTTCTCCCGGCCCACGCAAGCCAATTCCGCCCTTTTGACGCTCCAGATGGGACCAACCACGTACCAACCGACTTGACAAGTGTTCCAGTTGTGCCAACTCCACCTGCAGTTTTCCCTCAAAAGACCTGGCCCGTTGCGCGAAAATATCTAAGATCAACCCAGTTCTATCGATAACGGTACAGCAAACTAGCTTCTCAAGATTACGCTGTTGCACTGGAGACAGATCCTTACTACAAATAACTAGTTGAACGTCATTCTCTTTCACAAAAAGAGCGACCTCCTCGGCCTTCCCTTTACCAACGTAGAATTTTGAATCTGGAGCTGCACGCTTAGACAAAATCTCACCGACTACTATTAGTCCCGCGGCCACCACCAGTTCAGATAGCTCACTGGTGTCCGCCGACGATTCCGCCGACAATTGAATATTAAGTAACAATACGCTTTCTTCTGCCGCTGACATTTAAATTAACAATTACCTTAACTGGATGCGTTTAAAATATTTATCAACACTCATTGATAATATCGAAATACCGCTCAAGCGATTATACTTCGCTCAGCTAGATATTTGAGGATACTCTTAATGTTTTTATCTGGCTCCGACCACTCATACCAAACCGACCGATCTTCTCGATTCAGCCACGTCAACTGACGCTTAGCAAGCTGGCGTGTCGCGATAATAGCTTTTTCAATCATTTCTTGATAACTAATTTGCCCATCTAAAAATTCTCCTACTTGTTTGTATCCTACACTGTCGAGAGCAGAATAATCCCGAAACATCTTATTAGAGCGACGAAGTTCGCTCACTTCGTTAATCAACCCTTGTTCCAACATCAACAGGAATCTCAATGAAACTCGCTCGTGTATTTTCGCTCTTTCTCGTAAAGTGAGAACAAGCTTAACGGGGGGCATACTTAGAGGTTCCTGAGAGACTTGTAAAAGGACCGACATCTTGGTGCCGGAAACTCTGCATACCTCAATCGCTCTGATTATTCTCTGAGGGTCGTTTGGATTTATTCGCTCAGCAGATAGAGGATCTAACTTACTTAAAATAGAATGAAGGTGCTCTACTCCATTCCTCTTCAATAGCGATTGTAGATTTCTCCGAATTTCTGCATTCGCCCCGGGAAGCGGTGCCATACCTCTCTCAAGCATACGAAAATACATTCCGGTTCCTCCAACTAAAACAGGAACTTTGCCTTTGGCCCGTATTTCTGAGATTGCTTTGATGGCATCAAATCGAAACCTAGCAGCTGAATAAGTATCGCTTAGATCGCAAAAACTAAGTAAGTGATGCGGAGTCGCTGTAAGAATTTTTTTATTTGGTTTTCCTGAACCTATATTTAAACCCTTATATACAGAAGTCGAGTCAACGTTAATAACTTCAAGAGGGAAAAAATCAGACAGCCTACTGGCGAAATTACTTTTCCCCACCCCAGTTGACCCCATAACAAAAACTAAAGGCCCTTCGTACCCGATATCACAGCCCACTTTTATCGGCCCTCTTGAGCGCAGTTACATCTAAATCAAACATCCAGCCGGTCCAGTCGTAAGATAGGGAGCTCGCTGACAAAACAAGCTCTTCGAGAGTTGCCAGGTTTGGTTTATCAAACGTCCCATAATCAATCGCTTCAGTTATAGCACTTGAAATACTTTCTATAAGTTCATCCTCACGAAGAGGCAGCGTACATAGGGTAGACAAAAATTTTTCAGCCGAGAATGACGGACATACTACTGGTACTCCGCGTAACACCTCTCCCGCTACGCCCAAGTCGGAGAAATGAAAACCAATTTTTTCCATTCCGCTCTTTACAGCCAGTAAGGTCATTGCTTCTGATGTCTCAAGCCTCTGAGGCAACAATAACGATTTGCTGTTAATGTTATTGGGAGAGTCCAATCGACGCTGCAACACAGTTTTCCAAGCTAGCTTTAAGTCTATCGCTCTTACTACTTCTTCACCAATAAGAATAAAAAACTGATTCCCAACAACAAATGTCGGTCTCCCATAGTCACTGTAGGCGATAGGCTTCCTGATAGATGGTTGACTTTCCCTCACCACAGCGGGATAGCTGACAGACATATTAGCCAAATCTTCCGATAGACCATAAGAGCGTCCAAAAAGCGCGCCGTTAACTTCCGAATAGATAATGTCATGTAACTCGCGGATATTTTTTATCCTCACCTCAAGTTTTCGCGGATGAACATTGACATCTATAGAATCGAAAGGCACTGATAGAGCAAGGCCATAAGCAGGAAAGCGACCGGGAGGAATTGTATTAACAAAACTCATTCTGATTGCATGAGAGATAGATTTATCGTTGACGATACGATTATTGATAGATAAAAACTGGTTATCAGTATTGCTCAGCGCTAGTCCAGCACCTCCAACCCATCCCAATATCTTGACCTGAGACCGTTCTGATTTGATTGTCAGCGCCTCATCCTGAAAACGCTTACCAAATAATCTGTCCCATCTATTATGCTGCTCAGGAAATTTAGCGGCCATAAAGTCCAAGCCTTTGAAGGATGGATCTTTCAAAGAAAATGACACAGAAGGAAATGCAAAAGCGAATTGTCTTACTAAAAATTTAATCTTGAGATATTCACTTCTAGCCTGTTTCAAAAACCTTTTCCGCGCTGGAATATTGTAAAACAAACTTGAAATCGAGATACGAGTACCCAGATTACCTTCAGCAGGTTGAGGCCCTATTGGCTTGCCACCTGCTCTGACAGCGAGAGACCAAGCATGCTGTTCTTCGGCATGCCAACTGCAGATATCAACGTCAGCAACCGAACAAATACTTGCTAGCGCCTCGCCTCGAAACCCTAATGAGGACACATGTTGCAAATGCTCGACTGTTAATATTTTACTCGTCGAGTGCCGCTTGATAGCAGCCAGAAGGTACTTTGATAAAATACCTCGCCCATCGTCACTCACAACGATCTCGTCAAGACCCCCAGTCGTGAGAGAAATCACGATAGCCGTGCAACCTGCATCTAGGCTATTTTCAACCAACTCTTTCACCACCGCACTAGGGCCGTCTATAACTTCTCCTGCTGCAATTTGATTGATCAATAAGTCAGACAACGGATTGATAGCTTGACGAAACGGCTCAATCAAACTCATGAGAACTCCAAAGACGGTATCTGGCTGCTTCTACCATGGAACTCTAATTATATCTCCCACATAGACTTTTTCAGTGCGAAGTCCATTAAATCTCTTTAGGCTGGCAACACTGACACCATAACGCACACCCAGGTCGGACAACGTATCACCACTTATAATGCGGTGTTCCCGAAAGCTTCTTCCGCCTAAAGCTGGTATTTTAAGAGTATCACCTACAAACAAAAGATTACTGTCTAAATTATTCATTTTTTTCAGGTCCTCGATGGAAACCGAGTAGCGCGCGCCCAGTTCAGACAAATTATCCCCACGAACTACTTTATGCGTTCGAAAGACCATCGCAGATTTCTCGGCGCTCTCTCCGATAGAGTATTTTAATATCCCTTCATAGACTGCCAAGGCTAATTTTTTTTGGTATCCTGCGTTAGTCAAACGCTTCTCTTCAGATGGGTTAGAAATAAAAGCCATCTCGATTAAAACAGAAGGAATGTCCGGTGATTTCAAAACAACAAATCCCGCTTTTTGGACTGTTTTCTTATGCAATGGCCCTATTTTTTCAAGTTCCTCCAGTACCGCTCTCCCTAACAAAGTGCTCGCTTCTATGGAAGCTGCCTGTGATAGATCGATCAAAACGCTACTGAGCAAACTATCTTTGTTATCTAAAGATATCCCACCAACCAATTGCTCTTTATTAGCTTTATCAGCCAACCAACGAGCTGCTTCTCCACTAGCCCCACTGCTAGATAAAATATAAACAGATGACCCTTTGACGCGAGGATCTCTAAATGCGTCGGCATGGATAGAGACAAATACGTCTGCTTTGTGGTTTCGAGCTATGGCAAGTCGTCTGCGGAGCTTGACATAAGAGTCTCCGCGGCGAGTAAGTATCGCATCCATACCAGAATTTGCGTTCACAAAAGACGCTAACTGCTCGGCAACAGCTAGGTTGATGTCTTTTTCATATGTCCCCGCGGCGCCAATCGCACCTACGTCCCTACCGCCATGTCCAGCGTCAATCGCCACCACAATCCTTCTCTTTTTATCCGGTGTACTGACTATTCGTCCTTCGGCAGGTTCTTTAGCCACTGATAAGACTTCCAAAGGAAGAATATCAACTACAAGACGATAGCCAACTTCAGTAGTAGGCTGCAATAAAGTAGATAATATCTTCGACTGCCCCCTCACCTCAAAGACAAACCGCTCGCTTTTTAGTCCACGCAAACCATGTCGAAATCCTCTTATAAAAGAATTCTTTTTTATACCTAAGTTATATGGTTTTCCGGAGCTCTTATGGCTGAAATCTACGACTATCCGTGCTGGATTATTTAATTGACTAATCGTGTAATTACTGTTCCCCGCCATATCAAAAACGACTCGTGCGGTATCAAACTGATTCGACATTCGAATAGCGTTAACTCCGGCAAAGCTATCACCACAGGATAGAATCAGACAAAGTGCGGTGACTGTCTTCGACAAAAAGAAAAGAGACAAGGGGAAAAGCAGGTCTGTTTTTTTTGCGTCCAAAGTCATTACCTATCAGCTGCTCATCTTAAGCAAGATTTCGTCGCCAAAGTTAGTTGCGCTAATCAAACCAACCTCCCTAGAGTCGCACTGCGAACTGTAATCAAGCGAAATATATAAATCAGGCGTCGGTAAAAACTCTCCCCCTTTCTCGGCCCATTCAACTATTATATTAGCCTCCCCAGAGAAATAGTCGTCTATACCTATAAATTCTAATTCACACGGATCATTTAAGCGGTACAAGTCAAAGTGGTTAAGTATCACGCCTCCTACATCATAAGGTTCAACAAGAGTGAACGTGGGACTTTTAACACTGCCGATGAAACCTAACTCACGGATATAGCCTCTAGCTAAGACCGTTTTCCCAGCGCCCAATGGACCATCTAAATAAAAGACACAAGAACTGCCTGCAGCACGCGCTATTTGAGCGCCGAGCATTTCCATTTCGGCCTCACTCGCGATAACTTTCACAGTTGGTTTTTTCAAATCGTTTTTCATCACGAAATACCTAAAGACAGTCGCCTGTTAATTCCATCGACGCAGCCCGTGACTACTTTCCAAATGAACTTATCACCCATAGACACCACTCTTACTTTTGAGGGGCTCTTAGCAGCTGCTCACGATAATATTTTAACTCGCTAATTGAGTCCTGTACGTCTTGCATAGCTAGATGTGCGCTGTATTTTTGAAACACAGGCAATTCAGGAAACCAGCGGACAGCAAGCTCCTTAAGCGTGCTAACATCTATGTTTCTGTAGTGAAAAAAAGTTGCTAGCAAAGGCATATATTTGTAAATGAATCTGCGGTCCTGACCTATGCTGTTGCCACACATTGGTGATATCCCTAAAGGCACATATTCGTTCAAGAACTCAAGTGTGGCAGACTCAGCTGCACTGACACTTATCTGACTATTGACTACTCTTTCAACCAATCCAGAAGAACGGTGCTGTCTAGTGTTCCATTCATCCATACTTGCGAGCGCTTCCGAGGACTGATGGATCGCCAAAACTGGCCCTGCCACCTGCTCGCTTAAATCAAAGTTGGTAACTATCGTAGCTATTTCAATGATTAAATCTGTCTCCGGTTCAAGACCCGTCATTTCAAGATCAATCCAAATAAGATTGCCGTCAGAAAACTCCATTAATTACTCCGCTCACATTGTTTTACTTATTGTATTCAATCCATATTACGCAAACAATTTAACATCCGAATCTGCTATACAGCGATCATTCAAAATGACTGGCGGTTAGTTAAAGCTCTTGATAAAGTAGAACTATCAACAAACTCCAGTTCACCTCCGACAGGAACTCCATAAGCAATACGAGTAGCAGATACGCCTCGTCGATTCGCCAGTTCTTTTAGGTAGTGCGATGTCGCTTCGCCCTCTATCGTAGTCCCGGTTGCAACGATCATTTCTTTTATTTGACCTTGGCTGAGCCTCGCGTCCAAAAAAGGAATACCGATACTTTCCGCAGAAATACCGTCTAGTGGGGATAGGCGACCCATTAAAACAAAATAGTAACCTCTATAGCCGGGTGTCTGTTCTATGGCCAATATGTCTAATGGGTTTTCAACAACACAGATCTGCGACTGATCTCGCGACATATCCTCGCATATCGGACATTTATCGGCTTCACTAAACGTGCGGCATGAAAGACATCTACCAATTTCATTTGCTGCCCGTTCCATCGCCTTAGCAAGAGTTCGAGCTTTATCTCTATTTTGTTCCAGCAAATAAAATGCAATTCTTTGCGCTGACTTTGGCCCGATACCCGGCAAATACTGCAAACGCTGAACTAGGTCGGTAAGTAATGGGGAAAAATTCATAAATTAAATTCTACTAGAAAGGTAGCTTGATACCAGCAGGAAGTTCGATGCCTGAGGTAATCTGCGCCATCTTCTCGACCGACAATTCTTCAACCCTCCGTATCGCATCGTTGACAGCTGCTGCAACAAGATCTTCTAACATAGTTTTATCTTCGGTAGTTGCTACAGATTCGATGTTTACGGCCACAACTTCCCGTTTGCCATTCATGGTCACTTTTACCATCCCTCCACCGGACTCGCCATCAACACGACTCCCTGCTAATTCTTCTTGTACACGAGCCATTTCGCTTTGCATTTTTTCAGCTTGCTTCAACATATTTCCAAGGCCATTTTTCATGGTAAGTGATACTCCCTTTTTTAAGCTGGTAACGCCTGTGCTAGCTAGCAGCTAAGTCTTTCGAGACACTGTTGTCATTACCGCACCGAATTTTTCGCTGAGAGCAACTACGGTGGGATCTTCACGAGCTTTTTTCTCGGCAGTCCTCTGTGCTTCCAGCTCATTTGCTAGAGTTTGTTCGGATAACGATAAAGCCAAACTATCACCTTCGGCGACAGTGACTGAAAGCGTGACTCCCTGTCCCAGATAGGAAGAAACTTGTTGTTCTAAAGTGTCAACTGCCCTCTTTTGCATTAGCTTGTCATGCTTCGATGCAACAGACAATTTCAAAGAATTTTGATCAAGTTCTACAAATATAGCGTGTCTCGCCAGTTCACGCGCAAGCCCGTTAATATCTAGGCTATTCACAACAGCATGCCAATCCTCATTACTGCAAAGTGCTACTTCTGTGACCGCTTCTATTTGAGCTTGGTCGGCTAGTTGCTCACTTTTTTTTTTGGAGACCACTTCAGTAGACTTCTCTTCCAGCTGGTTAGTAACTTCAGAAAAGTCTTTTTTTCTGAAGGCTAACATGCGCAGTAAATTCATTTCAAAACCTGATTCCGGATCAGGCGTGATCTCAAGATCTTTTCGACCGACTAGTGCAATTTGATAGAATAATTGACAGTCTTCAGCAGACACCTCTCGCGCAAGTTCGATGATTTCTGCATCACTTTCGATTTTTTGATTTGCTAAGCCAAGCGCCTGAACTGTCGCGACTCTAACTAAAACAGATAACATGTCGGTCAATACTGAACTGTAATCAGGAGCAAATGCTCCAAAAGCTCGAGACGCTTTTATTAAATTGTGCCCGTCTCCATCAGCTAAACACTTCAACAGAGAAATAATATACGACTGATCCACAGCTCCAAGCATTGCTAAAACATTATCCGTCTTAACTGCTCCAGCCCCATGTGCTATTGCCTGATCAAGGAGACTCAAAGCATCACGCACGCTACCTCCAGCATTCTTTGCTATCGTGACGAGTCCATCTTCTTCAAATGGTATCCCTTCTAAATTCAATATTTTTGCTAGATAGTCAGAAATTTCTGTTTTCTCAACTTTGGAGAGATTCAACTGCAAGCACCGTGATAGAACAGTTACAGGCAACTTCTTAGGGTCAGTAGTGGCGAGTAGAAATTTTACGTGCGGAGGAGGCTCCTCTAAAGTTTTTAAAAGGGCATTAAACGAATGATTAGAGAACATGTGGACTTCATCTATCAGATAAATCTTATATCGGCTAGAGCTAGGTAAATATTGAACGTTATCTAGCAAATCGCGGGTCTCTTCGACTTTTGTCCTCGACGCCGCGTCTACCTCTACTAGATCGACAGAGTGGCCGCCGTCTATTTCTCTGCAGGAACCACATGAGCCACAAGGCTTACTAGTCACGCCTCTCTCGCAGTTTAGTGCCCGAGCGAGTACTCTCGCCAGCGTTGTTTTTCCTACCCCTCTGGTACCAGAAAACAAATAGGCATGGTGCATCCTTCCACTATCTAACGCATTGACTAATGCGCGCAAAATGTGGGATTGCCCTATTACCTCATCGAAAGATGTTGGTCTCCATTTTCGCGCCAGCACTTCGTAGCTCATAATACGACATCTCGATATTACTTAATTTAGGTCACCAAAGTAACGGCGGTGGCTATTCCTAGGGCTACCACGCATCCAGTTAATGCTACCGCTGCTCCCTTCCAGGCCTGACGGGGTTTACATTGCTAAACCATGGGCCTTCAAAATAGCCACCATTGAGAGAAATATTCTACAAGAAAAACAAGATCAATTGCTGACATTTTTTGATTGTCATTCAATATGAAAATAATTTCCTACGCTACTAGCCCTTTTCAATATATGCTAGAGCAACATGTGCTTATAATTTTCTTCCACAGCATTGATTTTGGATTTTCGCCGCAATAAAACCTCAAAAAATCAGTATGGCTGAGAATAGTTCAATATCGAAGACTCGAGAAAAAACAACAGGAATGTACTTTCCCAGCCTGGAATACTGTGCTAGCTTGAGCCGCAATAAGCATATAAACCCTACATTTCAATAGCTAAGCGAGAACTCAATGACTTATAGAATTTCCGTTGATACAGGTGGAACATTTACTGACGTCGTCGTGACAGACGAAACTGGACGCTTTACTGTAGGTAAAGCACTGACTGATAAAAAGAGAGCGTTCGCTAGCATCTCAGCTGCCTTAGAAGTGGTATCAGATGAACTCAACTCATCAGTAAAAGATTTACTGCGGGACACCTCAGTATTCATCTACGGCACCACCCGAGCGACCAACGGAATAGTTGAAAGAAAAACAGCTCGGACAGCATTCATAAGTACTGAAGGCTTTCCTGATACGCTGCTCTTAAAGGAAGGAGGTAAATCAGAGACGCACAATCTCCGTATGGAATATCCTGAGCCTTATATCCCTAGAAGTCTTACGTTTGAGGTCCCTGAAAGGATAAGCGCCGAAGGTGGTGTAGAAACTTCATTGGATGAAATGAAAGTTACGTCGTTACTAAAGACTTTTCCTGAAAAAGGAATAGAGGCCATCGCGGTATGTCTCCTTTGGTCTGTTGCAAACCCAGCGCACGAGAGGCTCATTGCCGCCTTGATCGAAAAGATTTTACCTGGGATCCCCTATACTCTTTCAAGTGAGATCAACCCTATTCTAAGAGAATACAGACGAGCATCATCTACTGCGATTGATGCCTCTCTGAAGCCTTTAATGCAAGAATACCTGCTCACTCTTGAAAAGGACTTAATAAATGCCGGCTATAAAAACGATGTGTTAGTAAGTACGTCTTTTGGTGGGGTAATGCATTTACAAGACGTAGTAGAAAAACCAATTTTCTTGGTGAAGTCTGGGCCTGCCATGGCCCCTATTGCTGGGTTGGCTTATACCTCCGCCGAGCAACTCAGTGACGATGTGATTGTCTGTGATGCTGGAGGAACAACCTTTGACGTCAGCCTAGTACGCGACGGACAGGTGGAATTCACGAGAGATACTTGGCTTGGTCCTCAATGGACTGGAGATAACTTGGGAATGGCATCTGTCGCCGTGCATAGTATTGGTGCAGGCGGAGGGTCAATAGCCTGGGTAGATAGCGGAGGTCTTCTTCAAGTAGGACCGCAGTCCGCAGGTTCAGAGCCTGGACCAGCTTCGTATAATCTGGGTGGCACCCAACCAACGGTGACTGACGCTGCTGTAGTCTTAGGCTATATCGACCCTGCGCATTTCCTTGGCGGAAGAATGCAATTAAATGAAAAAGCTGCTATTACATCTATCAAACCGTTGGCAGAAATATTGCAACAAAATGTGCAGCAAACCGCTTTTGCAATCATGGCGGTTGCTAATGAAAACATGATTCAAGCGATCAAGGAGCTGACAGTAAATGAAGGGATTAACCCTGCCGACTCTACCTTGGTCGCCGGTGGTGGAGCGGGGGGACTGGGTATTGCTCCAATAGCAGCTGAACTAGGTTGCACAACTGTGCTCATTCCCAGAACAGCAGGTGCGTTAAGTGCATCTGGAATGCAGTTTTCAGATATCATTACCGAAACGGGCGCCAGTAAATTAACAGCTACAGATATGTTCGATTATGAAGGCGTCAATGAGGCGCTTGGCAAGATTAATCAAACCTTAGATGAGTTCGCAGAAAGGCTGCGGTTGCGCGGGTTCGATAAAATCAAAAAACGCTATTTTGTGGAAGCGCGATACCGGTTCCAAGTCTGGGAACTCGAAGTTGAAATTGAAACCGGACACTTTAGCAGTGAAAACGATGTCACTGCTCTCGTAGATGCTTTTCATAAAATGCATGATCGAGTATTCGCAATAACAGATATAGGACAAACTGTAGAATGTTTGAACTGGCGGGGTCGGCTGATAGCAGACGTAAACGCGCCCTCTCTAGAACCAGGCAAAACAGACGGCAGTGAGACGGTCAATGAAGATAGGCGCCGACCAGCCTACTTTGGAGGGGAGTCTCCAGTTGAAACGCCAATATTTTTAGGCCAGAATTTAAATACAGGGGCTCTCGTAAAAGGACCAGCTATCATAGAAGAGCCAACATCAACGCTAGTGATAAACCCCGGCTCGACAGTCAAAGTGAGTGCTGGCGGAAGATATATTTTAACACCATCAGAACAAGGTCTAATATGAATACTGAGAAAGAAAATGTTATTTCCTATGAGATGGATCCGGTCCATATGGCTGTCCTATCTAACCGTATTAATGCGATCGTAGCTGAGATGACCAACACGCTTCTCCGCACAGCCCGTTCAGCTGTCTTAGCTGTCGTGAGAGATTTTTCCTGTTCTATTATCACCGCTGACAATCAGCTTCTGTGTCCGGGAGATGGGCTCCCTATCCATATATTTGGTAGTCCATTGCAAGGGGAGTCAATGACTGCTTTGCATGAAAATCTCAAACCAGGCGATGCATTTCTAGATAACGATCCTTATGCTGGGAATACGCACGCAGCCGATCACATGGTAATGGTTCCAGTTGTAATTGATGGCGTTCATCTTTTTACGACTTGTGCCAAAGCTCATATGGCTGATTGCGGAAACTCAATACCTAGTACTTATCATGCTTATGCAAAAGACGTTTATGAGGAAGGTGCGCTGATATTTCCTTGCGTAAAGATTCAGAACGACTATCAGGACGTAGATGACATTATAAGAATGTGCAAAAGAAGAATCCGAGTACCTGAACAATGGTACGGAGATTACCTTGCTCAAATCGGCTCCGCACGAATTGGAGAAAGACGACTCATCAAGCTTGTTGAAAGATATGGCATTGAAACGATTCAGCAGTTCATGAAAGACTGGTTTTCCTACTCCGAACGCCGCATGACTTCGGCTATTAAAAAGATGCCTAGCGGAAAACTAACTAGCTGGGGGCATTTGGATCCACTCGGTACGGTACTGCCAGAAGGATTAGATATCAGAGTTGATGTCGATATAGACTCGGACAACGGAAAGATAGAAGTAGATCTTACCAAGAACGAGGATAACAAAGATTTTGGTCTCAACATGACTGTTGCAACCGCTACCAGTACCGCTATGGCTGGAGTGTTTAACTGCTTAGAAGCAGTGCCTGTTAACGGCGGTAGTTTCTCTCGCGTAAATATCAAGCTAAGAGACGGTTGCATAACAGGTGCACCAAAATTTCCACACAGCGCGTCTATGGCCACCACAAATGTTGCGGACCGCGTTCTAAATGCAACACAAGCGGCGTTTGCACAACTCGGTGACAATCATGGTCTTGCGGAAGGTGGTGTAGGTATGGGCGCTGCTGCAGGGGTAATATCTGGAAAAGACTGGCGCTCCAAAGGCGGCGATTATATTAATCAGGAATGGTTAATAGTCAACGGTGGCCCAGCTAGCCCGACCTCTGATGGATGGCTTAATTATGGGCTGCCCGTTGCAGCAGGACGAATGTATAGAGGCAGCGTCGAAGTAGACGAGTCCAAATATCCGATACTATTTAAGTCTCTAAAAGTCATACCGGGTGGTGGAGGCGCGGGAAAATTTAGAGGAGGCCCCGGAGCAGAAGTTATCTATGGTCCAAGGAAAGATAAAATGACTGTTGTCGTGGCGTGCGATGGACAGCATTTTCCGCCCCAAGGTGTCCGTGGAGGAGAAGCGGGTCCTCTCGCGACGAGCTGGCATGTAGGGAAAACAGGAGCTGAAGAAAAGCTTGCAGGCGTGGTCGAGATAACACTGGAGCCCGGAGAGTTTATAAGGGGAACAGACACGGGTGGAGGGGGATATGGAGCAGCTGTAGAAAGGAACCCTGAAAAAGTGCTAAAAGACGTTGTCGAAAAATGGGAAACCACCAAGAGAGCCGAAGAAGTTTATGGCGTTGCTTTCCAGGGGAGAGTAGAAGACAGTACCTTGTCTGTGGATAGAGAAAAAACTTCTAGCCTACGTAGCAAAATTAAAACTGGTCAAAAGAGCTAGGGGAATTGCGCTTTCAGGTAGTAACCCTCAACACATCAAATTACAGATGAGCGACTCAGGCTCTCCCAGTAGCACCGCCGTCGACGGCAAGTACTGTGCCAGTACAATATGATGACTCTTCACAGGCGAAAAACAGACTTGCGTAAGCCACTTCTTCTGGAGTGGCGGGACGTCCCATAGGAGAAACCAGCTTTGGGTTCGCATCTGAGAAAAGATCCGGAATAACGCTTTCCACCATCTGTGTCTGAACGAAGCCAGGCGCAACTACATTACATCTAATCTTGTCGTCTACGTAAGCCACTGCCATAGACTTTGTCAAATTGATGATCGCCCCTTTAGTGGCTGTATAAGTATGTGCATCAGGCGCACCTCCCAAACCAAAGATACTGGAAATATTCACCACAGAACCTTTTTGTTGCAGCTTCATCTGTTTAATGACAAGTCGAGATACATAGAAAACGCTATCCAGGTTGGCTGCCATAACCTCTTTCCATTTATCAATAGGCGTCGTATCAATGGGATCCATAGACCCCTGACTGCTTTCACGCAAGTTATAACCCACTCCCGCAGCATTCAGCAAAACGTCGATGCGCCCAAACGAGTGCAAACAATCATCTATAGCATTCTGCACCTCTTCTGGTTGCGATAGATCCGCACTAAACGTCTTGCCATTTCCATTAGACGCTCGAACTAATGACATAGTTTTATCAAGGTTGCTCTGTGTTCTCGAAACACCAAAAACTGTTGCCCCTTCCTTGGCGAAAAGCTCCATGCATGCCCTGCCAATCCCAGTGCCCGCTCCAGTAATGAGTGCAATTTTTCCTTCTAATCTAGCCATGAATGTAATCCTTTAAATTCTTTTATTCCTCTCGAACTCGGCCTAATACTCTTAAAAGATCCTCGTGCATTTCGAACCATATGGTGTGGTAACTTTCTAACCGCGCATCACTTACCCATTGGATCTCACCATCTTCCGCTTTCTCTAACGCTTCCATTAACTTGTCCTGATAAAAAGATAGTCGCGGTAAAAGAGTTATCATTAATTCTAAGATGGGTTCATAGCGTTCGTGTAAATTGCCTATCTTATCAATTATTTGATTATCATAATCGGTATCAGAATGATCATTACTGATCAGTTTGTCGGCAAGCTCAACCATCTGCCATCGTGTAATTAGTAGCTTGAGATCTGTATTTATATATTCGAATTGTCTATAGGCATCTACAAAGCTCTGATCGGTTCGTATATGCGCATAGAATCTTGAATATTCGCTGTGTACAATCATTTGGCCTGAAGGCGTTAGTAAATAGCGGCCCTCTATTTCAACCAATCTCTCGGTCACCATGGCATCCGACAACACTTTTGAAAACACTTCCTCCGGAAGCCCGACATGACTAGCCAGCATATTTCTGTCAGCATTCTTTTTCACAGCAGCAGAATGCATTATCGCGTGAATTGGGGTCACCATGTCCGTTTCTCCTTTATGCTTTTTCTACTCGTGCGAGACGCATGTGCTCAATATCCTGACAAGTCAACCCAGCCCCGCGATCTTTTAGGTTTCTAGAGTTTTTTTGCTCAATCCTAAATAGCTCATCAGCGAGTTCACTATCATAGTGATATTTAACCCAATCAGCACATAACAGACGGTATTTTTCCTGGCAACACGTCATCGTAAATGAGCGACATTCCTTATTTAATTGTTCTTGCGTCATAAATCCTTGCGAGGTGCGATAACGATCTACTTTAGCTGACAGATTAGTAACGCCTCCTCTAATCGGCCCCACCCCAGAAGTATAGGGTTCATCTTTTAGTATCGAGTAAGGAATGAAGCTAAGGCCCTTTGTCGGCTTATCAGTGTGTTGCGCCATCGTATAACCGTGGGCCATCTGGCTCGGCTGTGTGATCATGCCAACTAGTTCACCAAGAAATAAATTTCCGTACTCGTCATTTAGCAATGGTCGGAAACGCTCGGCACGTTCATCAATCATCATCCAATCTTTCATTTCATAACAACCGGCGATGTGTGCAAGCTCTTTAGCACAGGCGAAATAATTCAGCGCACCGGCATCCATCTGCTGATCTCGGCTCCAACCCGCCATTTGAGTCCAAAGTTTAGAAGTTGCCTCCTTAACTTTCTCCGTCAGATTCTTGAAAGTAGCTGTCAATTCTTCTGGATTACCCATACCAACTGGCAAATGACCATCGGTAAGATTGTCTGCAGTCCACAACCCTATCGCCTTTATATGTTCTGACTTAAGTTCTGGCTCGGCCTCAAAAGAACCCCAATCATCTAACAGAGTTATATGGGTATCCTCTACAATCATTGCCACAGTCAGGTTATTGTAGTCAAGCTCATTTGCCACATCGTCTAACCAAGGAAAGTCATATTCTGAAAGCTCTCGGAAGTCACGAATTAACATCTCTCGATTATCAGAAATCTTATAGGGCCCATGATTATGTATAGTTAGCCGACTCTCACATGAGACAAGAAAACCATACTGCGCAACAGTGGCCATAAATTCCTGCGCGGAGGTATGTAAGTCGTCACCCAATTCGCACTCAAAAGCATCTGCATGGAACACCTGGAGTTTCTGCTCGGGAAATATCTGAGCTCTGTGTCCGCCTTGCTTGTTAGTGAGCCCCCCATTGTTTCGATGCCAAGAAAGTTGGAATCGCTTCCAGAAATCCATCACATAAACGACATCTTCGACCGCATCTGTCGGCTTTATAACCCCCCAGTTTATGAGCATCTCGCGCCCTAGCAAATAAAAACATGGAATTGTCCACGCGAGTATCTTGATTCCTGAGTTGCGCGCTCTGTCTCCAACTTCTTCTGCAGACATGTTGGCTTCAATTTTCTTCAGTAGCTCTGGAAACCTGTAAAAGCAATTGAGATATGAAAATAAAATATATGCTGACACAGGGAATATTTTCGACTCTTGCACTGTGCGTGTCGCACATAGCCAGTATGTTTCATCAGAATTTTGCTGGATTAGATTATTAGTCTCCAATAATTGGCTGTATGTTATTTCCGGTTTTGACATTCAAGAATTCCTTTTTTCAATCGTGGGATCGCTAAGTTCTATAGCCGCCAAATTTTCGCTAACGTTGAAACTCCGCTCGCGTAATCATCTGCTGTTTTAGAACGAGCTGTCACTTCTACCTCAATACGATCGTTGCTTTTTATTCCATTCAATTTCACATTCATCAAGCACGGGATGTTGTATTCTCTCGTTAATATTGCCAAATGAGACCGAGTTGTACCGCCTGCGCATAGCACTCCGGAGAACTGTTCCAATATCGGGGCTGTTAATGTTCCTCCTGAGTCATCAACTATGGCGATAGTATTTTCAGGAACGCCGTCCGCAAGGTATTTAAGTACTTTATCACTAGTACGAATGTACTGAGCAATGCCAGTCAGATTATTTTCGTGATTGACAACATTATCCCCTGCTCCTCTTAACATTCGTCCAATATCATCAATATCCGCTGTCGGTGCATCTTCGTGCTCGAAGAAAAAGTCTTCATTAAATAGGCCTGAATCTTTGTATGCTTCTGGCCGTTCTTGACTAGATGACATCGCCGAGGGCTCGAACCTATGCCCAAAGGCTAGCAGCCGCGCCTCTATGGCGATCATATCAGCCTTTGTAACGAGAGACTCTTCGAGTTCAAATACAAAATCCTCCCAAGGGACGTCGCTATTTGAAAACTTTCTCCTTAGGAGATCTTTAACTGCCGAATTGTAAGCTTCTACAGGCGCAAGCTCTGATTGATAACCATATTTATCAGTGTCGACATAAAGTTTTGACATTTTCTTCTCCCTCAAGCTGTATATAGTCTTCTTAATTCTGCCAGCCTTAGCTTATCTAATCCGAGGCCAGACTCTAAAAAATTATCCATAGAACCATAGACTGAATCGACAGTCTCAAAAGCGCTCTGTAAATACGACTCTCTCGTTTCCAGCAATGGCCAAATTAGTTTAACACCCTTCCCTTCTTCATTCGATACTCCATACTTTTCTAGTACTCGGTCGACTTCTAATTCAGCAGGAAAATAGATTTTTGACAACATGAAGTCATATAAAACCGTTTCTTGTGGCACACCTAGTGCCCTTAGCAACAAAGCAACACCGATTCCCGTCCGTTCTTTCCCTGCGGAGCAGTTAATAAGTAGAGCTCCTTTTGCGCTGTGGTTTAATAACTCGTCAAAAAAATTCTTATAGCTCTGTAAATTGTCGCTTATTAAATATGACATCATAGTTCGCATTGCCACCACCACTTCTTCTACATTTAATGCCTTTTGAAAAAGCTTGTGGAAATAGCGCGGGTCTCCTACCCCAGGCATTATCTCCAAAGTAATTAGCTCTGGATTATTAGGAAGCCTAGCATTCTCTTTCTCGCGCTCTTCTACCAACCTAAAATCGCATACACGTCGGACATTAAGATTCTTAAAAAAATCCAAATCACTTGCAGTTAGATTAGAGAGATGTCCCGATCTGAAAATTCTTGACCAGCTGACTCTGCGTCCGCCAGTTGCCGCATACCCTCCGATATCTCTAAAATTAATCCCCCCACTAAAGTCCAGTGCTCTTTCAGCGCAAACAATTGAAAATCCGATAGAATCCGAGAGCTTGAAGTAAAAACGCTTACTTCCATTAGGGGCGGCGACGGATGCAAAGCCCTTCCTTTCAGCTTGCTCCGACACAACGATAGCATCGTCAAAAATTTCGGCATTGTCACTAATCTGCACAAGCAGTACACCTTTGAAAATATTGGGTCCCCATTCTAAAAGATATTGATCGATACCACTCTTTGTAATCTCTAGCTGGCAAATACTGTCCATTTATGCCTCCCCGGCAAAGCCATTAGTCAAAGTAACCCCAATCGACCTCATTGGTTATTATAAAATACACTTTATGTTAATTTAAGCCGATGAGAAATCAAGAATCGAGCCCCAACAGCATTGTCAGACATTTAGAGCATACACTTTCCTCTAAATGCGAAGGCATTCATGACATTGAGGTCGGAATACATGGAGGTATAAAAGGACGATTTACCCTGTCTATTCCAGATAGTTATGCCCAGAACACCCCGCGCCCGCTGGTCTGCATACTTCACTATGCCGGCCAACCCACACGTTTTTATGGACGGCCTCTTCTGGAGCAGCTGTACTTGTCGCCACTTGAGCATTTGGAACCGATCATCTTCGCCCCCGAATCGCTCGGGGGACAGTGGCATTCTGCCGAAAATGAATCATTTGTTATGAGTATCCTCAATGCTACGCTAAAGTCTTTTATGATAGATAAAAGAAAAATTATGATCTCTGGCTATAGCATGGGTGGAGTGGGAGTTTTCCATTATATAAACGCGTATCCCGACGTTTTTTCTAATGGGATCTCGCTGGCAGGTTGTCCATCTGGGCGGCTGGAACCTAAGTCCCCCATCTTGATGCTGGCGAGTGTATCTGACGATATCTTTAGCTATGAGCAGATTCATAAGGAATGCACAATCGCGAATAGAAAAGGCTACCCTGTAACCCTAAGGTCAGTATCAGCTTCTAACCACTATGACGTACAGTCGTTCTCAGCAGCTATGCCAGGGGCACTAGCCTGGCTAAATGCGCAATGGAACCGTGAACACTAGTTCAAGTTCTATTAGCTAGTAGTAAACCTCCAACAACGAGAGCTCCCCCTATTAGTAGGGAAAGATCTGGTCGCTCTCCCAATGTAACTGCGGCTAAGGCTACCCCAAGAACAGGTACTAGGTTGAGATACATTGATGCTTTGGCAGTGCCTAGTCTTTTTATACCTTCGTAGTACCATAAAAATCCTAACCCCATAGTCAACACACCTTGAGACAGAAGGATGATAGGGATTTTAGGATCAGCCAGCAGAGCTTTAGTGGCAGGAAGATCAAAGAAAACAAAGGGGAGCATCAACATCCCTCCCGAAAGACACGTATACGCTGTCACAGTAATAGCTGGGTAATTAGCCAATAAAGGGCGACTTAAAACCGTGTATGCTGTCCAACCAGTAATAGCTACCAGAAACAGTCCTTCACCAACACCCATGCCATTTTCAAGAAAACCCATGAAATCCCCATGGGTCACCACCAGGCCGGTTCCTAGCAAACTTAAGGTAATTCCATATAGTGAAATCCGAGAAACAGTTCGTCTAAACACAAGATAATCGGCTAAGACAACCAAGGCCGGAATGACACCATTAATAACCGCGCCCGTGCCCGCCTCAGTATATTCAAGTGCCTTAAACATAAAGAAATTATGTATACAAAAACCGCACACTCCAAGCAAGATGAAATGCCAAAAAACCTCTCGGTTTATCTTTATAGCAAGCTGTCCCCTATAGTGCGCGACACTGGCTAAAAAAATAAAAGCAACAATAGCTCTGCATGCAGTTATAGCTTGTGGCACCTCGTACACAGATAAATATCTACCCAAAGGGTATGAACTCGCCCAAAGCAATCCCATAGTGGTTAATTTAAGATGGATATTTAACACAAGCCCTGCTTTCGCCTCCAATCAAATCATGCCAGTATAGGTCAATGCCCGCTATCAAAGGGGGTCACAATCATATCGACTGAGAGGGGAATGACAATGATATATTTACGCTTAATTGGTGCGCTAGCTCTGCTTTTGACTGTTTGCACAGTACAAGCGAATAGTGATGTTCCTAAATCCGAATTTGGACCCGACGACGAAATTGGCGCTGCCAATCGCCTGAGCCCTGCGGCTGTAGTTCAAGCTGCAAAATTAGTTAAAACCGGTAAGACCTATGCTCTAGGAATAGAAACAGGACCAGACACGCCGGCATATGGTCCACGGAAATTCCAAATGACGATCCTCCAGCTTGACGACGGGGTAGGTAAACCTGCCGGCACGAATCAAGCAACCGGTAACGATGACATGATGTATACTTACATGGGAATCGGCAGCCAAATAGATGGCTTAGGTCACTTAGGTGTAAACCATCACTATTACAATGGTGTCCATGCAAAAGATTTTGTAAAAGTAACTGGACTTACTAAATTTTCTACTTCCAATATTCCGCCAATAGTTTGCAGAGGCATCTTATTAGATATGGCAGCTTATCTAGGAGAAGCGATACTCCCTGAAGGCACTGCTTTCAATGAGAAAGAAATTACCGGAGCGGCGAAAGCGCAAGGTATTGTGATACAAGAAGGAGACGTTGTTCTTTTTCATACAGGGTGGATGAACATATCTGAATCAGATCCAAAACGCTTTATGGCAGGCGAGCCAGGACTTGGGATGGGTGGTGCTCGCTTTCTAGCGAAGAAAAAAATTATTGCCGTAGGTTCTGATACTTATGGCCTTGAGGCCGTGCCTTTCGAGCAAGAAGGAGTCTTTTTCCCCGTTCACCAAGAGATGCTCACTAGAAACGGAATTTATTTGCTAGAGAATATGGACACGAGAAAATTAGCGGAAGATGAAGGTTGGGAGTTCCTTTTTGTTTTAGGCCAACCTCGTTTCTATGGATCGGTGCAATCTATTATTAATCCCGTAGCAATTCGGTAGGCTTTCAATAGTTCAAAAATGCGAATAGAAGCGCCGAGCTTCTGGTCAATAGGACCAAAGGCTCGGATAATATATTTTGATTGTCAAATTGTTGTATAGCCGCCATCGACGGTCCAAGCTTGACCGTTAATATAGGAGGACTCATCGCTAGCCAAGTATACCGCGAGGCCTGCGACTTCATGGGGCTCCACCCATCTTCCTAGGGGCACCGAGCTATTCATTTTTTCTGTTAATGCGGCGGGTGAAATACCCAAGGCAGCCGCGTGGCCATCCATAAAACCTGCAGCCATATCCGTATTAACAATCCAAGGACATATGGCGTTTACAAGAACGTTGTGTGGCGCCATTTCTAAGGCCAAACAGCGAGTTATGCCAACTACAGCATGTTTTGAAGCGTTATATGCACTCTGATTCCGTGATCCCCATTTCCCCGCAGTAGAAGCAAGGTTAATTATTTTTCCTCCTCCTGCTGCTATCATTCCGGGTAACAATGCTTGGGTGACATGAAAAACGCTATACACATTACTTTCCATAACACTTTTAAATTCTTCAAACGTATAGCTAAGAAATGGTGCAGGAATATGTATGCCCGCATTATTGACAAGGATATCTATGGTCTTCCATTCGGAGGCTTCCTTTGCGATACGTTTTACGCTTTCTGCACGTGTCACGTCACCAGGCAGAGCAAGGACTTCCATTTCATATTCTGCTTTAATTTCTTCAGCAACATCGTCCAGCTTCTCTTGACCTCGTGCATTCAGCACGAGAGAGGCCCCTTCTTTGGCAAATGCCTTCGCCATCGCCAAGCCTATTCCTCTAGTGGCTCCAGTAATTAGTGCTGTTTTCCCTGCCAAGCGATTAGTCATAAGCTGAACCCTATTTTTGATAATTTAATATACAATATTAATATCATAGTATTGCTTTTTTACTAATTAGAAACAGAGCTAGGATAAGAGAATGATGCGTTTATATCACTGTGTTGGCGCAAGATCGATGCGCTCGCTATGGTTGCTTTATGAGATGGGGGTTGAATTCGAGCTTGAAACCTTAGAGTTCAGTATGGAGTCTTTGCGCACACCAGATTATTTGTCAGTTTCACCTCTGGGAAGAGTTCCGTGTTTGGTAGACAAGGAAGTCAAATTGTTTGAATCTGGCGCGATTTGCCAATACCTATGCGAGCATTACGATGATGGTCGATTATATCGCGCACCAGGATCTAGCGACAGGATCAAGTGGCTACAGTGGATCCATTACGCAGAGACTATTGCAGTACATGGAGCCGCCTTGGTGCAACAGAAAGTCTTTATCGCCCCTGAAAAAAGATCAGACGTTGTACAAAAACTGGAGTCTCGCCGATTGTTTCTCTCAATAAAAATGTTAGAGCCGATTCTCTCTGAACAAAAATACCTCCTCGGAGATAGTTTTACGGCAGTAGACACCGGTATCGGCTACAGTATTCATCTAGCCAAACAGTTTATCGACACTTCAGCTCTAACAGCGGTCGATGCTTATTACGAGCGCTTGATATCTCGAGATGCTTTCCAAAGGGCTCTTTAGTAGATGCCTGACACCGGACTCTCCCCTGCGATTGTGGTGCGGTACATTAAGCGGTCATAACCTTCGTACCCGCCTTCAGCAAGATGAGCAACACATCGGTTATCCCAAAGCACCAGGGTGCCCGAAGCCCATCTATGTCGATAAATAAACTCCGTTTGAACTGATACTGATAGAAGCTCATTTAACAATGCGTCACTCTCGCCCGAATTCAGTCCCTCTATACCAATAGTATAGACATGATTTACGTATAGTGATTTTTTGGCAGAGGAAGGGTGTCTTCTCACCAAAGGATGAGTTACTGTCTCCTCAGCAGAAGAAGAAACAAGGATCTTCATCGAACGTGTCTTATCATCATTCGAGAAAAGACCTTTTGGACTATAAGCCCGCGTCGCTGAATGGACCCCGTTTAAAGTCGCTATTCGACTTTTCACCTCATTAGCTAAAGACTCATACGCCCGATAGTTGTCCGCGAACAAGGTATCGCCCCCGTGGGGAGGAACATTGACTCCGTACAAGCAAGTGATACTTGGAGGTTCCTCTTGAAAACTCCAATCCGAATGCCATAAACTGCCAAAAATAGGTGCAGTTTCTCCAGCACCTCGCTTGACCTCGATTACATGATTAAATCTCTCCATAGACCTTATATATGGATCCTCGCCAAAAGGTCCTAACTGAGCGCTAAATTTCTGAAGCTTATCCGCATCCAGCGCCTGTTCCGGAAAGCTCAGTACGCTGTGCTTCGTAAGAGCCCTCATAATTTCATGAATAACGTTAGCGGATACAGGTGGACTAAGATCCACCCCCGTAACAATGGCACCAAATCCCGAGACATTTGGTTCTACTTTAATATGAATGTATGACATCACTAGTAACCAATAAAGCTGAACTAATAAAATAAGTGTTGTACGATCGACTAAATTGCACGATTTGAGCTAAATGTGCAGATGTTTTTGTATCACTATTTTTGATCGTTTGCACGTTAGAATTTTATAGTCTGATTGGGAGATATCAATATGACCTTCAAAGAACAAATACCTAGAATTTACCCTTCTGATGAGGAGATGAACTCGCGTAGCGTAAAGTTCTCAGACTTAAAAGGCTTCGACGGTGGCTTGCCCGATAGCTATATGCCGAGCGCCGAGCGGATACTATATAACGTTATAGGCTTTCAACCTCCAGCAGGTGAGGAATCCGGTGTTGTTTCGCCGGTCGGAGCCTCTGCCGCAAGAATGTCTGCTATAAAAATCAGTGAAGGTTTCAACCTAGGTTACTGTGAGGCGCTCCCGGGCAAAGGCCCCATGATGCATAATCACGACACTAATGAAACTTTCATCTGCATGACAGGTCGATGGAAAGCGAGCTGGGAAAATGCTGATGGCTCGGAAAATTTTAAAATGTTGGAGCCTCTAGATGTCATTTCCTTTCCGCCTGGAGCCGTTCGTCGGTTCGAAAATGTCACGGAAGGGCCGAAGGACCGTTACGCAGTTTTAATGTTTGTGATCGCGGGTAATGGCCCTGGTGCCGAGTTCACATCGCAAGCAATGAGTGAGATTGAAAACGCGGGATTGAATGAAAGTAAAATTTTAGAAGATGAGTCAGATAAATGGTCTAAGCCACATACTGATCCTCGAGGCTGGGAAAGTCGTTATTAAAGCTTCACGTTATACTCAATAACAATGGATTTATCTTCACCCATTCATACCAATATAGTGCTTGTCGGCGGCGGACATGCACATCTCGCTGTGATAAAAAACTTCGGTATGCGGCCCGAGCCCGGTGTTCGCTTAACAGTTATCAGTAAAGAAGTTTTCACTGCATATTCAGGGATGATGCCCGGACTTGTAGCAGGACACTATGATTTCACCGATGCACACATAGATCTTGGTCCTCTGTGTAACTTTGCTAAGGCGCGACTTTTTCACGATGAGGTCATAAACATCGATCTTGAACGAAAGTTTGTTATCTGCCGAAATAGACCAAACGTTAAATTTGATTTGCTTAGCATCGACTGCGGTGCAATAGCGTCTCAGACTTCCGTTTTTGATGCTGGACAGGTTATTCCTGTAAAACCAATCAGTGAATTCAACACTCAATGGGAAAAGGCTAAGCGAACATTTCAGGATCTATCATCACCCCCTATAATATCGATAGTGGGTGGCGGACCAGCTGGGATAGAGCTTGCCATGTCGATAAAACATCGCCTTTCAATTGATAAAGTCGAGAATAAATTTCCCCACACTGCCGTATCAATTAAGATCCTGACCTCAGGACCAGAAATATTGAGCTCTTACCCTAGAAACGCTCAAAAAAGATGTCGGAAAATTCTAGCGTCTGCGGGAATTGAAGTGTTAACTAATTGGCGTGTGACAGAAGTAAAGAACAAACAATTAGAAAACGACACGGGAGGGAAAATCACGGTTGACGAAATCATATGGGCTACAGGATCAGAGGCGCCTGGATGGCTAAAAACCAGCGGGCTTCCGACCTCTGAAAGAGGATTCATTCAAATTAATCACCACTTGCGCGTGATAGGTACTGAAACAGTTTTTGCAGCAGGTGATGTTGCAGACATGGAGTTTTCGCCGAGGCCAAAATCTGGTGTCTTTGCTGTGCGCCAAGGGCGCGTTTTGGCTCAGAATATTCGCCGTCTTTGTAGGGGTAGAAAATTAATCCGCTTCCAGCCACAACGATCTGTTCTTAGCCTCATAACAATGGGTGACAAGTACGTCGTGGGGAATAAAGGCCCATTGACTCTTTCCGGAAAATGGCTCTGGTATTTAAAGACCTATATCGACGAAAGTTTCGTTAAAAAATTTACCGTCTTCCCCGAGATGAAAAACGACACAATTGTGGAAAGTAAGGGGGAGGGTTCGCAACAATTGAATCTAATGAGATGTGGTGGATGTGGTTCAAAAATAAACTCCCAAGTGCTACATAATGCCCTCAATAACTTAGGGATATCTGAAGCGCCGGAAGTCATCATCGGACTAAGCAGTCCAGACGATGCCGCGATTATAGAGCTGCCTAAACACACCGTAATGGTCCAGACAGTCGACGGATTCAGAACTTTCATCGACGATCCTTATATTTTAGGTCAAGTAACAGCATGCCATGCCCTAAGCGACATTTATGCGATGGGGGCAGTGGCCCAAACCGCGCTTGCTCTTGCCACCGTGCCCTTAGCAGCTGTCCACCTGATGCAAGAAGAGCTGACACAAATGATGACGGGTGCGCTGTCAGTTCTGACCAAAGATGGAGTGACATTAGTCGGAGGGCATTCGAGCGAAGGGCCAGAAGCAAGCTTGGGATTTGCTATTAACGGCTATTGCGATAAGGAAAAAATCATACGCAAACAGGGAGCGAAAGAAAGTGACGTATTGATTTTATCAAAACCTATAGGAACAGGAGTGATTCTTGCCGCTCAGATGCAAGGGAAAGCTCGGTCAGATTTTTTACATACTGCTCTAAATATTATGGTACAAAGTAACCAACAAGCATCAGAAATTTTTCTACGAAATGGCGTCAACGCCATGACTGATGTTACTGGGTTTGGTCTTGCCGGCCATCTTCTTGAAATGATTGAAAAATCGTCACTTCAGGCCACGCTCAGATGGAAAAAAATCCCACTACTTCCCGGTGCGGAGGCCTTATTCGAGCAAGGTCTATCTAGCTCGCTACAGTCCGATAATTTTCTTGCAACAGAAAAAATCTTCACACGAGACAGATCCCACAAATCAATACAGCTGAACCTTTTAGTCGATCCTCAAACGTCAGGAGGGTTACTTGCTGCGGTGCCTTCTAACAAAGCTAAGCAATGCCTTAATGAGCTCCTAAAGTCAGGCTATACGGCCTCGATGATAGGAGAATTCTCCGTCTGTACAGGAAGCTTTCCTATTATTTTAGACTAGGGGGAAGCGAGCATTTTTTCTACTTAACGAGTCGCTTGAGTAGCTCCAATGTCGCAGATGGCTCAGGTCTACGCGTGTAGTCAGGATCCGCGTTGACATTTAAAATTTTTCCATCTGATCCAACGATCACATTAGCGGGTATTGGCAGAGTCCAGCTTTGATCTCCGTTACAAGCTGGTAAGTCTATTCCGAAACCCAGGTAAATCGACCTGACTTGCTCAGGCACTTCAAATCTCAAACCCATCGCATGCGCATAGTCATTGTTAGGGTCGGAAAGAATATCGAAGCCAAGATTGTTGGAGTTCACCATCTTTAGATTCAAATCAACACTTTGCGGGCTAAGAGCAACTACGGTGCACCCTGCCGCTGAAAATTCTGCATTAAGTTCCTGCAAAGCATACAGCTCCGCATTACAGTAGGGTCACCAATGTCCTCTAAAAACAGTAAGGATTAGTGAACCTTTCTCTAATATGGAGGCTGAAGATACGGGCTCATTGTTCTGATTTTGAAGCGTGAAATCAGGTAAAACCTGCCCTGCTTTCAGTACCTTTTTTAGTATTCCTGAACCCCGAAGCTCATCAGTCGCTTTTTGCAGCGTTGTTCTAATGCCTTCTGGCATTTTTTCTGCCGAGGCGGCTCGAATACTTTCCAGCGCTTTTTCAAGTGACATACTGTTCTCCCTTAAGTGTTCTTCTGCATGACAAACTAACAGACCGCCAAACCAAAGCCAAGTGCATTTCCCTTTGTTTTCTGCCTAGAATAGGGACACAATAAGTTTCGAAGATATGTAAATTCAAGGTAGCAATATGAAGCTTAGTTATTTCACGATGCCTCTCCATCCAAAAAATCGTAACTATCTTGAGACTCTTAACGAAGACAGAGAGGCATTCTTATTAGCAGATAGACTGGGCTATTATGAAGCCTTTGTGGGGGAACATGTCACAGATCAAGCGGAAACAGTAACTTCATCTCTCATGTTCCTCGCGAGTCTGGCGTATCAGACAAAAAACATAAAACTTGGCAGCGGAACAGTAAACTTGCCTAATGCTCATCCGGCCGCTGTAGCTGCTCAGGTTGCAATGATCGATCATATGCTTGAAGGAAGGTTCATCTTTGGCATTAGTCCCGGTGGACTGTTATCTGATG
>JABISZ010000050.1 GCA_018668255.1 Pseudomonadota bacterium | reverse complement strand
TCTTCGTAGGCGATGGTGGAGCGATTTATAACAGTAACGAGAACAGTCCCGCGACGTCCCTTCGTTATGGCAGTCAGACCTTAGAATTTTTTGCCCCGCAGTTTGCGACGATGATAGCTACCATGGCGCCCGAGCTCGGCGCTGTTTCAACTATCAACACCGAAGAGTTAAACCCTTGGACGTTTGCTCGGATGGCACAGACTATGGATCACCTCACCAAGGGTCGAGTTGGGTTTAATATTGTAACCGGTCTTAACCCTGGTGGATTAGCGGACAACCTCGGGACAGATGTGCGTGAGCATGACGCTAGATATGAGCGTGCCGAGGAGTTTATGCAAGTATGTTACTCACTATGGCAAAGCTGGGATTCAGATGCTTTAGTACGAGATCCTAAACAACCATTATTCGCGGACCCGGCCAAAGTTCATGAGATTAATTTTGAGGGCAAATACTTTCAGTGTCGCGGCCCAGCGCAGTTACCGCGTTCGCCTCAGGAAATTCCTGTGCTTTTCCAAGCTGGACAGTCGCCCCGTGGAAGACAATTCGCTGCGCGTCACGCTGAGGGTGTGTTTACGATTAGTCCCGATCTCCCGGCCATGCAAGCCTATTATCGAGATGTAAAAGACCGCGTTGCTAATGAGGGACGGAGAGAGTCTGACTTGGCTATCCTGACTGGGATATTTCCGATTATTGGTAGTTCTGAATCCGCAGCTAGAGAGAAGTATGAACAGTTGATCGAACTTGCGACAGCCGAGGCGGGTCTGGCTTGGATTTCAGGATACGCCTGTTACAACTTTGCTCAAGTTCCGCTTGATACAAAGCTTTCCGATATGGATCCTAATGATTTCGCTGGCATACAATCAATATTTGAGCTCACTATGGCAAGTTCTGCAGATGCTGCTAGCCAGACACCTCATCTATATGCGTACCCACATGTTGAAGAGCCAACCGTTCGCGATCTGTGCATTGCTAATGCCCAGTCTATTGTGCCTAAGGTTGTGGGGACAGTTAATCAGGTCGCAGATCAGTTAGAACAAATCGTAGATGCTGAAGGCAGCGATGGTTTTATGTTCTCAACTGTTCATATGCCTGGTTCGATAGACGAGTTTGTGCCGGTCATAGCAGAGTTGCAACGTCGGGGACGATTTCGAACTGAGTTTGAGGGGCCAACTCTCCGTGACCGTTTCGGAACACGACCGTACCCTTGGTCTTTGACCTAGGTCTTTGGGCGGGTACGAAAGGCCATACTAACAATGGAGATTTTATGTTGAACCAGTCATTTTCTTCTCAGTTTTCAAGAGTACACTATTTTTTATTTATAACAGTGTTTTACTCAAACTCTATCGTTGCTCTGCCTGAGTGTCCAGCTACTGGTGTGTTGGATAATTGCTCGGCTTCAGTAATCCTTGATGGTGGAAGTAAGTATATTGGTGATTTTGTTGATGGTATCTATGAGGGTCGAGGAGCTTATACCTATGCTGATGGGGAAGGGTATGTTGGCGAGTTTGAGAATGGAAAGTTTGAAGGTGCCGGTATATATACTTACGCTAATGGAGATAAATATGTCGGCGATTTTAAGGCGGGCAAGAAGAGTGGGCGCGGAGTTTATACCCGAGCAGATGGTTCTATAGAAAAGGGTGTGTTTTCAGACGATAAATTGATTTATGAATCAAAGATAGAGAATGTGAACTAAAAAATAGCGAGAAAAAGGAGGGTGAGATGTTTAGGAAAGAAGCAGATAATGAGGTAACAGCGGTCCACACTCTAATCTTTCCTAGCAAAGAGATTCATGAGACATTCGTAGAGCTTGCGGGATCGGCAGACGGTTTGCCAGTAGCGAGAGTCGGCGATTAGCGCAAACTAATACAAGTTGAGTGAAGTCATGGATATTCGTAAACCATTTGTATTTTCCCTTATACCTATCTGCTTAATCACTGAAAATCGTATCGATTTGAGGTGTACATTTTAACGTTTGAAGGACAACGCAATAGCGTTCTGTGACCTCGACGATCTTTTTTAGTTCTTCGTTGGTTGCGTCACCGGCTATATCGAAAGTCAGAGTAATTTGCTCAAATCCAACAGGTGCTTCTTTCGCTACTCCGAGAGTTCCTCGAAAGTCGAGAAACCCTTCTGCCACCACTTTAGATTTAGTCAGTTCAGTATCAAAGGCTGTTGCGACAGCCTTTAGCGTGACGCCAGCGCAGGCAACTAGAGCCTCAAGTAGCATATCTCCTGAACATGCTTCCAATCCCGAGCCTCCAGTAGCTGGATGCAAGCCGGCCTCGATAATATTCTGATGGGTTTCAAGTTTACAACTTAAGCCTTCTCCTCCATTCGATTCAGCCGTCAGTTTGACTAGCGCTGAGCCTGGTGTCTTTCTGTATAGCTCTTTGATAGGCGCCTGTAGTTTTTTTAACTTCGTTGGGTTCATGTGTTTTCCTGGTAATGTTTTTTTAAGTGTATGACGGGGGATGCTGTTTCATTTAGTTTTTTTCCAATCGGGTAATGACGAATATGCCGGATGTCTTGGTCTAAGTCGATTTTCTCCATCCCCAAAGTAGTTTTCTCTGAGAGTAGTCCCCGTGTAGGAAGTGCGCATTCGCTTTCTTTTCTGTAACTCAGGTACGACAAGATCAACAAAATCATTAAACCCACTAGGCTGAGTGACAGGGACTAGATTGAAACCATCGCAATCAGTTTCATCAATCCATTTTTCTAATTCATCGGCTACCGTGCTAGGGCTTCCTATGATTTTTGGCATGAGGCTGCCGATTGCCATGTAGTCAGCCACATCTTGAAGACTCCATTCGCGATCAGCATCGATGAGTACTAAAGCGGACAGTAGTCCTTGTATGGCATCGGTTTTCATTTCAACTAAATTGTCCGTGGAATCTAGTTCTGCCAGATCAATCCCTGCCCATCCACAAAACAATGCCAAAGAACCCTCTGGGCTAGTATAGGATTTAGCTTCTTCAGCTTTTTTCTGGGCGGCCATATCGGTTTCTGCAACGACAACCGTGACACCTGGGAATATTTTCATATCATCTCTTGCTCTTCCTTGTTTGACCGCCGCGTCCCGATAAGCAGTAACTGCTTTCCTGCATGACTCAATCGTAGGAAACATTCCAAAAACACCTTCGGCGTGTCGGCTGGCAAAGGTTATCCCACGTGAAGATCCTCCGGCTTGATAGAGTACAGGTGTCCTTTGCGGTGAAGGTTCGCACATATGCGGACCAGGCACGTTAAAGTAATTGCCCTTGTAGTTTATTTCATGGACTTTTGTAGGATCCGTATGCGTATCTTTTTCCAGATCCCGGACAATCGCGTCTTCTTCCCACGAATGCTCCCATAATTGGTAGGTAACCTCCATATATTCATCGGCACGGTCGTAGCGCCGATCATGCTCCATCATTTGGTCTCCGAGACCAAAGTTTTCATTTGCGTCTGCTAGGTAGGATGTGACTATATTCCAAGCGACTCGTCCCTGTGTAAGATGATCTAGAGTCGAGAATAGCTTAGCAGTCTGGTAAGGGTGGAAATACGTAGTACTGTAAGTGCAGGCAAATCCTATATGTTTTGTGGCATAAGCCATAGCGGAAATAGCTAAGGTAGGATCATTGCTGGGGAATTGTACGGTGTGACGAACAGCAGCCTCTCTTGACCCTTTGTATACATTATAGGTGCCATGTACGTCAGCTAAAAACAAGGCATCGAAACAACCTTCTTCTAGCTTTTTCGCTAGGTTTACCCAGTAGTCAATTTCCTTATACCCCAAGCTGGAACCATCCACAGGATTCTTCCATTGCCCTTTTGAGTGATGGCAGATGCTACATTGTGTAAAAGCATTCAAACGAATTTGTTTTAGTTCTTTTCTCACGACTTCACTCCCCAGATCCCATACCGTGATTAAATTGTATTATTAATACTTTAACGTTTATTCGATGACCCTGTATAGAATGACTGTTCTTCTAAGCCTTGGCAACAACGCTATGTTACTGTTTGGGATTTAATTATGTAGGTGCTTCATTGCAAACAGAAGCTGCATTTTTTCATACTAAATAGCTGACCATGAAGACTATAGGCATAATACAAAATCTGAAATTATTTATTATATAAATTGAAGGAAAAAAAATGATCCGCCCCGAGGAAAATTTTGAAGGAACTTGGCCTTATTCGCCTAAATTTTTTGATGGCGCTGGATTCAAAATGCATTACATAGATGAAAATTCAAGTTGTGGTGACGAAGTTTTTGTCTGCGTGCATGGTCAGCCCACTTGGGGGTATTTATATCGGAATATTATCCCTAGTTTGAAAAGAGTGGGGCGCGTGATTGTTGCAGATCATATGGGTTTTGGAAAGAGTGAAACGCCTAGCAATGCCCGATATACGATAGAAGAGCATTGCAATAACTTAGAAGCTTTGGTTCTTGAGTTAGACCTAAAAAATATTAACCTTGTGCTACAAGATTGGGGAGGGCCTATTGGGAGCAGTATCGCGTATCGTCATCCTGATAGGGTCAAAAGACTGTGTGTCATGAATGCTGTGGTTGGGGGTCGTGCCAAGGAAAATAAATTTTCTCAGTCTTCTTGGAGCCAATGGGTAACCTCGGAAGAATTTCTACCGACGGTCAGTAATTTAAATGCCACCGTTTTATCTGTGATGAAAAGAATTGGCTTTGAGCGCACTCAACATATTACCGAAACTTGGATAAGAGCATATGCAGCCGCCTTTCCCACGTCTCAGGACTGTATCGGTGCTATTCGTTTCCCTCAATGTATTTCGGACCGTGAGACAATTGAATTTCTCAAGTCTATTAGAACTCAATCTGCGGTAAGTCGTATAAAAGAAAAGCCTGCAATTTACGTTCATGGTGAAGCTGACAGAGCGTTGCCGCTTGATTTTACCGTAGGTTGTTTCAAAGATCTGTGGCCGAATGGCCCAGTAGTTACTCTCCCAGATGTAGGGCATTTTTTACAGGAAGACGCACCTGAAGCTGTTAGCGCTCTTATTCAATTGTTTGTTCAGACTACCTAGATTTTTCGGAATCAGGAGATTAAAAACATGACAGACCCCTATGAAAATTTTGTAGAGCTAGCAAGGAACGAAACAGAAGGTGTTGATTATTCAATCTCATTTGTCGCGAGAGGTAACGGTTCACTTCTTATTGCAGCGCCTCACGCCGGCGCGATTGAAGTAGGGACGTCTGGTATATCTGAGCTTATAGCCGGGGACGATCATAGCTTATATCAGTTCGAAAGCCATAAAGTAGTAGATGAAAATTATATTTCGCTTCATATCACGAGCCATATTTTTGATGAGCCAATATGCATCCGTGCCGTTGAATCTCATGACTTCGTAGTCACAATACACGGTTGCCATAATAGCGAGGAAATTGTTTTTCTAGGCGGAATACATCAAAAGTTAATTGACAATATTGCTGAGGAGATTAGGAATATAGGGATAGACGTGCGCACAGAAAACCATCGCTTTCCGGGCAGGCACCGTAACAATATTTGTAATAGGGGTCGCTCTGGTATGGGGGTTCAAGTTGAGCTTTCAGAGCCGCTACGCCAGGTGGGCAATTACACCAAGATTGTATCTGCAATCCGTTCTAGCCTCGAAGGAATTTAAAGATAACTATGTTCCTCACTCATTTTGTAATGGTACTTTTGTTATTTTTATTGTCTTTTTTGATGTGACCTTATGAATAACGATTATTTTTCTAGTCAAGCTGATGCCTACCGTCGTTTTCGACCTTCATACCCGGAGAGATTGTTCGAGTTTTTATCAAACGAACTTCATAATGACTCTTTAATTTGGGATTGTGCGACGGGTAATGGACAAGCCGCCATGCAGTTTGATCAACGCTTTAAGATTGTAGCCACAGATCAAAGCAGCTCACAATTAAGGCATCGAAGTTTTTCAAGTAACATTCTTTATGCCCAAGCAAAAGCGGAGTATGCGCCTTTTGGCGACAGATCCGTATCTCTAGTCACCGTCGCACAGGCACTACATTGGTTCGACTTTGACGTCTTTTATAGAGAAGTAAGACGAGTACTTAAGCCTGGCGGGATAATTGCCGCTTGGACGTATAGTTTTTTGTCGGCATCGCCACAACTGGGAAGTGATATTGATGAATGTGTGAGTTCGTTTTATTACGAGGTTGTAGGAGACTATTGGCCACCGGAGCGTCGATGGGTGGATAAGCTGTATGAAACTATTCCTTTCCCGTTCGACGACATTCAGGCCCCTGATTTTTACCTAGACCTTTCCTGGGATCTGATCGAACTTGTCGGCTATCTGAGTTCTTGGTCATCGGTAGCCCAGTATATAAAGGTTAACAAGACTGATCCTATGCCGGATCTGGAAAGACAACTTACTCGGTTATGGGGAGACCCCCAAGTGAAAAAGACGATGAAATGGAAGCTAGGGCTGAGAGTTGGGAGGAACGACCAACTCAATGTTGCGTGAGCTCAGGCCTTACATTATGGCAGATACCTGAAAGTTAGATTTATGCGTGGTTGCGCAATATTTTTTCTCTTCGGTATCTGATGAAGCCAATATTGTTGCATAGGATGTTCCATAGATAAGAGGCTCCCGTGGGTTAGATCCATGGCAACGGTATCTCCTGTGCCGTCTTTCCTCTTGAGTTGAAATGTTCTAGTCGCGCCGAGACTTACAGAGGCTATGTGTATGTGATCGCCAAGTTCAGCTTCGTCATCTGCGTGCCATGAGACTGAGTCTCCTCCATTTCTATAGTAATTAAGAAGAACGCTGTTAAACGAATGCCCTAGAAGGCGTTCTACCTTAGTATTTAATATATCTAAAACGACAGTGTAAGGGTTACCTAACATTTGAATCCCAGAGTAGGTGTAGATCTTCGCAGTCCTAGAATACCAAGCTGCCAGCCTTGGAATAGGACTGATATTGCCCTTAAAATTAATAGTATCTTGTTTCCAAGGAGTGTCTTTCTGGAGAACACTAAAGATGTCGTCTGCTTCAACGTGGTTAATGAAATCGTGATGGAGAGTCGCAGAGCCATTCGCCAGCGGAATTGACGTAGGCTGGTCCTCAAATAAATCCGACAATCAGGACTCCTTGTGCCTCTTAGATAGCTTTGAGGATATTTTCTTTAAGCCTCATTATCGCCTTGCTTAGTCATTGAACTGGGTCGCGCTGGCGCATCCGAAATATCGATATTGTTTACAAAGTTTTTGAACTCAGCATTGTAGGTGTTTTCTCTCATAGACCAGAAATGCGTAAAAAAATCTGTTTGTATTACAGCCTTCATCAGGTATTCGTACCCAGACCATATTTCCTTGCTGACATGTCCCGTCTGGTACTGCCTATAAAGCATCTCAAAGGTACGAGTAATGCCTGTGACAAGCATTAGCATGCGTCCTTTTTCTGTAGATGTGAGGCTCGCAAAATCTTCAGCACCCTGCAAATATAACCTTGAGAGTTCTTCCGATGAGGCAATAGTCATCATGTTGTGGTTGATGAGTTTGGCGCTTTCTTGCTCAATAGTCGCTTGAACAGCTCGGGAGTTTTGGCGGATTTGTTTGCCGAGATAAATGAGCGATACCACTACGGCAACAGCCGCAGTTGCTTCTGCTATTGAGCCCATCGCTGACCAGTTAAAGAGAGCTGCTGTCCAGTTCATTGTATTTCCTAAATCACTTAAATCTACAGGCAGTCATATTAGCGTATTCTTCATTTTTCTCATATTTTAAATAAATGAAAATGTTTGGCTATCTTTTCGAGCTAAGCTTACGATGTAACATTAAGTGCCACGCGGAATGCGATGCAAAGTCAAGCTATCGGGGGAAGTATGCAGCAGCGAAATTTTGAAATGATTGAGACGAATGGCGTCACCTTACGCGTTGTCGTTGAAGGTAATGGGCCTTTGATTATTCTGCTACATGGATGGCCTCAATCTTGGCACTTGTGGCGGCACCAGATCGAGCCTCTCGTTGCCGCGGGCTATTGTGTAGCTGTTCCAGATCAAAGAGGGTATGGGGGCAGCAGCAGTCCCCACGAAGTTTCCGAATATACTATTTTGAAGTTGACCGCAGATGTCGATGGGATAAGAAAAGCTCTGGGTTTTGATACATTTAAGCTTATCGGTCATGATTGGGGCTGCATCGTCGCATGGAACACAGCGCTGCTTTACGAATCAACGTGTACCGCTGTAATGGGACTGTCAGTCCCGTTTTGGAGAGTGGGTAATGCGACTATCAATCCAAAGGGCTTCGATGACAAGTTCTGGTACATTAGGCACTTTCAAAATGAGCATGCGGATGATGAGCTGAATGCCGATGTGGAACGCAGCCTGCGCATTTTGTCTCATGGTTTGGGAGCTGATTCTCCACCAGGGACTTGGATGGAGCAATTGAGTTATCCAAGTTCAAAAGGGCTGCTCGACGTACTTCCTGAGCCTGAGGTCTTGCCTCCATGGATTAGCTCAGAAGATTTTGAATATCATGTGGACCAGTTTAAGATCAATGGTTTTAGAGGGCCTACGAATTGGTATCGTAATCTACACAACCTTAACAGCATGACGCCGCAACTAGAAGGTAAACGCTTTTCCCAGCCTGCGGCTTTTGTGGCAGGAACTGACGACGATGTGTTGTTATATGATATTAACTGGCGGGACTGGTTTGTAGAAGGATTTGAAGATCTGAGGTTTCTAGAATTAGTAGATGGAGCAGCGCATTGGTTGCAGGTCGAAAAACCGCACGAAACGACCGCTCTGATTCTCCGGTTTTTAGAGGAGGTTAGCTAGCGCTCTTCTACTCGTTTTTATACAGGGGATCATGTAGCCTTAGAGGATGGATCCAGCGACACAAAATTATGTTTTTTATGACACTGAAACGAGTGGGTTAAGCACGCGCTTTGACCAGATACTGCAGTTCGGCGCTATCCTGACTGATAGCGATCTTAATGAGTTGGAGCGTTTTGAAATACGCTGCCAATTGCGTAAGCACATCATTCCAGCACCGGGTGCATTGAAAGTTACTCGCATACCCCCGAGCGCGATGTTTGATGAGTCTCTGCCAACGCACTACGAAGCGATGGTTCAAATCCATCAGATATTAACGGGTTGGTCTCCTGCTGTTTTTATGGGGTATAACTCGCTTTCTTACGACGAAGAAATGCTAAGGCAAGCTTTCTACCAGACTTTACAATCGCGCTATATTACTAATACTGGAGGTAATGGTCGTGGAGATGTTCTTCGGCTGATGCATGCGGTACATGTACTTGCCCCAGGTGTTATTCAGCCAGTTCATGGCCCTAAAGGAAATCCGACATTCCGACTAGAAAGTCTGGCGCCTACTAATGGATTTGTTCATCAGAACGCGCACGACGCTATGGCCGATGTCGAGGCAACGATACATTTGGCAAAGCGAGTGTTGGAAGAAGCCCCTCATGTATGGGATATGATGTTAACCACGTCATTGAAACGTGAAGTTCTGCAACTACTCAATGATCAAAGTATCCTCATTTTATGTGGTCCACAAAATGGAGGGTGGTCAAAACCAGTCACATCATGTGGTCAACATCCAGACCAAGATAACCAACAACTTGTTTTTGATTTAAATCAAGATCCCTCTCAGTACTTAAGTATGAGCTTGGAGGAACTTTCTAAAAAAATTCGAGGAAAGAATAGCCCTATCAGAAAAATAGCCGCTAACAAACAGCCTATTCTCTTATCTCTCGACGATGCGCCAGACCATACAATTCCTTCAGACCTTTCGTACGAAGAATTAGCGGCTAGAGCAGAAATTATTAAAGAAAGTATAGATTTTAAACATCAGGTGTCGACCGTAATTTTTGATCAAGTAGCTGACGAAATCGAACTTTCTAATGAGGTAGAAGATCAAATTTATGATGGTTTTTCTAGTCGCTCTGATTCTTCTTTGATGGAAAAATTTCACTCTTCTGAGTGGGTGGAGAGAGTTGGAATGCTCAGGGAATTAACTGATGTGAGGATGCAAAGACTCGCACAGAGACTGATTTACTTTGAACATCCCGAGCTTCTCTCCGACAAGGTGCGGGCAGCCATTTCTCAAAAAATAACGGAGAGATTAGTGACCGTAGATGAAGGTGTCAAATGGCGAACATTGAATAGCACCTACGCTGAGTTAAGTAAGCTTAAATTAAGTGCGAGGGGAGACGAAGACCTCGAGTTTATTTCTGTTTATGAGCAATGGCTGGCAATGAACTATATTGAGAACTAACGAAGTCAACTCTTACTAGAGCCTGTTTGGCGGGAGAACGAGTGTTCTTGTGATGGTGCTTCAAAATAGGATAAGTTCGTGATATCTAAAAAAACAAGCCAAGCTGCTGACGAAGGTGTTTAGAAAAAAGGAGGGGTGATGAAGTTTCCTAGTCTTGATTTTGCACGAGCGCTAGAGATACAACTTAATGAGAGCCAGCGCTTTGCTGAGGCAAGCGCTTGGTCCGATGTGAAAGTACTTTTGAGTTTCGGTGAACAGCAATACTGGATGAAACTATACCGAGGGAAAGTAATAGACTTGATGGAATACTATCCCATGTCCAACCCTCTTGGCTGGGATTATGTCATTGCCGGATCGATCGATAATTGGAATGACCTATTGAAGGGGTTACGACCCATAGGCCACATGCTAGACACAGGTAGCATTAAGGTTGACGGAAATCTACTGCAAGCAAATCGGATGTATGAATCCACCCATGTGATATTAAATATCATGCGGAGTATGAATGTTTACGAAAAACGGGGGGATTAAAAATGTCATATGAAATTACTGGACGTTATGCAACAGTTCAAAATACTAGGGTCTACTATGACATGTGTGGAGAAGGAATACCTTTGGTTTGTATTCACATGGGCTGGGCTTGTTCTCTGCAATGGCATCATTTTATGCCGTTGATGGCTGAGGCCGGTTTCAAAGTCATTGCACCTGATTTACCTGGCCACGCAAAATCTTTGCCCGTTAATTGGATACCATTCAAAAAAATGCATGACTACGCAGAGTGGGTTTGGAATTTTATAGAAACGGTTTGTCCTGGCGAAAAACCGGTTGTGTGTGGTAGCGGCATCGGGGGCGATATGACACTCGATTTGGCATGTAATCATCCCAAGGGGATCTCTGCAGGAATGGCATTTGAGTCTGCGGCAAAAACCGGTTCAATCTCCTTTTTATCAAACTATACCGAACCCCATACTTTCCCAGGGTTTTCCTCACTTGTTGACAACGCCTCTACCTCTGCAATGTATTACCCTTGTGATGAGACTAAAGTCTTAGAATCAAAGTGGCAGCACCGTTGCACTTACCAAGCTACCTGTGTGGCAGACATGGACGCATGGAATGATCATGATGTCACCGATAAGTTAAGTAATATTGAATGCCCAGTATTTCTATATAAAGGAGAGGCCGATTACCATATTCCGGATCAAGATGTGTTGGATACTATTGCGGCGATTCCCAATGGATTAGCTGAAGGCGGTATTGCTCAAGGCATGGGGCACCTAATTATGATGGAGCAACCTGAAAAGTTAGCGAAAGCATGCACCAGTTTCCTGAAACGGCGCAAAGTAATTTGATGCGTGCGTACTTTCTTATATAAATTTTCTCGAGAGCTTGCTGGCGCTATTGCCTAGATTATAATGTGATTCATTGCATAGCTAGAAAACAGCTGTCTCTCATATCCGAATTTACTTATCTAAGGACGCATAATGATCCCTGCACGCTTTGAATCTCTTGTATTTAGCTTTCTTTTATCCGTTTTTATGTCGTGCCTTTCCACTTTCGTCGCACTGTATACCGCCGTTGGTTTGTCTGAAAATTTTCTTGGGCTTTGGTTGAATGCATGGGGTCATAGTTGGGCAGTGAGTTTTCCAATATTATTATTAGTGACACCTTCTGTTCGATTTATGGCTAAAAAATTAGTCACGAGCCCAGAGACAAAGTAAATACTGTGATACTTTTCTTGGAGTGTTCCTGGGACGACAATCCCTTTAGATACTTGACTGTAGCTCGCCGATAAACAAAATACTTTGGCCTAAATATGTACAGGGGGAGTTGATTCGCTAAGCTCTTTTAGTACGACCTCATCTGGCAAATCAAAGGCCGCCGCGAACGCCTTGTCCATTTCCGAATACTCCGGCTTTCCAATGCCACTTGGAGGCTGAGCTACTGCATCAGCGTGTGCATTGTTATAAGGGGCAGGGTTTCTGTAGGAGAGGAGCTCTTCATCAGAGATGCCGTTGAGTTTTACGACGGCAGGATCTATCCATTCATTACCATTTATCGCATCCGGAGAAGTGGAGACCTCAAGCACCAGATTCTCCGGGCCACCGAAATAGATGGACTTGCAGAAGCCATGCTCTAATGGCCCTAGTACTCGGACACCTTTGGATCTTATTCTGTCGCGCATTTCTAGTAGTTCTTCGTCAGAGTTGACGCTAAAAGCGATATGTTGCATTACTCCAGCCGCGCACGGCTTTACCGGATTGCCGGCATGAGAAACTCCTTTCGTTATAGGTAGTTCTTTCACTATCGGTGCTGCTACAAAAGCTACAGAAGAGTTGGGATTAAGCTCCATGAATGCATGTAAGTAACCGTCGACATTATGCATCCAGTACAGCGCTTTTAACTTCAACCCCAAAACATCAGAGAAAAATGCAATTTGCGATTTCATGTCCGCAGTCATGAATGCCACGTGATGGACGCCATTTAGATGAGCCATAGTTAAATCCCCTCTATCACATTCAACCCAGATCTACAGGAATATAGATTATCTTGATACTGCGCTGAATTGGTTAGCCTGTCAAAGCCTCGTTCTATCTTAGCGTTGACTTCAATTTCAATTAGAGTGTATAAATTCTTGAAGTATGTTTTTTATAAAGTCCCGACCTTGACCTTCAGTGTAATTGACTATTTCATCGGCATATTCAAACATAACTTCAAACAATTTTTTTTCAGAGACTGTGTCCTTTATTCGAATCGTGTCGTGAGTCTGAATAACTTTTCTCCAACTTAGTCGAACATCGCTCCAGAAGTTTTTGGTTTTTTCCCAGTATAAATGGCCCTCTGAAAAATCATGATTAACTATTCTTTCATATCGGTTAAATCCCGCTTCTCGAGCTATATATTGCTCAGCGCCATGTTCATTATTGGTGTTAACTTTGAGGTTGTCTTCCTCATGAATCCAGCCGTGGGGTGTTATAGTGTGCCTGTTAGTGCCGACTAGCAAATCATAATCATTTCTAATGCTGAATTCACGGCGAGGGAGAGGACGTCGGGTCAGATCGCTTTCCCAAGAAGAATAGTTATCATGGTGTACCCATTCACCTACTGATTCATACCGAGGCGAGTCATCAACTTGGAAGACGGCTTGGGTCCATTTCCCATCAACGGAGTCTACCGAACGAGTATCGTTAACCCAAGTTTTGTTCTTGTCGTAACGCAATAGAGACGTGTCTTGGTACATCCAATCTTGTCTCCAATGTTTTACGACGATGGTTTGAGTTTTTGTTTGACCAGGAATTTCAAATGTCATTACTAAAATGTGTTGCAGACTTATAAAATCTGGCTGATCTTCTATAATGTAAATGTACTCAGTGCCCCACGATTGATAAGGTCTAACAGGATGATACGGCTCAGTAAATCCAACTAACTCAACGAAATCAAAGGACGCGCGATAAGAGCCAGACATCGCTCGTATAGCTCGCCGATCTTTCTCTTTTTTGGACAGGTTTTTTTCTTGTAGCTGTAACCATAGAGTATGAGGCTCTTTTTGTAAGGTGACTGCGGAACCTGTGGTAATTCCTCCTCGTGGCCTCATTTTGTCAGCAGCAGAGAAAGGCCAAGCGTAGGTATACCTAGGTTGAGCAGCTATTTCTTTTTCTGCAGACACAGGACCTAAATAAATCACCAGGAGACACAAGAATAAGCGAATAAGAATTTTCATAAGTGAGAAGTTCCCGTTTCCATTCGAACTGAATTTCGTTCGACAGCTAGTTTATAGCCTGGTCTCAAGCTGATGTTGGTTTGATAATTATGAAATATGCTAGGGTAATCACAGGAATAGGCCGCAGCCCAATCTAGAGTTGTCATCATTAATATGTCTGCTCCTGAAAATAACTCACCTAATAAATATGGGCGACTATCCTCCATTTTTATTGCGGCAATTTTGATCATACGGTTAAAATATTGACGGGCTACTAGACATGCGTTGGGGGCTGAGCCGTACACATTGGGCAATCCTTCATGTCTTCGTAAAACATATAAAGAAGTTGCGTCTAGCTCAGTACTTATAAATGAAATCAATTCAAAATAAGAGGCTCGTGCAGCATTCTTGCTTGGGATTAAGGAAGTATTGTCTTTACGGTAAGTCTCACCAAGATAGGTGACGATTGCAGCACTTTCACTAACCACAACATCGCCATCCACAAGTGTAGGTATTTTCCCACTGGGATTAAGTGAACGGTATAAAAGGCTATCTGTCACCGGAGTTCTAGTTTGTAGCCGTTCCGTTTCATACTCGAGGCCTAATTCAGTCATCGCCCAATGCGCTCTCATAGTGCGAGGTGTTCCAATCCCCCATAGGGTTCGTGCGTTCATATTAGGTATCCAAAGACAATAAGGAACATTAAACTATTGAGACAACGTTTTCATCACAAGTAGCTATTAATTGTAATATCCGATTCTAATATCAAGTATTATGTGATGACAATCCAATATTACTTCTTAGGTACAACTATCTTATGCTTTCTTATCAACACGGATTTCACGCTGGAAACGCCGCGGATGTCCATAAACATTCAATGCTCTGCAGCCTGCTAGACTATTTGACAGGGAAAGATAAACCACTGACTTATGTAGAGACGCATGCAGGGCGAGGACTTTACGACTTGACGGCTGCGGAAGCTAGAAAGACGGGTGAATTCAAGCAAGGGATACATCTTTTTGGCAAAAATTTTGCCAAGGATCATCCGTATTTGCAGGGGCTTAAGAAGACTGAGGAGCGATATGGGACAAGTTTTTATCCTGGCTCTCCTATGCTTGCTTTGCTTTCCTTGAGGCCCAATGATCACATTCATCTAGCGGAGATGCATCCTCGCGAATTTAGAGCGTTAGAGGCTAATTTTTCTAATCCAAGTGTAAATTTATACCATCAAGATGGATGGCTCCTTGTTGATTCAGTGATACCGCCGACTCCAAGGAGAGGTTTGATCTTCATCGATCCCAGCTACGAGATCAAAACTGAGTATAAAGAGATCCCAGTAAAACTTGGCTTGGTCCATCGAAAATGGAATGTTGGTGTCGTAGTATTGTGGTACCCCATATTAAATGACGGTCTTCATTTGAAAATGCTAAACAATTTGCAGAAACGTTTCCCTAAGGGTTTTCGTCACGAAATTAATTTTTCGTCTTCTACAAAACACCGTCAAATAGGTGGCTCTGGCTTGTTTGTTATCAACCCTCCCTATGGCATTCAGACTATCGGTAGAGAGGTGACACAAGCGCTCCAGTCCTAGAATTCGTGGCCATCGAAAAGGATAGCGTACAGATTGAAGCCCATTTTTTTTAGATTTCCCTAGTGGTCAGGGCGGCTTGTTTATGGGACAATCTCGCTTCTCTTGAATAGCTAATCGCAGGATCCTTAAGGCGGGGTGGCAGAGTGGTTATGCAGCGGCCTGCAAAGCCGTGAACAGCGGTTCGATTCCGCTCCTCGCCTCCATAGTGCTCCTGAAAGATTACGTTCATTGTGTTTAGTTGGAGCTAGTTTAACCTAGTAAAACAACTAAACGATAGCCTGCAATTAGTCATACTCAGGCTGTGTACTGTGAATCAGGCCAGTGATAAGCTGTATTGAAATCGTAGCCAGAGTCTTTCCCCCAAAAGAATGTCAAGTGTCACACTTCTTGGGATGTTTTTTCTTTCCCAACTGCGTTTGCATTGCTGTCAGCTTGATCCTGTTGGCGCTTCGGCGCTCCATATCGAAACTCCATAAGAGTTAACACAAGGCCTATCATCATGATGATGAACACAAAGATAGCAATAGGAAGTAGATTATCCGAGATCATGATTGGTCTCTCCTTGCCAGTAGGCTAGACAATTTGAAGTAGATACCAAACGCTAAAATGGAAGGGACCCATATTGCAGTGAATAACCCTGCTAATTGCTCACCTTCGAACCAGAGCAATCCCGATACCGCAAAGGATACCGCAACCGCCAGCAAGATGAATAAATCTGATAGTTTGAACATACTAATTTCCTTACTTATTGAGTAAACGTTGGTCCGGGGAAGGCTGGATTTAGCCTTCCTTAAATCCGGTGAAATCCAACTGCGGCTAACAATAGACCAGCAATCGTAAACGCTGCTGGGATGCGCAGTCCGACAATACCAAAGACGTCAATCATCGATGGTATGAGGCCGGTGAATCCGAGTGGCACCCATAGAAAGAATGGAGTCGCAACAACTACTCCAACCCAACCAGCCACTCTTAGAAGAGATAGGCGAGGCTGCTCGTAGTTGCTTCGCGATGGTTGTCTTTCGTTATTCACAGTCACTGTATTTCTTTCCATTTTATTCTGACACATGCAACCATAGACACACAATACCAGTTTTCACTGTGATGTGTGCTTTCCACACTTAGTGTCTTGAAGTAATTTTGCGATTCTTCATTATACATCAGTAATTAACTCTGATGGATAACTTTTTTCACTAGATACTGGTGCCTTATGGTGGCCATAAGGCTAGCTATAGCACTCTTGGAGGAGCATTGGTCGAGCTTAAGAGAGACGCAAGGGGTATGCCAAACCAGACACTGGGGTAGCGCGCAATACTGTTGATACTCACTCCATTGCTAAAGGCTAACACTTTAGAAACTGGTTCCCATTCTTACCGCTGTTATTAGTATTAATTGTTTAGCTCGCCAGCTAGCTTCGACATAGAATTTCGGCAGAAGATTGGGTAGACTTGGGCTCTAGCGAAAATCTTTTACAGCAAGGGTGAAAATTATGAGTGCAGTTCCTGACCTAGTAAGTAATCTAACCTCCGGATACGATGCGAGTAGTTTGCAATGGAAACGACTGATTGATCCAAAAAATACTTTTGACTATCACATAGATTATTGGGTCGCAATAATTGGTTTCGACATGGAGAAGAAGCATGTGGATTTTCTAGGGAAGTGGGAGCCGAATAGTTATTGCCATTTTCATCGCCATCTAGCAGCAACGACTAGCATTGTTTTAGCTGGAGAACATCACCTTGTAGATGATAATGGCGGTGATGAAATCCACAAGATACGCACCCGTGGAGACATTGCCGTAACAGAAGCAGGTGAATCTCATCGAGAGTATGGAGGATCAGAAGGCTCTATGCTGCTTTTCAGCATGGACTGTGATGGTGGGGAGGTATTTCAGGTTTTGAATGAAAAAGAAGAAGCTATCGTGTCTCTCTCATTTGATGACTTTGTGACTGGCAATTACTAGATACTATTATTCCTCTAGGGGAGCAAGTAAATGGGATATGAACATTTAAGTGTGTCGACGGTCAATCATGTAATGAGAGTTACATTAGACCGCCCCGAAGTACTTAACGCAATAAATGTGAAGATGCATGAAGAGCTTCAGATGGCTTTTGATGATTTTGCGATGGATGATAATAAATGGGTATGTGTCGTTATCGGTGCCGGAGATAGAGCATTTTGTGCTGGCAGCGACCTTAAAGCGATAGCACGTAACGAAGGTCCGACATCCTATCCTAAAAATGGTTATGCAGGACTTATTGAACGTTATGATTTGGACAAGCCGGTTATTGCTGCAGTCGACGGGATTGCGGTCGGGGGCGGATTTGAAGTTGCATTAGCCTGCGATATTATTTTGGCTACTCGTCGTTCCGTCTTCGGTTTGCCGGAGCCGCTTATAGGACGCATGGCTTTGGGGGGGGGAGTACATCGTCTAGCGAGACAGATAGGACTTAAGCAAGCAATGGGAATGATCCTTGGCAGCGAGAGTGTCGGTGCGCAGAAAGCGTTAGACATGGGCATCGTTACTGACCTGATAGAAGATGGCGAAATAGAGACGGCGATCAACAGTTGGGTAACTAAAATTTTAAAGTGCGCCCCTCTATCGGTGCGTGCTTCCAAACAGGCTGTCTTGATGGGGCTGGATGAGGCTAGCCTTGAGGAAGCGCTTAAGAAACAGACCGACTATCCAGCTTTTGTTAAAATGATTAGTTCGTCAGATGCCGATGAAGGTCCCTTGGCTTTTGCGCAGAAACGGGCACCTGATTGGAAAGGTCGGTAATAACTTTTCGCTATCCGCTCGTGCAGGCCGGTTGTCTTCGATGATCCCTGATTTGCTCGAAGCCAAAGCCGACTCTAAACATCATCGCTTCATCGTAAGGACGCGTTAAAATCTCTATCCCTATCGGAAGCCCTTTTTCCGTAGAGCCGGCTGGTACTGTCATAGCGGGCATGGAAGTTTGCGAACTTATCAAGGTATTCGTTGGGAAATTCAAGGTCGTCCATCGGCCAGAGTCAGTTTCAGACCTCAAAGGGGGAGGTACCTGTGCGGTAGGATATACGAGTGCATCGTACCCACCTTTATCCATAATGCTTGTGATTGAAAGCATAAGGTTGTCTCTTTCTGCGTACGCTTTGTAGTAATCCAGATCTGATAACGGATCATCTGGTCCGTTTGCAATACCTTCTAGAAGATCTAATTTAGGGTGATAGTGGCCGGCACTGACGATCTCTTCGATTGTCTTCATCGGAGCTTCAGGTCGAGCGTTGAGGAAAAGATTGAGATCATACTTTGATTTTAACAAGTAAAGAGATGTGGCATCTAAGGATTCAGCAAGGTTTGGAATTTCAACGTCACTGACAAAGGCCCCTCCAGCTGCAAGCTGTTCAATTGCGGGATTCATGACTTGATTTACTGGACGACAATTTTCATCTTGATCACTTCCGAAAGCATTCCTAACCACGCCTAGTCTTAAATTTTTTAGTGCGTCTGGTACGAGTTGCTGTGAATAATTAGAAGTGGCTTTGCCTATATTATAGGTTGCGGTGAGAGGATCGTTTTCATCGAACCCGCAGATTACTTCAAAGACTTTTACTGCGTCAGAGACACTGCGCGCCATTGGTCCAATGGTATCTTGCAAGGCTACGAGTGGATTACATCCTTGTCGACTCATCATCCCGGGTGTGGCTCGGACACCCACTAGATTGCAAAAAGAGGAAGGTAATCTTACCGAGCCTCCACAGTCAGTCCCAATACCTACCGCAGCAAATCCTGCAGCTATGGCTGCCCCAGTTCCACTACTGGAGCCGCCAGGATCTCTATCTAAAGCGTACGGATTTTTTGTTTCTCCGCTCCTTGAAGAGTATCCAAACCAGGAGGTAGCCCAGTCAGGTAGAGTCGTTTTCGCTAGGATTACTGCCCCGGCTTCTCGAAGCTTTGATATGACAGTTGCATCTTTTTTGGCCATATACTGAGAAAAGAGATTAGAACCGAAAGAGGTGGGCATGTCCGTTGTTTCTAGGCAGTCTTTTACGACGATAGGAATACCATGCAGAGGTCTAGTTAGCTGCTTCGAGGACAAAAGTTGCGCGTCAAGCTGGCGTGCCACATCTACAGCTGAATTATTCATTGTGACAATGGCATTTAAGCGCGCCCCTTTTTGGTTATTTCGTTCAATATTTTTCAGGTACGCGTCTACTATGCTTTCGCAGGTAATTGAACCGGACAGCATCGCAGCGTGGATCTGGGAAATATTCACCTGCTCTAATGGTCGACCTTGTATCAGCAATTTGAGACTCCTCTAATTCACTTTCATATAAAGCCTACTAAGAGGATAATATATTCACAACTAGCGAACGATCGTTTTTGCCACAGACAGGGCAACTTTGATACTTTAGAGCGCTAATTTTGGTAAATTGACCACTTGATTTAGATTATTTTATCTAGATTTACGGCTAATACTGAACTGCCTGTGTAAGGCTAAGGTATAAAAAATAAAGGATTTAGGGGAATGGAAAAATTAGCTGATAGCGCGACGGATTTGCGAGTTGTAATTATTGGGGCTGGAATGGCCGGAATTTTAGCGTCTATAAAAATGACTGATGCTGGCTATCATAATCACGTCATATACGAAAAATCAGACCAATTAGGTGGGACTTGGAGAGACAATACTTACCCTGGAATTACTTGTGACGTTCCCGCGCATGGCTATACTTACTCTTTTGAGCCAAACCCAGATTGGAGTCAAACATTCGCCCCAGGTCCGGAGATCAAGCAATACTTTGAACGAGTGGCTGACAAGTATGATGTCCGAAAAAAAATCTGCTTTAACGAGTCCGTAAACTACTGTGCATTTGAAAACGAAGGCTGGACCATTCGAACTACTAAAGGGCGAGAAGAGCGTGCAGATATTGTTATTGCGGCTACCGGAGTGCTACATATTCCATCTACACCAAAAATTGATGGCTTAGAGCGCTTCAAAGGTTCATCTTTTCACAGTGCTAGATGGGATCATTCGATCGACTTGGCTGGAAAAAAAGTAGGGGTCATAGGCACCGGTTCTACTGCTATACAAATAACCTCGGCGATTGTTGATAAAGTCGAAAAGTTTAGTTTGTTTCAGCGGACTGCTCAGTGGGTCATGCCTATCGAGAACCAAATTTATTCGGATAAAGATAAATCAGATTTTAAAGATTCTGAAAAACGTGGCGTGGTTGTTGAACAAATCCATGCAGATTTCGATAATTTTTCTAACGGGGTCATTGACGCGGAGTCAGCCAGTTTGGCCGCGCTTGCAGATGAGTGTCTGCGTAATTTAGAGGAGGGCGTGCGAGATAAAGAGCTGCGCGAAAAGCTTCGGCCTGATTATCGAGCGGGTTGTAAGCGTCTAATATTTTCCACTGATTTTTACGAATCTATTCAGCGGGACAACGCGAATTTAATTACGTCCGGAATTGTGACTGTTGAAGAGAATGGGATTCGGACAGAAGATGGAGAATTTCACGAGCTTGATGTTTTGGTGGTAGCCACAGGGTTTAAGGCAGATGCATTTATCAGGCCAGCAACTGTCTTAGGTAGAGATGGTATCGATTTAGATGATGCCTGGTCGGATTATCCCTCGGCATACATGTCTGTTTCGATTCCTAAATTTCCTAATTTTTTCATGCTGAATGGCCCCAACTCTCCCGTCGGAAATTTTTCTTTAATACAAATAGCGGAAAACCAATTAGACTATTTGCTTCAGTTAATGAACGAAATTAGACTGGGTAACTGCAGCCAAATTAGTGCTACTAGAAATGCTACTGAGGCATTCGAAGAGAGACGAATTGAAGCGACTAAGAAGACCGTTTGGAACACGGGATGTAAGAGTTGGTACTTAGATAAAAATGGTATTCCTTCGAGCTGGCCATGGAGTAGACAGCAGTTTTTTGATGAGATGGAACGCCCGGAATTAGAAGCTTTTGAAAGAATCTAGCTCTAAATGTAGCTGTCAATGATAGTCTTAGGTTTGTACACTGCAAGACATGACATCTGAAATCATTAAGTTTCTAGTTACCGGATCTGCGGCCAAGCCTTACGAAGTGGAATTTGTTAAGGACGGTGAGGAGCTTAAAGTTTATTGTAACTGTCTTGCCGGAAGTCATGGTTCGTATTGTAAACATAGAATAAATTTATTGATTGGTGACTCAACTGGGCTTGCTGATGGACAATCTGGAAACTTTAATTTAATAGCAACGTGGTTAAAAAAGACAGAATTAGAAGTGGCGTTAGCAGAATTTTTGTCTGCGAAAAATGAGAAACCTATGGACAAGGCGCGAGTTACAAAGTCTAAAAAGACCATCTCAAAATATATGCGATAAATCGCTTTCAAAGTGACATGGTGAGCAAGTTGACAGACAAAGATGATATGACATCGAGAAGAAGCTTTATCTTTGCGCCTGCGCTCAAACCTGACATGTTTTACAAGGCGCTTAAATGTGGAGCGGATATAGTTTGTGTTGAATTAGAAGATGGTGTCGCTCCAAAAGACAAAGATTCAGCTAGAGGTAACGCGATAGAGATGTTCTCTAGCTTGAACTCTAATGAATTTGTAGATGTTGAAAAAGTGCTCCGTATTAACACCATAAGAAGTCAAGTAGGACTAGATGACGTAAGAGCTATCCTAGAGGCAAAGATACCGCCACCGGTCGTTATGTTGCCTAAAGTTATGACGTCTGATGAAGTGATTTGGTTAGATGAGCTATTTTCTGAGCGAGGGCATGACACTCGGTTCCATATTATTATTGAGACGAATGAAGGGCTAGAAAACGCGTATGAAATCGCCAAAGCCAGCCCCAGGACTGAGGCGTTATTCTTTGGCGGCTTCGATATGGCAGCAGAATTACGTTGTGAAATGGCATGGGAGCCTTTGTTATATGCCCGTTCACGAGTCGTACATGCGGCAGCAGGAGCCGGTATTGATGCGATAGATGTTCCGTTTCTAGACCTTACAGATTTGGAAGAGATGAGAAGGGAAGCCGAGTTGTCCCGTAGCCTAGGCTATTGTGGCAAGGGTGCGATTCACCCAAGCCAGATTACCTCATTGAACGCAGTGTTCACGCCTTCGGCTGAAAAGATCAATCATGCGAGACAAATCGTAATAGCTTTTGAGGCCGCTGATACAGGACTGCTGGTCATTGACGGGAAATTGATAGAAAAGCCTGTCATAAGAGAAATGAAAAGAATTTTAGCTATAGCCGATAGAATGAACAACCAAAAGAGTTAGGCTTGTTTCTACTCGAAGCAGTTCTAGCCCCAAGGGTATTGCGTAGCATTTTATGGTTGTTCTTTCGCATGGCGTGTTTTTACACGTGTCAGAACATTTAGGTAGGCTGGAAAGTATTAAGCTGAAACTGTGCGTGATCCGAAGAGTGTGGTGCGTCTATTTGTATCTGAAACTAGAAAGTTTAATCTTATTGAGTTGAAGTTATTTTTCGTAAAACTAAAGCTTCTTTAAAAGAATAGCTATTGCGAGTGTTATTTGACCTTGCAAGCCTTGTCGATAAAATCCGCTTGAAAAAACTTGTCTAAACCTGGTGAAGAAGTTATTTGAACGTAGCTCATAAAAAGCGCGAAGAGTATCGTTTGTCTTTCTACTTAAAGGAATTGTCAGACAATCTAGGGCCCTCAAATGTCGATCATTCCATTCTTTGAAGCCACCCGATGTTAAAATTTTGAGACGCTGTAGTTTTGCTCTAACACCTACATTCGCTCCCATAAGATTCTGAGGGTGTTGTCGGTACAAAAGACAAGGCATGGGATCGTAATAGACATGCCCACCATATGCGGTAATGACTATGTACATCCACCAATCATGACTGGCCACATCCTTACTATACGGTAGAGTTTGTTGTACGATAGTTTTTGCTGCTTGATTCATAGCCATAGTGTTTCCTCCCGCGATACTTTGTACAAGAGCATTGCGAAAATCAGGTCGCTTTTTGAACAATCGCGATTTCCCTTTAAATTTACCATGCATGTCTATTAATTGAGTTCTTCCACAATAAAGCGCGGGATGTGCTAAATCTTGGCTTTTTAAATAGGTCAGTGAGCGCGATAGTTTTTCGGAACACCAGATGTCATCTTGATCAGCTAGTACGAAGTAGTCTGCTTTAATGTCTTTCTCAATCAAAGAGAAAAAGTTGTTCACAAAGCCTAAGTTGTTTTCAGTCTTGTAGACTATCACTTTATTATCAGTTCGGTTTTGGAATCCTTTAATAATATCCAACGTCTGATCAGTAGACCCATCGTCGGAGATATATAGTTCCCAGTTAGTATGATTTTGATTCTCAATAGAAGTGAGTTGCAGGTCTAAGTATTCATCTCCATTAAATGTTGTCATGAGTATCGCAATAAGCTCTGATTGTGGCTGATTAATGGGGTTAGTTGCTTTCTTCTGGATCGCAGTCCGAAAAGCAGATTCTGTCCACCTCAATTCATTCTCGTACTCACGCGCTTGCCGGATTGTTAGGGGCAGCGCGATACCACCTTGTATTATTAATAGGCTTAGGATTAGTCCAGCTGCTCCAAAATATTGAGGCACCGTCAGCATACTTATTATCATTAAGACAGAAGCTAAAACTGCTATACCGAACAATGGTTCGGACATCGAACACCTGATTTTTAAAGTGACTGCACTAATGTATTGTCCACATAATAGTGCAACGCAAAGCATCAATATGACTTTATTTGGCAAAAGATTTTGATGCAAGAATGCAAAATAACTGGTATTCGCCGTTATAAGGAAGCAGCTAGCTAACACGATAAAAAACGCAATTCCTCTTTTTATGGCGCGTGAGAACATTAGGTCTGTTTCGGCCCAGTTACTTTGTGCTGTAGCTGCTGACAAGCGCGGTAAGATACTGGTGATCGTTGAAAAAGAAAGTAATGCTATCGTGTTGACTATTGCCAAGCTGAATCCCATTCTCGCGGCAGACTCCGGACCTTCAACCTGAAAAAGTATTATTGTGATGGCCTGACCCAAAAGGTATGTCGATATAGTTGTCACACCCACTCTTTTCTCAACTTGACCTAAGGAATCGTCCCAATGAGTCAGAGCGTTAGGTTTCTTCAGGAAAAATGGAAATAAATGTATCCATTTCGTTGCTAGCCAGACGACTTGCGTGATTGTTGCAGCTAGGGCTATTGCTGTGGCGGCCCAGAGTATGTGGCTTGTTATAATCATTAGCCAACAGACTACGGAACCGAGAACTCCTTGTATGAGACGGACTTTATAAACCTCATTAATGCCACCGCAGCCTTCAATTATTGATGCGACAGGCAGAAGTAGCAGGTTAATTGATGTTGCTATGACAAGAGTCAGCCAGACTATAGGCCAATTTTGGAAATTATTCTCTGCTGATGAAAAAAAATAAAAGCCAATTGGTCCTATTAAGAATAGGAAAAACATAGAAAGCTTCCTATATTTTTTTGAGGTGAGATAACATAAAGAGTGAAACTGATTAATGTCGTCGGCATTTAGAAGATCAATTTCTCTAATGTTTTTTTCGTGAAATTTTGAGGCTGCCTTGAGAGTTAATATCCCAGATAGCCCGTGGTCAAAAATAATATATGTAGCAGCAAGACTCAGCAAAGCGTAATACCAGCCTTGTGCATCTAAAGGTGCATTAGTGGTAAGCAGCAGCAGTGTTATGGCTCCAGCGCCGGCCTGCCAGGCTCGCTGAGTGACTATAATTTTTTCAGTTTTGACCATTTTCAACATCAATGACTAGCAAAGTATTTTCCTGAGTAAATGTGCTTTAGCCCTATTGGTTAGCTAACATTTGTAAAGGTACCATATGACGAAGATGTTATGGCAACAAGCCGTGAGAATAATTGCTATTAACCCCATGTGTAAAGTGTTGCAATCAGCTGAAAGACCTTCAGGATTAGTTATACTAGTTCGCATCTAGGTTACTTTTACGTTGATTGATCGCAGATCCCTGAATAGAGTGTTGAGTGAGCACCTCAATTATCGGCAAGAATGTTAAAATGTTATCACTGATAGAATCATGAGGATATTTAATCCACATTAAGAAACATCGACGAATTAAGTTTCCATGTTTCGTTATCATAGCTATGTTTGCTAGAGGAGTAATTGCGTAATGAAGTTGTTAGGTAAGACAGTGGTCATCACAGGTGGTGCAGGGGGTATAGGTGCAGGTTTGGCGAAGGCATTTTCGGCCAACGGTGCCTCAAATATTGTTATCGCTGATTTAGATGGAGATAGAGTGGCTAGCGTTGCAAAAGAACTTGGGGTTCCTGGTTTCCAATGTGACGTGACTCGAGAGGCTGACATTAAAGATTTAATCTCTTCTGTTGAAGAACGTTACGGTGCGATCGATGTTTTTGTATCTAATGCCGGAGTTTTTAGGTTAGGTGGGGAAGAGACCAGCGATGACGAATGGCTGTTGAATTGGAATATCCATGTTATGGCTCATGTCTATGCAGCTAGGGTTTTGGCACCTATGATGGCTAAACGTGGTAATGGTTATCTTGTTAACACTAGCTCGGCAGCTGGATTGCTGATGCATGTGAACTCTGCAACTTATTCTGTGACGAAGCATGGCGCTGTTGCGTTTGCAGAATATCTTGCCGCTACATATGGGCCGTCAGGCGTCAGAGTGTCGGTATTGTGTCCGCAGGCAGTGCGAACAGCCATGACCGCTGGGCGTGATCAAGGCGTAGCAAGTG
>JABISZ010000006.1 GCA_018668255.1 Pseudomonadota bacterium | reverse complement strand
TTAGACGGAGTCTCCACAAAAAGCATTTTTGTATTCGGACTCATTGCCCGAGTCCAACTAGCCAAATCAGTCATATCAACGAAGACAGTTTCGATTCCAAATCGTGGGAAAATTTTCTCAAACAAATTCACTGACGTCCCGAATATACTTCTAGACGCGACTATCTTATCTCCGTGGGATAGGGTTGACATCACCAAACTCAAAATCGCGCTCATACCAGATGAGGTGGCGACACAGCTCTCTCCGGCTTCCAAAGCTGCCAACCGTTCCTCAAAACAGTTAACAGTCGGATTAGTAAAGCGGCTATAGACATTGCCTAGTTCTTCTCCTGAGAACCTTTTCGCTGCTTGTTCGGCCGAGTCAAAACAGAAACTGGATGTCATAAATAGAGGTTCACAATGCTCTTGTTCTAGCGTCTGAGCGTGCCCAGTGCGTAAAGCTAGGGTTTGGAAACCAAATTTTTCGTCATTTTCTGTCATAAAATTTCCAGTCACTTAATCCTGAGAATAAGTCACTTGACTCTATAATCGATTTATTTGAAAACATTGTCATCGATATAGATGAATACATCTAGCCTCATCTCACGCACTTTCGTATTACTCTAGAAATTATCGCCGCTCGCTTCACGCGTTGATTTTGCCTCATCTGATCTTAAAACACTCACGCTACTCAGATACTCTTCACTTACATCTCCAGTGACATAGTCACCAGTAAAACAAGACTGTTCAAACGTCGTTGGTGCGTTCTTATGGTGCCCAACAGCATCTACTAAATCACCAATATCTTGATAAATAAGATCATCTGCGCCGATCAACATGCCAATCTCGTCAACATCTCGCCCATGAGCAATAAGTTCAGCACTATTAGGCATATCTATTCCATAAACATTTGGATATCGGACTGGAGGAGCAGCCGATGCAAAGTAAACCTTCTTCGCTCCGGCATCACGCGCCATTTGAATTATCTGTCCCGAGGTAGTCCCACGTACAATCGAATCATCAACTATCAGTACATTCCTACCTTTAAACTCTAGCTCTATAGCATTTAATTTTTGTTTAACTGATTTTTTTCGTAAGGCTTGGCCCGGCATCAAAAAAGTTCTAGGGATATAGCGATTTTTAATAAATCCTTCTCGGTACTTGACGTTTAATCCATTTGCAATCTCCATTGCCGCCGTTCGAGCAGTATCGGGAACAGGGATCACAACATCAATATCACGCCCAACCCATTCTTTAGCGATCTTTTTCACAATCGCTTCTCCCATCCTCATTCTGGCTTTGTGGACAGATATCCCATCTATAATGGAGTCGGGTCTAGCAAAATACACGTATTCAAAAATACATGGCGTATACCGTTTTGCTTTAACACATTGTTGAAACTCAACGTCCCCGTTCTGACTTATGAAGACAGCCTCACCAGGCGCGATATCTCGAACAAATTCAAACCCTGACGTGTCTATAGCTACACTCTCCGAGGCTACCATAAATTCAGGGCCATTTTTGACCTGCCTCGTTCCGTAACATATTGGCCGAATGCCGTGAGGATCACGAAATGCTACAAGCCCAACATTAGCTATCATCACAATAACACCATATGCTCCCGAGCATCTTTCATGGACACGCTTAATTGCTTCGAAAATATCGCTCGCATCGACTGACAGCTTACCCAGCCTCTGGAGTTCATGAGCGAAAACATTCAATATCACCTCGGAATCTGAACCAGTATTTATATGCCGCAGATCATCTTCGAACAATTCTTGTTTGATGGTATCTGCATTGGTCAGATTCCCATTATGTGCAAGTGTTATCCCATAAGGTGAGTTCACATAAAAGGGTTGCGCTTCAGCATTCGACTCAGCTCCAGCAGTAGGATACCGAACGTGACCGACACCCATCGTACCAGGTAAATTCATCATATGATGAGTCTGAAAAACGTCTCTGACCAGTCCATTCGACTTGCGCAGAAAAATACGGCCACCATTATAAGTCGCGATTCCTGCTGCATCTTGCCCTCGGTGTTGCAACATGGTCAATCCGTCATAGATCAACTGATTAGCTGGTATCCCTGACGTCACGACGCCTATAATTCCACACACAGTAATTCCTCAGAATTAGAAGTTATAATTTGTCTCAAATTTCGAAGGAGACCAATCTAGAGCCCGCTTAACCATTAGCCCAGAAGTATTAGAAAACCTAGCAGCTGCCCAGTCATCACTACTAAGGAACTCGGTAGTAGATCCCACCAAAAAAACCACAAGCCCGATCACGGCTAATCCTCGTCCAAAACCAAACAACAAACCAAAAACACGATTGAGCCCACTAAGCCCATTTCTTTCAATAAGACTAGTCATTAACTTACTGAAAATCGAGGAGCAAATGAAGGTCGTTATAAAAACAACCAGGAAGCAGATAAGAATGCGCACCGAATCCACTGTCACAAAGGAGTTGAAGATATTGCTGAGCACGGAGGCATACTTCAAGCTCAAGACTAAAGCCAGTGCCCAAGTTGCAAGAGACAAAGCTTCTCTAAAAAATCCCCTTATCAAACCAATTCCCATGGAAAGGATAATGACAGAGATTATAAGATAGTCTACCCAGTTCATTAAGGATCCGGCCTGCTAATAAGCATCTATTGTAACAGAGACTACTATGGATAATCACCTGCTTTGGGATCATAGGCGACGACTAACGACCGATAATTTAAACTAGAACGTAATTTTAACCGAACTTTTTCGACGTGGGCTATTCCCGTCTGAGGGCCTACCATCACCTTCCTAATACTCTTTTCTATTCTGATGAATGCAGGAAATCCCGCCTTTTTTAATAGCGCGACCTGCTTTTCAGCATTTGTCTCGTCATCGTAGCTTCCAATCTGGAGCGCGAACAATTCTAATTTAGGGAAGGAGGACGCGTCAGTGGAAAAATTTTCTCGAAGTTCGGTAGAAGACAGAGTTGGGATCGGAGTCTTGGGTTCTATGGACATAGGAGTATCTTGAGTGCCAGAAAGTTCTGGGTTAACTGACATCACATCACTAGCAGGGCCCAAAATCAGTGGCACAAAGATCACTCCTAATGCAGACAACACCAGAAGACCTACCAACCTATTGTGCCATTTTGTGCTCATAAAAGAGTCTCTTTTGTAGGAATGCAGTAGCTTCAGCCACAGTTATAAAGGAGCCTGTCACAATTATTCTATCACCAATCCCCATGTTCAAGAAAATAGAATCGAAGGCGTGCTCGAAACTGTCAAAGCAATCTGATCTAGCTTTTTTAGAAATTTTCTTTAGGGCGTCCTGTAACAACCTTGGGTCGCTTGCTTTCGTTGAAGGGATTGAAATAAAAGACCAATTGTCAGCGATTGGTAATAGTGGCCGAAAAAAATCAATAGCACTCTTTGTCTTCAGCATACCGACGATCATATGGGTTTCCCCTACCTCCGCAGCCGAATGTAGGTTACTTGCAAGAGCATAGGCTCCATCAACATTGTGCGCGACATCTAAAAAGAGATTGAGATTTCTATATGGCTTTTCAAAACGACCTTTTAAAGAACTCCCTTTTAACCCCTGTTGAATATTCTCTTCTGTTATCGAGTACGTTTCCGATAAAAGATCTACTACCTTCAGAACACCTGCTGCATTTCTAAGTTGGTGATTTCCAGCTAATATAGGTTCTGGTAGCTCTTCTAATAAGCAGTTATCTGTCCACCAGACCCAACCACTGTCTCCATGCTCATAATAATAATCGACTCCCAGCAAAAATAACGGAGAAGAAAGCTCACGAGCATGCTCGTAGATGCTTTCAGTGACCATCTTGTCAGAACAAACAACTGGTTTTCCAGTTCTCATGATGCCCGCTTTCTCAAACCCTATTAGCTCTCGGGTATCTCCCAACCATTCGGTATGGTCGATTCCTATCATTGTAATTAAGGCTATGTCAGGGGGAATAATATTAACCGCATCCAATCTGCCACCAAGGCCAACTTCCAGTATCACAAAATCAATGTCTACGCTCGCAAAAATTACCAGCGCGGCCAGAGTTATAAATTCGAAATAAGTCAATTGCTCGGCACCTTCCACTAGAGACACGGTCAGAAAAGCGTCACAAAGTAGATGATCATCAATGCTGATACCGCTCAACTGAATACGTTCATTAAAGCAAGAAATATGTGGGGAGCTATAGGTGCCGGTCCGGTAGCCAGCCTCTAATAAGATCGCCTCCAGTAACGAAACGCTTGAACCTTTACCATTAGTTCCTGCCACAGTGACCACCGTCGGCTCAAGCTTAGTAAGGTTAAGGTTAAGAGCAACTTGTTCACATCTCTCAAGGCCCAGGTCTATCTCATCAGCCCGACCGCGCTCCAACCAGGTTAACCAAGAATCCAAACTTGCGCCAACACCTGGCTTTAGATGCATCTCATCGGTCGAGCCCTTTTTCCGTAAAAAAGTCATTTACCCACGTCAGGAGAATAAAATTAGGATCTTCCAATATAGGAATGATTGGTCAGAATAGAAAGGATAGAAGAGATCTCGTCCTTCAATGTACGTCGGTCTAAAACCATGTCTATAGCACCATGTGCTAAAAGAAACTCACTTCTTTGAAAGCCTTCAGGTAAGACTTGACCCACTGTTTGTTCGATCACACGAGGACCTGCGAAACCTATTAATGCATTGGGTTCAGCGATTATTACGTCACCCAACATGGCCAAACTTGCAGACACTCCACCAGTCGTTGGGTCAGTTAAAACTGAAACATAAGGCAGACCAACTTCTCTCATCTCTGCTATCGCAGCGCTCGTTTTAGCCATTTGCATTAAGGATACCAAAGCCTCTTGCATACGTGCGCCGCCACTGGCACAAAAGCAAACAAAAGGGCGTTTTTCCAACAAGCATTTCCGAACTGCTCGGGCAAAACGCTCACCAACAACCGACCCCATAGACCCCCCCATAAAAGTGAAATCAAAAGCAGCGACAATCACAGGCAATTGATTAATGGTGCCCTCCATCACAACTAACGCATCAGTTTCACCAGTTTTTTTCTGGGCAGAAACAATACGGTCTCGATAACGTTTAGTATCTTTGAACTTTAAAAAATCCTCAGGTTCTAGCTTGCCACCTATTTCACGACCGCTATTCTCATCCAAGAAAGAAGTGATACGAAGTCGTCCGCCTAAACGCATATGCGCACTACACTTAATACAAACATTCAAGTTGCGTTCTAACTCAGCACGATATAGTACCGCCTTACATTCATTGCAGCTAGTCCACAAACCTTCAGGAACTGAACCACGGCCATTGCCTTCTGTCCGCATAATTTTAGGCAACAAGTTTTTCAACCAACTCAATTTTTTATCCTCATGATAAATTTATGTCATATGGAGACAATCATCGATTGCCTCTCGTATAGAGCCCACGAAAACTTCAAGATTTTGGGCTATTGTCTTGAGATCGCCTCCTTCTTCTATCAGCTCAACAATCGCACTCCCAATGACAACTCCATCAGAAATACTTGCCGCCGCTGCAGCGGCCTCACTTGATTTAATGCCAAAGCCTAACCCTACGGGTAAGCCGGACATTTCTTTCGTTCTAGTAATAGACGCACTAATTTCTTGGGCATCAAAAGATTTCCCACCCGTGACTCCTTTAACAGAAACAAAATAGACAAATCCTGATGCAAGCTGACAGACTTTTTGGACACGCGATTCAGGGGAGTTAGGTGCAACCAAAAAAATCTGGTCAACATTCACCTTCACCAACTCTGCATTAAAATGTGCTGCCTCATCAGGAGGCAAGTCAACCACAAGAATTCCATCTACCCCAGCCTCTAAACATTTGGCGGCCAGAGACTGGTGGGATATATTTTGGAATGGATTGTAATAGCCCATTAGAACCACAGGCGTAGTTTTGTTATCACGCCTAAATGACCTTACAATGTCGATTACGTCATCTAAACTGGTACCGTTAGCTAAAGACCGTTCGCTAGCCCGCTGAATCACTTCTCCATCAGCCATGGGATCTGAAAATGGCACGCCTAACTCAACAATATCAGCACCTCCGTTTACTAAAGCATGCATTAATGGAACAGTGTCTTTAACAAAAGGATCTCCAGCAGTTATGAATGTAATGAGCGC
>JABISZ010000049.1 GCA_018668255.1 Pseudomonadota bacterium | reverse complement strand
GACCAGATGGAGACATTAATTTGTTTCGTCCCGAACTCAACGTAGAAAGATTCAACCTATCAGCTGCGCGTATGGGTATGCCATCTGTCGATCCTGCTGTTCATCTTGAAGCTATAAAAATGCTTATAAAGCTCGAGCATCGCTGGGTCCCCAAAAAACCTGGGACAAGCTTATATATTCGACCTACGATGATTAGTACTGAAAAAACGCTGGAAGTTCGTGCAGGAAAAGAATATCTACACTTCATTATACTCACACCAGTCGCGCCATATTTCGCATCGGGTTTCAGTCCTGTCTCTGTTTATGTCTCTGACGATTATGTTAGAGCAGTCAGAGGGGGTACGGGGCAAGCTAAAACACCTGGTAATTATGCAGGTTCTATTGCTGCGACTGAGATAGCATTAGAGAAAGGGTATCAACAGGTCCTATGGCTAGATGGAGTGGAACGCAAATACATAGACGAAGTCGGCGCGATGAACATCGCATTCGTTCTAAATAGTAAAGAGATCGTTACTCCGTCACTAACTGGCGCAATACTTCACGGTATCACCAGACGGTCACTTCTGGAGCTGGCACCAGATCTTGGCTACGATATAACAGAGAGGCGAATTGAAATAAAAGAAATTATAGATGGTCTAAAAGACGGGAGTGTGACCGAAATATTTGGTATGGGGACTGGTGCAGTAATAGCTCCAGTAGGCAGAATAAGTTACAAAGATCAACCTATTGTCATTAAGGATGGCCAGCCTGGTCCAGTTGCAACACATCTATATAACGAACTCACTGATATTCAGTATGGTCGAAAAACCGACCCTTACAATTGGACACAAACAATATCTGTGGCTTCTTGATTGGGTAACCTTAGGAGATGATATAACGATGACAACAGTAGCTCTAATAGAATACGCAGATGCGACTGGCGATGTACTGACGGTTTATGATGAAATCCGCCGTGCTCGTAAATCTGATTTTATTAATAATTTCTGGAAAGCATTGGCCAACAATCCTGAACAGCTCAGGCGCACGTGGGATCAATTGAAAATTGTAATGGGGCCCGGAAGCATTGACCCTCTCACTAAAGAAATGATCTATATTGCTGTATCTGTTGCCAATTCTTGCAGCTATTGCATACACTCCCATACGGTAGCCGCGCGTGCAAAAGGCATGTCTACAGATCAACATAGTGAACTTTTAGCCGTTATTGGAATGGCGAGCCACACAAATGGTTTAGTCACGGCAATGCAAGTTGCGACAGATACGGAATTTATGGTCGAATAAGTACTAGACAGTGATTTTATTCCAATTATTTAGTTAAGACGGGGACGATAAAATGGCCGACAAAGCTACCGACGGTTATGTGATGAACCAGACTATGCTCAGGATTAAAGATCCAAAGGTTTCGGTTGGTTTCTACCGAGATACTTTAGGCATGGAATTGTTAGGGCAGTTCGACTTTGAGGAAATGAAATTTTCACTGTATTTCATGGGGTATGTCTCAGATGACGAAAAGATACCCGAGGACAAATCTGAACGTGCCTCTTGGATCTTTAGTCAACCGGCTCTGGTCGAGCTGACGCACAACTGGGGCACAGAATCTGATCCCGACTTCGCTGGATACCATGATGGTAACTCCCAGCCACAAGGGTTCGGACATATAGGCATCTCAGTGCCTGACGTATATGTGGCTAGCGAAAGATTCGAGAAGCTAGGTGTAGAATTCGTGAAACGTCCAGATGACGGAAAAATGAAGGGGCTTGCATTTATCAAAGATCCTGATGGGTACTGGATAGAAATCCTAAGCCCTCATGGACTTAGGAAAATAGCGGTATCTTAAGTTTCTACGCGTTTTTTATAGTAAGTCCGCCGTCAACAGCTAGATGAGTTCCTGTAATATACTGAGACGCGGGCAGAACAAAATTGAGAGTTCCGTGTGCGACTTCTTCAGGCTCAGCATAACGCTTTAAAGCTGAGCGCCTGTTAGCGAAAACTTGCTTTGCGTCATCAGGTATGTCCGAAGTCATCCCGGTATTTATGGGACCTGGGCAGATGCAATTTACCGTAATCCCTCTCATTCCAAACTCGACTGCTAGTGATCGAGTTAAACCGATTACACCTGTCTTGGCAGCAGTATAGGCGGCAACGCCTTTTGTCGCCCCCAAAGCCTCTGTTGAGGCAATGTTCACTATCCGACCTCCATCAGATGCCTCTAGATAAGGAAGACATTCTTTAACTAACATTACCTGAGACGTTAGAAGAATCTCTACACTTTTATGCCAGCTTTCAAAAAAGTTAGGAGAATCAATTGCCTCAGGGAAAACAACTCCTGCATTGTTGATTAAGATATCTATACCCCCCCACTTATCGGCCACGGACTTCACTACGCTTGCTCGTTGTTCAGCGTCGCTTACATCTAGCACCCAGCCCGAGGCGCTTCCCCCAGAGTCAAGAATTTCGGTAACCACTATGTCGATTTTATTTTTGTCCAAATCTGTAACTACGACATGGGCACCTTCATCAGCAAACAGGTGAGCAGTTGCGCGCCCCATCCCACTTGCAGCGCCGGTGATAACAGCTACCTTTTTTTCTATACTGCGACTTAGCTTACTTAATCTCACTAGATGGTTACTCCTTCTATCCTTTTGGGTGGCTCGGTCTGGTCAAGTAATGTGTCCGAATTATAACCAGTAACACTGAACAATAAATATCTCTCTGAAATTCATACTGTTGTTTCGGCAACAGTTTTCTGAAAAACCAGAAGATGGTTATTTGCAGGCATTTCAATATCATGACGAAGAATGAGATTTTGATTTAGAGCTGATATAACTAGCGCCTCAAAGCTCCGTATCCCTAAGCCTTGTCCATGCTCCCCAAGCCATCTATCAAGCTGGCGATTTCCTTCACTCACTAGCTGTTTTTCGTAGTGAAAGGGCCCATAAAGACAGAAAATTCCACCTTTTTTTAATGTTCGGTAAGCACCAGAAAGCATTTTAAACACCGACGGCCACGGCATGAAATGCGCCGTATTAGCTGAGAAAACCACATCTAATTCGTCGACATGCCAATTGTCATCCATTACATCCAAAATAATAGGAGACCTCAAATTAGGCAACCCAGAGCCACCAATACCTTTCCGCAGGACATCTAGATTTGATGAAATTTCGCTCGGCTGCCATACGCACTGGGGAAGACTTTCGCAAAAGTAAACAGCATGCTGGCCGGTACCAGATCCTATTTCAAGGATCAAAGACGATGAGGCGAGCATAGGTGATAGCTCTTCAAGGATCGGTAGTTTATTTTTCTCAGCAGAAGGATTAAAAGGTCTACTCATATCCAAAATGGCTCAACCTCACCAGAAAATATTGTTAATTTGAGTATCGCCATTTTATTTAGACGTCTCATGTAGCTTCAGTGTATATTGAAATCTTCTCGTATTACTAGAGGAACACTAGATGTCCCAAATCGATTGCACAAATTTAGAAAACGTTCGTTCCGAACTCAACTACTTGGACTCGTCTATAACTAAACCCGAATACTTCCTCTACAAGCTTGCCTCTGGAACACAGCCACGTCCCCCCAAGCCAGACAAAAAAGTCTTACCCATATACGATCTAAGAGGACACACGAACAATGCAACTCTCGACAACAATGGCTTTGAGTTCGTAACATACCCACTCCCAATGCTGGATTATTTTGATCATAGCGCTGTGCAAAAGGACTACTATTCCCAATGTTGCCAATACGTTGCCCAGACCACGGGCGCAAGTCACGTACATGCATTTGATCACAACATTAGAGACAAAACTCTCGCTGACCTAAAACAATCAAATGTTTTCCCTCCTGTTAGATTTATCCACAACGATTACACAGAAAAATCTGCTCCGGTGCGTGTTAGAGAAGTCATGGGAGAAAAATCTGAAAAATTAATTCAAGGACGGTATGCTTTTATCAACGTATGGAGGCCTTTGCAGGGTCCCGTGACTGACGAGCCGTTAGCCGTCTGCGATGCACAGACTATTAAACAATCCAATCTAATCCCAGCCACTTTGCGATACGAAGATCGAATCGGCAACATTTATTCTGTATATCAAGATAAGGACCATCGATGGTTTTACTTAAGCAAGATGCAGAATGATGAGATCCTGCTGATAAAATGTTTTGACTCTGACGCAAGCGGGACTTCCCGCTATACCGCACATACTTCTTTCCGACTCCCTGATGCTGACGAGAGTGTAACTACCAGAAGAAGCATAGAAGTTAGAACAATCGCATTCTTTTCCTGATCGTTATACCAACATAGCTAATGCGAATCTCCTGCCCCAGGCTAGCGAGCAGAAGATTCAGTATCTATCTAGCCTAGCCTTGCATCCCAACTTCAGCAGCCCCAGGGTGTAAGCTTTTGCTAGCTCCTTCCAGTGCTTCCATTCTTGTGTACCACGCAGACAAGTTTGCAAGCTCGGGGTCCAACGGCTGACCAACATCTTTAGCAAAATCCATGCAACAAAAAAGCACCATATCTGCAATGGTCATCTTGTCGCCCGCTATAAAATGACTTCCAGACATAAGTCCATTTAACCACTGTAGTGCATCACGTGCTTTTGCTTTCAAACCATCAGCTGCCTCTGGAATACAGAACAAGCGATCTCGAAATATTTCAATTCCATCACTATATCGAAATCCATTATACATATGCTCGGTGATGCCTTGTTCTACTCGTCGTAACCACATCCTAGTATTAGCGCGTTCCTCTGGAGTTGAGCCTATTAATACAGGGGAAGGATTTTGTTCTTCTATGTATTCGCAAATCACGCTGGTCTCGGCAATCACTGTCCCATCATCGAGTTCAAGCGCAGGCATTTGGCCACCTGGATTTTTAGCGACATAGTCACTACCACGATTTTCTCCACCCAACAGGTCTAAATCTACATGCTCAAGCTCGATTCCTTTTTCGATCAAAAACCATCTCACCATTCTTGGGTTCGGTCCGAAAGAGTTAATAAGTTTCATTTTCTACTCCTAATATGATTATAAATAGCACTGTATGATATTACTGCAACGGGAGGAATAATGCCCTCCCCCGCTTTCATCAAGAATAAGTTAAAATTATGGTAACATTTGATACTCTCAATCACTGCTTAAATTACCATAATGAAGACAAATCTTATGAAGATATTTATCCTGCTGCTCTTGTCGATGCTGATGTGTGCATGTGATGGTGATGTAGTCGGAAAGGAAATATCTAGCACAGCCCTCGATACCCAACGAGTTTCCTGTCCAGAAGAACTTGTAGCAACAGAACGCGGCTCTGTTGGTTTCATGAAAAATCTTGCCGAAAGTCCTGACTCCATAAAGGCGATTGCAGACAAACAATTGAAGGCCGCATTTAGTGCAGACGGTGATGCTAGCGGAAAACGCGTTCGGTATCGGGTAGAACCGTTAGTCTTCATCCCTACATCGGAACAAAAATCTAGATGCTTGGTTTTAGAAGAACAGACACAAGTTCACCCATTAGAATTCGAGCCTCAATCATTTGAAAGCATATCAAAACTCAACGACTGGATTATGGACTTCTCTAGAGGACAAGGAGAAGACGGCAAGAAACTTTACGAACAATGCAACTTAAATTGCAGTCCTCGGTATACTTTTGACATTGTTAAAAATTCCACAAATTTCAATGTCTCAACCTTGGTTCACTGCGGTTTAGGCAGGGATACATCTAGCGACCAGTACCAACTCTCGACCTCTATCATAACAAGTTGTGAAGTTGACTAATTACTGAATACATTGAGAAAGAGATTAAAATTTAAGACGATGACACACTCATGACTTACCTTGTAAAATGCTGCCTTTGGCCCTTCTTACTCCTGTCTTCCATGATAATTCTAGCAATAGGTTTTGCCAGAGGAACAGAAACCCTGTTTTTTAACCTATCCTACCTTTGGATTATTACTTGTCTACTCGCCGCTGAAAAAATTTACTGTTACCGTGGAGACTGGCGTGTACCAGATGGCCAAACTAAAGCTAACTTGGCCCATACGTTTTTGAATAAAGGACTCGTACAATTTTTTATTGTTGTCTTTTTAGCCCTAGGATGGATAGCTCCTAGAGAAGCTACCTTATTGTCGACTTGGCCAATGGCTCTCCAAATAGCTATTGGCCTTACTGTATCTGAGCTAGGTCTGTATTTTGCACATCGTCTTGCGCACGAATGGCAATATCTCTGGCGTTTTCACTCAGTACATCACAGCGTCAAGCGACTCTGGATTATCAATACGGGCCGATTTCATTTCGTTGACTCCATCGTTAGTATCGCTGCCAGCTTGCCCTTCCTTTTGCTGTCTGGAATTTCGACAGATGCAATTATTTGGGTAAGCGCCATAACGGCATATATTGGAATATTGACGCACTGTAACGTTGATTTACGCTTTGGTCCGCTCAGCTATATCTTTAACACCCCAGAACTACATAGGTGGCACCACTCAATAGAGCCCTCTATTGGTAATACCAACTATGGTGAAAACCTAATGCTTTGGGACCACATATTCAAAACTTTCTATCTGAAAAAAAGCGAGCACGTTGAAGTAATCGGGATCGAGGAACACATGCCTTCGAGTTTTATTCATCAGCTAAAAATGCCGTTTCAATGGAACCACTACCAGACTTATGGCGAGAAAAACACCGCTCCTGACTGAGAGTATTTCTTCAGTCTCCACCAAGCTATTTTTTTAAATAGCTGCATGAAACGTGATTGTGATCGTAAACCGATAGCTGAAGCTACCATATGAACCGCTGCATCCATATGCTTTCGCTCGTACATCCCTGCAACAATGCGATTGTACATTCCCGTACATTTCTCCCGATCATAATTCACACCGATTTCTTCTAAGGGGGCGTTTGCAGCGTGCCAGGCGTAACCGAGCTCGTCATCATTGACCTCGACCACTCTACCAATAGCTACTTTCAGACGTTGAAAGAACCCCAAGGAAGCTCGCTTTAATCCATTATCTTTAAACAAACGATAGTGCCGCGACTCATCCCGCGCTATATACGTGCAGATCTGCTTAAGCACTGGTTCTTGAGTAAAGTCTCTTATTGCTGAGTAATATGAACAAGTACCGGCCTCTACGACACACCTTGCTATTAATTCTCCCTCGTTGGTCCCTCTTACCGACTCAGAAACGTTAAGAGGCAACTGGTACAAAGACCTAAAATGGTCCACACGAGATGAGAAGTCAAAAGTAGGATCAACAAGCTCCGCCCAACGGCCCAAGGCAGCTCCATGTTGCACTTCTTCTTCTCCCCATATATCTGCAAGCCTTTTGAACTCAGCATCATTAGGAAAAATATTATGGAGATAAATCACATAATCTCCACTATTCGCCTCGACAAGAGCCGCAGTCTTCACAGCGGCTAACAACTCTGGCGTGACACTTGTCAGATCCAGTTTTGACCAATTGATATCTGACAAAAGCCATTGGTTATCTTGGTTTTCTGTTTTTAAAGCTGCCATATCGTATACTTCACAGGCTGAGGGCTGAATAGTGCAGCCGACACTATTTAGCTATTAGAATTTAAATTTTCATTGGTCATGCTATTGTAACCTCGATTGTTTATCATACTTACTTTTTATTATAGTAACTTTAGTTTCCAGCTAGGATTTACCAAACGATGAACGTATCAAATAGCAAGGATGGTGCGCGCTCATTTTCTGTAAGCAACTATCTACCGAAGTATTTAGGTCCTTTGAGGGCTATTTTATCCTTAATCCTTGATCGTCTCTTCGGGCTCAAAGCACTAAGCCAAGTCTATTCTAAATCTAGAGGCTTGGAGCCTCAGATTTTCTGTGATGATGTACTTAAGACAGTTAAAGTAGATTTCACGGCGAGTGCAAGTTTTCGAGAGCATATCCCCAAAACAGGCAGTTGTATTGCCGTGGCCAACCACCCACACGGCCTGCTAGATGGGGTCGGGATGATCAAAGAGCTCCTCAAGCACAGAAGTGATGTCAGAGTAATGGCAAACCATTTACTCTACTGTTTTGAAGAACTTAAGCCTGTATTCATTGGGGTCGACCCTTTTGGAGGAGACAAGGCAAAGAGATTTAATGCTAAAGCGGTCATTCAATCAGTAAAATGGCTTGAAAATGGCGGACTGCTAGTCATGTTCCCAGGTGGGGAAGTGTCGAGCGTTAACTTAGTGCGTCGGCGTGTTGTCGATCCAAAATGGGATGCAGGTGTGGGCTGGCTAGTTAGAAAAACAAATAGCCCTGTGGTACCCCTTTTCATCAGCGGGCGAAACTCCTGGCTTTTCCAAACTGTGGGCTTAGTCTATGAGCGGTTTCGCACATCATTATTGGTTAAAGAATTTTTAAATCATCGTGGGGCATCTATTACCGTTCACTGTGGTCCTATCATTCCAGTCAAAACACTGAAACAGCTTGATGACGACAACCATATAGCGAAACATCTTCGCACGTGCACCTACCTGCTCCGAGAGAGAACTGGCTACAAAAAACCATTCCAGCTGATCCGTCAAAAAAAATCTGTTACCTTGACGGAAGCGATTCATGAAGGCTATCCTGCCCAAACATTATCAGACGAAGTTTCAATGCTACCT
>JABISZ010000005.1 GCA_018668255.1 Pseudomonadota bacterium | reverse complement strand
TTGCCAATGGCCTCGACCTTCGTAGACATTTAACTATCGGACCAGGTGCTGAAGAGTATCAAGACAGTCGTGTAGCAAGCCCAGGCGTGCGAGTAAGTTACACATTTGATAATGGTTGGGAAGTTGATGCGTTCGCGCAAATGTGGACTCCTACTATCCTTCCAGGACAAAACACAGCTTATAGCGTAGTACCTCATAACGTTACATTAAGTGAAAACGATGAGTTCAACGATGCTGCAAATTCTATCAACTACGGCTTCAAGTTGACTGCTCCGTTGACAGACCAATTCACAGCAATGTTTGCTTGGGTTAACCGCAGAGATCCTAATGGCTACGTTCGTTACGCGGAAGCACCAGCTTTTCATCAAGGTGCGAACTCTGCAGGTCTTGCAGGAGTCGGTGCGGGCTCGGCGGGTGGCTACTCGGCCTCAGCTGCAAACGCGAATAGGTTCTGTGCTAACGAGTACAATGACACGAATAACTTGTTAGGCAACATTGGTTATAGAGGGTACGAAGACTCTTACGCCAAAATGCCTACAATTCTAGGTGGCGGTCATAAAACGTTAAACCACTGTGGATCACCATTATCACCAGATCCTCATGCGCCTAACTCGACTGAGTACTGGCATGATGTGGCAGCCGGTCGTCTTGACCCAATGAAAGCGTTGAGAGTAGTTGTCAATGAATGGCCAGCTGACTGGTGGGCAACACGCGAAATGTTTGGATTCGGTGACGAATACACAGTTGTTGATGCACAGCGTACCATTGAAGGGTTTCACAGTTCGTTTGGTTCATTCCGAGCTTGGGCGACTAGAGAGTTTGCCAGAGAGAACGTATTCGTTCTTGGTGGTAACTACGTAGTCAATGCAGATGCTGATTCATTCTTCGATCAATTAATCATACGTGGTGAAGTATCTTATACCCACGATAAGAAAATGACCGACTTAGGGTTAAGCTTTGCTCCAACAGAGAAAGACGATATTGTCTCAGCGTTAGTTTTTGAGAAATATCACAGAATCTCTGACGCATTCCCTGCAACCTATATGGTTGCTCAGTGGATGCACAGAACTGCCACCGACATGTTTGGTCGTGACCTAGCCGGTAACGGTGGTGCGAAAGATATCAGTGCCTACATCGATACTGCGACTGGGCGTTTTAATGATAAAGCGAGATCGTTCAATGGTGCTAAGCCAGTTGGTAACGACAATGCAAACTATGTGGTGTTTGCATTCCAACAGCCTTTCCCCAACTTAGTATGGCGGATTGACATGGCTATATTAGTGGATGTAGCTGGTGGTTATTTGGTACAACCAGGCGTTCGATATCGCCCTGCCGCAAACTGGCAGTGGGATTTATATGCTAATATCATCGAGGCTCCTGGAGGTGACAACGACACCATTATGGAAACAATCGATTACGCTGATGAAGTATTCATGAGAGCTACTTATTTCTTCTAAAGAAATATAATTATGAGTACTGAAAAAGCCGGCTTATGCCGGCTTTTTTTTTAGTCATTTAGAATGCAGAGCTGAACCCGGAAAAAGTATCGAACAATTGTTCGCTATCTGATAGTGTGACGGGGTTAGGCAATCATCACCGACGATACACAGCGCAGTTAATAGGACGTTCAGCTTACGTTGCTGTGAAGATCATTGGATTATCCGCTCTCCTACAAAAGAGCAAAACTAAATCCTTATACGTATAAGCTCACTACAACTAGAAATGTATTGCATAACTTAATACGATAAGCACGCAAGGAAAAACGAAAGGAATTAAGTATTATGGATCCGAGTACTGAAGTAGGCTTTATAATGAGCATTATCATGGGAGCAGGGACGCTGCTGAAACTCGGTGGCGTGGTCGTAGGCATCCTACTGCTGGCATCCATCTTCGGCTTAGCGTTAGCCGGTCAAAAGTTTTTACAATTTAGACGCGCTTCACCGGCTATTGTATCGGAGCTAGATCGGGCAGTAGGGTTGTGGCACAAAGGCGAGCAAAAAGAGGCTCGCGAACTGTTAATAGAATCCGAGTTACCGGTGGCTCTAGATATTAGATTCGGTCTGGAAAAACATGGAACAATGAACCCCGACCTATTGCACGATGAGTTACTACGTCGCGCCTCAACTTATCTGAGAGGCTATTCTCAAAACCTTAGGCTTATAGAGCTTATTTACTACCTTGCACCAGTCATGGGTCTATTAGGGACCGTACTCGGGATGATTGACGCTTTCCGTGGGTTAGCTGTGAGTGCCGGTGCATCTGGCGAATCATCTGCTTTGGCAAGCGGTATCTGGGAAGCTTTGCTGACAACTGCCGTAGGCTTATCTATTGCTATACCGTTCGCCGTCATGCACGCCGTTTTAGAGGCGAAACTAGAAATGTTGACCGATCAAGTCTCTGATCTGGTGACCCGAATTCTGACATTCTCTGAAACCAGCTAGTGAGCCTTTTAAGCGATAATATTTTGTCTGCCCGACGGCGGAAGGCAGGTAGAATGTCTTTAACCCCGTTGATTGATTGCGTGTTCATACTCCTTGTATTTTTTATGCTTCAAACTAATTTCATGAAGCCGCGGTCAATGGAGTTTACCCAAGCTACTGGCAGCGCTAAAATTGAGAGTGAATCAACTATGGTGGTAGTTGAGGTGCATGAAAACGGAAGTCTTTGGCTCAACAGTAAAGAAAGCTCACTAGAAGGGTTAAAAGAATATGCAGCAGAGTTAATTGCCCCAGCACAAACTAGAGTAATGCTTGCAGTCGACGAACAGGTTTTGCTCCAGGCAGCTGTAGACGTGATGGATCTCTTCAATCAATTTGGCGTTCATAATATTTCAGTGTCTGCCACTCAGAGGTTCGCGCAATGAGTGGGCAGTTAAGATCTTCGCGTCGTAGAAAGAATACGATTTCATCCGGATTGAAAGATAGAATCATGGGGAAGAGAAGCGGTCAGGAGGAGAACGTCATCCCGATGATCAACATCATATTTTTACTGCTCCTATATTTTATGATAGTTGGTAATCTTCAGCCTGATTACGACATAGTGCCCCCTGCCTCGACACGACAAGCTGTGCCATCTGCTGAAGTTCCAACTGTGGCGGTAGATCAGGACGGGTCGTTGCGATTTGAGGGTCGCCCGGTAACTTCAGCAGGCTTGCAGGGGGAGCTTTCTTCGATTGCGGGGATAGATAGCCTGAAAATATATGCGGATGCTAAAGTAAGTGCGCTAGTTGTGTCTAAAATCATGAAAGCGGCTTCGGAAGCCGGAGTACTTAAATTTATCCTCATTACCCAGCAGCGAACTGGGGGTTAACGATATGCGCAAGCCGTCACGGCCAGTCATAATATGGACTATTTTGATCGTTATCTCGACTGTAGTTCATGCTTTGGTTTCGGGTCGTATTGGCGGGCAGATATCACCCGCTAACGTTATTGCACCTCCTGAAGAAGAAATGATTGTCATCGATCAAACGCCTGATTCAGTGATTGAAAAAACTAAACCCCCTGAGGAACAGCTAGAGTTTGATGACGAACTAGATTTTGAGCCGCCTGAAATACTTATCGCTCCTAAATCAGTAGCTCCTCCCCCTCCTGATATAGCAGCGACTCTGAGAGCACAAGCCGGTGGTTTTAAAGGCGTAGATGTAACGGCCGGCCTGACGGCGGTGCCGCTAAGTGAGGGCTCGGGCATTGGCGGCTTTAAGACGGGTATTGGCAACGGTTTAGGGGATGGAACGTCTCAGTTTGCATCATATATTGCAGGATTGCGTGAGGCTGGTCTAGATGTAGTATTTGTCGTCGATGCGACAGGTTCTATGGGTTGGGTTTTGGATGAGGTGAAAGATCGCATAGAAGATATTTCCGCTGTCGTGCGTTCACTGGTGCCAATCGCGCGCTTCGGTTTTGTGGCTTTCCGTGATAAGAAAGATCCAGAGTTTGTCACCCGTATTGAGCCGCTGACATACAGCACTAATAAACTTAAAAAGTTTTTATCTTCTTTAGAGGCCGAAGGCGGTGGGGACTGGTTTGAGGCGATAGATGAAGGGTTGCGAGTAGCTATCGAAGAATCTGGTTGGAGAATAGGAGCGCGTCGCTTAATTATCCTGATTGGAGATGCTCCGATACGAGAGAGCCAGTTAAGAGGGGTAGTCGGGTTAGCGGAACAATTCAGAAGATCTGAGGGGACCATATCGACCTTAGACGTAAGTGATCAAGCCAACCCACATCTTTTGGAGGCAAAAGTTGGCAGAAAAGTTGCGCACTCTCTTTATAGGAGCGCGCCTATGCATGCTTTTTTAGTCATAGGGGAAGCTGGCGGGGGAGATACCGCGACATTAGATGGCGAACTCAAATTGACGCGAAGACTTATTAAACTCATTTTAGGCGACAAATTCGCCAGTCAAATGAAAGCTCTGTTGGACGTCTTATGATCATAAATCACTTCTATAAAAGCTTTTTGGGCAGCCCCATCATATTAGTATTAATTGCCTGTATCGCATGCCATCTAAATGCTCACGCTAACAATTACGACCAGCTTTTAACTGAAGGGAATGGTTATTTAATCACCCTTAAAAAGGCGGAATTAGCCAAGGATATCTTTGATCTCGCTAATGGAATAGGACCCTTAATCGATCGAGTCCGTGCGGCCGAGCTCAGTTCAACCGAGCTTGAAGGTTTTCGTTCACTCTTGGACGAGATGAAAGCCATAGTTGAGAAAAGAGTGTTTGATATTGAAATGCAAGCTGATGACAGCGAGGCGGAGCTTGAACGGCTGTTCAGGTCTCAAGATTGGGATGATATTAGCTTCGCTCTTGCAGCATTTCCTTATTGGAGAGCTTGGATAGATCTAGAGATCGCGCGCCAGGTCGTTGACGACAGGGATATCGATAACCTAAAAGGTACAGCATTGTTGCCGGCGCAAAATGGTTTTCGTGCGGCTTCGATGCAGTTGTTTCGACCGGGCTTGGTGTACGGAGGCTGGCTGGGACGAGGTTATGTTGAGATTGAACGGGGACGATACGAGCACGCTCATGCTATTTTTAAAAATTTAGAGCGGGCTTTGGCGGCAGAAGAAGATTCCCCAATTCTTGAAACGGTTAAATTCGAACTGCGTATTCTTGATGCACTCACTGGTAACGTTGCTAAAGATCAACGCTCAGATATATTTGATAATGATGAGGCGAAAATACAAAGAGCCGAAGCATTTGGCTTACTCCAGGCGAGTAGAAAAAGCGGTGGCCGACCGATTGAAGCCGCTGAGCGACTGCGCGCGCTGATCGACTCCGGGCGGGTAGACCAAGCGTTGATTGACGACATGATGGTCTACAGTCAAGAGTTGTCAGGTGTTTCTGTCGGGGTGTATACCGATCTCGCGGGAGCTGAATTTGCGCTGAACTATGATCATTATTACAACGCCATGCAGAAATACGAAGCTTTTTTTGCCCATGTTATCGTTCCTCCTAATGTCAATTTGGCCAGATATCGGTATCGATGGGCGTTAGCTGCGTATAACGCAAAAATATACCAGCCTGCTGCAGATCTGTTAGAAAAGCTCGTTCGCATACAAAATCTGGAACCTGAACTCGATAAAGCAGTCGCTAAGTTACTCTACGCTGTCTACGCCGCGCGAGAGAAAGGGGGAGGTGATAAAGCAAACAAGAAGCAGTTGCGCAAAGCTGCACAACGATTTATCCGCAAAAGCCCTGAGGATAAGGATACAGATGCTGCCCGTTTGATGGTGGCACAGACTGCTGCCAATGCTTCTGTCGCACTGCGATCATTAGAATCTATCAAGTCATCTCAGAAATTTAAAGGCGAGGTCGAGAGGACTGCATTTTACTTGATTGCTAAAGAATTTAGCGCAAAAGTCACCCGGTCTAAAATTAAAGAAGCTTCCGCCCTCGCAGTACAAGGCGTGAGGGCTTTTAGAAGCTTGCCAAAGTCTGATAAGACTAACGCGTATAATTTTGCTGTACTTATGGAGATGCGCGCACTTATTGATCCAAAACCCGAAGACGTCTTGAAAGCGCTTGATGCTATTGAACTGAAAATGGCAAAGGAAGCTGCCGAACTTGAGATCTCAATTGAGGCTCATGTGACTCTAGATATTAGGCGCGCCCTGATCTGGTCTAGACTGCAACTATACAATCGGCTTAACGACTTTGAACAGATCCGTAAATTTGTGGAAGGTCTAGCAGTTAAAGGGATACCGAGTTGGCAAATTGAGTTTCTTTTTCCTTTTATCGCCGATCGAGCGAACGTTACTGAAAGGCTTATTTTAGCAAGATTAGTCCATGACTCAGTTAAGCGGGAGCCTTCCATGGATCGCCGTTTCCGAGTGGTTATTATCGAAGGAATGCTCGAAAGCGGAGACAGTGATGAGGCCTACCGTAGAGCCAAAGAATTTACAAAAGACCATGTTACATCGGGGGACGGGTGGCGACTGTTTGCTAAAGCCGCCGGAGTTTTAGGCAAACCGTTCGAATCTGATCGTGCGTGGAAAGCGATTACGGATAAAGCCATACCGACAATGCCGATCTGGTGGGAAGGGATGATTAGTCGTTCTATTTTACGTCGCGACTCAAATCGGCCTGACGAGGCGTGCCAGTTACTTACTGAGACTAAGCGGAGTCTGAAGTATTTGCCGAAGAAGTTTAAACTCGACTACGACACCTTATCTGATTCGATTGAGTGTGAAAGCAAACCGGCTGAAGAAGAGCCTGCCTCCCAATTACTCGAAGAAGGCAGTCAAGAACCCAGCGAGTAGGCACTTCAATGGTTCGGTTAGTGATAACATAGACTAACCCACTAGAAGCTTTGGATAAATAGATCTCCTATAGTATTTACAATACTGGCTTCATATTAATAACCACAAGTAATTGATTATAAACAGTATTTTAATATAAAAATTTTTTTCTATAATTTCCTCATCATAGTCCTACTGTACTGTTCAATTTTTCTGAGCACAAACTGGAATAAATAAAAAGAACTCCACAAGAGCTTAGAGCGCGTTTGGGGGTGTTTAGGGCGTGAAGTGGAAGCGGATAGTTGAAAAAAGAACTTTGCATCAAGTGAAGTACGCTCACCATCGAAAGAGCTCTGATATGGCCTTGCCTGTGACAAAAGCAATCGTGAAGACAATAGTGTTTATAAAATGGAAAACTTTTATTAATGTAAGTAAGTAAACACTTCTATATATTTGCCTAACAAATTAGTCTTCTAAGTAATATCAAAACACCTACTTCATATTATTCTCGCTACGGTGGTCGCCTGCAAATCCTTCATAAAAGTAGTGGCTCCTCCTGGTATCGCCAGTTATCAGCAGCAAAACGCGCATGAAGTGATTCAGTGCTGCTCTTGCCGGCGGAGCCAGAGGCATCGGTATAAATCGCCTCATCACTGCTTAAACAGACCTTCTAATATTTTATTACCACTGCATCTCAGTCATAACCTCGTTGCGACGCATTAGAGGTAGTGTCCATGGCGGATTGTAAAAAGCGTATTTGAATGTGCCAGTGACCGAGATGTTGTTGACTTTAGTAAATTCTATTAGCTCTTCTTCGTGCTCTCTCAAATTTTCATTAGAGCTAGTTCCAGAAAATGTAATCACAATGAATTGCTGTGAAGGAATTCTTTTGAGGGTGACACGATCGCTTTTTGGCTCAGGAAGCGACTCCATACTATATTCCGACGGCATGACAAAACTCACCAGCCAAGAATCCTTGGTGGACTGTTGTTGTATCGGCGCAGTCATCGCAATCTGGCTGCTTTCACGTTGCTGGACCGGAGCAGTCATGGCTATATTCTGTCGTGTAGTGTTGTTGCCGAAGATATAATCAGCCAGCAGCCGAAACCCTTTACTGATGGCATCGGCGCGTTCCCCCTGCACTTGTACTTCTGCTATGATCATGGGCTCGAATTGCCTAATCTCAATCTTGCCTTGAGATTTAATCACTTCATAAGAAGGCGTTTCTACACGACTCATAATTGACCCTACAGCGATTGCGCTGATAAGAATTATCCCAACAACTACGACAATAATTTTCCATCTGCTTTTCATTCAATATCTTCTTGGGTTTGCGAGGTTGATTTTTTTTACTATTTTTGTGGGGATCTTTAATTCAAGAACCTAACAAAACTCATGTTAGCGTTCCTGGCGACCTAATTCACCTCCTTGAAACTCCTATTTTGCATTGACCACTGTCGGGGAAGGTGCAGTCCTTAAAAATAATTAGGCCGGAGGGAAGACCTTGGGAAATTGTCAAATAATAACGCCTGACAAGTTGTACGAGAGAACAGAGGAAATCCTCAAGAAACTCTAAGAAAGATAAAAAAACTGACCTATTACACTCCTCACCCCCTTATTTTGATATAAAATATTTTTAAATTATGAGATCATATTTATAATATATAACTCATTGATTTAGATATATTAAATGTAGGTGAAAATATTAAACCAACCTGACTTTATTGGATCTAATATAAGGCTCTTTAAGAGCTTGAATAGCGTGTTCTATTAAAGGTTTCATATATATGTTGCAAAATCCGTAGTGAGCCTTGCGGAGGGCTTAGGATGGATAATAGAGACCTCTATTTGAAAGAGATGTAGGACCTAAAGCGGTATTTTTCTTATATTCCAGGGGGCCTGCTGTGGGAACTATCGAACTGTAGCTAATTTTACTATCTTCCGCCTTAGCGATAGGTTCTTGGTGTTTTTATAATGCTGTCTCCATAGCGCTAGCTACCTCATAGCCGCTAGTAAATGCTGCTTCAACTCGTCCTTTTACAAACCAATCACCACACAGTGCGACATTGTGTCTTGCATCTATAAAATAACTCTTGCCTACCTGTCGACCTATATTGGCGAAGCGCCAACCATGGACATCTCTATGTGAGGCGCAATTTAGATCCCGACCTAAAATATTGCTGGTTTCATCTACCATGTATTCTAGAACTTTATTTCGGTCATCTTCTAAATGTTGATCGGCCCAATCATTCGTTGAGTGGATTAGCAGACAGTACGCCTGACCTCTATCTGGCTTAGAACTGTCTACAGAAATCCAGCTGATATCTTCGCCTAATGGCAAGGCGGCATCGAATGGTAACGAGAGATCAGCGTCAAATCCCAGCATCAAGGAAAAACAAGCTTTCATTTTGGGTGTTGTAAGCTCACTGCAGAGTGCAGGGAATTGAGGCAGTAATTGAAGAGCCTGCTCAGGGGGTGTTGATACGATTACCCAATCATACTTGCCTAGAAATCTTTGGTTAATATCATAAATTTGCCAATATTCGCTTTTTCGGACGATTGAATTGACGAGAGTGTTTTGTCTTATATCCGTTCCTACACTTAGTCGTTTTGCGAAGCTATTCATACTGGGAGCTCCAACATAGTGAGGCAGGGAGGCATCCCATTTATGCTTAAAACTGATTTCTCTATTTATCATTTCTACAAAATCGCCGTCCCAGCGTTTTACATGGCCTTCTATGATCATTGGCTTGAGAAATTCTTTGAACAATTCAGTTTTAGGAGTGAAAAATTGCGCTCCATGATCAAATGAATATAACCCAGATCGACGAGTAGCTATCCGGCCGCCAACGCCCTTTGATTTTTCAAATATGGTTACGTGTGCCACGCTGCCTAATTGTTGTGCAGCGACGAGGCCTGAGAGCCCCGCGCCGATGATCGCAATGTTTTTCATATTTTGCTCTAAAAGCGGAAAAAACTAGTCGTTGAAGATTTTAAATGGTACGCGGAACGCGCAATAAAAGCTAAAAAGAGTTGACCGAAATGGTATGTAAAAAATCAACATAGAGTAATTTATTATATTTGAATCTAGACACAAACCTTTCCTCATAACTGTGGGTTAATTAAATACCGAAGGAGTGGCGATCTTATACCCAGCAGCGCTATATATAAATACTTACTCTTGTACTTGAGTGGAGTCGCGACTCACTTAATTAGAAATTCTATTAGTGGGTAAACATCCGAATTAGTAGGGCGATACCCAATACGCAGAGCATCGCTAACAGCAAGATCCTCAGATAGCCGAATCTATTTTTACCCCAGTCTATCCTATCCTCTCTGTTTCTTTGTTTTGAAGAAGCTCTAAATCGCCCAAAGTAAAAGAAGACTGCAAGTGATAAAAGGGTCATTCCACCGAAGAAAAGTGTATTTAAGTCCATCAACGACTTCTTAATTTCGCGAGCAACCTTAGGATTTCTAGATACAGCCATACTAGAGTGACCATTAGCGAAAACGCTCCGTACCACTCCATATATTTAGGCGCTCCCTGTTCAGATCCTTGCTCAATAAAATCGAAATCCAGAACGAGATTTAGTGCTGCAATCGCAACAACAAAAAGGCTGAAGCCGATTCCAAAAATACCATTAGAATGGATAAATCCAATACCGGTGGAGCCAATCATATTCATGATAAAGCTGATAAAGTAGAGAACTCCTATCCCCATTGTCGCAGATACAATCATGAGCTTGAAATTCTCCGTCGGCTTAATGATTCCTAATTTATAAAGCATTAGTAACGAAGCCAGAGTGCCGAAAGTTAACCCGGTTGCTTGAATTACAATTCCGGGATATTGAGCTTCGAACAGGGCAGAGACAGAACCAAGAAAGAGTCCTTGTAACAAGGCATATATAGGAGCAGTAATTGCAGCCCACGTTTTTTTAAATGTTGTAACAAGCGCAAAAATGAACCCTCCGATAGCCCCACCGAGTGCTAAAGGCATCACTAGGGCGGGATTACCGCTTTGAAAATACAAATTCCATGGGTAAACGGCGGCTAAAACGAGCAAAGCCAGTAAGATTCCTGTTTTGTTGACTGTTCCTTGTAAAGTCATCCCCCGATCTTGTCCATAACTTGCGGACGTGAAGGTCGCTTCATTTAGCGATGGGTTTCCAGAACGACCGAGCATTTCTAGAGCTTTATGATGTGACATAGATATTCCCGTAACATTAATGTGTTTGATAGTAAAAAATTGGCATGGTACCAAGTTTCTTGTCCCAGATTACCGAAATGAGGTAAGTTTGTCTGTAACTATAGAATATTGACGCGATTCTTTTTGGAGTAAGGATATGTCATCGTTTACGGATGGCCTATTGGTGCGGGCATCCTAGGCGCTTATTGTATTTTCCGACTAATTAGATTGCTTATATAAACAATTATTCCTCAAAAATTATATTAATCTTAAGGTTTTTTTATGGATCCTTTAAGCCAAGGTGCGTTTGGAGCAATTTTTGCTCAAACGATTGCTAATAAAAAAAAACTATTAGTAGGAACGATACTCGGCTGTATTGCTGGGCTTGCCCCAGACTTAGATATATTCATTAGGTCTAGTACAGACCCACTGCTAAAATTAGAATTTCATAGACAATTCACACATGCCTTAGTTTTTATTCCTATAGGGGCATTATTAGTAACCTTGTTTTTCAGAGTTCTTTTTAAAAATTATTTGAGTTGGACAGAAACTTACTTTTTTTGTTTATTAGGTTATGCCACGCATGGCTTACTTGATGCTTGTACAAGTTATGGAACGCAACTTTTGTGGCCATTTTCTGATGTAAGAATTTCTTGGAATAACATCTCAGTGATAGATCCACTCTTGACTATTCCCGTTATAATTTTCGTCATTACTACAATATTAAGTAAAAATAAACTCATACCCTTTTTAGGTGTTTC
>JABISZ010000048.1 GCA_018668255.1 Pseudomonadota bacterium | reverse complement strand
TAAACATTATGTGACCCGGGTAAATGACCTGGCCGACCGTACTGATTTTTCTCTCCTGTATAAACAGCAGGAGATAAAGCGTTGATAGTAACCCAACCGGCTTTCTGATCAGCGACCAACATTTCCGCTTTATTCACCCAAAGTTCTGGTCGAGGATCAGCAGAAATAGTCCCCAGCGGATACGGATTGAAAATGTCAGTCCTCGGTCTATCTTCAGCAATCCATTTATCCCAACCCCCATCGAGTACCGCAACATTATCGAAACCAATAGATCGAAGCATCCACCATAATCGTGTCGCCCACATTGGGCTCCCAACGCTGTAAAGAACGACAAGTGAATCCTGGTCGATTCCTTGAAGAGCTACTAGATCGGCAAATTCTTGGGGTTTCGGCATCATAAAAGGAACAGGACTAGTCTGATCAGACAAATCATTGATCAAGTCTAGAAAGCCTGCGCCAGGAATATGTGACCTTTCCCAACCAGCCATACCGCTTTCAGGACTATAGCCTTGTTGAGAGGGATTAGATCTCAGAATGACGGTAGTATCATAAACTCTTAACCCATCATCATTTAAATGCTGCTCAAGCCACTCAGTGCTTACTAAGATGTCACTGAGAATCACGGATTTACTCTTCGAGCAAATACGCCTAATTCATGATTGAATCGCGCCACGTCCTCGATAAAAGGTCCATGGGCTACTCCTGCATACCATGAAGCTTCTGATAATTCACAGTGTTCCAGGATACAGTGCGCCATAGAAGGTAATACCACTGTATCCATTTCGCCTTGAGTCACTAACACTGGCACCTTTAGCGTTTTCAAAATATCTACGTTGTCGAGATCACGGGCAGCTATGCTTCCACGAACGTCAGGCCTAACTGCCATATTAAAGCAGAGAACCCTCTCGTATTCTTCGCGCGATAATTTTTTCTTAAAACAGGTTTCAAGAAAAGCGCGTATTGCATCAATACTTGCCAGCAAGTCATTTGAGACAGCCGCTTCAAAATGCTCGTAGAAGCCTGGGCCAATGAAAGGTCCTATAGCTGCTTCATTTAGCTTGACCGCAGCACCTACAAAGTTAATCCCAGCTACTCTTTCTGTTCCATAGATTCGAACAAAATCCGAAATCACCAGCCCCCCGTAAGACCATCCCACCAGGGTTACTTTCTGCAACTTAAAATGGTTCAAAATTGCATTAATATCCCCAGCCCAAGATTCACGGCTGGTATAGTTCTCTCGTGATAAAGGAGCATCCGATAGACCATGTCCTCTCAAATCTAAAGCTATCAATCTGTAATCTTTAGCTAAATTAGAATCTAACTGATTCAGCCAACACATGTAAGATTGCGACCATCCGTGGATAAAAACAATCGCGGGCCCTGATGCGTTGCCATACTCTAGCACGTTCAAATTGACGCCCCCGGCACCCACCACTGTATGCTGTGTACTCAAAACCATCCTCCTCTCTACACTACTCTTTCTAATGAATTAGCAAACGCTCAATTCATCACTGATTGACATCTATCTTACACTTTTCTCTGTAAGCCCTAAAGACTATCCAACTGGATATCTATTTAAGATTAGTATAATAATGCTATTGTTAATGATGTTATGGGGAGGACTATCCGTGAGCTATGTGAACAGCGCTTGTCCGCACGATTGTCCGTCCACGTGCGCGTTGGAAGTAGAAATTCTATCTCCAGAGAAAATCGGAAAAGTAAGAGGCGCGAAGGAAAATTCTTATACTGCAGGGGTTATCTGCAGCAAAGTAGCCCGCTATGCTGAACGTATTCATCATCCCGACCGATTGTTAAAACCATTGCGTAGAATAGGACCAAAGGGCTCTGGCCAATTTGAAGAAATTTCTTGGAATGCGGCACTTGATCAAGTAGCAGAAGCATTTCAAAAAGCAGAAATTGAGCACGGCTCAGAAAGTGTATGGCCCTATTATTATGCAGGCACAATGGGACTATTAATGCGCGATGGCATCAATAGGCTCCGACACGCAAAGCGCTATTCAGGTTATCACAGCACAATTTGTGTATCTCTTGCTTGGAGTGGTTATCTCGCGGGCGCAGGGAAAATGGGTGGCGTAGATCCCCGAGAAATGTCTGAGTCAGATGTAATCGTAATATGGGGGACAAATGCGGCTGTTACACAAGTCAATGTCATGGACCATGCGTTGAAAGCACGTCGCAATAGAGGAGCAAAAATTGTAGTCGTAGACACTTATAAAAATGCCACGGCCAAACAAGCTGACCTGTTTATCCAAGTAAAGCCAGGGACAGATGGCGCATTAGCATGTGCGGTTATGCACTTGCTTTTCAAAAATAATCATGCCGATAAAGATTACCTGTCCAAATATACAAAGGATGCGGAGCACTTAGAGGACCACTTGCGAAAACGCGATCCTGATTGGGCCAGTGAAATAACTGGAGTGCCTGCCGAAACAATCGATCATTTCGCTACGTTGATAGGAACAACCCCAAAGACTTACTTGCGCCTAGGTTATGGTTTTACCCGGCAAAGAAACGGTGCGACTAACATGCACGCAGTGGCATCAATCTCTGCGGTAGCAGGCCATTGGCAACACCTTGGTGGGGGTGCTTTGTTGTCAAACAGTGGCATATACCATTGGGATAAAACGTTAATTGAAGGTTTAGATGAAGTAGACCCAAATATTAGATTACTTGATCAATCCAGGATTGGGGAGATTCTGACGGGAGACAAGAATGCGCTTGGTAACGGGCCTCCAGTAAAAGCTTTGCTTATACAAAACACCAATCCTATGTCCGTTGCACCTAACTTGAATTTAGTAAGAAAAGGGTTTGATCGAGAAGATCTGTTCGTTTGTGTGCATGAACAGTTCATGACCGAAACTGCGAAAATGGCGGATGTCATATTGCCAGCCACTATGTTTTTAGAGCACGACGATATTTATCAAGCTGGTGGCCATCAGCACATCCAATTCGGCCCTAAAGCTATTAGTCCACCAGGAGAATGTCGCTCTAATCACGAAGTAATCAGCGAACTAGCAATGCGTCTAGGCGCTAAGCACCGGGGATTTTCTCTAACCGCCAGGGAAATGATAGACGAAACATTAATCAATTCTGGTTGGGGAAACCTTGAGACATTAGAAAACGAAAAATGGTTCGACGCACAGCCAAGCTTCAAAGAATCACATTTCATTTCCGGTTTTGGTCATCCAGATAAACAATGGCACTTTTCTGCAGACTGGAGTGCGCAACAATCTAAATGGGGCTTAGGGAGTAATCAAATAGTAGATGCCTCGCTTGTGAATTCCATGCCTGCACTCCCGGATCATTGGAATACACTGGAAGTTTCCACGCTAGATTTTCCATTCCGATTAATCACCGCGCCAGCGCGGCACTTCTTAAATTCGACTTTCTCTGAGGTTCCTACTTCTCTCAGAAGAGAAAAACGCCCCAGCGTGCTGATCAACCCTTCCGATGCACAATCGCTCTGCGTCGCCGATGGAGACTTCGTTCGTGTAACAAATGAAAGGGGAGAGCTGGATATAATCGTTGAAGTATTTTCAGGGGTCTCGCCAGGGGTTCTCGTTATTGAAAGCATCTGGCCAAATGACGCATTCAAAGGAGGATTAGGAGTCAACGTGCTCACAGGCTCTGATCCCGCCGGGCCAGTTGGTGGCGCTGCATTTCATGACAACCGAGTTCAGCTAACTCCTCTTGAGAACAAAATTTAAGATGATCGAATTTTACACTGATGCCACTCCCAATGGCTGGAAAGTATCCGTATTGCTTGAAGAAATCGGTATGGAATACAACACTCATCATATAGATATATTGAAAGGGGAACAAAAAAAACCTCGGTTCCAGACTATTTGTCCTAACGGTCGTATCCCTGCAATAGTCGATACTGAAAACAATCTCAGCATCTTTGAATCTGGCGCAATTATGCTTTATCTAGCGAAAAAAAGTGGGCAACTTATTCCGGCTGATATAAAAGGTGAGTCCCTAGTCACCCAATGGTTAATGTTCCAAATGGCTGGGATAGGTCCGATGATGGGACAATCAAATGTTTTCTACCGTTACTTCCCAGAAAGAATACCCTCCGTAATAGCCAGATACCACAATGAATGTCGGCGTCTCTTTGAAGTTTTAAACCGACAACTTATTGGAAGAGATTTTATTTGCGACCAATATTCTATAGCCGACATAGCTAACTGGTGTTGGGTGCGCATACATGCTTGGGGTGGAACTGACGTTGAAGGATTGACCAACTTGAACGCTTGGATGCAGCGACTTGAAGACAGACCTTCATGCCAAAAAGGTGTAGCAGTCCCTTACCTTCAAGACTGGGAAAAACTTAAAGCAGATCTAGGAGAGAAAGACAGCAGTGTGCGTGGTTTGGTAACGAAATAGAGGTTTCTCTAGTAAACTGGATGATGCCTTTCTAAGCAACAGAAGGATCAGGCTTAGAGCTGGAAAAAGTCATATCAACTAATATGTCAGTGCCTTGCTGTGGCTGGCTATCCACCGAAATTCGCCACCCGAATCGATCAGTTATTCGTTTCACTAAACTCAAACCTATTCCGTTCCCTCTTGCATTGTGTGGGCTATAACTAGAACTAAAAGCGTCATTCATTTTTTTCGTCGTCATCCCGACGCCACTGTCGGAAATTGCGACGCTATTTTCAGCAATAGTTACAATCACCTCCCCTTTTTCAGTATATAGACAAGCATTTCGTAATAAATTGCCAAAAACAATCGCGACGACTTTTGGCGCTGCAACGGTTACTAAACTGTCTAATTCT
>JABISZ010000047.1 GCA_018668255.1 Pseudomonadota bacterium | reverse complement strand
TAAGGAGGCTAACATTGATACATCAGGATGGTTTTCTGCACGAGCTTCCGCCGCATAGTAAGCGGCAGATTTGGCGAGCTCTACATCAAGTAGAATTTCGGCACATTTGTGTTTTACGGCCTGGAACGATCCAATAACCCGTCCAAACTGCATCCTTAATTTTGTATATTCCACTGTAGAATCAAGTAACGCCTGTGCGCCACCGATCATTTCGTTCGCTAACGCTATGGCCCCGTCATCAAGAGCATGTCCAATGGCGGCAACCGCACCCTCTGAATCGTTTAAGACCTGAGCCCTTACCCCATCGAAACTAAGTTCAGCTAGTTTCCGAGTCTCATCAATAGTGTCTAACGATCTGCGCCCTAATCCATGGGACATCCCTTCTGTGATGTATAGTCCAATCCCTTCTCTACCATGAGTCCCGGGCCTTCTTGCGACGACAATAATGACGTCAGCAACGCATCCATCGAGAACGAATCTCTTCTTCCCGTTAAGTAAAATGTCCTTTCCAGATTGTAATGCTGTAAGCTCAAGACCATCACTATTCCAGTGTCCACTTGCTTCAACAAACGCTAAGCAAGCGACAGTTTTGCCAGCAATCAGGTCAGGTAGCAAGTCTCGTTTCTGCTCTTCACTCCCTGCATACAAAATTACAGACGTCGCAAGAATGGATGAACCGAAATAGGGAGAACAAAACAAAGAGCGACCCATCTCTTCCGCAACAATACCAACTTCAACAAATCCGAAACCAGAACCCCCATAGGCTACCGGTACATGCAACCCCGCTAATCCTAGATCGTCACATGATTGCATCCATAGATCGCGATCGAAGCCATCTTTCGTAGTCATGAGACGACGCACTTCTGTCATGGGGGACTTATCCCGCATAAAACGTTGCACAACGGCTCGAAATTGCTCCTGCTCGTCGCTAAAACTATATTCCATTGAGGTGGTCCATTACACGAAATGATTTATGATCATTGAACGTAACTGATTTCAAGAAGAAATCTAAGCCCCTCTCCGATCGAATTTGTAATTACTCATTCGCACCAAATGACTTCGAATCCACATACCCAATTGTGTGGCGGGTCTTATCAGCGGGACGTCACCTTTTTTATCAAAATAATACGATCTGGAGCGAGTACAGTCCCCGTTAAAAACGAGCTGATCCTTCCGCCGCCGCATGATGTGTCTTACATCTTTGTCATAGGCTTCCTGTTTCACTTCTATGTAGTCCGCATTCTTTTTCTTAGCTGCCTTCAAACATCTGCTCATATGGCGGACTTGTGTATCTATCATCCCAAACCAAGAAGCGCTCGCCGCTGAGTAGGGACCAAAGATCATAAAATAGTTAGGAAACTTAGGCACAGTAATTCCTTGGAATGCACTAAAACGGTTTTCCTCCCAATACTCACCAATCTCTAAGCCACCTAAGCCATATGTCTGAAATGCAGGAACAATATTCTTATCGAAAACACTAAATCCAGTCGCGCAAATTAGTATGTCGACAGTATGCTTGTCCCCATCAGATGTCTCGATTACTTCATCACGAATACTCTCGATTCCCTCCGTAATCAGGCTGACATTATCTCGATTGAACACTGGATAATAGACATTTGAAAAACTCGGACGTTTGCAAAAGAAATCGTAGCTCGGCGTAAGTTTTTCTCTTAGCTCGGGGTCCCTAACTTGGCGGCTGATATGAGAAACACCAACCTTCTTTAACCATTTAAAAATCCAAGGGAATTGTCGATTATGAGAGAATCCAATACCAAATAATATTTCATTAAGTGTATGAGTTAAAAGCCTTAGTATTTTTTGGGTCACCGGTAACATACGGAACAGATTTTTTACCCACTTATTGAAAACGAGGTCGGGTTTTGGAAGTAACCAAATAGGCGTTCTTTGAAATACAGAAAGATGGGAAACATCATCGGCTAACTCAGGAATCACCTGAATAGCAGTTGCGCCAGTGCCTATAACAGCGGCTCTCTTACCCTTGAAGTCATAACTGTGATCCCATTGTCCAGTATGCATGATGTGGCCACTGAAAGACTCGATTCCATCAATCTCAGGAAGCTTAGGAGGTCCGAAAAGACCGGTAGCACTGACTAAATACGTTGAACTATAAACTTCTCCACTTTCTAAGGTTGTTTCCCATAAATTTGCACTCTGATCATAGCGTGAACATTTAACTTGCCTCCCAAAATCAATATGTTCTCGTATCCCAAATTTAAGGGCACATTCATCAGCATACGCTTTCACCTCTCCCCCTGGAGCATATAGGCGAGACCAATCGAACTTGGGTGCAAAACCATATGAATAGGAGGTTGAAGCGACATCTACGGTAAGCCCAGGATAAGTGTTGTCTCGCCAAGTACCACCAAGGTCATTAGCTTTTTCTAAAATCACAAAATCATGAATGCCAATCCGTTTAAGTTCAATAGCAGCCCCAATACCTGAAAAACCTGATCCTACAATAACAATTTCCACATGCTTCTTATTAGTGTGAGACATAAACAATTTTTCCGAGATTTTCTGCGTCGAGGGTAAGTATTACATAAATTAGTACGTACTTGTTTATCAAGCTGCAAGTCTGTGGTTTTGGATGATAAAGAGTCAAGAAGACATTCTTATCATGAAAGAACAACTAGCCCAATTGACTGCATTAATTGCAGGATCAGAAATGGTGGGTGTGAAGTAAAAGCCCAAGAAAGATAATGAAGGTTTACAATCGCAAAAATGATGCCGTTGAAAGAGCCTCTTTAGATCACAAGATGAGGCTGGAATAGGAGTTATATTGTACAGTCCATACTTACAGTAGATAAATGATTACTAATAGTAGGTATGAGTAGATAAAAGGCTTTTAAAAAAAATAGACTTATCAAAGACTTACTGGCGCGGGAAACGAGACTCGAACTCGCGACCCTTACCTTGGCAAGGTCTAGTCAAAGCCATATAAATCAAACACTTACGTTAAATTGCATGATATTATTTGCTTATTTCTCGCTATTTTAGCGTATTTCTACAAGTTTTATCATACAGTTTATCGACTGCTTGCAACCACCCCATACAGGTTAAATGTTAACGCATTATTCACGCTGGAAGTTAAGCTCCGCCAGAGCGTATCGATTCAGGATTGAGATCCAGCCATACGAATGAGCCAGGGATTTCCCGCCAACTATCGATTTCTTTAGAGTACACAGGGTCTGACAAATCCCAATACCTTGGAGCAACTCTATCTAAAAAAGGCCCCCAGTCATTTACGGAAATATCGGAGATACGGACTGTTCCGTCGAAGGCCACCCAGCCTTCCGGTTCTCCTATGCGATTAAAAGCTAGCACTGAAATACTAGGATTTTTCTTCATATGACTTATTTTGGGGGTAGTCCGAAAGGCAAACATGCGAACAGTTTTACCATCCCATTCGAACCAAACTGGAACGCCGATGGGCGCTGGCTCTGCGCCCCAATACATCAAGGAAGCAATACGCGGTTCTTTGAGAAACAGGTCCCTTTCTTGGTCGGAATTGAATCGTTTGGCCATAATAAGTACCTTTTTGGTTTATGTAGGTAGGCAATTTTCGTGAAAACTACGTTAGGTAGTCCTAGGAAATTATGAGCGCAAATCGTGTAATTAGTAAACTACAGCCACGTAACATCAGGAGCACAATGCGTGCAGGTTGAAAATTGCGGGGCTCACGGCCTAATCATTAGGCGTAATGATTAGATAACCTCCCCTTGCCATTTTCGCCGAATAATCTGTAGGTAAGACAATAGTTGTATCTTTAGCGACTAAAAGAGCCGGCCCGTCAATTCTTTCATTCTCACGCATGCGGTCTGGGTCGAGCGTAGCTGCTTCTTGCCATGATAGGGTAACTGTATCAAAGAAACGCGTTTTTCCAGCGGCATTTTCGCTGTCTTGAATAGAAGGACGAGGTCTTTTTGCTTCATCTACAAGACCTGTAGCCGTTAGTCTCCAGGTAACAAGTTCGACATCATTCTCTGGTTCAGCCACGCTATATCGTTCTCTATAAGTAGTATGAAAGTCCTCGCTAATAGTGTTTAGATCGTCCTTGCTAACACTCGAGTTAGGGCAAGGAATATCTAGCTCCGTAACTTGAAGTGGATACCGAGCAGACGTGGACAGTTCATATCGACGTCGCGACTCGGAAACATTTAGAAGGTCGAGAAATTGCTCACCTTTAGATTTAAGATCAGAAAGTGCATCATTAACTTCCTTCTCGGCAAAGGCACGAATAGAAGTCGACATACTAGTAACGTTAGACCATTTAAGGTCTGCGTTTACCGCGCCTAGAGCGCACAACACAGAAGTTTCTCGAGGTACAATAATACGAGTAACTCCTAACTCGCGCGCAAGTTCTACAGCTGCAACACCTGTTGCCCCTCCACCCGTGACAAGAAATAGCTCTCGCGGATCGATGCCGCGTCGTACGGTCATTTCAAGAATCCCATTAATCATACGTTCATTAACAACACGAAGAATTCCAAGAGCCGCCGCCTCTAAAGTTAAACCCAACGGAACTGCCACATGTTCCATAATTGCTTTAATAGAGGCAGCTACTGAAAGCTTCATCCGTCCGCCCAAAAAATGCTTTGGAACTAAGTAACCTAAGGCGACATAGGCATCTGTTACAGTCGGTAAAACACCACCTCGCTGATAGCACGCCGGTCCAGGTTCAGAGCCAGCAGACTTGGGACCTACTCTCAGTAATCCCCCGCTATCCACATGAGCGATACTTCCTCCACCGGCGCCCATTGTGAGGATCTCTACAGCTGAGATCCCTGTCGGATAATCATTGATACGGCCATCGCGTGTCATTGTTATTTGTCCACCAATAACTGTGCTTACATCGAAACTGGTACCACCCATATCAATTAATAATGCATCGTCAGCACCCTCTTCTTTTGCGAACTGGCGAGCAAGGGCTGGACCTGTTGAGGGGCCAGAAAACAACATATAGACCGGTCTTTGAAGTATTTCGCTAACCGGCTGGATGCCGCCATCTGAAGAAACGACTAGCAATTTACCACTTAATTTTTTTTCTTTTAAAGCGGTTTCGAGCTCACCGAGGTACGCCGCTACTACTGGTTTCAGCATGACATTGAGTACTGTACAAGAGGTTCTTGTATATTCGCGTAACACCGGTTGGACTTGCGACGATATACTTACTGACGCCTCCGGCCAATGCGATTTTAGTAACTCCGACACACGTTGCTCATGTGTGTCATTTCGAATTGACCATAATAATGCCACCGCTACCGCTTCACACCCCAAATTTTTCAGAGCGTTCATACTATTAATAATACTTTCGTCATCAAGAGGGACGATAATTTCCCCGTCCGCATTAATACGTTCATCAAGTTCGATACAGTATCGTGGTGCTATCAACGGCTCACGAGACGGTTGCGTGAAATCAAAGACATTATTTCGACGACCCTCGCCTCGCCACAAAGTATATTTTGTTCCTTGGGTGCAAAGTAAACCGGTTTTAGGAACCTTTCCTTCTATCACTGCATTTGTTGCAACCGTAGATCCATGAACAAAAACGTCCGTATCGCTTAATAGATTTTCCATAGTCATATTGATTGAATTTGCAGCGAGCTGGATACAGGAAATAATACCTTCCGACAATCTGTTCGGAGTAGTAGGTGATTTAAATCGCCCAATGAGCACATCATCTCGTGATATTGACAAATCTGTGAACGTGCCGCCTATGTCGGTTCCGATACGATACCCCATTATTTTTCACCTCGAAGCTTCTTGGTTTTCAATTCGTCTAATAGATACTTTCCATCAGCAACTTTCAGACTAACTCCGTAAACTCGCTCGGCTGCTTCGCATGTAACAAAACCGTCATGTACATCATTTATTACAGCATCGATGTCCCGTCTCATGGGATCGCCATTTCCGCCGCCCCCTCCGGTGTCCGCGACCCAGACCTGATCTGCTTGAATGTCGGTAACACCAGAATTTTTGAGCCCCATGATTTTTTCACCGGTCGATGCCTTTTCTACCCAATGATCGGCGACTGACCCAGCAGAACCCTCTCCAATACCGAACGCAGGACAAGTGTGACCAGACCCGCCATAATTAATATTCAAAACATGATGGCGCGGTTGTATCCGATGTCGCACACCGACCGCGCCACGGAAAGTTCCGACTCCTCCAGAGTCAGCTATCGCACAAACTTCTCTAACGTAGAACGGACGAGCCATCTCTACTTGTTCGATAGACTCATAACCCATATTACCCATTATGCAAGCACCGAACATATGTGGCAGACCATCGTGATTGCTAGTAGCACCACCACCGCTAGCGGCAAGATAAAAAGCGTGAACGTATCCTTCTCCTTGCTCACTGACCCCTGCTCCTACGAAGTTGGCGGCGTTGTATTCACCCATTCCAGCCATAGCGTGTTCCGGAAGGATTTCAGCCCATGCTTTAAGAACAAGGTTTGTTACTTCATCACAAAGTGCAATGGTCGCTAGCGATGTCCCAACTGGCCAACGGGGAATGCCAGCAACAGATCCTTCTCTCAATTTCACACTAATTCGTTTTAGAGCACCATCATTTGTCGGAATGTCGGGATCTAAAATCGGAAGCGTACCCTGCAGTGCTGAACATCGTGCGGTAGCATAAGTGAGGTTGTAGCCGAACTCCTTTTGATCAGGCATGTCTGTATAATCAAATTCGATCAACCCTTCATCAGGTTTGATCGAAAGTTTAAGCTTTAGAGAAACGCCGTCAGGGAAAAAATCTTCGAAAACCTCACCAGTCATACTTACTTCAATACTGGTCTCTGGGAGCATTTTGATAGTCTCAATCATTTTACGCTCACCGTAGTTCAGAGCCTCTGAAAAACAACCTTTTACAGTATCGACACTAAACCGATCGCACAAATCTTTAATACGCTTCTCTGCAGTCCACAATGAACCCAGTTGAGCAAGAAAGTCACCATGCCAATGTTCAGGGTAACGAATGTTATATCCAAGAAACCGGATTAAATCTTTTATAGGCTCATGGTTTTTGCAAAGGCGCACTCCTGGAAAATGCATCGCCTCCTCGTAAATATCCTTCGCTCCAGCATCGGTGCTCCCTGGGATATGAGCTCCCATATCTAGCAAGTGACACTTATTGGCCGCCCACGCCACAAGAACACCATCATGAAAAATGGGAGCAAACATTGTCCAATCTCCAACGTGAGCGTTACCGGCATATGGAGCATTATTTACAAAAACGTCGCCTTCATGAATATCTTCCCCGAAGGCTCTAATTAAGAATCTAAGAGCAGGATCCATTGTACCGACATGTACAGGGAGGCAGTCGTGCATAGAAAGTACTTCTGCACGCGGGCTCATCACAGTACAGGTGAAATCCTTAGCCCCGTATAGAATTGGATTACGCGCCGTCGTCAGAATAGTTTCAGTCATTTCGCTTAAGATACCTTCTAGTCGCGCGTACACGACCGAGAAAATAACTGGATCAATATCTTTGCAGCCACGATCTTCTGCACCAGGAACGCCAGCAATTTCTTGATCACTTAACGGTTCAATCATTAAGTTAGGGTCGTATGGTGGTAGTAACATTTAATAACGCTCCTTGTAGGATTTAAGCGAAGAAAAATTTGCGCTATTTAGGCGCTGCTATCTTGGCAAGATCAAGCGTCTTAAAAATGACTCTTAATAGGAAATAAAGCAGATTAGGCTTACCTTTATATAAAGGGAATTTAGTCAATGGAACCTGATCTAAGATTGTTTCTGTATCATCGGCATGCAAAATTCTCTTAGCGATTTTTGAACCCAAATAGAGTGCCATTGAGACATTCCCGGTTGCACAATAATGAATGCCGTTATCGACACCTATATGAGGAAGACCATCAGCCGTTAGTGCGAGATTACCTTTCCAGCAATACGCAGCGCCGATATTTTCTAATTCTGGGAATAACTTTCTGTAATATCGCATTATCCGAGAAGCTTGGGTGCCCTCGCTATCAGTGCGAAGATAATGAGACGCAAGCAGAAGGCGAGACTCTCTATCGCAAGGTCTGAAATTAGAAAACATTTGTTTAGTATCGACGACTCCACGTAAAGTAGGGAGCATCTTGTTCAGTAGCGTTGGATCGATCGGATCAGTAGCAACGACGTGCGCTAAAAATGGAAAAATTTTATTGCGCAGAGAGCCAGAGGCCACCCCAGAATACCCCTGTGTAGCGACCACGACTTGCTCGGCAATTATGTTACCTCTATTAGTCTTGATTTCAAACTTACCACCTCGTAGGCGCTCCATTGAGAGGCATTCGGTACCACCGCATATGGAAGCCTCTGTTGAGGATAGTCCCCGCAACAGACCGGCAGTAAGTTTACCAGGGTTTATGTCTATAAGATCTGGAAGTACTTTAGCACCAAAGTACAATCGATCAGCGTTTGCGCCAATTTCTTTCCCTAAGTCTTTATGAGGGACCATGTATGCGTTGCTGGAGCCAAAAAACTTTTGAGATCTCTCTAAATGGTAGGCCATTTTTTCATATGCTGATCTGGTATGCGCGAGCACCAGTTTTCCACGTTTTCTTATTCCACACTCAATACGTTCATTTTCAATTAAATCCTCTACAAAATCGTGTGCGCGTTGTCCCTCAGTAATTAGCTTGTGTCGAGGGATCCCACAAATATCACCTTCCATTTCTCCACTTGTTGTACCTTCTATACGCTCAACGACTAGTCCTAGGTTCCTAGAGCAAGCTCCGTAACCAGGCCATTCTTTATCAATTAATGCAACTTTAACTCCAGCTCGAGCGAGCTCTAAAGCTGAGCTGATGCCCGAAAAACCACCCCCTATGACCGCAACGTCCACATGCTCCGGTAGCTCGCTATGGTCAACCACTACTGGGAGAGAATCTTCCCACCATAGTGACGTTGTCTTCATGTGATAATGCCGAATTTCATAATTATTGCAGTCCTATGCGGAAGCATTTTTTTTTTATATAATCGCGGTTATAATAAAACGTTGTCGTAGCTTAGTACAAGTAACAATTAAAAAAGCATGATTGCAATGGATGAGAATAGATGCCAAAACTAGTAGATCACGAAAAACGACGGAACGAGATCGCACGAGCTACTTGGGTGGTCGTGCAAAGATTGGGGACAGAGCGCTTTCGGCTCCGAGACATTGCTGATGAAGTGGGATTCACAACGGGAGTACTTACACACTACTTTAACGATAAAGGTAGCTTAATCAGATATGCATTTAATCTGGCATACCAGAGTTTATCCGATCAGATATTGCGCTCGAACAAACTTTCGAACTCTGGACTAGAGAGATTTAGAAAGGCTCTTGTAGCTCTAGTCCCCGACAAAAAGAATCCGGAAAGTTCCGCTTTTGTTTCGATGTGTTTCGGGATCCGCAACCTTAGCGATCCAATGTTAACGGCGGACTATAAAAAGAAAAGAAGTCAATATAGTCGCTTGCTGAAATCCTATATTTGCGAAGCTTTAAACAATAAAGAGATTCGTATGTCACAAATAACCGATGATACTTTGAATTTGTCGTTTGCAGTTTTAGACGGCGTATGCATCGCTTCGTTATTGAACCCTTCTGGTTATTCGAGAACTCGAGGCATCAGAATTATTGAGACCATGATCGAGCAACTTACCTATGAAGATGATCGGGTCAGTATAGTTAATACAACTGCATCTTAACAGGCGAAACAAAGGAGAAACTTGATGGGAGCATCTAATAATTTAATTCGGCTTGACCCGAATAAGCTGGCTGGGTTGGAATTAGAAAAATTTGCCCCCTACCCCGATGAAACGATATTGTCTGGTAAATCTGAACATGAGCGTTGGCAGTTTGATCATGACGAACTCTTCGTTGGAGCGTATCAAGCAAGACCTGCGAAGCTTGTGCTGGATGGTTACCCATATGATGAATTTATGTACTTGTTGAGTGGGAAGATCGAAATTACCGATCAGGATGGAAATCTTGAGTCATTTTTACCAGGGCAAGCATTGGTTCTGAAAAAGGGCTTTACAGGAACTTTTGAGATGATCGGAAATGTAAGGAAAATAGCGATAGTAGCCGGAGAGCAATATAGTCCACCGACATAGTTCCATAAAGATAATGAAGGTTTACGACCGCAAAAATGATGCTGTTAAAAGAGCCTCTTTAGTTCACAACATGAGGCTGAAATAACGATTATATTCCGCATATATTCCGCAATCTATATTTCTAGTATATAAATGATTACTAATAGTAAGTATGAGTAGATAAAAGCCTTTTAAAAACATAGACTTATCAATGACTTACTGGAGCGGGAAACGAGACTCGAACTCGCGACCCCGACCTTGGCAAGGTCGTGCTCTACCAACTGAGCTATTCCCGCACTATGTAATGTCATCACG
>JABISZ010000046.1 GCA_018668255.1 Pseudomonadota bacterium | reverse complement strand
TTTTTGCGAAATCTACCGCGCATAATGCCGTGATATCAGCGGCAGTAAAGCGATTAATGGCTAGAAACTCACTTTCTCCTAGCTGTGTTTCAAGCTTTTTGAAAAACCATTCTGCCCGAGCCTTTCCTCGCCCTACTAAGTCAGGGATTGTTGAGATACCTGAGAAACCTGGCATCGCTCTGTTTTTGAAGATTTCATTCTGGTTTCTGAAAAATTCTCCAATAGCTTGCATCCCTTGCATTTCGCCGAACCGCTCCCAAGATGCTACAGTCGCAATTTCGATTGGGTCCATGCCGAGTAAATTTGGCTCTGGATAAAGGGACTCAAGATATACAAATATACAAGGGGCTTCTTTTATAACTGTGCCATCATCGAGCTGGAGGGCAGGTAAAGTGCCCCAAGGGTTGACTGCCAAGTATTCCTCTTTTAGGTTTTCCCCCTCGATTATGCCGACTTCTATACTGGGGATATCTAGTCCTTTTTCTGCAACAAAAATTCTAGCTCTTCTTGGATTGGGCGCCATACCACAGTCGTATAATTTCATCTCTTTCTCCAGCGTAGTTTTAGAATTATCTTTACGTATCTAATAGTTTTTTTGATACGCGTTAGCTAGTGTGATCATTTATGTCTTTGTATTATATGTCTTTTTATTTGAGTTTTCAGTTTAGTGTTTTATCTGTCATGATGAGGGCATGAAAAATTTTACTGCAAGAGCATTGCTGACCTCGTGTTTAATAATCGTCTGGTTTGGCGTAGCAGCTGCCAGTGTGAAAGACGTAAAACGCTTAAAGCTGCTGAGAATGTGTGAAGGATGTGACCTCGTTGAGGCAAAATTACGCTATGCCGACCTGAAAAATGCGGTTTTGATTAATGCTGATTTGTCCGGAGCAGATCTTAAAGCTGCAGATCTCAGCGGTGCAAACTTAACAGGGGCAAATTTTAGTAACGCTGACTTGTCAGAAGCTGATTTGAATGGGGCTGTATTGGTCGGGGCTGATTTACGGGGCGCGACTCTTTACAACGCTAACTTGATGCGTGCAGATCTCCGAAAAGCCGACCTCTCCACTATTGACATAGATTCTTCGCGTCTTGTTGAAGCTACTGTCTGTGAAACTAAAACCATGGCAGGTGTCCAGAATAGAGATTGTAGCTGAGTTACACAATTGTGACCGCTTTCTCCTCGTCCGACTGAGTCTCTTTGATTTATGAAACATTACTCATTACTTGATCTTGCACCTGTGAACGAAGGTGAATCTCCTGCAACAGCATTTGCTAATGCTGCCGATCTGGCGAGACACGCAGAGGATTTGGGTTATCAACGTTATTGGTTAGCTGAACATCACAATATGCCAGGGATTGCTAGCGCAGCAACTTCTCTTGTGATCGGGCACGTGGCGTCTAAAACTAAAAGTATCCGTGTTGGTTCCGGTGGTGTCATGTTACCCAATCATTCGCCCTTAGTGATCGCAGAGCAGTTCGGCACTCTAGAGTCGCTTTATCCGGGACGGATAGACCTTGGGGTAGGGCGTGCGCCAGGCAGCGATATGACGACCGCAAGAGCTCTTAGGCGCAATTTGGAGTCGAACCCAGACAGATTTTTGGAAGATGTGTCTGAACTTCAATCCTTTTTTGAAGCCGTTGGAGCTAATCAAAGTGTGCAAGCTGTTCCGGGTGGTGGCTTAGAAATTCCTATTTGGATTTTGGGGTCCAGCTTATTCGGGGCTCAGGTCGCGGCTGCGATGGGATTGCCTTTTGCTTTTGCTTCCCACTTTGCTCCAGATGCCTTATTGTCCGCCATAGACGTTTATCGCTCTCGTTTTCGACCGTCAGCTTCATTCTCTCAGCCTCACTTGATGATAGGTGTGAATTTTTTTGCTGCAGACACAGAAGAGGAAGCTCGTAAGCTCTTCACCTCTTTACAAATACAGTTCACTAACTTGTTCAGAGGCAGTCCAGGTAAGCTCCAGCCTCCTAATGATTCTATGGAGGATTATTGGAGTCCCTCGGAACGTGCGGGAGTGGGTCACGCGCTTCAGTATGCCGTTGTGGGAACTGTAGATAAGGCTGAGGAAGAGATGCAGAAATTATTAGACACGACAGGTGCAGATGAAGTTATGTTTACTGCGCAAATTTTTGACCACGAAGCCCGTTTGAAATCTTTTCAAATTGCGGCAGATGTTGCTTCAAAGCTCATTAGCTAGCTTGAAAGTTCCAAGAGCTTTACAACCGTTTCAGTGGTTGAGCTTGTTATGTGTGCCGTCACATAAGACCCCGTTCTTAGAATATTTGCATCCGCAAAAGTAGACAGTTTTTGCTTCTTGAGCCTCGTATTTTACGGGTGAAAATTCACTTCCTTTGTGAGCGCCGTCGCAAAAAGGCTGGTTCTTGCTCTGCCCGCATGAGCACCAGAAATAACTTTTTCCTTCATCAACCGCAATTTTAAAAGGTGCTTTTTGAACGATTACAGGCTTGTCCATAGTTTTT
>JABISZ010000045.1 GCA_018668255.1 Pseudomonadota bacterium | reverse complement strand
CGAAGTAGCCGAAGTAGCCGAAGTAGCCGAAGTAGCCGAAGTAGCCGAAGTAGCCGAAGTAGCCGAAGTAGCCGAAGTAGCCGAAGTGGCCGAAGTGGCTGAAGTGGCTAAGGTAGCCCCCCCCCAAAAAGTTTATTCATACGGTGCACGTTCTCAATCAACTCCAGAGGACAAGGATGAATCTCTCGCTCCGGTTGTAAAAAGCGTGGAGATAGTAAGTCCCCGCTCAATGGCGACAGAGCTTCAAGAAGCAGACCAACTCGGCAACGATGACGAGGTCAACGGGAACAGATAACGGGATTTTTTTTAGCCCCCCAACATCTCCCGCGTGCTTCGGAAAGACACTAATGGACACCTATCTTGAGTGACTTTTAGATTCGCCATGGAAGGGGCTAAATAGACTAACTGCCCTGCCCCATCTATCGCCATGTTAGAGGGAGAATGGAGTTCGAGCTTCTGTAGTGAGTTATTGTCTTCGGATACTACCCATCGTGCGGACTGCACTTGAGAACCCTCGAATAAGCATTCCACAGAGTATTCGTTTTTCAAACGCCATGCGACTACTTCAAACTGTAACTGCCCTATGGCCCCAACAACGATCTCCGACCTGTTCTTGTAATTAAAGACTTGAACTGCCCCTTCTTCGCATAATTGTGTTAAGCCTTTGAGTAAAGCCTTGTTCCTGAGGGGATCTAGAGATCTGACTTGGCGAAACAAATCAGGCGCAAAGCTCGGGATCCCCGAGAACATAAATTTGTCCCCTTCTGTAAATGTGTCTCCAATTTGAATGGTTCCGTGATTGTGTAAACCAATAATGTCTCCAGGCCACGCGCTCCCCGTAGCGCCTCTGCTACGGGCCATGAATTGTACAGCCCCGCTGAGTTTTATCTCTCGGCCCAAGCGGACATTAAAAGACTTTTGGCCATCTTGATATTTTCCGGAACAAATCCTCATAAAAGCTATACGATCGCGGTGTTTAGGGTCCATATTAGCTTGTATTTTGAAAATGAGACCTGAGAATTTGCTACTTGTGGGGTCTACTGTATTGGCTGAGTTCGTAGGTCTGGGTAAAGGGCTCGGAGCGATATCAATAAACATATCAAGCATTTCCGTCAACCCAAAAGTCCTCAATGCTGTGCCAAAGAAAACAGGCGTGATTTCTCCAGATAGGTATGCTTCATTAGTAAACTCATTCCCTGCACCATCCAACAGGGCGATTTCATCTTCTAGCTTTGACATTCCTTCTTTAAACCTCTTGTCGTCATGAGCAACGTTCAAACTGACCCATTCTGGCTTCTCTTGAGTTGGTTTGAGACTCCTGTCATAGGGAAGTACAACGCGTTTACGAAAATCGAATATGCCTTCTAAATGCTGGCCAGAGCCGAGGGGCCAAGTTATAGGGCAGCATTTTATATTCAGTACTGACTCGATCTCATCAAGTAAATCTAAAGGCTCTCGTCCATTTCTGTCTAATTTATTGACAAAAGTTATTACCGGTGTCTTTCGTAATCTGCAGACTTCTAGCAATTTTATAGTGCGAGCTTCAACGCCTCTGGCGGCATCAATTATCATTACTGCAGAATCGACTGCGCTAAGAGTCCGATACGTATCTTCGCTGAAATCTTCGTGACCAGGAGTATCAAGCAGATTGATAATGTGTCCTTTGTAATCGAACTGCATCACAGAAGAAGTCACGGATATACCGCGTTGCTTCTCTATTTCCATCCAATCCGAAGTAGCATGTCGCGCGCTTTTTCTAGCTTTTACGGTTCCCGCTACTTGGATAGCACCTCCCAATAGTAGCAATTTTTCAGTTACTGTCGTTTTACCAGCATCTGGGTGGGAGATGATAGCGAACGTGCGTCGCTTTTTGACTTCATTATCAATCGTGGACATAAAAATTTTCAGATGCTCTATGAGTTTCACTTAAAGGATTTTCTTAATCCTGAGCTAATTTTGTTTAGCTTCAGAACGAAATTATACCTTACTTATGCAAGAGCTTCTGTCTCTAACACCACATATGCTATAGCAAGCCCGGCATCATCAGATAGACTTAAGTGAGAGTTAACGATTCGCTCTCTTTTGAAGATTTCGTCAACTCTGCCGTGGACTTTTAAATTAGGCTTTCCACTTTTGGCATGATTAACGCCAATTTGACGAGGCGCGACACCTTGTTTAAATCCTGTGCCGAGAGCTTTTGAAGTGGCTTCTTTAGCCGCAAAGCGCATCGCAAGAAAGCGAGCCTTGTTTTTAGAAAGTGTAAATTGCTTCTCTTCATCTAGAGTCAGTATTTTTTGTATCAAACGATTGCCAAATCGCTCATAAGACATCTGGAAGCGCGAGATTTCTGCGATATCAACTCCAATCCCATAAATCATTGGTCAATTTCCAACATAAGGCACTTCATTAAGGCGACAGCTTTTTCTAAACCTACATAGAGGGCGCGCGCAACTATAGCGTGTCCGATATTTAATTCTCTAACATCTTTGATTTGAGCAATTAATCCTACGTTTTGGTAGTCCAGTCCATGGCCCGCGTGGACTTGAAGGTTTAATGATGATGCCATACTGATGGCTTCCTTTAATTGATTTAGTTCCTGTTCTCTTATAGGAGCATTAGTAGCCAAAGAATATTTGCCAGTATGAAACTCTATGACTTTTATCCCTATGTCAGCAGCGGCCTGTACTTGGTTAGGTTTTGGGTCTATAAATGCGGACACGGTCGTTCCTACAGCATCGAGGGTTTCGACGATGTGTTCCAAGCCGCTGGCTAAGGCACGAACGTCAAGGCCTCCTTCAGTAGTGATTTCAGCTCTTCGCTCCGGCACTAAGCAGCAGGACGTTGGTTTTATATCACAAGCAATGCTAACCATTTCTGCCGTAGCCGCCAATTCGAGATTTAAAGGGACATTTAACTCGCGCTTCAAGCTGTAAACGTCAGAGTCTTGAATATGCCTTCTATCTTCCCTCAAATGCACCGTGATTAAATCTGCTCCCCCACGCACAGCTAGATTAGCCGCTTCAATGACGCTTGGAGAAAGACCACCCCTAGCCTGTCGAATGGTAGCAACGTGATCAATGTTAACACCGAGCCTTACAGGCTCATTACCATCAGGAATCATGTAAATATTCACTCGACGTATAAAAATTGAATTCTGGCATCTTATTCACTTTTCTATTGAAAAAAACTGCGGGAATTTATTTTCTTCCCTCCTAAATGGAAAGCTAGAACGTGTCTCATTAGTTTTTTTGCGTCCATCGCAAGCTCTGCGGTGTAATCAATTTGACCTGACAACCATAACAAGGTCTTCCCGGAAACTTCCATTCCTCCCACCGAACTTCTATCACTAGTGCACCCTTTGTCCGGCACATATACATACGTCACATTTTCTTCTACGGCCTTGCCATCAAGGAATTCTTCAGTGAAATTCATACCCAATCCTATTTCTTGGAGTAGCGAAATTTCAAATTGGCGCAACACAGGCTCGAGAGCCTGGCTATTCAGGCTGCCTGTGATTTTCTTTAAACACTTTCTATATAAATTGAAAATTCCTAGACATTCGTCGTGTTCAACCGTCAAATTTATCAGTAGCTCATTCATATAAAAAACCGCATACAGGTTTTTCGGCATATGGACCTCAAATATTTCGACTACATCAGCATGAGTTAGCGTTAGTAAACTAGACCTCCCTTTGACCTCGATAGCCAGCAAAGAAAGTGGCTGAAGCAGACCTGACAACCTAGATTTTTTTCGCAAAGCTCCTCTTGCTACAGCAGAAAACCTGCCTTTAGATTCTGTCAAAACTTGAACAATTAAGCTACTTTCCTGGTAACGTCTACTATGAAGAATAAATGCGGGTTCCAACACCCTCTAATCCAACAGACCGATCGTTTTCATGGCTTCAGTGCTATCGAGCCATCCTCGCTTAGTTTTGACCCATACTTTCATAAAGACTTTACGCTGCAACAGCTCTTCTATGTCGGAACGTGAATCGCTAGCAATCCGCTTTAACAAAGAACCATTCTTCCCAATAACTATAGGCTTTTGACTGTCTCGTCCAACCCAAATCGTGGCGATTATATTTGTAATATTTTCTAATTCTTCAAAATCATCAATGACAACCGTAGTAGTATATGGTAATTCGTCCCCTAAATAATTCATTGTTTTTTCGCGAATTATTTCGCCGCAAAGAAAACGCTCTGGTCTATCCGTCACTTGACCTTTCGGGAAAATAAATGGCCTTTCCGGCAACGAAAACATAATAAATTCTAGCAAAGCTTCAACGCCTGAAACAGTTTGTGCGCAAACAGGAATAAACTCAGAAAAGTTAGAATAATTTTCGGATATTTTTGCTATGGTTGGAAGTAGTGAGTTCTTGTTGTTCAGTAAATCAATCTTATTCAAAGCCAATATCGCTGGGACACCACTTTCGTGAACTAAAGTCGCTATTTTTTCATCACCAAGTGTCCATTGTCTAGAATCGCAAAGCATTAGTACAAGGTCTACATCGCTTAATGCCTGTTTCACCTCTCTATTCATAAGCCGATTCAAGCGATTTTTTGGAGAGATTTGCCATCCTGGGGTATCAACAAAAATAATTTGCGAATCGCCATCAGTATGTATCCCTATGATTTGGTATCGAGTTGTCTGCGGCTTTCTTGACGTAATGCTTATCTTTTGTTTAAGAATCTGATTAAGCACCGTAGATTTTCCGACATTCGGCCGTCCTACGATTGCTATCAGTCCACATTTATTGCTCATTCAACGACCTGTCCTTAAGTGCATCTAATGTTATTCTGGCCGCAACTTGCTCAGCTTTTCTTCTACTAGAGCCAGATCCTTGGAAGTCTTCCGCAATGGCTTTGGTGGTGCATATAACATAGAAGGTGCGATTGTGGGGAGGACCAACTACCTCGCTAGTAGTGTATATGGGCAGCCCAAAATTTAAAGCCTGCAGTGACTCTTGTAGTTCTGTTTTCGCATCTTTTTCAACAGCTAATGGATCCACTAGAGAAAAATAGTCTTTGTATAGAGCACGCACTATATTACAACATTTCGGATAGTCAGAATCTAAATATACTGCTCCTATTAAAGCTTCTGTGGTATTTGCCAGAATCGAGCTCCTTTCGGAGCCCCCAGAATTTTTTTCGCCATCCCCAAGTAACAATTTCTTTCCCAACCTAAGACGTGTCGCTATCGATGCTAAAACTTCGCTATTGACTAACGCTGCTCGTGCTCTTGTTAATTGGCCTTCATCAGCCGTTGGGAAATTCTCAAAGAGGTATTCAGCTACGATCACTCCTAAAAGCGCATCTCCAAGATATTCAAGCCTCTCGTTATGTTGGGGACCCTTACTTCTGTGTGTTAGAGCCTGTGTTTTTAGATTCTGTCGTTTGAACACATAATCAAGGTTCATGTGGTCAACTGGGTACGTAAGCCGCTGGAATTCTGTCATTTGATCCGTAACCCTGCGCGAGCAAAGTTAGGTCCTCCATCCCAATTAAACCAGATGTAGAACGCCTTACCCATTAAATTTTCTTTTGGAACGAAACCCCAAAAACGAGAGTCTCTACTATTATCTCTGTTGTCTCCCAAGACGAAATAGTGGTCAGGCGGAACATTAAAATCCCCATCAACCGCGTAGTGGTTGGGGGATATTAGGACCTCATGACTATTTTTGCCCGCGATTTCTCGATGCACTTTAGCACCAGTATGCCTCGCCGCAGAGTGATTACCTATGTAAGTCTTTTCATCTCGCCACACAACTTCGTTATCATTAACGTACACATGCTTGTTGTCGATCCGAATACTGTCTCCCGGTAGACCTATTACGCGCTTGATAAAAGGAGTGGATGGATCCAGCGGATATCTAAAAACTACAACATCGCCGTACTCTGGACGGCCTATTTCAATCAACTGAGAATTAAAAATGGGAGATTTTATTCCATATTCATATTTATTAACCAGGATGAAATCTCCAATAAGAAGTGTAGGGATCATAGAGCCAGAAGGTATTCGAAATGGTTCCACCACGAAAGCTCTAAGCACAAAAACAAAGGCAAAGACTGGAAAGAAAGATTTAGAGAACCTGAGCAACATATTATCGTGGCGTCTTGAATCACCTAAGGCGACGTTTTTCGTGCTTTTCCTTCTGGCGACTTTATACGAGGCGATAATAAGGCCAGTGCCAATTGACAACAAGAAAAGTATGGCTGTGAAATCCCAAACTACCACTAGCTGCTAGCCCTAAGAACGGCCATAAATGCCTCTTGAGGAATTTCTACCGAGCCGAACTGCTTCATTCTTTTCTTTCCAGCTTTTTGCTTTTCTAATAACTTGCGTTTGCGAGATATATCTCCTCCGTAACACTTTGCCGTCACGTTTTTTCTTAAGGCTTTAACGCTCTCTCTTGCTATGATTTTTGAACCAATAGAAGCTTGAATCGCAATATCAAACATTTGTCGTGGAATAATTTCTCTCATCTTTTTAACAAGCTCCCGTCCTTTCCAAAGTGCTTGATCGCTGTGCGCAATAACCGACAGCGCATCAACTTTTTCGCTGTTTATGAGAATGTCCAAGCGTATCATGTTAGCTTCTTGGTAATGAGAAAAGTTGTAGTCCATTGACGCATAACCTTTAGTGGTAGATTTCAGACGATCAAAGAAATCTGTCACTATTTCAGCCATTGGAACTTCGTAGCTAATAGCAACTTGGTTACCTAAATAGCTCATCTTCTTTTGCACTCCCCGTTTTTCAAGACACATCTTCATGATATTCCCTACATGTTCTTGGGGAGACAAAATATCAACAATAACCATAGGCTCTTTAACTAATGAGATCATGCTAGGCTCGGGTAGTCTCACGGGGTTATCGATCATGTGTATTCCGCCGCTCTTGTCGACAACTTCATACACAACAGTTGGAGACGTCATGATTAGCTCTATGCCGTACTCCCTTTCAATCCGTTCTTGTATAATTTCCATATGGAGCATGCCCAGAAAACCACAACGAAAACCGAATCCTAAAGCTTCCGATGTTTCGGGTTGGTAATGGAGGGCTGCGTCATTTAATCTCAGTTTAGATAAGGACTCTCTGAAAGCTTCATACTCTCCAGAATCTACTGGATATAGGCCAGCGAAAACGTTAGGTTTAGATTCTTTAAATCCCTCTAAAGCCTCTAGAGCAGGGTTGTTTGCCCTCGTGACGGTATCTCCAACGGGCGCGCCATAAATGTCTTTTATCCCTGCAACGAGATAACCAACTTCACCAGCTTTCAACACTCCAGTGCTAAGTCGCTTAGGGTTAAATATACCTACATCACCTACTTCAGCAGAATTCATGTTCGACATTGTGGTAATTTTATCACCTTTACGTATCGTTCCTTCATAAACGCGCACTAGTGACACAACTCCAAGATAGTTGTCGAACCACGAATCTATAATAAGCGCCTTAAGCGCCCCCTCTCTGTCCCCTGATGGAGGTGGAATACGCAGAACAATTGCCTCCAGCAAATCAGCGACTCCGATGCCAGTTTTTGCGCTAACGTTAATACTATCGTCAGCATCTACCCCAATAACATTTTCAATCTCTGCCCGAACACGCAAAGGTTCAGATGAAGGTAAATCAATTTTATTTAGAACAGGTAGTACCTCTAAACCCTGGTCGATCGCAACATGGCAATTAGCTACCGATTGCGCCTCAACTCCTTGAGCGGCATCCACGACCAATAATGCCCCTTCACACGCGGCAAGTGATCTTGATACCTCATAGCTAAAATCGACATGCCCTGGTGTATCGATGAAATTAAATAGATAGCTCTGACCATTATTTGCACCGTAAGAGAGACTGACGCTCTGAGCTTTAATAGTAATCCCTCTCTCTCTTTCAATATCCATAGAATCTAAAACTTGTGCCGACATCTCACGCTCACTAAGTCCACCGCACATCTGAATGAATCTATCGGCTAACGTTGATTTCCCATGATCGATATGCGCAATTATCGAAAAATTTCTTATGTTTGCCATTTTCCAAGACATATGTTCCTTGATTTCTCCAGTTAATTAATAAAAGAGTACGCGTTAAAAAGGACTGAAATCTCTCGCAGAAGAGCATAACATCAAGCACATCTCTGTTTGAAAGACAGAGATGTGCAAGTCACAGTATTGTATAGCTACCTTCAAAGCCAAGCCGCCATAATACGGTGTCATAAGAACAAACAAAAGCAGGTTCGAGCTTCTATTTTCCACCTAATCGCACAGCGACGTACAACGGTGACCCTTCCCGTTGTATTAAGATTGGTACTACAGAGTTAGGAGCAAGCGGGCGCAAGATATTTTTAAAGCTCTGAACCCCAAGGACTAAAGAACTAGCCATTTTTAATATTACATCACCTCTTTGCAATCCAGCTTCAATTGCTGGCCCATCCTCGAGGTTGGCGATAAGTACTCCCCCCCGTTCGACTCGCAAATCAATCCGTTGTTCGCTAGTAAGAGCTATGACGGCTACCCCTAATTTTTCGTGAATGTTATATTCATCTGTTTGCTTAGCTCTGCTTTCTAAGGCGACTGCAGGCTCATCTTTTAACGCGCCTATGACAATCGTCAGGCGGATTTTCTTACCATTACGAATCACTTGTACTTTTACTTTTGAGCCAACCTCTTCTTGGCCTACCAAAGGTGGAAGATCGCTGGAGCGATCAACAGCAGACCCTCCAAATTCAACAACGATGTCTCCAGCTTTAATACCACCTTTTTTAGCCGGACTATCTGATAAAACTTTAGAAATAAGTGCTCCTGCAGGTTTAGTCATACCAAAAGATTCAGCTAGTTCTTGCGTAACATCCTGTATGAAAACCCCTAACCAGCCGCGGCTTACTGAACCGGTTTGCTTTATTTGCTCATAAACATTCAGGACTACTTTCATTGGAATGGCAAAGGAAAGGCCCATGAATCCACCTGTCCTGCTATAAATTTGAGAGTTAACACCGACCACTTTCCCTTGCAAATTAAATAAAGGCCCTCCGGAATTCCCGGGGTTAATCGCCACATCTGTTTGTATGAAAGGCACGTAGTTATCGTCAGGGAGACTTCTACTTTTAGCACTGACAATCCCAGCGGTCACTGAATAGTCAAATCCAAAGGGGGAACCTATGGCGAGCACCCATTCTCCAACTTTTAAAGAATCCGAGTCACCTAAGTTTACTGTTTGGAGCTCGTATGCTGCATCAATTTTAAGAACAGCGATATCACTCCGTTCATCAGAACCTATCAACTCAGCTGTGAGTTCACTTCTATCAGACAAAGTTACTATAAGTTCTCCTGCTCCATCTACGACATGATGATTAGTGATGATATATCCGTCGGGCGACATGATGAATCCGGATCCCTGAGATGGCCGCGCGTCTCTTCGCGGTTTTTTTCTCTGGCCAGGTAGCTCATCGTAAAAGTACCTAAAGAAATCGGGAAGTCCTCCATCCGGCCCAAAAGGCCGACTAAAGGGCATCCCTTGCGGGTTATCAGCTGCAATTTCTTGTTTTTTTGGTATCGCTTTTATATTGACTACAGTAGGACTATTTTCAGCCGCAAGCTCTGTAAAATCTGGCAGGTCGCTGGCCTGTAAAGAACTGGCCTGTATAACAAAGGCTGCTACGGCAGTCAAAAGAAAGAGATGTTTATATAGAAATCGAATCATAACGATAAGTGTCCTTGTTGGCTAAAGGTAAGCATAGAGCAAAATCTAACCAGATACGTAGTTACCAAAATGTAACCAAGTGAAAAAGTAATGGCTATGGTATCACTCTGCTGTATCGGCTGTAAGCGCAATTCTACTCCTTGGTCTACGTCTGTTCACTTCTATTAGGATCAAAATGAATCAAGACTCGTGATTAGTAGCCGTAGCGAAACCTATGGAATAAAATGGACGACAGCAATGACTCTTTGATAGGATTTTTTTGGTGCAATTTTCATGAAACACTACGATGTAATGATAATAGGCAGTGGAGCCGCAGGCCTCAGCGTAGCGTTAGCATTACCCAGCGAACTTAATATCGTGCTAATAAGCAAAAGCAGTATAGATGAAAGCGCAACTTTTTATGCACAAGGAGGGATCTCAGCTGTAATGGATCATGCGGACACAACCGACGCGCATATCACAGACACACTTATTGCAGGAGCGGGCCTTTGTGATGTCGATGCAGTCACAAATATAGTGAGTAATGGCAGAGATAGGATAGAGTGGCTTATTGAGCAAGGAGTCCCTTTCTCCACTAGAACCTCTAGATCGGGTGTAGAGGAATTCCATCTGACACAAGAGGGCGGACACTCACATAGAAGAGTCGTGCATGCGGCAGATGCAACCGGCGCTGCTGTTGAAAAAACGCTCGTTAAAAAAGTCAAAGAACTCCCGAATGTTACCTTGCTGGAGCGACATGCCGCTATAGATCTAATTAAGACAAAAAAAACTTCATCTAGTAGCTTTAAATGTGTAGGCGCCTATCTATATGATTCTATAAACAGTGCAATAGTGACCATTGCGGCTAAGACCGTAGTGCTAGGAACTGGCGGCATTGGCAAAGTTTATTTATACACCAGCAATCCCGATGTGGCTACCGGTGACGGCATAGCAATGGCATGGAGGGCGGGCTGTAGTATTGCAAATATGGAGTTTGTTCAATTTCATCCTACCTGCCTGTACCATCCCCAAGCTAAAACAATACTTTTAACGGAAGCGCTTCGAGGGGAAGGTGGAAAATTAATACTCCCAAATGGTGATAGGTTCATGCAAAAGTTCGACCCGAGAGCCGAGCTCGCTTCTAGAGATGTAGTTGCGCGGGCGATCGATCATGAAATGAAACGATTAGGAATAGACTGCGTGCATCTCGACATTTCTCATAAGCCAAAAGAATTCATACTTAGACATTTCCCAAGTGCCTACGAAACATGTAAGAAATACGGAATTGATATTACGACCAGCCCTATTCCTGTAGTTCCGGCGGCCCATTATTTGTGTGGAGGTGTTCTCACCGATATCAATGGGAAAACTGAATTAGACGGTCTCTATGCCGTAGGTGAGGTAGCATGCACAGGTCTCCACGGGGCAAACAGAATGGCCAGCAACTCATTGCTAGAGTGTATAGTTGTGGCCTCGTCAGCGGTAAATAGTATTACCACAGATCTAACTATGGATTTTCTAACTGTTAATCCGCCTGAGTGGGATGAAAGTAGAGTAATACAAGGAAATGAGAACGTAATTATTTCTCATAGTTGGGATGAGTTGAGACGCTTAATGTGGAATTATGTTGGCATAGTCAGATCGGATAAGCGCTTGGGCCGTGCTAAACAACGTATCGAACTGCTACAAAATGAGATTAATGAGTTTTACAGTCACTTTAAAGTAAGCACCGATTTAATTGAATTGAGAAACTTAGCTTTAGTAGCTGAATTAATAGTTGTATCTGCATTAAGACGCAAAGAAAGCAGGGGCTTGCATTACACCCTAGATTATCCAGACAAAGATGAGAGCACATTTAAACGCAACACTGTTATAAACATCAACACTTAGGCCGGCTAGCAGCTATATTGAAAGGAAGACACTTGAATTCGAACATAAACTCTATGAGTTTCCATGAAAAAACTATTTTGATCACTGGGGCAAGCCGAGGTATAGGGAGAGCTTTGTCTAAAGCATGCGCTAGACAGGGCGCACACGTAATCGCATGCGGCCGAAATGTAAAAGATCTTGAAGTGCTATCAGATGAGATAAAAACAGAATTTAACGGACTGTCTACACTGCTTCCTATCAATTTGGCGACTGCAAACGCAGATGATTACCGGACCGTTGCAGATCATATTGAGAAGCAATTTGGAACACTAGACGCTGTAGTCCTAAATGCTGCTATGCTAGGTGAGGTAACACCCTGTGACAATTACTCATTAACAACTTGGATTGAAGTGTTTCAAGTCAATCTGCATAGTGCAGTGATGCTACTACAAGCCACGCGGCCGCTATTGATAGAATCAGCACTACGTACCGTTATATTCACGTTGGCCAGTGAAGGCATTTCACCCAAAGCAAATTGGGGCGCATACGCCGCGTCTAAAGCGGCTCTGAGCGCATTCATGAAGATATATGCCCTTGAAAACAATAACAGCGAGCAATTGCGTGTTGCGGGAGTGCTCCCTCCTCCGACCAAAACCCTTATTAGAATGACCGCTTATCCCGCTGAAAATCATGAAATGCTGGCTCAACCTGAGTCAGTTGTATCCCCATATATTAAGCTCTTGACGCAACCGTCTCATGCTAACCAGGGAAATATTCTATAGACTATCAATTTGTTGGCCCTCTACTTACCTTCAAAGAAAGCTCTGATTGCTTTTTTGCTAATAGTCTTTTCATCCAGCAAGCGTATCAACTCGCCTTGGTAAATAACTTTAATCCCGAGCTCATTCGCTTTCTCCAACTTGCTCCCAGGGCTGTCTCCGCACACTAGAAAATCAACCGATTTAGAAACTGTATTAGAAGTACGAATACCTATTTCGTTGAGATTCTGTGCAATTGCGGAACGTGTCATAGAATCAAAACTTCCAGTGATAACACAAACAAAATTTATTATTCTTTCATCGTCGTATGATTTTTCAATCACTAATCCCGCACTTAGCAATTGAGTCAACTCTTCAATATTTTCAGCTTTAGAAAACCAGTCTAATATGCTCTGCGATACGACCGTTCCAATATCAGGTATCTTCTCAAATTGCTCAATTGTCCCACTCTGCATTTTCTCAATAGAATCGAATGCATCAGTTAGGCGAGCTGCAGTTTCTTCTCCCACTCCAGGTATACCTATTCCGTAGATCAGTCTTCTAAATGTAGTCCTTTTGCTAGATGTTATTGCCGACAAAATTTTATCCGCCGATTTAGATCCTAAGCGTTCCAGTAATAGCAAGCGCTCTTTTTTCAAATGGAACAAGTCCGAAAAACCAACAACATATTTTTGTTTCACCAATTGGGCGATTAACTTATCGCCTAGGCCGTCAATATCCAATGCTTTTTTACTAACAAAATGTATGACTTTCTTAATTAATTGTTCTAGTGCGATATCAGGTAGCTCATTCGGCATCTCATAACGAAGCGCATCAGGAGGGCGCAATTCAAAAAGAACTTTCACCACTTCCGGAATCACATCGCCCGCTCGACGGACAATCACCGTGTCACCCACCCTGATGTCCTTACGCGCGACTTCCTCAAAGTTGTGCAAAGTCGCATTTGTAACTGTGGCGCCCCCTACAAAAACTGGCTGTAGTCTAGCAACTGGAGTTAACACTCCAGTCCGTCCCACTTGTAGGTCAATTGCACGGACTAGCGTCCTAGCTTCTTCCGCAGCAAATTTAAAAGCAACAGCCCACCGAGGGGCTTTGGCAACAGCGCCCATTAGTTTTTGATCGGATATTCGGTTAACTTTAAAAACTACCCCATCAATGTCATAGGCTAGAGACTGCCTTTTTGCAGCCAGTTCTTCAAAATAAAGGACACACTCCTTCTCGTCTTTCAAAAGCACCGTGTCCTCTGACACCCGAAAGCCAAATGATTTTAGTAGCTGCAATGAGTCTTTTTGTGTAGCTGGTGAAGCATGATTTTCAATTCTGGATATCCCATAGCAACAAATGGTCAGCGGTCTTGATGCTGCTACTTTAGGATCTAATTGCCGCAATGCTCCAGCAGCAGCGTTCCGAGAGTTAACAAAAGTCTTTTTATCCCCGGCCTTTTGTCTTTGGTTAAGCGCTTGGAATTGAGCCTTCTCTATGTATATCTCGCCCCGAACTTCAAGCAATGAAGGAGGAGAAAGCGCAGTCAAAGTCAATGGAATTGACTTTATGGTACGCGCGTTATGCGTGACGTCCTCACCTTTTTTACCGTTCCCGCGAGTCACCGCTCTCACCAAATTTCCGTCCTCGTAGACTAAACTAATTGCAAGGCCATCTAATTTCGGCTCTCCAAAAAAATCAATATTAGATGCATTTATAGTTTGCTTGGCACGCTTATAGAAATCTGCAAACTGTTCACTATTAAACACATTTCCTAAACTAAGCATCGGCGACAAATGATCGACTGAGCTAAATGCCGCTAAAGGCTCGGCACCGACTCTTTGAGTGGGACTATATTTATCTACAAGACTTGGATTGTCTAACTCTAGTTGCAATAGTTTCTGGTACAAAGAATCAAACTCATAATCAGAAACAACCGGATTATCTAAGACGTAATACTGATGGTTATGGTTCTCGAGTTCTTTGCGTAATACTGTTGCTTGTTTTTTTTTATCATCCACTATTAATTTTTTCCAGCATAGTTAAAGCTTCTTTTTCGTGAGCTGCAATCCACTCTACTTCAGGGCTCCTATATAAATCACCTTTGACAAGCTCCGCCATTCTTTTTCCAGCTGACATCATTAAATAGAAATCTTTTTCTCCTTGCGCTTTTTCAAAAGCATTCATAAAAAAAACGACTCCTTGTGTTTTAAGTATTTCTACTCGTCTCATATCGAACGTCCCCGGCTCGTGCATGTTCGCCGCACTAAAAAGCGGTGGCAGCTCGGGTTGCGTATGGTTTATGAAATGAAAAACCCCTCTTTCCCCGAAGGTCAATCCAACTTTATTGAAAGAACGCACTAGAGCTAGCCCATCTATCAGCTCACCGGAACGTCGTTTTATGTATAGCTGTATTAACAAGCCTTTAGCTTTTTTTGGACTGCTGTAATCTTCGGTCTGCACTAGCGTCTCTGCATTACTCTTCTCGCCTGGTTCAGCGCCGTTCGTCGCAGCAGTATCTTTAGAGAACAATGCTAGTTGGTCGTTATCCTTTTGTGCTGAAGGGCGGTTGCTTTTATTTACTACAGGAAGCCGCCCTTTCCTAATCGCCGTGCCTTTCGATAGACTTAGCCGAAATTCACTACTGTTAACTGGTCGAGGTTGAAGTTCACTTGTGCTACTATGTTCTTCGATTACTTGTGGAATTCTTTCTTTCCAAAGCAATTCAAGCCTTAATATTTCGGCTTCTCTTTTTTTACGAGATTTGCTCGCCATAAAGGCTCCACAAAGAATTCCAAGAAATAAAGAAAAAAAAGTCACATATAAAAACATAAATTACTGCTTTAACGACGTTAGGCGATTGCAGCCAATTCAACGGCTTCGGCCATGTCCACGCTCACTAATCGAGAAACTCCCGCCTCCTGCATAGTCACTCCAATCAGCTGTTCAGCAATTTCCATTGTTATTTTATTGTGAGTTACGAACAGAAATTGCACGTTCTTAGACATGGCTTTCAGCATGTCAATTAGTCGGACTACATTCACGTCATCCAAAGGCGCGTCAACTTCATCTAACAAACAAAAAGGTGCGGGATTTAAATCGAAGATAGAGAAAATAAAGGTTAGCGCGGTCAGAGCTTTCTCGCCTCCTGAAAGGAGATGTATAGAGGTGTTTCTCTTCCCGGGAGGTTGCGCCATAACAGTAACTCCCGTCTCGAGCAAGTCATCATCAGTCATTTCCAAGTATGCTTGCCCACCCCCAAATAGCACTGGGAATGTTTCTTGGAGTTTATAGTTTACTTTATCGTAGGTTTCTTTGAAGCGAGTTTTTGTTTCGATGTCGATTTTACGAATTGCTGATTTCAAAGTGTTCAATGAATCCGTTAAGTCGCTATCTTGTGCATCAAGGTACTCTTTCCTCTCCGAAAGCTCGTTAAACTCATCGATGGCTGCCAAATTTATAGGCTCCAACCGAAGCAATCTCATTTTCAAAGATTCTATATCGCCAGTAATCTCGTGTAATTCATACTTTTCTTCTATCGCCGAAAGCGCTTCTTCAATATTTTCACCAGTTTCTTTGAACCTGGTGTTAAGTTCATCCAGCTTCACGGCATAAGTTCTTTCTTCTAAGCGGTCATTCTCGAGGCCATGTTTACATTCGCCAACCAATGCCTCAGCGTCAGTTCTAGCTTTAGCAGATTTCTGGTTCTTTTCATTACAAAGGTCTAGATTAACTCTAAGCGCAGCCAGCTCCTTGTCCATATTTAGCTTCTCAGACAATTGTTTCTCCAGAGTGTCGGTCATATCCTTAATAGGTGTATGCATTTGGCTAATGCTATTTTCAATATTCGCAAGCGCTTCTTTCGACTGTTCTCGTGCTGATATGTTCCTATCTTGTCCCTCCTTATAATTGCTCAGTTTCGCTCGGAGGTCTTGTGCTGCCAGTTCTTTCGCATGTGACTCGTCGCGTAACTCGGCCCATTTTTTTCTGGCATCGTCTACTCTCTGCTGAATAGCACTCTTAGCTACAGTCAAACGGTCGGTTTCAGTTTCTTTCTCGTTTAACTGTGCCAACGCAAGGCTCAAGGCTGTCGAAAGTGCTTCCGAGCTCGCAGCATCATTTTTCAGTTTAATGTCTATTTCTTTTAACTGTTGGGACAAATCGTTAAACTTATGGTCGTGAATACCCAGTTCCGAAATTAATTTTTGTAACTGATCCCTCTGTTGATTAAGCTTCTGGGAAACTTCGTCCGTTGACATAATTATCGATTTTTCATTAGCTGTTATTTTCTCTATGTCAGCATACGTCTTTTCCAGCTCTTTCCTTGATCTTATCGTGATAAGACTAAGGTCGGATGATTCATTTTCTAGATCATGGATATTTCTCTCTCTAGCTAAAATTCCAATCTCGTCAGGATTATTGGCAGGTAATTGAGCCCAGTAACGACCAAACAGACACCCATCTTTTGTCACTATCACTTCGTGTGGGTTTAAGGATCTTCTTGCATTCAACGCTTCCTTCTCTGTATCAGCCGAATATACGCCATCTAAAAACGGAGTAACTTTGAAGGCCCCTTTTACACGGTCTGCTAGTAACGGGAAGGAAGATGAAGAACTCACATACTTTTTATCGTCTGGCTCTAGAATTGTAATAGTCGCCTTATTAACGGAAAGTTGGTTTCCGGGTCGGAACAAGTCATCAACAACGTTATCACCGCATAATGCATTGAGAGGGACTCTTAATGCAGTTTCAACGGCAGTTTCCCAGCCTTTCTCTATTGTTATTTTCTCTGCAAGTCTAGATACATCGGTTATTCCTTTTTGCTTGAGCCAGTCTGCCGTTTCGCTCTGGTTTCCTCCTAGCGCTCTCTCTTGAAGTGCTTTCTCAGAAGCGAGTTCTCCCCGTTTTTTCTCACCCAATAGCTCAGATTCATGCAACTGCTTAAGCTGAATCTCAGCTTTGTTCCTATATCCAGACAACAATTCTGCTGTAGCATTCTTTTTCTCGATAAGAATCTCTTCCTCCGAGTTAAGAACAGCTATATGACCCCGCAAAGTATCAGCCTTCACAGACAATACTTTTGAGTTATCTATCGCCAACTCATCGGATATTTTTTGCCTTCTTTCGGTATGGGATGCTATTGCGTCGGCAAGATGTTCAAGACGTATTTTTCTAGAATGAACTTCTTCAGATAGCTTATTCTTTATGACGGTATGGTTGTCCCATTCTGCCTGGCACTGAGCCGAGGACATCTCGGACTCTTTCAATAGAGCTTTCATTTTCTCAGACGCTGTTTTGTCTCGAACCAGCTGAGGAACTAATTCTTCAAGCTCTGTAGTAGCGTAGACAATATGTTTCTCATCATCAGCAAGAATATTTGCCAGGCTGACTAGCTTGGTATTTATGTCGATTTGGCTTTTTTCTGAGGTAAGTTTTTTTTCTTTTGAATGCTTTAATTCCTGTTCAAGCCGTGAAATATCAGCGGTTTTAGAATAAAATTTCGCCTGAAAAGTATTGAAATCTGCTGTGATTTCCTGATGCTCTTCACTAAGAGCCACTTGCAACGATTCAATCTCACGCTGAGCCGCAATTAATTTTTGTAACTTCGTTTCAGACTCTTCCTTACGTAAAAGATTGGTTGCAGCATCTTCTTTAGTTTTGCGCCAGTTAAAAGCTATCAATAACCCATTTAGTTTCCGTTCATCTTTTTTCAATTCTTTGTAGCGCTCAGCAGCGTTCGCTTGACGTTTAAGATGTTTCAATTGTTTTTCAAGCTCGCCCCGAATATCGCTTAAGCGCTCAATGTTTTCCTCAGTTCTTTTAATTCTAGATTCCGTTTCGCGTCTTCGTTCTTTGTACTGTGAAATTCCAGCCGCTTCCTCTAGATATGCTCTAAGCTCTTCAGGTTTGGCTTCTATCACTCGCGATATCGTTCCCTGCTCTATCACCGAATATCCGCGAGGCCCCACGCCAGTGCCTAGAAAAACGTTGGTAATATCTTTCTTTCGGCAACGCGTCCCATTCAGAAAATAACTTGAGATTCCATCGCGACCCAATGTTCTTTTTATTGATATTTCAGAAAAAGAGGCATATTGACCTGCAAGCTTGTTCTCAGAATTATCAAATATGATCTCAGCCGTTGCTTGCCCAACTGGTTTTCGAGAACTCGACCCGCTAAAAATTACGTCAGTCATGGAGTCGCCACGAAGGTGTTTTGCAGAACTCTCACCCAGCACCCACATTAATCCATCTATAACATTCGATTTTCCACAACCATTTGGCCCCACCACCCCAGTCAAATTGCCCGGTAACGCTAGAGTGGTAGGGTCGACAAAAGACTTAAAGCCAGCTAATTTAATTTTGTTAATACGCATGCCTTTAAGCATACCTGATAGGCGAAAGCTCGTACAATCTCATTACCTATTTCAGAATTATTTTCCTAGATAAAGCAATTGAGTAGTCAGTTTCACCCGTAAAGCTCTATCGGTCTACACGTGCAACCCTGCTTATGCTAGAGTTTCCTTCCAATTTAGTTATTGAAACCTGGAATCTTTACATACATGAGCACTAAACCCACAAAAAAATTAGACGTTTTCGAAAATCCCGCTTCAAAACGAGACTACTTGATAGAAATTAAAATACCCGAATTCACTTGCCTTTGCCCAAAAACAGGACAGCCAGATTTTGCCGAAATGACCCTTGCGTACATTCCGGCTGAAAAATGCATTGAGTTGAAGGCGCTCAAGCTCTATATTTGGTCTTTCAGGGACCAAGGAGCCTTCCATGAGGCTATCACCAACTCTATTTTAGATGACATAGTAGAAGCTTGCTCTCCAAGATTTGCGCGATTATCCGCACGATTTAATGTCAGAGGTGGGACGTACCCGACTATTATTGTCGAACATCGCCAAACGTCTTGGGAACCCTCAGACTCTTCCTACCTTCCTAATATTTGATGCTCATATTTTTTAGAGCTTTTAAAGAAGGATTTAGCTTCACATATCCTGCTGCTCGCTTAATATGTAGGCGTGACATGGTCAAGTGGGCCATTGTGCCAATTTGTGTAAGCACAATCATTCTGGTCGGTGGGCTCTTAATGGTAGGTTTTTTTTTGTACGCACAACTCGAACAATACCTAAGTATCTGGCCGAGCTACCTACGTAATATTATATGGTGGTTCCTCATTTGCACCCTGTCTAGCACCCTTTCGTTTCTGCTCTTTTCAGTATCTAATCTTTTGGCTGCACCTTTTAATAGTCAACTATCCGCTGCTATAGAATGCAAACTGGGAAATCAGAACAGAAACTCCAACTCAGATGCGGGGGCTTTTAAAAACATTACTGATAGCATCATTTCGATTGGTTCCGAAATAAAGAAGCTTGGTTGTTTTTTGAAATTAGGCTTGCCTCTACTAATATGCAGTTTAATACCGGGCCTGAATCTTTTTGCACCTATTGCTTGGCTGTTATTTGGTTCCTGGATGCTCTCATTAGAGTACATTGATTATCCGTTATCGAACAATGGCAGGGAATTTCCCGCGGCTAAAAACTACGCTGCCCAAGAACGAGGACTTACTCTTGGGTTAGGTTTTAGCCTCACAATTCTTACGCTCCTCCCCATCGCCAATATTTTAGCAATGCCCATTGGGGTCGCCGCTGGAACGCTCTTCTACGACCAAAAAATACGGAAGGAATTGATAACTCCGCATGCAACAAACGATAGGTAGATTTGCACCCACGCCATCTGGAGGCCTTCATTTAGGTTCCTTATGCGCTGCTATAGCAAGCTTTCTCAATTCTCGTGCTCAAGGCGGCCTTTGGAAAGTGCGGATCGACGACATAGACAAAGCCAGAGAGGTTCCTGGCAGTGCTAAATCCATACTATATGTGCTCGGTGCCCTTGGTATGGAGTGGGATGGCCCTGTAGTATACCAAAGTCAACAAATTGACAACTATGCTTCAGTCATTGACTCTTTAATTGAGCGACAACTACTTTACCCATGCATTTGTACGCGAAAGAAAATCGGAGGCAAACCTTATCCTGGCAATTGTTCTCATTTAAAAGGACTTTCTTTTGTTAACAATCAATTGCGCTTGAGGCTTGATGAGTCGCGTATTTCTTTTAACGATGCCTACTTAGGTCGAATTGAGGGTGTACTCAAAAAGGAATCAGGAGATTTCATTGTAAAACGTGCAGACGGCGTTTTTAGTTATGACATTTCAACCGTCGTTGACGATGAATTTATGGGTGTTACCGAAATAATACGTGGCGCGGATCTCGCTCGTCTAACACTTAAGCATGTTTATCTTCAGGATCTTCTGTCGTTTAAAAGCAAAATCCACGGCCATATCCCTTTAGTGTGCGATGCCAATGGTAAAAAACTGAGCAAACAAGCTGGAGCCATTCCAATCACCGTCGACTCTGCACAAGAAGCCATGGTGGCCGCTTTTTTGCACTTAGGACTGCATCCGAATGCCGAAATATTGCGAGAGCCTACTTCAGTGCTTTTAACTTGGGCATTATCGGAATGGAAAATTCTAAGCTCAGAAACATGAAGTTGATTACTCACATAGACTCTGTGTACATCACTTTCAGTTCTTCATAATTTAAGGCAACGGGGAAATCTGGAAAGTCGTTAACTACTTTTTCAGAAGGTTGGAACAGAATTCCATTTTCCGCTTGCTCTAACATTGATATATCGTTGTACGAGTCCCCTGCTGCGACTATTTCATATCCCAGGGATTGAAATGCTTTTACACAATGGCGTTTTGGATCTACTTGTCTCAACCTATAACCGATGATATTTCCATCCGAACCTACGGTTAAACGGTGGCATAACGTCATAGGATTGTGGAGTTTACTAAGGAGAGGGCCAGCAAGCTCATAAAAAGTATCAGAAATGATAGCCACTTGATACCTGCTTCTTAGCCAAACAAGAAATTCTAAAGCTCCGGGCAAAGGCTCTAGTTTTTCGGCAGCTTTATTCAAATCCTCGTAACTCAGCCCGTGTTTTGCCATTAGATCAAGCCTGAAACGCATTAATTCATCATAGTCTGCTATATCACGGGTCGTTACCCGAAGTTCCTCAATATTTGTTTGTTCGGCTAAATTGACCCAAATTTCAGGGACAAGTACTCCTTCAAAATCAAGACATGCTATTTTCATTTCGTGTAACTCTTCAAATTATCTTTCTTATTCATTTTCTCTGCCACAAAACCTCTCCCACACTAGAATCCTTGCTAACAATTCTCGCCACTACAAAAAGAAAATCCGACAACCGGTTTATGTAACAGATCAGATCACAGTTTATCGATTCAGTCGATTCTATTTCAAGTGTTGCTCTTTCGGCACGGCGACATACTGCTCTGCATAAATGGGCCGCTGATGCAGCGGGACTGCCACCGGGGAGTATAAATTCTTTTAAAGCAGGTAATTCTTCATTGTAAAAATCAATAGCATTTTCTAGTTTTTTGATTGAATCTTCTTCAACAAACCTACTTTCAGGGATGGATAATTCGCCACCTACAACAAATAAATCATGTTGGATGTCGATTATAAGCAGCCGCATATCTGCCCTAAGCTCATGATTCAGTAAAAGGCCTAGATTGCAGTTCAATTCATCAATCTCGCCAATTGCATTTATTCTAAGACTAGTTTTGCTAATGCGACTGCCGTCACCTAAGCCAGTAGTTCCGGAATCTCCGGTTTTTGTGTAGATTTTCGACAGTCGATTACCCATTGACACACCTCGTCTAATTGAATCGCAACTACCTTTTAACGCCACTCAACAACTTAATTAGGCAGTGAATATCTTTAGTAAATAAAATTTATATTTGAGAGTAACCATTATATGCAGTCAATCATGCATAATAACAGAACAAAAAGGAATGATAGGTGCTGATCGAAGATGATTCTTCATAAACATGTCCTGACGGAGATCATAAAAACTAGCAGCGCTATTTTAGTTGGCTTACTAGTGATTTTTCTGAGCATGAGATTGGCTACCTATTTTGCAGATGCCGCCAGTGGGAACTTAGCTTCTCAATATGTGCTCAAAATTGTTGCTTTGAAAATGCTGGTGTCGATACAAGACTTAGTGCCGATCTCCATGTTCTTGGGATCTTACACTGTAGTGACCTCACTACAGAAACACTCTGAATTAGTCAGCATGAAAGCCAATGGAATGAGTCATTTAAATATGCTATTCGCAGTAGCAAAACTCTCTGGTATCGCGGCTCTATTGGTTGCGGTTATGACTTGTATAGTAAACCCAATGGCCGAATTGAAATTAGTTGAATTAAAAGATATAGGAGAACGAACAGCTACTATCGCAAACGTAGCACCTGGAGTCTTTAAGAAAATCTCAGGTGGGGACAAAGTTTTTTTTGCGAAAAGCGAAGCCACAGATAAAACATTTTTAGAACATGTCTTTGTGCACGATGACACCCAGCCTTTTGATGCAGCTATGGTTGCAGAACGTTCTTTCATATTGAATAATCCAGACACTGGGGGAAAAACAGCAATATTCGAAAAAGGAACGAGCTATCAAGGTCGGCCCGGAACTCTAGGTTATGTAATAACAAACTTTAAGCGCTATTCTGTCAAAATAAAATCATCGGGCATGAGCGATGTCTCGACATATCCAACTTATGTAGCCACTCCGGAATTAATAGGCTCAAAAGGCCCCTATTATGCCGCTGAACTTCAATGGCGATTAGCCTTGCCCATATTTGCCTTCATTGCACCGTTAATTGCCTTGCTAATCGCCTTAAAGCAGAAGCGAGGGAGCTGGTATCTCGGGTTTGCAACAGCACTAGGTGTCTATTTCACCTATCTAAATGCTTTAGGAATTTTTAAAGCTATGATAAAAAAACAAGAGATCTCGGCAGTCCTTGGTTTCGCATCAGCTCATCTTCTTTTTGGCCTCCTACTGTTATTGCTCTATTTAGACCTTGAAAACAGGCTTCGGTTCAAGAAAAACATAACATAAGCCCTCATAAAAAAAACCAAATATTTAAATTAATTTCCTGAGCCGTGTTAAAATATACTTACGAAAAAAATTAGTGTGATTTCATCAAATGTCAGCAAAAAAAACGCTAGGCGAACTCGCCTTGGAAAAAATAATCGTCCTCGACGGAGCGATGGGAACGATGATACAGCAGCACGAATTGACTGAGACAGATTTTCGCGGTGAGCTTTTCAAAGACCATAAATTTGACCTAAAAGGAAATAATGACCTCCTGACCCTCACTGCGCCGCATATTGTTGAAGATATACATACTGCCTTCCTTGATGCAGGTGCTGACATTCTTGAGACGAACACTTTCAACTCAACTTCTATCGCGCAATCTGACTATGGCCTCGAATCAATAGTTTTCGAATTGAATAAACAAGCAGCTGTATCCGCTCGACGCTCTATTGACCTATTCAAAATCAATAATCCAGGTACCACAGAAAAGTTTGTTGCAGGCGTATTAGGACCAACCAATCGAACCGCGTCAGTGTCTCCCGACGTCAATGATCCCAGCGCACGTAATATTACCTTTGAAGAGCTTGAGATAGCCTATTATGAAGCTTGTCAGGGATTGGCAGCAGGAGGTGCCGACCTTTTTTTAATTGAAACAGTTTTTGACACCCTAAATGCCAAAGCTGCAATTTTTGCCGTAAATCGCTATCTGGAACGAACTAAAACTGACTTTCCTATAATGATCTCAGGAACGATAACTGATAAAAGTGGTAGGACGTTGACTGGGCAAACAACAGAAGCTTTTTGGAACTCAGTTAGGCATGCTCAACCTATATCTATTGGACTTAACTGTGCCCTTGGAGCGGAGGACCTAGCACCTTATATTGAAGAATTGTCGCGAATTTCTGACTGTTTGGTAAGTGCACACCCTAATGCTGGACTACCCAACGCTTTTGGAGAATACGATGAGACGCCGTCTTACATGGGAGGTGTGATAGAGCCCCTGCTAAAAGCCGGACACGTAAACATTATTGGAGGTTGCTGCGGTACAACGCCTGAACACATAAAAACATTATCTGACTTGGCATCAAAATATCCACCCAGAACCGTTCCTCAAATAGTCCGGCATTGCCGACTCAGTGGGCTAGAACCTTTTAACTTATCTCCAGATAAAGGTTTCGTTAATATAGGCGAGAGGACAAACGTTACCGGCTCGCCCAAATTCTCAAGACTAATCAAAGATAATGACTTTGAAAGTGCAGCTAAAATTGCTAGCCAACAAGTGAGTAATGGTGCGCAAATCATAGATGTGAATATGGACGAAGGAATGCTCGACTCGGTAGCACTTATGACCAAGTACATTAATCTAATAAGTTCTGACCCTGATATAAGTCGAGTCCCAATAATGATTGACTCATCAAAATGGGAAGTCCTTGAAGCCGGGTTACGATGTCTGCAAGGTAAAGGGATCGTTAACTCCATCAGTCTGAAAGAAGGCGAAGAAAACTTCCTAATGCAGGCGCGACTAATTAAACGTTACGGTGCCGCTGCAGTAGTGATGGCCTTTGATGAAGAAGGTCAGGCTGATAGTACAGAGCGCAAATTTAAAATTTGCAAACGCTCGTACGAATTACTTACAGAAAAAATAGATTTTCCACCGGAGGATATCATTTTCGATCCCAACGTCCTAACCATCGCCACAGGTATAGCAGAGCATAATAATTACGCCAAAGATTTTTTCGAAGCCACTCGGTTAATTAAACACCAACTGCCACATGCCCTTGTGAGTGGAGGGCTGAGTAACGTTTCTTTCTCATTCAGAGGCAATAATCCTGTGCGTGAAGCAATGCACTCCGTTTTTCTTTACCATGGGATAAAATCCGGACTAGACATGGCAATTGTTAATGCTGGTCAATTAGGAATGTACGAAAAAATCGAGCCTGATTTGTTGACTGCTATTGAAGACGTCGTTTTTAATCGGACCGAGGACGGCACTGATAATCTTATAGAGTTAGCCAGTGGCGTCGTCGAGGCAGAAAAAGCAGAAGAAGAACTTGCAGAATGGAGAACTAAAAGTGTCGAGAAAAGGCTTAGCTATGCGCTGGTTCAGGGGATAACTGATTTCATCATTGATGATACCGAAGAGGCTAGAAGAACATATAGTAAGCCAATTGAAGTGATAGAAGGTCCCTTGATGGATGGCATGGGGATAGTTGGGGATTTATTTGGCAGCGGGAAAATGTTCCTGCCTCAAGTAGTCAAAAGCGCCAGAGTCATGAAAAAATCTGTTGCACACTTGATTCCCTTCATCGAAGAGGAGAAAACAAGCTCGGGAGATGATTCGGCGCAACCCTCCATAATCATGGCCACCGTCAAAGGTGACGTTCATGACATTGGGAAAAATATCGTGGGTGTAGTCTTACAATGCAATAATTTCAAAGTGATAGATCTAGGTGTGATGGTATCGCTTACAAACATTGTGGATGCCGCGGAAAGAGAAAAAGCTGACATCATAGGTCTAAGTGGTTTAATTACGCCGTCTTTAGATGAAATGGTTTACGTCGCTAAGGAAATGGAGAAAAGAAAACTCAATATACCTTTACTTATAGGTGGAGCGACGACGTCACGGGCGCACACCGCTGTCAAAGTGGATCCCGCCTATTCGGGGCCTACAGTTCATGTGAAAGATGCTTCTAGAGCAGTAGGAGTTATGACCAAATTAGTCAGCAAAGAGTTAAAGCCTAGTTTTGTCTCTTCCATACAAGATGAATACGCAACGCTTCGCAAAAGATACACTGATAGGAAAAAAGACTCCAATTTGATCAGTATGAGCAAAGCCCGATCAAACCGGCTTGCAATAGAATGGCGAACCTACGTTCCAATACCGCCGAAAGCTAAAGAAATAATCGTATTAAATGATTATCCCCTAGAAGAACTAATCGATTATATAGACTGGACTCCATTTTTTATGGCTTGGGAGTTGGCAGGTAAGTACCCAAGAATAATGAAGGACGAAATAGTTGGAGCGCAAGCCACAGCACTACTGCATGACGCAAAAATAATGTTATCAGATATAGTCCTTCACAAAAAAATAAAAGCAAAAGCAGTATTCAAAGTATTTCCTGTCAACAGCAGCAGTGCAGAAGATGTTGAGTTCTATGAAGATAATAGTAGATCTGTAATAAGCGCACGCATTCACACCTTGCGCCAGCAACAACTCAAACCACCTGGCCAACCTAACTATGCGTTAGCTGATTTTGTCGCTCCTAAAACAGCTGCCAAAGAAGACTATCTCGGAGCTTTTGCTCTAACGGCAGGCCTAGGGGTAGACGAACTGGTTAAGAAGTACGAGGCTGACCATGATGATTACAGCTCTATTATGGTCAAAGCTTTGGCAGATAGATTAGCTGAAGCTTTTGCTGAAAAGCTCCATGAAATTGTTCGTAAAGACTACTGGGGTTATGCCGCCGATGAAAGCTTGTCTGGAGAGGACCTTATCTCTGAAAGTTATCAGGGGATTCGACCTGCACCTGGATACCCCGCATGCCCCGACCACACTGAAAAAAAGACATTATGGGAAATTCTTAATGTTGAAAAAAATATTGGGATGACATTAACGGAGAATTTTGCCATGAATCCGGCAGCATCAGTATCTGGTTGGTACTTTAGTCACGCTAATGCAAGATATTTTGGGGTGGGCAAAATCAATAGAGATCAACTAGATGACTATGCATCTAGGAAAGGCTTCACTTCAAAGGAAGCCGAAAGATGGTTATCTAGCAGTCTTAGCTATGAGCCGGAGGAATAAATGCTGCCATGTCTTTATTCGAAGAAAAAAATGACGTTATCAGTCTAATTAATGAAACAGAGCCTCGGGAGCAAGTTATAGTTGCGGGATGGGTTCGAACAAAAAGAGCTGCCAAATCATTCTCGTTTATAGAGTTAAACGACGGTAGCTGTCTAGCTAACATCCAAATAATCGTGGAAGAAAAAACAGCAGGTGCAGAAATATTAAATGAGATTCAGACGGGAGCGGCAATTCATGTCATTGGCAATTTAGTCAAGTCGCTTGGTAAAGGACAAATGTGGGAAATTCATGCCACCAAAGTTTACTTGCTAGGTGGCTGTGAAGAGAGCTACCCACTGCAAAAAAAGCGACATAGCGATGAATTTTTACGGGAAATTGCACATCTCCGACCTAGAACAAACAAATACTCAGCTATCGCGCGTATTCGTTCAAGGTTAAGCTTTGCTATCCACACTTTTTTCCAAGCAGAAGGTTTTCATCTAATAAACACGCCTATTATTACCGGTTCTGACTGTGAGGGCGCCGGAGAAATGTTCCAAGTAACTGCGCTAGATCCCAAAAACACTGATAATGACTATTCATCAGATTTTTTTGGTAAAAAAGCCCACTTAACAGTATCGGGACAACTTGCGCTGGAGACCTATTGTATGGCTCTCAATAAGGTATACACCTTCGGACCGACTTTTCGGTCGGAAAACTCCAATACCGCACGACATATGGCCGAATTTTGGATGGTCGAACCAGAAATGGCCTTCGCCAATATTTTTGACGACATGAATGTTGCGGAAAAATTTATCAAATCAATCTTATCTACGATAAAAACTCAAAGTGCGGCCGATTTGAATTTGTTTGTTCAGCACGTAGACCAAGGCTTGTTGGAAAGATTAGACAATATAATTGACAGCGACTTCATGAGGATCACCTATACTGAAGCAATTGAAATCCTGATTGAAAGCAATCAAGAATTTACGTTTAAGCCAGCTTGGGGAAAGGATCTACAATCTGAGCATGAACGCTATTTGACCGAATCGTATTTTAAAAAACCCGTTTTCGTTTACGATTGGCCTATAGCTATTAAAGCTTTTTACATGCGTAGGAATGACGATATGAAGACTGTTGCTGCAATGGATCTGCTCGTGCCGGGAGTTGGTGAATTAGTAGGCGGAAGTGCGAGAGAAGAGCGACTTGATGTGTTGCTTGCAGCTATGACTGATAAGGGCTTTAGTGAAGAAGACTATTGGTGGTACCTGGACACTCGAAAGAATGGGTCGGCACCTCATGCTGGTTTTGGGTTAGGGTTCGAGAGATTAATAATGTTGGTCACCGGTGTGTCAAACATACGAGATGTTATAGCGTTTCCTCGCACCCCTAAAAGTCTGGAGTTCTGATATGAAAGTTATGGTAGATCTCTGTGTAGTACCTATCGGAGTTGGAGTATCTGTGTCTGAATATATTGCTGAATGTGAAAGGATAATTTTAAAAAATGACTTAAAATCACAACTGCATCCCTATGGTACAGTGATCGAAGGAGAGTGGGACTTAGTTTTTTCAGTTGTTAAACAATGTCATGAACGAGTCCATGAGATGGGAGCCCCTAGAGTATTCACTTCTCTAAAAGTAGGGACGAGAACTGATCGAGAACAATCTATGCAAGACAAAATTGATAGTGTTACCAGTAAGCTTTAGTATTTTTCATTCAGGGGATTTGACATGTCGGAATCACAATTAAGCTACGTTAGCGGTACTAGCGATAAACCGCTGATATTTCAAACGATAGGAAAGGCTTTAGAGAATTCTGCTAATGTCTTTGCAGAGAATGAAGCCCTCGTCTTTTGTCCTAGTAATCTGAGAATGACTTACCAACAACTGAACAACGCAGCTAATGACTTTGCAGCTGGCTTGTTAAAAATTGGACTTAAACCGGGAGATCGCCTGGGTATTTGGTCTCCCAACAGGCCTGAATGGGTGATTACGCAGTTCGCGACAGCAAAAATTGGTGTCATACTTGTTAATATTAACCCTGCATATCGTATTTCTGAGCTGGAACACGCGCTTAACCAAGTGCAATGCAAGGCGTTAGTGTCTGCTGAGACATTCAAGAGTAGTAACTACCTAGAAATGATTCAATCACTGGCGCCAGAGTTAAAAGACTCATCACCTGGTGATTTAAAAAGCCGTCGCCTGCCTTCACTTAAACACGTCATCGTTATGTCCGATCAATTAGTTCCGGGGACCTCTCGATATCAAGACATATCAGTACAGACCGATAACGAAATTTTGCGCACGCTAGCAGAGATAGAAAACACGTTAGATCCTGACCAACCGATTAACATTCAGTTCACTAGCGGAACTACTGGTCTTCCTAAAGGTGCAACTTTATCTCATTTCAACATTATTAATAATGCCTACTTTGTAGGCCATGCGATGCGCTTCACTGAGGCAGATAGATTATGCATACCAGTCCCTCTTTACCATTGCTTTGGGATGGTTATGGGAGTCTTATGTTGTCTAACCCATGGAGCAACAATGATCTTTCCTGGGGAAGGATTTGATGCCGGAGAAGTACTTCAAGCTCTCGCGTCTGAGCAATGTACCGCCCTCCATGGGGTCCCTACCATGTTCACGGCTGAACTCGCTCACCCCACATTCAATGATACGGATTTCAAATCCTTGAGAACTGGTGTAATGGCGGGGGCACCTTGCCCTATAGAGGTTATGAAACAAGTCCAGACGACGATGGGCATGAAAGAAGTCACAATTGCTTACGGTATGACAGAGACTAGTCCTGTTAGCTTTCAATCCAGCACTGATGATCCTGTCGAGAAGAGAGTCTCAACCGTTGGGAGGGTAATGCCGCACGTACAGGTGAAAATAATCGACGAGGAAGGTCGAACTCAACCCATTGGGCAACAAGGAGAACTTTGCACCCGAGGATATAGCGTCATGCAAGGTTATTGGGGTGATAAGGAGAAAACAGATGGTGCAATCGACGATAATAGTTGGATGCATACGGGCGACCTAGCCGTGATCGATCAAGAAGGCTATTGTAATATCACAGGACGGGTCAAGGATATGATAATCCGTGGCGGCGAGAATATTTATCCTCGTGAAATTGAAGAATACTTGTATCGGCATCCAAAAATACAAGATGTAGCAGTCTTTGGGGTTCCAGATGAACGGTTTGGGGAGACGGTAGCTACTTGGATCCAACTAAAACCTGGAGAGTCTTGTGAGACTAACGAAATAATAGAGTTTTGCGCTGGCCAGATAGCCCATTACAAGGTGCCTGCCTATATTGAGATTGTGACTGAGTTCCCGATGACGGTCACAGGGAAGATTCAAAAATTTGTAATGCGAGACCGAATGTCTGAAAAGTACAATCTTCTAGAAGCTGAGACTGCCTAAGCAGTTGATGCAAATAGTTTTACAAAGGACAACTCAATGTCGAGACAAAATCTTGGGTAGAGTCGTCAACATCTGTTTCAAAGGTTGCATGGACTCGGTTAACCATAGCTGATAAGCCAACTGTCATCGCCAATTCCATAATCTCTTCGTTGCTAAAAGCCTTCTGCAAGCGAGCATAAACCTCGTCCCCCACTTCGTTAGTAGCTGTAAGATTTTCCGAATAGATCAATACCAGCTTATCGACATCGTTGAAGGACGGACAGCTGTCTGGAGTCTCCATAGATGCAAGTTCTTGTTCCGTTATACCGACGCTCCGACTGAGCATCTGATGAGTAGGTATTCAGTAATGACAATTATTTACTTGAGAAGCTCTTAAGTATGCTAACTCTCTGTAACGCGCTGATAGGGATGCATCCAGATACAAGGCTTCAGCAATATGCAAAAAGCCTGTAGCGCCTTTCAGGTTGTTCGCCCAAAGTTTAAACACATTCAGTAGCGAAAATCCCATAGCCTCCATACGATTAAATAAAGCCTCGGCTTCTTCGTCACAACCTTCTTTCTCAACTAGTTTAATTCTAGACACTTAGCCTCCCGTTTAATTAACCTTTCAAAAATCGATTAGTGTTAATCACTAAAAGAACCGCCAGATGCTGCTAATCTAGCAAGTAATGGCGCCGGCGTCCAATACATATCTCCGTATCGTGCGCGATATTTCTCCATAGCCTCAACGACCTTTGCCAACCCTACAGTGTCCCCATAACGCATTGGGCCGCCTCTATAACGTGGCATCCCATAACCATGGACAAAGACTACGTCAATATCGCTAGATCGCATGGCAATCTCTTCCTCTAATATTAGTGCGCCTTCATTAATCATTGAGTACATCAAACGCTCAATAATTTCCTCATCGCTCACATTTTCTAATTGTTTAACATTTAAACGCACGGCCTCTTCCTTAGCAACCTTAGCAACAGCTTCATCAGGCACTGCCGTACGCCCCGCATATGTAAATATACCAGCCTTTGTTTTTTGTCCTAATCTACCTATTTCTACAAGCTTACTTCCAACCGCCCATAACGAGGGATCTTCCGGACGATCCTCCCACTCACTTTTAACTTTATCTAGCACGTCCAGGCCTGACAGATCCGATACCGCATTTGGCCCCATAGCCATTCCCCAATCAAAAGCAACTTGATCAATTCTCTCAGGAGATACTCCTTCTAGAATCATCTGCTGCGCCTCTCGAACATATGGGAAGAACATTCTGTTCCCAACAAATCCAAAGCATACCCCGACCAAGACTGCAATTTTCTTGATTTTTTTGGCCATCGCCATGGACGTTGCGATCACGTCTTTTGAAGTACCCGCACCGCGGACAATCTCTAGAAGAGTCATTACATTTGCCGGGGCAAAGAAATGCCAACCGATAACATCTCCAGGTCGATTAGTAGCTTTCGCTATTTCATCAATATCCAACGTCGAGGTGTTACTTGCCAAGATAGCGCCAGCTTTAGCTACCTTATCTAGCTCACCAAATATTTCTTTTTTAAGCGCCATATTTTCGAAGACAGCTTCTACAATCAGGTCGCAGTCGCCTACACCACTATAATCGATTGTTCCCGATATGATGTTCAATCTATCTTGCATCTGTTCGGCGCTCATTCGACCTTTGGTAACCGTCGCGTTGTAATTAGAACGGATAATCTCTAGGCCTTTTTCCAAAGCGGCTTCATTGATCTCTTTGAGCACCACTGGAATGCCCACATTTGCAAAATTCATCGCGATGCCGCCTCCCATAGTGCCGCCACCGATCACTGCGACTTTCTTAATTGGTCTGAGAGGCGTCTCTTTAGGAACGTCGAGAACCTTACCGCAAGCTCTATCAGCGAAAAATAAATGTCTCTGTGCTACAGAATGTGAGGACATCATACATTCCATGAATAACTCACCTTCTTTTTTTACAGCCTCCTGATATGGCAATGAAACTGCCGCCTCAACACATTTAACAATTTGCTCTGGTGCGAAATATCCACGTGTACGTTTTGCCATCCCGTTGCGGTATTCAGCAAAAAAATGTTCTCCAATATCAGAAGTATCAATTTCAATTTCGCGAACTTTGATTGGTTTTGCACCCTGAGACAAGAGGCGTTTAACATACTCAGTAGCACCTTCTCTAAGGTCCCCTTCAATCAATTCATCAATTGCTCCGGCTTCATAGGCAACCTTAGCTGGAATAGGAGCACCGCTGACCATAGCATCGAGTGCTGCTTTCACTCCTATTAATCGAGGCAATCTTTGTGTGCCAGTTGCGCCTGCTAGCAAACCTAAAGTTACTTCCGGCAGCCCCACCATTGCTGTTGTTACTGCACAACGATAATGACAGCCCATGGCAGTTTCAAAGCCTCCACCCAATGCTGTTCCATGAATAGCAGCCACTATGATTTTCTCACAATCTTCCATTTGTTCGACGATTTTCGGCAACCAGGGATCCTCAGGTGGTTTACCGAACTCGGTAATGTCTGCACCCGCAATCCAAGTACGTCCTTCACATATTAAAATTGCAGCTTTAGCTTCCGAGTCAGCGCTGAACTTTTGAAAAGCTTTTTGCAGGCCGGTTCTGACTGGCAAAGAAAGGGCGTTAACAGGCGGGCTGTTCACCGAGATATATGCGATCTCATTTTCTCGATTGTAGTTGACTACTTCTCCCATAACTTCTTTCCTTTTCAGTGCCCTGAATCTTGCGTTAAAATAAAGTGGTAATTATAAACATAATTGAGTTATTTGCATTTCTTTGAGAAATACAATCTTGGTGCATCGTCTAGGCATTTACGTCAATGACTACTCTACCTTTAATCTCTCCGCGCAAAATGGCAGAGGCCAAGCTCTCTATATTTGACATCGGTTCAATACGATAGACCTCGGATAGTAGTGAAGTGTCTAGTAAAGAAGCAAGATCATCCCAAGCCCGCTCTCGCAGGTTCATGGGGGCCATCACTGAATCGCACCCTTGTAAGCGGACATTCCGAAGGATGAAAGGCAATACCGTCGTTGGCATATCTAACCCGGCTGCCAAGCCACACGCAGCTATTACCCCATTGTATTTTGTTTGTGCCAACGCAGTCCCCAGAGTGGTCGAACCAACACTGTCCACAACAGCAGCCCAGATTTCCTTTTCCAATGGTTTACTTTTCCTAGCCAGTTCATCTCTCGCAATGATATCTAAAGCACCGAGTGTCTTAAGGTATGAAGCAGTCTCTGGTCGACCGGTAGATGCAGTAACCGAGTAACCTAATTTAGCCAAAAGCATGATCGCAATAGATCCCACGCCACCCGCACTGCCCGTCACGAGCACCGGACCATCTTCAGGCGCAGTTCCGTGATCTCTCACGGCATTCACGCACAGCATCGCAGTATAACCAGCTGTCCCGATCGCCATAGCTTGCTCAGTGGATAATTGAGAAGGAATTCGCACCAAGAATTTAGCATTTACTCTCTGCTTTTGGCTGTAAGCGCCCCAATGACGCTCGGAAAGCCCGTAACCGTTAACTAATACTTTGTCGCCCGCCACCCATTGCTCAGAATCGGATTCAATGACAGTTCCAGCGAGGTCTATCCCGCACACCATAGGGAATTTCTGACAAATAGGACTGGCATTAGTGATCGCAAGGCCGTCTTTGTAATTTAAAGTAGAGTAATCAATATCCACTAGTACGCCGTCTACCGGCAAATCTGATGTTGACAAAGCTTTAATACCCACAGAAAAAACTCCTTCTGCATCTTTTTCTGCTACTACTGCATTAAACATATCACTCATGCCTTTTCTCCAAAATCTATCTAAACATATGTTATATAAGAACAAATGATCTTATATCTATAAATCTCTTTCTTTCAAAAATTTAAAATTATTTCTCATGAGAGATTATAATACCTGTTCAAGTCTAACTACAGAAGATAACGGTAAAGACACTCAAAAAGGTTTTGTTTACATATGGATACACAGCAGCATTTTCACCACCCCTTTCAGCATATGCCGGACATCCCTGAGCTTTTCAAAGCTCACGGTTACATAGCAGACAAGGCGATCTCTCTTACAACAAAAATCGCTTTTGACTTGGGGAAACCTATTTTGCTTGAGGGAGAAGCAGGTGTTGGGAAAACTCAACTAGCAAAGACACTCGCTGCCATATTGGAAACGCGTCTAATACGATTGCAGTGCTACGAGGGACTTGATACCTCTTCAGCTTTATACGAGTGGAACTATGCAAAACAAATTTTAGCGATACGTCTTGCAGAATCAAGCAAATCGAAACAAACTGAAATAGAAACCTCAATCTTTACTGAAGATTATTTATTTACACGCCCTTTATTACAAGCCGTCCGACATGGTGGCCCAACTCCGCCGGTCTTACTCATCGATGAAATAGATAGAGCTGACGAAGAATTTGAAGCCTATCTTTTAGAGTTGCTCTCAGACTTCCAAGTAACTATTCCTGAGCTTGGTACGTTTGAAGCGCAAGTTCGTCCAATCGTCATTCTCACATCAAATCGTACACGTGAACTCAACGATGCCTTGAAAAGACGTTGCTTGTATTTATGGGTAGATTATCCATCGATGGAAAAAGAGCAAGAGATCATTGCACAGCACGTGCCCGAGATTAATGCTGACTTAACTCGCTCTATCTCAAAACTCGTAAATAACCTCCGTTCAATAGACTTTTTTAAAAAACCGGGAGTTGCTGAGTCTTTAGATTGGGCACAAGCATTGCTTTCGTTAAGGGTCGACAGTATTAACTCACAAATTTTATTTGATACAGCAGGTGTCTTACTTAAATATAAAGATGATATCGAAAGATTAAAAGCGCTCGATATGGAGAGTCTCATTGACTATAAAAAACCCTGACGGAAGGAATAGCGAAAATCATGCAGTTGCATCTCATACGTTAAATATTTGCACTGCTGCAAGAAATGCTGGTTTGGTAATTACTCCTGCTCGGAGCATCGACGTGTTCAAAACTCTTGGCTGCATAGATATAAGTGACAAAAAAGAATATCAACTCGCGCTTCGTCTTAACTTGGCGTCGACTAAGGAAGAAGAAATAATTTTTGATCGAGTATTCAATGGTTATTGGAATAATACACCAGAAAGTGAGGGGGATTATATTTTAGCTAATTCGGAAATGATCAAGGGATCTTTGGATGCTGGGCTTTCTAATGAAGGGCACAGAGACATGATTAGCGAAAGCGATTCTTTTTCCGAAGCTGCTGTTGCCCGTAAAGCTAACTTGCGTATGAGATGGGACCCATTAGCACCTCCCCTTCACAAGCTTATTCGCGAATTATCCAGACGCCTAGCTACCAGACCGTCTCGACGAAACCAAAACAGTCCTCATGGCACTAAGATTGATATACGCAAGTCAGTGAGAAAATCTGTGCCTTTTGGTATGGAACTTATAAACTTGTCACGTACGATCCCTAAGGTACGCAAAACCCGAATCGTCTTGCTGTGTGATGTCAGTGGCTCGATGGACGTTTTCAATCCTTTTCTTTTGCAATTGATGTTTGGTGTACAAAAAACGCTGAAGAACTCGAGAACAATTGTCTTTAGCACTCAAACAAATGACATTACACCGCTTCTTAGAGGTCATGACGTAGTAGATGTCCTTGCTAAGGTATCTAGAACTGTACGATATTGGAGCGGCGGCACCAATATAGCCAAAGCACTGACGGACGTTAATAGAAATGTTCTCGCAGAGGGTTTTTCTCGGAGTACTGTTTTAATAGTAGTCAGCGACGGCTACGACACTGGTGATATTGCTGGCGTCAAACGCGAGCTTGAACTTGCAAAGCGAAGAACTAGATCTATCGTCTGGATTAATCCTATGTACGGGTCTTCAAGTTTTGAAATTAGAGCTAAAACAATGAAAGCAGCCATGCCCTACATTGACGAATTCTTACCAGCGTTCAATGCACAGTCTTTGTTAAAGCTAATTGCTGGTCTCAAACGCCTTAGTTAGCGGGTGAGTCGCCAACTTCATAGAGACTTTCATCCTTCTTTCCCGTGGCCAGTGCGAAATCGTCCATAGATTTCGGCCACTGAGTTACAAACCGTCCAGATGGTCCCGCTCTATAATAGAAATCATTTCCACACGAGTGTTGCCAAACATCAACATTTTTAATATCAACTTGAAGTTGCTCGTTAAAATGATGCATGACATCTTTTTTGACATCCAACCAAGCTATATTCTCTGTTTCCAGACGATTAAGCTGTCTCATAATATATTTGACCTGTTGTTCAATCATAACCAGAATGCACCCCTGGTTAGTGTTAGGCCCATAAAGCATAAATAAGTTTGGAAAACCACTGGTTGTGACGCCTAGATAAGCTTGTGCTCCATCAGACCACGCATCAGTTAAGCTCTGTCCTTTCCTTCCGCACACTTCAATAGCGTTTAGATAAGTTGTTGTCTCAAAACCTGTGGAATAAATAATGACATCAACTTCACTCATCTGACCATCCACAGTAACGACACCTGCTTCTGTGATCTCAGCAATATCCTCGGTAATTAAACTCACATGCGGCATATTGAAGACGGGATAATAGACGTCCGAAAACAAAGGACGCTTGCAGCCGAACGGATGCTTCGGCGTCAGCTTCCTTTGCGTTTCAAGATCATCCACCTGAGCAATTCTTTCAAGACCTGAATGCTCAATTTTCTTCAGTATTTTTTTATCATTAAACGTAGCTAAAGTATTCCATAACCTATAAGTTTCTTCCCGGCTAGTAGACACTAATTCAGGATCAGCTATAAACGACTCAAGTTCTTCAGGTAAATAAGGAGTGTTCTTTTTTGGCACAACCCAATTTGCAGTTCGTTGAAATAGATTTAATTGACTGACTTTCTCGGCGATCTCAGGTACGAACTGAATGGCGCTAGCCGCTATACCTACAACAGCAACTTTTTTGTTAGTTAAGTCGATTCTATGGTCCCAGCGGGCGGAATGAAAGGTTTTTCCCTTGAAATCACTCATCCCTTTAATTTTAGGCCAAACCACGTTGTTGAACATTCCAAGAGCACTCACGACTGCAGTTGCCGTCAGCGTTTGGCCATCTTCCGTTGTTACCTTCCAGTGGTTTAACTCATCGTTCCAAATAGCTTTTTTAACGCCCGTATTAAATTTTATATGCCGACGAATATCGTACTTGTCGGCACAGTGATTTAAGTACTGAAGAATTTCTTGTTGGCCTCCAAAAGGTCGTGACCAATCTAGTTTCGGTTCGAATGAAAAAGAATACAAGTGTGACTGAACATCACACCCTGCCCCAGGATAGGTGTTGTGGTACCAAGTGCCTCCCAACCCGCTGGCTTTATCCAAAAGTACAAGATCATCAATTCCTTGCTCTTTCAATTTTATAGCCATACAGAGGCCTGATGACCCCGCTCCAATAACAATGACTTTATAATCGACTTCTGTATTCATACTCTATCTCCCACATTTTCTACATTCATGGCTTAATGCGCTAAGAATAAATTATTATTTTTAAAAGACACTTTCTGGCTTGAACCCTTTGGGGAATCCGGCATGTACAAAGGCACCTTTCGTAACTTCGCCATTTAGATTACTTTCCATGAACGTTCGAGCGAACAATAGTTTCTCCAACGAGATCCCTGTATCCATACCCATAGCATGCAACATGAAGATCAAATCTTCAGTCACTACGTTCCCACTTGCACCAGGGGCATAAGGACAGCCTCCTAGCCCACCGAGCGACGCGTCAAATCTTCTAACGCCTACGTCTAAAGTTGCAGCAACATTAGCTAACCCCAATCCACGAGTATCATGGAAATGTGCACTCACTGGAATATCCCCTGTCATAGCAAGCACTTGCTTGAAAAGTCTGCGGCATTGAGTAGGATTGGCAAAACCCACTGTGTCCGCAACAACTACTTCATCAGGTGAAAATTCGAGAAGAGCTTCTAATGTATTCAGTACATCTTTCTCATCAATTTGACCGGCTATAGTGCAACCAAATGCTGTCGCTAAACCAGCTCCGAGAAGAACATGGTGGTATTCGGGATTAACTTTTCGATAACTGACAATGCGGCTGAAATCCAATACCGCCTCCTCCACTGTTTTTCTGGTATTCGCCTGACTATGCGCTTCTGAAACCGACAAAACGTAATTTAACTGATGAACTCCTGAAGCCATGCCATCAATCGCACCACGAAAATTCGGAACAAGTGCCGACACCCGCAAACCACTAATCTTACAGGCCTCTGATATGACATCGGTCGTGTCAGCTAATTGAGGCAACAATTTTGCGGGGACGAATGAACCGACCTCAATTTCAGGAATGCCAGCAGCAGCTTCTTGTTTTATCCATTCAACTTTGGAGTCTGTAGTAAAGATAGTATCAATACTCTGCAGTCCATCCCTGGTCCCTACTTCTCGAACCCAAACATTATTAGACATATTATTTGACGTCTTCATGAAGTTTCATGTCCCTGTGAATTTTGGCTTACGCTTTTCGTTAAAAGCAGTAATTCCCTCATTCCGATCATTCGTTGGAATCATTTGATTATACGCCTCCAGTTCATACATATAACCTGTACTTCTATCCGCCTGCATGGACACACTAATCGATTTTTTCGCTTGCCTTACAGACAACGGCGCATTGTTGGCGATCGTTTCGGCGCACTTCAACGTCTCATTCATAAGTTCTTTTAGCGGAAAAACTTCATTCACCAAGCCCCAATCGTAGGCTTCTTTCGCGTTAAAAGGTTTTCCCGTATATATTAATTCACGCGCACGCCTTTCTCCTACCGCATGCGGCAGATTTAAGGTGCCTCCCGCTCCTGGCATAATACCTAAGGTAATTTCCGTGAGTGCGAAACGTGCACTCTCGGATGCGTATAGAAAATCACAACCTAAAGCGAACTCACACCCGCCCCCGTAAGCCGCGCCATTAACTGCACCAATTATGGGGACAGGACAATCTTTCATAAGACGTACCATTTGTTCAAAAATGGCATGCTGTGCTTTCCACTGTCTTTCAGTCATGCCATGTCGATCTTTTAAATCTCCTCCAGCGCTGAATATTTTTTCACCCGCGCCTGTAACCACGAGACAGCGAACATCGTTTGTATCTACATAGAGATCCAAAAATACCTGTCTTAAGTCTAAGCCCATTTGAGTATTCATCGCGTTAGCACGTTCAGCCCTGTTAAATTTAAGAACCATAACGTGTGGACTAGGTCTTTCAATCAATATAGTTTCGAATTCTTTGTCCATACTAACCTCACATATATCTCGTATCTCAATTCATTCAGCAGCCTACTCGTCCAGTTAATTACTCAAAGGTTATCACTAGTTTACCCATTTGTTCTGAATCCAACATTCTCTGATGCGCTGTTAGGCCATCTGCAAAAGCATAAACGCTATCTATCACCGGCTTTATTTCGTTTTCAGACACGAAATCCATCATCTCCTTGAATTCTTTAGGCATGCCCATCGTCGTACCTTGAATTCGAATCTGTTTAAAAAACAGCTTAGCCATATTAAAACCTGAAGAGCAATTTCCTCTTGTAGCGCCAAAAAAGACATAGCGACCGCCGTTTTTCAATGAATCAAGGACTTGATGCATGCCATCTCCTCCAGCACTATCAATCACTAAGTCGACACTACCAATTTCGGCCTTAAGTCGCTTGACCCAGTTAACATCGGTGTAATCATAACCAGCATGAGCGCCTAGCCGACAAGCCGCCTCAATTTTATCTAGACTGCTTGAAGTACAGACTACTTCAGCACCCTTGGCTACCGCCCATCTCAAGGCAAACCCTGCGGCCCCACCGCCAATCCCTGTAACGAGAACTTTCTGGCCTGCCTTAACCTCTCCGTGTGTCACAACGGCTCTCCAAGCTGTCAAACCGGCTAGAGGGATAGCCGCTGCCTCGGCCCAACTCAAATGTTTCGGCTTTGCGGATATGGACTCCACGGGAACACAGATATATTCAGCAAAAGTGCCTTGGTCTGGCATTCCGAGCACTCTAAATTCTTTTCCCCCGCACAGTGGATCTTCTCCCCAGTCCAATGCAGGGTAAATAACAACTTCATTGCCTATTAAGGAATCAGATACATTTTCTCCAACAGCATCGACTATACCGGCTCCATCTGAACCGGCAACACAAGGAAAGGTTATTTTGGGATATTGGCCAAGAGTTATCCAAACATCACGACGGTTAAGTGCAGCTGCTTCAAGCTTGACTCTCACCTCTCCCTTACCCGGCGTGGGTGTCTCAATCGTTTCTATCGAGAGGTTATCCGGCCCACCAATTTCTCTAAGAACTAGCGCTTTCATGATGTCTAATGTCCTTTAAAATCGGGGCTTCTCTTCCCGACAAAAGCGGCAATACCTTCTTGGGTGTCTTTAGACGCCCTCGCTAGTCCCGAAATGGCACGAGTCTCTAATTCCATTTGTGTCTCTAATCCATTGCTTAAGCTGTCGACAACTAATCGTTTTGCTTCGCCGTAAGCCAAAGTCGGGCCCTTGGCAAGCTGATGAGCTACTTCCATTACCCGAGACATCAATTTATCCGCAGGAACCACCTCATTAATAAGCCCCCAATCAAGCGCTTGTTCCGCAGTCAACACATCGTTCATCATAATTAATTGCATCGCTTTCACTTTACCTATTAAACGAGGCAGAAACCAAGTACTACTTCCGTCTGGTGAAACGCCGGCTTTAGTGTACGCTTCTGTAAATTTCGCAGTATCGGCAGCAAAAACCATATCACCGGTAATTGCCATAGAAAATCCGGCACCTGCAGCGACACCGTTCACAGCAACTAAAAAAGGAGCATTCATTCTAGCAAAGCGAGATACTGCAGCATGCAATCCGGCTGTTGCATAACGCATATACTCAGCCATTCCGTCGCCTTCTGCTGCAAAGGAATGGAGGTCGCCGCCGGCCGAAAACATTTTTCCAGCGCCAGTAAATACTACCGCCCGAATATCAGAATTGGAGTCACAATGGGTAGCTACTTTAACCAGCTCTTCTGACATCTTGGCGTTTAAGCTATTTGCGGCGTCAGGCCTATTTAGGGTGATTATCGCAACTGCACCGTCTCGTTCAAATGTTATGGTCTCAAAATCCATCTCTCAATCCTCTCTTTAATATGTTATATGACATTTATTTCGACAAGTTTAATTCCAGCTTTTGTCTCTTCCTATCTTCAAGTTGCCTCATAACGACAGCTCTTTCTGTTTCAGAAAATCCCAGCCAATTTGAGATTTCTGCCTCCGTTCGAAGGCATCCAGCACAATGCTCATCTTCAATCACACATAGATTAATGCATGGCGAGGTTATTTTCATAAACGCGTTTCCTGAGAAAGCCAACCTTGGACCAATAAGTCTAAATAGTCGAGGGCCAAAATAGCGCGGCTTCCGTACCATGAAAACATTTCTCCATCGACTAATCGTACTCTATCAAATAGGTTTAAAAGCGACTCGAGTTCAACGATGTGTTTGCTCTTAAATGGGTACGGTTCGCTACTTAACAGGCACATATCAGTATCATATGAAAGTAGAGACTCCACACTGCAGGTTGGATATCTAGCTTCGCATCTATACGTTACTACTCTGCAGTTTATGAGCTTTAACATCCTTGCGATATACGTATCTCTATTCACAGACATCCACGGCTTCTTCCAAATCAAATAAAGAATTTTCCGCTGCGGCAGGTGTTTTTGATTTAATTTAAGGCTCAATAATTTTTGTTCAAATTGCACCACCAGATGTTCAGCCATTTGAGAACGGTTAAAAATCCCGCCAATTAGTCGATACAATTTTATATTATCTTCGGGCGCATTAGGGTGTGTCACAATAACATTTGGTACAAATTTACTAATCGCGTCAAAAGTTGCTAAAGTGTTTTCGTCTATATTTAGGATCACATGTGTTGGCTCGAGCACCTTCAATTTTTTCAAATCGACGTCTTTAGTGCCCCCCAGCTTAGGGACTCGTTCAACTTTTTTTTTGGGGTGAATGCAAAACCCTGTTCTACCAACTATTTTCTCTTCCAATCCTAGTTCAAAGAGCAATTCCGTAATACTAGGCACCAACGACACAATCCTGGCATTAGAGCAAGCGCTCTCATGTTTCTGTCCATGATCGTCGATGAATAAGGACATGACTACATGTTGCGCCTATACTCGCCACCAACGTCATATAAGGCTCCAGAGATTTGGCCTAGGGTTGCATGCTTTGCTGTAGTCATGAGGCTCTCGAATACATTTCCCCGTTGCCTGGCGACCTCCTGTAAGCCCGCAAGCTCATCTTTACACTGCATGTTATGGATAGATTGAAAATTTCTTAGAGATTTGATTTGCTCTTGCTTCTCGACATCCGTTGATCTCATTAGTTCTACCACGGTAACCGCGTCTTCGTGCCCTTCTTTTGGAAGAAACGTATTAACGCCTATTAAGGGAAGACTCCCATCATGTTTTTTGTGCTCGTAATGCATACTTTCATCTTGAATCTTTGAGCGTTGATACATCGTATCCATCGCACCTAAGACACCTCCACGCTCAGATATGCTGTCGAACTCTTTATAGACAGCTTCTTCAACTAAATCAGTTAGTTCATTAGCAATGAACGACCCTTGCCACGTATTTTCACAAATATTCAAGCCAAACTCACGGTTTATAACCAACTGAATGGCAACAGCACGTCGCACAGATTCCTCAGTAGGCGTGGTTATAGCTTCATCATAGGCATTTGTGTGTAAACTATTACAGTTATCAAGAAGCGCATAAAGAGCTTGCAAGGTTGTCCGGATATCGTTGAAGCTTATTTCTTGAGCATGCAGGCTTCGTCCTGATGTTTGAATATGATATTTAAGTTGTTGGCTTTTGGCGCTAGCACCATAGCGGTCTCTCATCGCTCGTGCCCATATCCGTCGAGCCACTCGGCCAATTACAGTGTATTCAGGGTCCATTCCGTTGGAAAAGAAAAAACTAAGGTTAGGCGCAAACTCGTCAATACTCATGCCGCGAGCTAAATAGTATTCCACTATCGTGAAACCATTTGACAGAGTAAATGCTAGCTGGGAGATGGGATTTGCCCCTGCTTCGGCAATATGGTATCCGCTTATTGAAACGCTATAGAAATTTCGAATCTCTTGCTGCACAAAGTACGCCTGCATATCTCCCATAGCTTTCATTGCAAACTCTGTTGAAAAAATACAGGTATTTTGGGCTTGATCTTCTTTAAGGATATCCGCTTGGACAGTCCCTCTGACAGACTTTAAAGTGCGATTTTTTATTTCTTGATAAGTTTCTTCGTCGACCAATTGATCCCCCGAAAGACCCAATAAACCAAGTCCTAAACCATTGTTTTGAGGTGGCAATTGCCCCGCATATGAAGGCCGTTGTTTGCCTTTGAAAATTTCAGCAATTTTCTCTTCCGCCGCAGGCCATTGCCCAGTCTCCTTCAAGTGTTTCTCTACTTGTTGATCAATAGCCGCATTCATAAAAAAAGCAAGGATAATCGGTGCTGGTCCATTAATAGTCATAGAAACGGAAGTAGTTGGAGAGCACAAGTCGAAACCAGAATAAAGTTTTTTCGCGTCATCTACCGTAGCAATGGACACTCCGGAGTTTCCCACTTTACCGTAAATGTCTGGCCTTTCATGAGGATCCTCTCCATATAAGGTAACAGAATCAAAGGCAGTAGAAAGTCGAGCCGCGGGTTGACCTTCAGATAAGTAATGAAATCGTCTATTTGTGCGCTCAGGAGTACCTTCACCAGCAAACATTCTAATTGGATCTTCACCTTCTCGTCTGTAGGGGAATGTCCCTCCGGTATAGGGATAGGCACCAGGTAAATTTTCTTTCATCAAAAATCGGAGAAGATCCGACCAGCCGTCAAACCTTGGAGGGGCTATCTTTGGAATTTTTTGTTGACTGAGGCTTAATTTATAGTTGCTCCCAGTGACAACTTTACCGCGCACATCGTAGTTGTATTCTTCAGCAGTTATTCCGGAAAGTCTCTCTGGCCAAGCTAACAAGAGCTGTCTTGCTTCAGTCCCCATGTCTTCGAGTGAAGAATTATAACGTTGCCTTAGAGTCAGAAGAGATTTATCCGACCCCTCACTTAAAGCAAAATGTGAATATGACTCTAGCTCTAGAGGCAATAGGTCATCCCCTATCTCTCGCAAGGCCGCATGACAGTATTGCGCACGGGCGGCGTCCTCACACATAGTCTCTATCTTAGAATTAATACTTCTCCCTTGCTCCGCTATCTCAGCTAGATACCTAACTCTTTGCCCAGGGATCAGTACTGTTGCTCTAGGTTCTTTGTTAGCATTATCGGCATTCACCAGCCACCCTTCATCACCTACTAACGTACACAGTTTTTGGCATAGTTCTGAAAACATCCAAGAAATACCGGGATCATTAAACTGACTTGCAATCGTAGGGTACACGGGGATTTCTTCATCCATCGCATCAAACTTAACGTGGTTTCTTTTCCATTGTTTTCTTACATCTCGCAGAGCGTCCTCTGCTCCTCTTTTGTCGTACTTGTTCAAAATAATCACATCAGCAAAGTCGAGCATATCGATTTTTTCCAGTTGGCTCGCTGCCCCGTATTCGCTGGTCATGATGTAAGCGGAGATATCCACCAAATCAATAATCTGGCTATCGCTCTGTCCTATCCCTGCCGTTTCAACAATAATCATGTCAAACCCAACTGATTTCAGAAAGGTAATTGCATCAGCCAGCATCTCGCTCGTCGAAAGATGCTGCCTTCTTGTAGCCATCGACCTCATAAATAGATTTTCATGTCTAAGGCTATTCATCCTGATTCGATCACCTAACAGTGCCCCACCTGTTCTTCTACGGGTGGGGTCTACCGCTAATACTGCAATTTTCTTATCGGGAAAGTATTGACAAAAGCGAGACATTATTTCATCAGTCACGCTACTTTTCCCCGCGCCACCTGTCCCTGTGACTCCAATGACAGGCGTATTACCGGAAGCCATTTTCCATTCTTTTCTGAGTGTTTCTAACTTCTGTTCCCCAATTACGCAGTCTTCCAGGGCAGACAAAGTTCGTGCCACGCTATAGAAGTCATCTATCGATAATGAGTTGGGAAGTTGTGAGGGTTGTCGTGCTTTACTAGCGCGTTCAATTAGATCACGAATCATCCCATCTAGACCCATTTTCATCCCATCATTAGGGTGATAGATACGCTCCACACCATAGGCTTCCAATTCAGCAATTTCTTCAGGGGTGATTGTTCCTCCGCCACCCCCAAATACACGAATGTGCCCTGCTCCGGCTTCTCGGAGCATGTCGACCATATATTTAAAATATTCGTTATGGCCCCCTTGATAGGAACTCATCGCAATTCCATCTGCGTCTTCTTGTATGGCTGCGCGAACAACGTCGGCAACTGAGCGATTGTGTCCTAAGTGAATGACTTCCACTCCCTCAGCCTGGATCATTCTTCTCATCACATTGATGGCTGCATCATGTCCGTCAAATAAGGACGCAGCGGTGACAAACCTCATTGGAGATCCCTCAGTCACAATATCTAAATTGTCAGCAACATCTTCTGCTCTCATACTCATGTCATACTCCCTACTGAATTTCGTCTCAAAGACAAAATTGTTTGTAACTTCAATGTTTCATGTAATGCTTTGATTTGTTCTTTGTCAGCCGGATTAGCCAACCATTGGTAAACTACACCAATGATCGCAGCGCAGAAATTCTGAGCCGCGCTTTTACAATCGACTTCTTTAGAAATCTCACCCGCGAAGATTGCTTTTCTCAACCATTTCTCGACGTCTTTACGCCGCCGGTCATGGATATTAGCTACAACCTTTTTCAGCTCTTCATCCGGCCCTATTGATTTAAACCAGAGAATGTAGAATGCTCGGATAGCGGGTGCATCCCTAACGATAAAAGCGTAGTGCGCATCGAGAGCTTTCTCTATAGCTTCTATGCCAATGTTATCTAGCACCGCCCGTCGAAGGTCTTCTAACCAAAGTTCCCCGACTGACCTGACTATAAAAGTAAAAAGCTTGTCTTTGCTACCAAATCGCTGACTAGCTAGCCCTCGACTATAACCTGCAATCTCACCAACTTCTTTAAGTGTGGTCTTTGTCGCACCCTTAGAACAGATAAGTCCAACGGCTGCATCAACCATACGGGCGTCCGAAAGAGCTGTTCTCTCGGCGTGGCTCGGCCTATCGTGAATTAGTGGTTGTGAAACAGACATTTAGGAATTATGAGCGAACTGTCACTTGTTCGCAACAAGTGGTATAAAAAAATAATCTATTATCTATATTTAATAGATACTTACAGGTTATACATGAACTTTATTCTATAAAATTCGGTCGCTTTGTTAGAGGTTTGAATTCATTTAAATGCGTATTCTGCTGTCGGAAATTCGCCGAGTTGAACCTCGCGTACATAAGCAGACACCGCAGCTTGAATAGAGCTTTCTTGTTCCATATAGTTCTTTGAAAAACGAGTGCGCTTGCCAGGGGCTATATCTAGCACGTCATAAAGAACTAAGATTTGACCGTCCACCTGTTGCCCCGCGCCTATACCAATAACTGGGATCTTTGCTTGGTCAGTGATTTCTTGGGCCAAGGTCATAGGCACACATTCGAGCAATAAAATGTCTGCCCCTGCCTGTTCTAGCTCTAAAGCATCTTTTTTCATCTGAATTGCCGCCCCTGCTTCCCTACCCTGCACTTTGTAACCACCGTACTTGTGGATAGCTTGAGGAGTTAAACCCAGGTGTGCACATACGGGAACACCACACTCAGTCAGTCGATAAACCATATCTATTTCAAGTGCACCCCATTCCAGTTTAACTACTTCAGCATTACCTTCCTTCATCATTCTGGCGGCATTTCTAAGACAGTCATCTGGCGTCGCGTAACTCATAAATGGCATATCAGCCATCAATAGAGAGCGCTCAAGCCCTCGAGATACTAACTGACTATGATAAACAATTTCATCGACGGTTACGGAAATCGTGGTATCTCTACCTTGAACGACCATCCCTAGAGAATCCCCTACCAAAACAAAATCAACCCCAGAAGCATCCAGAACACCTGCAAAAGCAGCATCATAAGCCGTTAAGGCAGTAATTTTCTCTTGAGCTGATTTTTTAGCTTTTAGCGTTGCAATAGTCACTTTGGAAGATAAATCAGATTGTGCGCTCATTACTAAAAGTCCTCAGTCTAAGATTCAGGAAAAACTTTCTATCCATTTTAAAATCTCATCCGCAATTTCAATGGGAGAGTCCTCTTGAATGAAGTGCAGTCCTTTTACAGAGACCTGCGTTTGATTTGGCCATGTTTTCGCGTATTCAGCCAAAGTTCCTTTAAGTATCATTCCTGGGTTTGCTTCAATAAATAGCTTTGGAATATCGCTTTTACTCAAGTGTTGACCATAATTGCGAACAATCGCGCAAACGTCTTCTGGCTCTCCCTCGATAGGGATCTGTCTAGGCCAAGTCAAAGTAGGACGACGGTCTTCCCCTGCATTTAAAAAAGGAGCTTTGTACGCATCCATTTCCTCGTCAGATAGTTTTCTAATGATGGAAGCCGGTAAAACACGTTCAACGAATACGTTCTTATCTAAGACAACTTCGTCCCCTGCCGGACTACGAAAAGTTTTAAACATATCGCGGGCGCTCTCTGGCCACTCATCCCAAGTCATTTCCTTGACGATCCCTTCCATATAGCAAACCGCTGACACTCTATCGGGATGCCTTGCGGTGTAATCAAAACCTAGCGCACTTCCCCAATCATGAACGACCCAAACAATATCATTGTTGATACCAAGGGCCTCTAGGGCGGCTTCTAAATAACGACTATGCTCCGCAAAAGTGTATCTATCTGGGCCAGAGTCATTAAGTTTTTCAGAATCACCCATTCCTATTAAATCGATCGCAATACATCTGCCCAAATGCGCAATTTTGGGCATAATATTTCTCCACAAGTACGAAGAGGTAGGATTTCCATGCTGAAATATTATTGGCCGGCCCTCCCCCATTTCTACATAAGCCATTTTATTACCCAAGACATCTACAGTTTTTTTACTCTTCACCCAATCGTTCATGCCTAATTCCTTTTACTTTATTTACCTGAAAGCTCTCCAGCAAACGCCAGGACTCGCTCAGCCAAAACTAGGTGAGGTTTATCAATCATTTTACCTTCAATTTGCAATGTACCCGCCTCAGGATTTTCAGCAAATGCTTTAATCACAGCGCGCGCATGGTCTAACTCTTCAAGACTGGGGGAGTAAGCCTCATTTATCACCTCTACCTGAGCTGGGTGGATACATATTTTACCTGTGAACCCATCTCTGCGTCCCTCATCACACACCACTTTCAGCCGGTCGAGATCGCGGAAGTCAGCCATGACCGTATCGATCGCTTGAACCTTTGCTGCATGAGCAGCAAACAAACATAGCGAACGAGTCATTTGGTATGGAGACGTCCAGTCCTTATTACTTTGCAAATTAGCACTAGCTCCTACGGCCGCTCCAAGATCTTCTGCTCCCCAAGTGAGTCCCATCATCCGAGCTGGCCCATCTTTGTACTCACCCATGGTGAATATGGCGGTTGGAGTCTCCGAAACAAGTGGCAAGAGTCGTACCGAACCAGTAGATAGCCCATGCTCAACTTCCAACACCTCAATATAGTTTGCAATAGCCAAAGCCTCTTGCACACCATTAGACTTAGGGAAAACAATCCCAGCAGGACCTGCAGGCACAACCGCCGCCAAATCCTGTAGGAATTTACCAGAATCTAAAGGATTAATTCTCACGAAATAAGAGACTTCCGGATTACCTCCTTCTTTTAAGAATTCAGTTACCATTTCTCGTGCAATAGGTTTGCGTGATTCTACAACTGAGTCTTCCAAATCTAGAATAACGCAATCAGCTCCGACGTTAGAAGCCTTCAGCATTTTTTTCTCACTGTCGCCAGGAGCAAATAGTAAAGATCTAAACATTAGCTAGGCTTCCTTAAAATTAAGCCGGACCTTTTGCAATACGCCACAAGCTCGTTCTTTTGATTAAAAGCACTATGTGCAAAAAGTACAATACCATTTTTCGGACGTGACTTGCTTGCCCTGACTTCAAGGATCTCCGTCTCTACTTTGATCGTGTCGCCATGGAACACAGGGTGAGGAAAGCGAACCTCATCCCATCCCAGGTTAGCAACCGCTGTTCCAAGAGTAGTATCGTAAACGCTTATCCCCACCATTAAGGATAAAGTGAAGCAGCTATTCACAATTCTCTCGCCAAACTCAGTATGCTCGCGACAGTACTCCTCGTCGAGATGCAATTTGGCAGGGTTATGTGTCATCGTCGTGAACATCACGTTATCTGTTTCCGTTACTGTCCGTGTTATCGCGTGTTCGAACTTTTGACCGACCGAAAATTCTTCAAAAAACAAACCTGCCATTTTTATCTCCTTCTTCTATTATTTATTCACAACACATGTTGAAAGCATCTCAAGTAGAACCTGCATTAGACTCCGAAGTCTTAATTCATGAGAAAAAGCTTGCATAGCTCGTTCTCAATTCGGTTTTCATCACCTTCCCCATTGCATTTCGTGGTAATTCTTCCAGGGCGACGATATGTTTAGGGATCTTGAATCGTGCTAGTTGTTCGTTAAGTGCCTCAATAACTCTTTGCTGTTCCAAGGGTACATTCGCCTTCATCACAACCGCAGCCATCACTCCTTCTCCAAAGTCACTATGGGGCACTCCAAATACAGAAGATTCGATGATCCCTGAAAATTTATCCAACACTCTCTCCACTTCTTTTGGGTAAACATTTAAGCCCCCAGTAATTATCATATCTTTGGAACGACCGGAGATAAACAAATATCCATTTGAATTCATACTACCTTGATCACCTGTACCAAACCATCCGGCCTCGTCAAATGCTTCTCTGGTCTTATCAGCCAGTCCCCAATATCTCGGAAAAACATTGTCGCCTCTAACCTCTATAGCACCAACACTCTCATCTTTTATCGCGATGCCTTCCTCATCGGTGATTCTTAGTTCCACCCCAGGAAGAACAACTCCGACAGACTCAGGGATTCTATCTCCGTCAATAGGATTTGAAGTATTCACTCCAGTTTCAGTCATCCCATATCGCTCTAAAATCTTATGGCTGGTACGCTCCTCAAATCGCCGAAAGACACTTTCCGTCAATGGCGCTGAACCGGAAATAAATACGCGAATATTTCGTGAGGATACACTGGTAAATTCAGGATTATCCAGCAGGCGGCTATAGAAAGTAGGTACACCCATCAACACCGTTACATTCGGTAATGCTTCTATCACTTCATCAACGACAAACCTATTTTGGTATCTCATACTTGCGCCTGCAACAAGCACTGGACCCAAAGCTATAAAAAGCCCATGGACATGGAAAACTGGCAAAACATGAAGAAGTACATCATTGGATGAAAACTGCCAAGCACGACAAAGCGACGCTGCATTTTCATAAAGATTTCCATGAGTTAGGCATATCCCCTTAGGATCCCCAGTAGTGCCTGAAGAATACAGCAGCGCTGCTGTATCATTAGGAGTATTTACATGGCAAGGGAAATTACCCTGATCTGCATTCTCGGGAGGGCAAAGTAGGCCTTCTCGGTCAACCAAAGGTATTTGCAAATGTTCTTCAATAGATTCAACTTGGGAGGCAAGGTTCCCTATTTTTAAGGAAGCACCACCATCGGTAACTAGAAATTTAGGGCGAGCATCATTTAAAAAAAATACTATTTCTGGCTTTGAGTAATCTGGGTTTATCGGATGAAAGATAGCCCCTGCTCTGAGACAACCTAAGTAGATCCACAACGCATTTAAAGATTTCTGAGCAATTAAGGTGACTCGATCACCTGGCCGCAAGCCCTTCTCTACTAAGTTGTACGCGATGTCACTACTTTTCTTCTCTAGATCAGCATAGGTATGGCATACGCCCGCATCGTCAGTTAGAAAAGTATTGTCTTCCCCAGGAAAACACCGAGAAAAACGAGAGAATAAATTACAGTTAGAACTCACTAAATGATCTTATGATGTAACAAAAAGACAATCACGAACTAAAGACTTCGAGAAATCAGCTCTTTCATTATCTCATTGGAACCACCGTAAATCATTTGCACACGACTATCTGTAAAATAATGGGCTACTGGATATTCCATCATATACCCATACCCCCCATGCAACTGAAGACACTGATGAGCCGTGTCAAATTGTTTCTCGCTGCACCACCATTTAGCCATTGAAGCTGTTTCATTATCAAGATTTCCGACCATAAGCTGTTCAATACAATGATCGACAAAAACCCTAGAAATTTTCGCTTCCGTAGCCATTTCAGCCAGTTTAAATTTAGTGTTTTGAAACGACATTAAGGGCTTATTGAAAGCTTTTCTTTCTTTTGTATACTCTATTGTCTGCTCGAGGACAGCTTCAACTGCCGCTATGGCGCTTACAGCAATAATCAGTCTTTCTCTCGGAAGTTGAGCCATCAGCTGATAAAAACCTTGGCCTTCTTCTCCACCTAACACATTACCTACAGGGATACGACACTCGTCGAAAAATAACTCACAAGTATCTTGCCCTTTCATTCCAATTTTTTTTAGCGGTTTATTGCGACTAAACCCATTGAGATCGTCAACTTCACACATCAATAGTGAAACTCCTTTCGCTCCCTCCGATGGATCCGTCTTACATACGACACAAATCAAATTAGCGTTGTAACCATTAGTGATAAAAGTTTTAGATCCCGTCAGCACATATTCGTCACCATCTCTGGCCGCTGAAGTTTTAATGGATTGTAGATCCGATCCCGTACCCGGTTCTGTCATGGCTATAGATGTAATGAATTCCCCGGTAGCCATCCCAGGTAACCAGCGTAATTTTTGCTCTTCTGTTCCGTACCTAAGTATGTAGTGAGCGACAATGCTTTGTATCCCATTCCCAAAGCTTGAAATACACAGCCTCATTAACTCTTCATATGTAATAACGTCAAACCCAAAGTCACCCCCTCCGCCTCCGTACTCTACTGGCAGATCAGGACAAAGCAATCCCATTTCACCGGCTTTTTTCCAATATTCCTTCTCTGGGTAACCCTGTTCGACCCAATGTTCTCGTTGTGGTAAAAATTCAGTTTCGAGAAACTTGCGTACTCCATCTCGATACATTACGTGGTCTTCAGTCATCCAGGAAGATTGATGGGCATTCATAATTGAGTTCTCACAGTTTTTTTAACGGCATTTTCCACTCTAGACATATTAGAGGTTACTCGGAGTGCAAACCTAGCACCGACACACTCGCCACATTTCTAAACGGATGCCCGCCTAGATTATGAGTCAGGCCCATAGAAGGGCTGTCTAATTGACGCTCCCCTGCTTTACCTTGTAGTTGAAGATAGATCTCATAAGCCATTCGCAATCCGCTGGCTCCTATTGGATGACCGAAACATTTTAACCCACCATCAATTTGGCAGGGAACGTCACCGTCTTTATCAAACTTTCCGTCCAGCACAGCTTTTATAGCGCCACCTTCCTCACATAAGCCGAGATCCTCCATAACAACGAGCTCTGTTACCGAGAAACAATCGTGCACTTCTGTCATATCGAGTTGCTTAATAGGATCTGTTATTCCTGCTTCCTTATAAGCTCTCGCTGCGGCTATGCGTGTCGTTTGAAGATAACTACCATCCCAATCTGTTGTAGACATCTCAAAGCCGTTACTGGGAGCCAACTGCATTGCTTTTACCGTAATCATATCTTTGATGCCCATCTCTTTCGCTTTTTCTACACTCGTTACAATTGCGCAGGCAGCACCATCACTGACCCCGCAACAATCGTATAAGCCAAGGGGCGCGGCAATCATCGGCGCGTTCATAGCCTGTTCTTCAGTGATAGCTCGCCGCAAATGGGCTTTAGGGTTTAGTAAACCGTTGTCATGACTTTTGACCGAGATATGTGCCATGGCACGCTTTAAATCGATAGAATCACATCCATGTTTGGCTTGGTACGCACTTGCAAGTTGCGCAAACGCGCCTGGCGCGGTTGCATTCGGAAGCCACAGATCATCAAACGTTCCCTTGCTGCGTTCAGGCAAACCTGGGTAACCGGTATCCTTTAACTTCTCCACCCCTACCGCCATCGCGATGTCACAGGCACCAGCCGCAACAGCGTAGACAGCCCCTCTAAGCGCCTCTGTCCCAGTCGCACACATATTCTCAACTCGTGTTACAGGTATATTCGGCAGTCTCAACCCCATACTTAGTGGCAAGCCTGATTTTCCGGCGCTTTGCTCCTGAAAAAAAAGTCCCAGCCAAGCCATCTCAATCTGATCGCGCGAAACTCCAGAATCAGTGAGCGCTTCGTTGAAAGCCTCGACCATCAGTTCTTCGGGACCGCAATCCCAGCGTTCGCCGAACCGTGTACAACCCATTCCAATAATTGCAACCTTGTCTCTTATTCCACTAGCCATAACTCAAATACCCTTAAATTTATAGGCGCGTCAACGGCGCTGGTTTCCAAAAATATCGATGAAATTTTCTTTTTTCATCTCGGTCTTTAACTCGAAACGCTAGTCGTATTTCATCTCCAGTACGAAGACTGCCCGGCTCAAAGTCAGTAAACTCAAGCATAACATTGGCTCCGCCATCGAATTCAACGTTGCCATAAATATATGGAGGCGATGGTGTGTAAGCTAGCCAGTCTTCTGTAAACGATTTAACACGACCGGTTAAGCCCGACAAACTTTCTTCAACTTGTGAGTCACTAGCCCCACAACTAACGCAGATGATACTCTTTGGATACTGTAAAGCATCACAGCTACTGCATCGTCCTCCTATCATCGCATTAATGTCTCGGCGCTTTCGATAAAAGGCAGACAATGCAGTTCTATTGTCCCGCTCTGCCCGCAAGCCAAAATCTAAAGATAGCCTCTGTCTGAGAGAAAGATAAAAAGTGTAGTTGCTTGTTGCTCGTCGTCGGGCCATAAATCTCTCAGCACCGCGGCCTTGACGCCCGGTCGTTAGATGATCTGTCGTTTTTATCAGCAAGGCATCGACGCCTTGACCAAAACCCACCAACATAACAGTGTCACCAGCCCCAGCATTACTCAATACATTAGACAACATTAAAAATGGGTGAGCAGCCCCCGTATCGCCACAGATCGCTTTTAAGTCATCAGCAAATCGAGACCGCTCTATGCCAAGTTTCTTGGACAGCGCAGCTACTGCGCCTCCATTCCCATGCACTACGAAATGATCGATCTCGCTAAGTTCTATTCCTGCTTTTGACGCAGCCCCTTGCATTGCCTCAGGAGCTATTTTGAGCCAGCCTTCTTCTCTAACCCAGCGTTCTTCTAAACTATAATCATACTCAATCCCGTTCGCCCGGTATTGATCAATCAAATCTTCGTGCTCTGAAGAGCTAGACAAAAACTCTGCAATCGGCTTACCTTCGCCCAGCAGCACACAAGCGCTACCATGACCATAATTCATTTCTTGAACACTGCCTGGTTGCGCTTCGCGACAATCACTCGCTATCATCAAAGAAGATTCGTTGTTAGATAAAGCTCTCGAAAGCGCGCTAGTCCCGGCACGGCGACTGCCCCCAAAATCCTCCGTCGCGATTGATCTTTGAAGGTTTAAAGCATCCGCTACAAGACCGCTGTTAGAACGGTCAGAAAAAGGGAAAGTAGTAGAAGCCATACATATATGTGGCACCGAGAATTCAGTATCTGCCAAGCAGTCTAAGCCAGCTTCTACAGCCATAGTGATAGCATCTTCGTCCCAATTAGCCACACTTCGCTCACCGGAGGCTAAACCCCTCAAATTTGGGGTCGCCCAACCCACCGCTTCGAAGACAGCTTTCCTATCTAGACGCAAAGATGGAACGTATGCCCCAAACGATAAAATTCCGTAACTCATGGCTATCAATCTCTTAATTAACTATCTTATTAAATACTGCATTTCCCGTCGGGACGCAGTGCGCAGAAAAGCTTTGGTATACCCCATCGCTAGTCTCAATACTTGTTAAGTCTAATCGAGACTATGACATTCTCCAAATCTATGACTCACACGATCTTTTTAGCAATTAGTTCCGAAACCTCTTCCTGAGAAAATCCTATTTCAAGCAGTATGTCAGCCGAGTGCTCACCTACTTGCGGCGGGCCCGCAGATATAGGCTTATATCCTGAGAAATCTAAGGGTACTCTTGGAGTTTTGGTCTTGTTATCGACATTAGGAAAACTAACTTCTTCTAAAAAGCCCATCGCCGATACTTGCGGATGTACCGCGGCATCGATCAAATTTAAAACTGGCCCACAGGGGACCCCTTCATGGGCAAAAGTTTCTACAGCCTCTTCTGCAGTCCGCTCAGCGACCCATTTCCCTACCGCATCACAGACAACATCGCGATTATTTCCGCGCAGTTCATCAGTCGAAAACCTTGGATCGTCGTTCCATTCCGGTTTGCCGATGACTTTGGTCACTCTCCTGAACAAACCATTACCTACCACCTGTGTAATTATGCTCCCGTTAGTCGCTTTAAAAACATCAGTTGGCGCTCCTGTTTGTCCTCGATTGCCTGTCGGTATTCTATTCGGCTGCAGTGCTTCCTGTTCTACGATCGCTGTGCTGAACACAGCCATTGCGGAACCAAGCAGAGAGGCTTGGACATGCTGTCCTTTGCCAGTTTGATCACGCTGTCGTATTGCTGCTAATGTTCCAAAAGCACCCAGAACAGCAGTTGAGTAATCCACATATGGTGCTGTGGAGCGACGGGGTTCATCCGGGAAACCTGACATAAAAGCAGCACCCGACATAGCTTGCGCAATCCCATCAAATCCGCCCCGGTCGGCCCAAGGACCTTCATGCCCGAAACACGTTTGTGTCGTGAGAATGATGTCCGACTTTATTGCGCTTAATGTCTCATAATCCAACCCTAACTGAATTAACGCGGCCGGCGGCATGTTGGCTACCACCACATCCGCGTGCGTTACTAATTGCTTAACGACTGCCACAGCACTAGGTGCTTTCAAGTCTAATCCCAAGCTTCTTTTTCGATTGCCTGTCATGAAAAGCAAAGGACTTGAACCTTCTGATATCGGCGACACGAATCTATCCTCGCCCCCAGATGGTTTTTCAATACGGATCACGTCAGCACCCAGGTAGGCAAGAAGACCGGCGCAGTAGGGACCAGCTATATACCTTGAAAAATCAAGTACTCGGATTCCTTTTAACGGCCCTTGCTGCAAGTTATTCAGGTCAGTCATCTCTTCTCCTTTGTTGCAAAATGGCGGAATGTTTAATTTAGAGCACCTCCAAATTGCCTGCCTTTTTAGTTATACTTACCTGATGTTTCTTAGAAAGCAATCTGTTGCTATTTTGTTAACTTTGCTTTTTGCTCTGCGGGCGCTGATCCCTGGCGGATACATGTTGGCTGGGACCGAGGGGGACGACCTATCTAACTTCAAATTAGGTCTCTGTCCTAATCAAAATAATTTCAGTCTCGATTCTGATGGATTGGACACAGCAGAATCGCCAACCCATCACCATCATCACTCGATCGATTCCGTGATAGGCGAAGATGTTGAGCATAAGAGCGACACAATAATCTCATCCAGTGAATCGTGTTCCTTATGGGCTGGAAGCAATGCCATAGCTGGCGCGCCTGTACTGCCTTGCTCCAAGGTTGACCGATCAACAACTTCAGTTCGCTACAAGCAAACCTCATCCCTTTTCAAAGACGTCTATCATCACCTATCTCAGCCTCGGGCACCACCCACGCTTCCCATCTAAATCTACTGCTAAAATTTAATTTTATGATTCCCCTGCGGAAGCTTGAGCTTTTGCTCGCATGGGTCTAGAGGAAGCTGATAAATGATATTTAAAACAATAACCCATATTCTTTTGCACGCGATCATACTCGTGCATTTTTCTTCAATCGCCGTTGCACAAATGAAAGCTGATTCACACGCCCCTATAGGTGTTATGGGTGATCACATGCATAAAAAAGGCAAGCTTATGACCTCATATCGTTACATGTATATGGATATGGGCGACCTTCAAAACGACGGTTCAAATATTACGGCGGACACAATCGCTACCAGTGTGTCTAACCGTTTCTCTAATATCAACGGTCAACCACCAACTCTTAGAGTCGTTCCAAAAAAAATGAATATGCACATGCATATGTTCGGCGCAATGTATGCGCCGACTGACTGGTTAACCTTGATGGTTATGTCTAACTATACTGACAAAAAAATGAAGTTGACCACGTATAAAGGTGGCTCCGGTACAACGGTACGAGACACTTTTACCACCCAATCTAATGGGTGGGGGGATACAAAACTCACCGGTTTGATACATCTTTTTAGTACAGGCAATCATAAGGTCCATCTATCAATAGGAACTATTTTGCCGACAGGTTCGACCTCAGAAACAGATCAGATCCTGACACCAATGGGTATGCGGCCAACAAAACGTCTTCCTTATGCAATGCAATTGGGAAACGGCAACTATGGCATCTTAAACGGATTAACCTACACTGGCAGACACCAGAGATTAACTTGGGGAGGACAATATTCTGGCACAGAGTTCTTAGGCAAACATAACGGGTATAGGAAGGGACAGCAGCACGAAGTAACAGCCTGGACTTCGTTTGCACCTGCAGACACATTGAGCATATCCGCCAGGCTCAAATACAGACATGACAGTAAAATAAAAGGAATAGATCCTCTCATAACGCTGCCGACTCAGGCGGCTAACCCTGATTATTATGGAGGAGACGTAATCACTATGCTGCTAGGTTTAAACTGGGTATGCCAATCCGGATATTTCTCCGGAGTAAGAATAGGCTTCGAAGCGGGACTACCTTTGATGCAGGAATTAAACGGTGTTCGTTTAGAACAAAACTTTAACTTGATGGCAGGCTTACAGTACGCTTTTTAGTTTAGAATGGCACCCATCGATTTAATCAAACTTTCAATCGATAGGTGCCATTCTCAGTGACCAAGGTTCCTGCTGTCGGTCCAGCAAAATGTGTGCCTATGATTAAGGTCGGGGTGTCTGCATATTCGCCAAATATTCTGCGACGAGTCTCGATGGCCATCTCATTGTCAACATCAAAAGGGCTCACTAAAGCAGGGTCATGAAACTGAATTGGATGATGAATAAAATCACCGGTAATTAATCCTGTTTGCCCTTCCGATTCCAATACGACAGAAACATGTCCTGGGGTATGTCCTGGTGTAGAGATAAGTCTTACGCCTTCGCAAATAATCGATGGCGCATCGACTGGCTGCGCTAGGCCGGCATTTATTACAGGCATTAGAGAATCTTCAAAAACTTGTCTTTGAACTTGCATGAAATCAATGTCGGTATCGGCGTCAATAGAACCCCAAAAATCTAAATCTTTTTTATCCATAATATATTTTGCATTAGGGAAAGTTGGCACCCATTTCCCATCGACTAGTCGCGTATTCCATCCCACATGGTCGACGTGTAGATGTGTACATAAGACGAAGTCTATGTCTTCCGGCTGATAACCTTCCGACTGCATATCCCGCATATAGTTTGTCGAGAGCATGTGCATGCCTTCCATAGGCATTCTGTCGCGACCATCACCAATGCAGGTATCAACAACAAGCTTGTGGGTAGGCGTTTCTACTATTAAAGAATGGATGCTAAGACTTAAATGTCCATCAGCTGTAACAAAATGTGGGAAAAGCCATTTTATTTCTTTGACAAGTTCCTTCGTAACGGCAGGGATTACATCTGAAAATTCCGGGAAGACTACTTCTTGAATGCGGGTTACTTTAATTTTTCCAATTTGCCATTTCATCATTGTGCCCCCTATAAGCTTTGATATAGATACTTGTTATAGCACGTTTTCTGCAACCACTCTTAGAACCTCGGGCTGTGCAGTCGAAATCACCATAGTGCCAACCTCTTTTCGTCTTCCGGCTTCTTTCCAGCTGACTAGCTGCTCCTTAATATGTTCCTCAGGGCCGACCAAACAACAATCGTCGACAAGCTGATCTGGAACAGCTTCGCAAGCCTGTTGCTTTTGACCAGTTAAAAATAAATCTTGAATCTCACTCGCTGCGTCAGCATAACCTAACCGTGCCGCATAATCGTTGTAGAAGTTTTTTTCTCGGGCTCCCATTCCGCCAATGTAAAGCGCGAAGCCTGATTTTAATTCTTGTCTGCAGGCATCGATATCTGGCCCCATTACAGCTCTGACAAATGGGGCAACATCAAAATTCTCCAAGCTTTTATCATTACTAGCTTTTGAAAAACCTCTTTCTATTGCAGGTGACCAAAGATCGTAGCGATTTGGATTTGCCCAAACGAGAAAGGCCCCGTCTGCAACTTCTGCGGCAGTTTGTGCTCCTTTCTCGGTCGCGACACCGGTATAAATTGGAAGCGCCGGATCGCCATGTAAAATACTTTTGAGCGGTTTACCCAATCCTGTACTACCAGCTCCCATATACGGTATCTGATAGTGGTAGCCTTCATGCATAAGAGGCCGTTCCCTCTTGAATATCTGACGTATTATGTCTATATACTCTCTAGTCCGAGTCAAAGGCCGACCGTAAGCTTCGCCGTACCAGCCCTCCGCTACCTGCGGACCGGAAGGCCCAATGCCTAATATAAAGCGGCCACCCGATAACTGGTCTAAAGTCATGGCCGTCATAGCCGTCATTGAAGGTGTTCTGGCAGCCATCTGCATAATTGCGGTGCCAGCTTTAATTGTTTTTGTCTGAGCTAAAATCCAAGCAATAGGAGAAACCGCATCAGATCCCCACGCCTCAGCGCTAAATACAGAGTCATATCCTAAAGATTCAGCTTCTAAAATAAGCTCCATTGGCACTTTAATATGGCTGCCAGAATATCCAAAAACCAGTCCTAGTTTCATCCCATCTCCCTCAGATGTTTATGTCTCAACGATAACATCGTTGCATAAAACCGTACAAGAGACATCTGTCCTGTCGACTATATTCAGCGTATCTCATCAAGAATTTCGCCAAAGGCTTCAATTACCTCTAAGCACTCAGTTCTGGACGGATAAAATTTGCCCGGATTTACTGGATTTCTGGTCCTAATACATAACCAATCAGGATTAACTCTTTCTTTCATTTCACTCATCCGATCGATCCATTTCTGCCTGTTTCCTACGCAAAGAAACATACTTTCGACCTGTTCCGCCATATCCAAAGATTCTGCTTCCGGAGACAATCCATTGTCAGCGTAGAAACTCCATTCTCTTACCCACCGATGAACATGCTTATCTCGGAGCGCAGGGTCGTCACCTAGCCAGCCTTCAAATCCGATAGTAATCTGAAAGTCATCCTTGCCTCTTTGCGCGGCTCTCTCTCTCATTTCCTTAACTGCAGGCTCTAAAATATCTAAATGCGGAGGAAACCATAAGCACCAACCTTCATAATCAAGTGCTCGATCCATAGCCTTGGGAGCAAAAGCTCCTATCCATATGGGAGGCCGAGGATTTTGATACGGTTTTGGACTAAGTTTAACTCCTTCGTATTTAAAGAATTCTCCGTCGTAATTAAATTCTTCTTGAGTCCAAGCGCCTACGATGCAGTCCATAGTCTCCTCAAAACGTTTCCCTCGTTGCTCAAACGGAACTCCAAAACAGCGAAAATAGTCTGGGTGATAGCCAACACCCGCTCCAAATACAAACCGTCCACGACTCAAGTTATCAACTGCTGCCAAAGACTCTGCTAGGTGTATCGGATGATGAAAAGTAGGTTGCATAACAGTCGTAGCTATCTGAACGTTTTTCGTTCGAGATGCTATTACGGCTAGTAACGACGTTATATTGGGCCACCACGTTTCTGGTCTTTGATGCCGCTCTGGTACCCAAAGTCCATCAAAACCAACTTTTTCTGCCAATTCTGCTTCTGCGACACAGTGTTCCATAGCGTCCGCAACATCGTCACGATCTGGGGCGGTTGCTTGATCATATTCTCCGAAATGAGTATCCGGCATATAAGAAATCTTCATAGCTTGTCCTTAGCAATTTAAAATCTAACTCAATCTCATCCTTATAACATAGGTATGATTTTTTCTGCATCCCAGTAATGCTCTAAATATCCCAAACCCACAGCACCGGTCTATTTCTTTTTAGAGGATCCTACTAGCTGAAGCCTTCCCCCGCTTTTATCAGACCTCAAATTATAAACACGAGGAAACGCGTAAAATCAGTCTCTTGCGCCACAGGTATCCATTAACTAGAATATCCAAGGATAGATACGAAATACCGCTTTTTACGAGGTGTCTATTAGAAAGTAATTTTGCACGAATTCAAAAATTTAAAACAGTTGTCCAGCCGAGGGGAATCCAGATGGCCACTATTGAAAAAGAAGTATTGAACCAACCCAATCTGAAAGCGATTACGGCGCCTACATTAGCTGAAGCCGTTGAAAAAAGAGATCGCTTGACTGAGTCAACTGGCAACTATTACGGAGTGAAAGAGCTCAGCCTTAAGAAAGCGGATCCCATCAGATATGAGCGCTTTTATTCGAAACTACATTCTGCCGTACTGGCCGCCCGCGAGTCCGCTAGATATGTCGCGGCGAGTCCAGGTTCACGAGAAATGGGTGAGTGTCTTTGGGGCGTTACTACCGCAGAGGGCGATACATTAGCGCTTTCTTTAGGTTTCTTGTCGCATACCGCTATTTTCCCTACTGCTGTTAGGTATATGGCAGCAAATAACTATGATGTTAATGACGGTATTGAAGACGGAGATGTCTATGGTGTAAGTGATGGGCTTACTGGTGGTGTCCCCCACCCCGGTGATTTTTATTCATTTGTACCAATTGTTATCGAAGGCGAAGTCGTTGCATGGGCGGTCGGTATCAATCACCTAATGGAAAATGGCGCACCAGTTGCCGGCTCTTGGGCAACATTCTCAGTAGATACATTTATGGACGGGTTGGTGGTTCCACCCATGCGGACAGGAAGGAAACTTCAGCAAGAGTCTTGGTGGAAAGCCATATGGGAAAGACGGACTCGTGCAGCGACTATGAACATTCTTGATGACAAAATGCGTCTAGCAGGTTGTGCGATGATTCACGAAGCTACGCACAAGTTAATTGACGAGTTCGGAATTGATTACTACAAAACAGCGATCCGTGAAGTTATTGAAGAATCAAGGCGACGGGTTTTAGATAATATGAAATCCACAATGGTTCCAGGCACCTACACCGGCGCCGCCTTTAGAATGGCTCAATATAAGGGATTACAAACCATTTGGTCCCATGCAGACAAAAACACGCTTATACATATTCGAGCAAGTGTAGAGCCTAATGAAAACGGTTTAAAAATTGATACCGAAGGTACGTCGCGTTGGGGCCATCACGCCTATAATGCCACACCAGGTGCGTCCGATGCAGCAGTGTTTCTTGGGATGATTAATTCATTTTCGCACAACACTAAAGTAACGGCTGGAATCGAACTGGCTGTTCAAAGACACTACCCCAAAGGTAGCATTCTGAATCCAGACAATGAATTCACAAGTAATGCTAATCCTTGGGCGCAAACTGTCACTTTGAACAATATTGGGTTCGGTGCCGTAAGCCGAGCAATGTTCAGCTTCGGTTACTTGGAAGAAGCATTTTGCGTAGATGGAAACTGGGGGGCTTGGCAAGGCCAAGGTACTGCAGAAGATGGCACGGCCTATGGCTTCACTAATTTTGAGTGGCTGGGTGGTTCAAGTCGAGGAGCTTGGTGCTTCAAGGATGGAGAGCCACTCGTTTGGGCAGCGTGGTCTCAAATGGCAACGATAGGTGACGCGGAAGAGTTTGAAAGTACAGTCCCACCAATGTTTTACTTAGGTAGAAAACTTCTACCTGGCTACTTCGGTGCGGGAAAATATCGTGGCGGACCCGGCGAATCTGCTGTCCACTGGTGCGTAGAACCCGGTCAGCACATTGGAATTACCCGCCCTAATGGTGGGTTGTCTTCGACTACCTCTGTCGCACTAGGAATGAACGGAGCGTATCCGGGACCTTCTAGCTTCATGATATCTGCGAGAGGTACAAACTTAGACGAAGTCAATGCGAAAGGCTTAGCACCTCGTGATGCCAGAGAAATGCTCGAAATGACAGACAGTGGACTCCTAAAGGTAGATGATCTAAAAGTTTGGAAGACTGACTGCCCAGAGCTGTCTATGGAACACAACGATCTGTTCGTCGACGCGGCAGGTTCTTCTGGCGGTTGGGGGGATCCTTTAGATCGAGACCCTATGGCCGTTATAGAAGATCTCGACAGTGGGACATGCCCTGACTACGATTTCGTCAATGAAATGCATGGAGTCGTTGCCTCAAAGAATACCCTTGGTAATTGGGTTTTAGATACTGCTGCGACAGAAGTAAAACGTATTGCACTTCGACAAGGTAGATTAGATGAATCTGTCGATGTCAAAGACTGGTGGACAAAAGAAAGAGAGATCGTGCAAAACGCGGCTTTTTTTCCGGAAGTTGGCCTCATGTATAACGAAAGTCTTTCGTTTGACAAGTTCAGAGACGAGTTTACCTCTTTTTGGAATCTGCCACACGAATTTAACGTGCTAGAGGGATAGAGCCATGAGCGACGATATTTCTATCAGCAAAGGAATTATTGAACAACTAATTGATGGGCAAATTGATGACGACAACTTAGAGCGGCTACTCAAGTTACCTAAAAAAGACAGTAGTCGTTTTTTCAACTATATAAAAGTACTGCAAGGTCGAGTGAGATGGAAAGATAAAATTCTACTTCGTTTATCCGATAAGCTCTATATTGTCAGCCAAGGGACAGGAAAACGTATAACGAAGTGTGAATGTGGTCACGAATTTGGAGATTACCGTTCGAATTGGAAACTACAGAGCAAGGTCCGAGTAAGAAAGACAGCAGAGGAAATGAAAGCTGTCTATGACCCTAAACCCGCTGTTCCAGAAGCAGGATGGCAGGAAATTAGAGAGTATTTCTGCCCAAGCTGTGCTACACAGCACGCTGTTGAGGTGGTTCCTCCTGGCTACCCTGTAGTCATGGAAATGTTACCAGATCTAGACAAGTTCTATAGCGACTACTTAGGTAAACCTCTAGACGATGCTGCCAGTGACTGGTACCAAGATAAAACATCTGACACGACCAGCAACTGGGGATAAATTCCTGGAGTTTTATTCAAGCCTGCTTTCGTTGCCGAGAGCGCGCACACTATTTTTGGAGAGAATAACATGAGTACAACTGCTCCTGCCGAAGCAGATACTGGCGATCTGATACTTGCCCTCGATGCCGGAGGAACAATGACCGATGCCATTCTTGTGAAACCTGATGGTACATTTACTGTAGGTAAATCAATTAGCCGAAAAGAAGATCAGCAAAAGAGTTATCGCGATTCTGTCGCAGATGCTGCCCAATCTATAGGTTTAAGCTCCGAAGACGTACATAAACGACTGGCCGCTGACGTTTACTGCGGTACAGGCATGTTAAATACGATCCTGACCGGAGATGGAAGAAAAGTAGGACTACTAGTCACTCGTGGTTTCGAAGATCTGACAGTCATGGAAGGTGGATTAAGTTACTTAGGGCAGAGTCAGGCAGAGTCATTACACCAACAACTGCACAAACACACTCGACCACTGGTTGAACCTAAGAATGTTCTTGGCGTGAGCGAAAGAATTGGCGGTGGTTGTTACCTTGGGGAAATACATTTGCCAGCAGGACATGTCCTAATCCCGCTCAATGAAGAACAGGTCAAAGTAGGCACGAAGAAATTATTGGACGAAGGCTGTGAAGTTATTGGTATTCTTTTTCTGTATTCATTCGTTGACCCTCGTCATGAACACCAAGCTAAAGCTATTGCCGAAAAAATAATTGAAGATAAAGGATTAGAAATTCCGGTCGTGTGCTCCGCGGATGTCGCACCTGTGGCTAAAGAAAATAGTCGACTCAAAAGTCTTTTGTTCCAATGCTTTGCTGCTGAACAAGTCAGAGCATCTCTATTAAATGTGGAGAAAGCGGCACGCGAATTAGGCTTTGATGGTCGGTTACTAACGTTGCTCTCATACGGCGGCGCTGTAAATATGGACTACACTAGACTGTATGAAACTATGATATCAGGGCCAGTGGGCGGCTTAATTGGAGCACAGTTTTTAGGCAACGTTTTAGATTTAGATAATATTGTTACCGCTGACATGGGCGGTACTAGCTTTGACGTTGGTCTGATTATCGACAAACGAATCGGTATAGCAAAAAGCGCAGATATAGCCGGCCATCGGCTAGCGCTGCCTATGGTAGAGCTAGACTCAGCCGGTCAAGGCGCTGGATCAGTAGTTTGGGTAGACGAGTACAAACGACTGCATGTGGGCCCTGAATCTGCTGGTGCAGCTGTTGGGATCTGCCTCAACTACGATCGACTAACCGTGACAGACATCAATGTCGCACTCGGATATGTCGACCCAGACTATTTCTTGGGCGGACAAGTCAAGCTTAATAAAGAGATAGCATTAAAAGCCTTAAAAGAAACAGTAGCCGACCCTCTCGGCCTTGATGTCTACGAAGCTGGAGCAGGACTCCTTCAAATAATTAACACCGAAATGAATGATCTTTTGCGCACGATGATAGCCTCCAAGGGATATGATACACATGACTTCACCATGCTTTACTACGGAGGAGCTGGGCCTGTGCACATGTACGGCTTCGCTGAAGGTATAGAATTCAAGGACGTAATCACTATCCCGTGGGCGGCAGGTTTTTCAGCATTTGGGGCGGCCTGCGCCGAATATATGCACAGGTATGACCGCGGGACACGTGCACTAATCCCCAATCAATCCAGTGATGAACATCTTGCGAAGATTGCCAAGGATATCCATACCACCTGGAGGGAAATGGAGCACGAAGCTAGCACACAAATGAAAGCAGAAGGTATCGACCCAGATACTCTCACTTTCCGATACGGAGTATCGGCGCGATATATGGGGCAAATTGAAAGTTTCAATACCGCGTTGGAAAATGGTGTAATGGATGGTCCGAATGATATACAGACTATGATCGCCGCGTTCGAGACGATGTATTCTAAAGTCTATCCAGAAGGCGCCAAGTTTGGCAGTGCCGGCTACTCATTGACAGACATTCACCTTGAAGCTATCGCAGATAAACCCCAACCAAAACTACTTAGGCATGACTTGTCTAGTTCAGAAGCAAATGCCAGTGCATTCGTAGAAAAGCGTGACGTGTATCATAAAGACGGATGGATCAGCTTTGACGTTTGGGAAATGGGAGAATTAAAAGCTGGAAACACGGTCAAAGGCCCTTCGATAATTCGTGATCCAATGACCACCGTAGTTATCCCTCCAAATAAGGAAATGTACATAGACGAATATCTGATCCTTCACTACAGCTAAAAAAGAGACTTTTAAAATGAAATTAGCTACTTTCCGAATAAACGGGGAAAAACGAATAGGACGGGTCGAAAACGATATCCTTGTTGACTTGTCTAAGGCCGATGTCCCTAGAGAAATGATCGCATTTTTAGAGGCTGGCGATGCGGCTTTGAGTAAAGCTCAGAACTATAAAGGTCAAGAACATCAGCTTTCCCAAGTTGAACTTTGCCCACCCATCCATCGACCGCCCAAAATTCTAGCGGTCGGATTGAATTATAAGGATCATATTGAAGAAACAGGTTTGGCTACTCCCGACTTCCCGATGTTCTTCAACAAGCAATCTACCTCTGCTAATGGGCCATATGGGGACGTCCACTTGCCCAAAGTGTCTGACAAACTGGATTACGAGGGAGAATTTGGCTTTGTGATCGGCAAACGTTGTAGACACGTAACTAGAGAAAATGCACATTCAGTCATAGCCGGATATGTTGTTTGTAACGACGTGAGTGTTCGTGATTGGCAAATGCGCTCTCAGACTTTCACGTTAGGGAAGTCATTCGATACCCACTGTCCGTTTGGACCCTGGATCACTACGAAAGATGAAATTGAAGACCCGCATAATCTAGATATTAAAACATGGGTAGACGGTGAGCTACGTCAAGACTCAAATACACGACATCTTGTCTTTGACTGTTTCGATCAAATTGCTACATTGACAGCAGCCTTTACTCTAGAAGTCGGCGATTTAATATTGACTGGGACACCTAGTGGAGTAGGTATAGGACTTGATCCCAAACAATTTCTGACTAAAGGTCAAACTGTGAAAATAGAGATCCCTGAGCTGGGGTACATTGAAAACACTATCGTGTCAGAACCAGAAGCTACTGCTACCACTTAATCAACGGGTACAAAAATGAAAGCTTGGCAATTTGAATCTTATGGCCCTTATCACGAAGTACTTAAATGGTCAGAGCGAGAAATGCCAATTGCAAAAACGGATACGGCGATAGTTAAAACTTCCGCAGTGTCTTTGAATTTTCCCGATTTGTTAGTTTGCCAAGGCCTATACCAGGTAAAAACTCCCCTTCCTGCGGTTCCTGGAGTCGAAGGAATAGGTATAGTCGAGTCCGCAGGGCCTTCAAGTAAATTTCAAGCCGGAGACCGAGTCGCTGGTTTCTGTCATGGTGGTGGAACACTCGCGGAATACTTCGCAGTGACAAACAACAGTGCATGGTTAGTGCCTGATTTCGTATCAGATGAAGCCGGTGCTGCGTTGAGCGTAACTTATGGGACATCGTACTTCGGGCTTGCCCATCGTGCTCATCTTCAGGTGGGCGAAACGCTGTTAGTTCTCGGCGGAGCCGGCGGAGTCGGACTTGCAGCTATTCAGCTGGGGAAACTCATGGGAGCTACAGTAATAGCTGCCGTGGGTAGCCAGAAAAAGATGGAAGTCTGCTTGAACCAAGGTGCAGACCACGTCATCAACTATAAATCACAAAACCTCGCTGACGAAGTTACCCGGCTTACCAGTGGTCGACGCGCAGATGTCATCTATGACCCAGTAGGAGGCGATCTTTTCGAACAGACAAAAAGGTGCCTTGGCTGGGATGGACGTTTGATTGTTATTGGCTTTGCTGCTGGGACTATCCCCTCTATTGAGACCAATAGATTGCTTTTGAAAAATGCGGCGATCCTAGGGTTGGCATGGGGCCAATACATGGAGAGAGCACCTGAAAAAGTTGAACGTTGCCAAAAATACCTCTATCAACTCCTCAAAATTGGCAGCATAAACCCCGTTGTTTTCCAGCACTTGTGTTTTGAAGACACGTTAGAAGGTATGAAAATACTAGAAAGCCGCGATATGTACGGAAAGATTGTACTTTCTAGATAGTTCGTAACCCATTGTTTGCATTAGAAATTAAAAATTTCTCTCTCTTGAAAAAGAACCTGTTTTTGGTCAACCCGAGAAGTGCAACCTTCCGCGGCAGACAGGTGTTGCCACCTTTCGCATAGAGGTTTATGATAAAGATTCGCGCGTAAAGCGTATTGCTTAGTTGGGGATAGAAGAAATAGTCGAAAAAGCTGGGGATTTAATTACGGTATGCATGCTGCCTACAATCGGCAACGTACAAGCCCGACACTGCTCAGCCACCTAAAGACCCAAATCTTACTTTCACAGACCTTGCTTATCGAACTCACACATATATCACTCCTCTCACTCATTATCGGCGTTTATTGATCTTGCACTTAAAACGACACATCATTTTTACTGCTCTTGCTATTTTGCCATCGGGCAAGAGTCTGATACTTACAAAAGATGGTATATATAAAAGGTACTAGTTATGGATATTTATGTTGGAAACCTCTCTTATGACATTAGCGTCGAAGAACTCCAAGAGTCATTTGAGCAACACGGGACAGTGGATAGCTGTAAAATCATTAGCGATCGAGACACGGGCCGTTCTAAAGGCTTTGGTTTCGTAGAGATGCCTAATGCGAGCGAAGGAGCTGCAGCGGTAGAAGAGCTCAACGGGGCTATGCTAAAAGGCCGTGAAGCGAGAGTTAACGAAGCACGCCCAAGAGAAGACAGAAGATAAGTCCAACATTTTAAGGGCTGTCTGACTTACAAAATTCAGGCGGCCCTAAATTTCAAGACTCAGTTCTCTATTGCTGGCTTTATCTCAGCGATAACACGCTGCGTCTGATCGAATACGTCTTTTGTACCTGATGCAATAGGAAACAAAACAAACTTACTTGCACCAGATTTAATATAGGTGCGGATTCTTTCGGTCACTTGTGCCGAACTCCCTATAGCAAATAATGGATTTAAATCCATGTTCTCTCCTATACCAGTTCGCTTAACAAAAGGAGAATTCACTACCGCTTCATCATCTACGCTCCCGATCCGAAACCCTATAGATGTGCCATAATGATCATCGTCAATCTCACGGCCATATTCGGCTGACTTAGTCTTGATTCCCATAATTACTCGTTTTACGTCTTCAGGACTTGTTATTCCCCCTATCCATCCCGATCCAAGTTTTGCTGTCCGGTTTATAGCAGCTTTACTAGAGCCACCAATCCACAAAGGGAGCGGAGTCTGTAACGGACGTGGAGCGATAGAGGCATTTTTGTATTGGTAGTACTTCCCTTCGAAAGTCACTGATTCTTCTGTCCAAAGTCTGGTCATAAGAGCAAACATTTCATTCGCCTTAGAGCCACGATGGTCAGAACTCCGTCCGGTAGCCGCCCACTCATCTGCCTTAGGGTACCCCACTCCAAACATTGGCAATAATCTCCCTCCGCTTAGATAATCTATCGTGGCACATTGCTTGGCTAACACGAGTGGATCACGAAGAGGGGCCACAATCGCGTTCATTCCGAATTTAATTTTTTCTGTACAGCCCGCAAGGGATGCTAAAGCGCTTAAAGATTCCAAATAATTATCGGTAGAGATCAATCGATCTGACTGCCATACAGAGTCGACTCCAGCTTCTTCAAGCATTTCAACCCAACGGAAATATTCTTTCCCGCTTTCAAAAGGATAGTTGAGTAATCCGAATCCCAATCTGATTTTCATAGCTGTTTCTCTCTACTTGTGTTGCTTTTTTAGAGTTCTAAATATGGCGTATTGATCTATTTCCGCCGCGTATACCTCAACGAGGCAAAGGAACAGTTCTATAGTACCTCAACATAGATGCGATCCTAAACACCTGATCATATAAGCCGCACCAACTTTACGTTTGCTGATTTTTAGATAAGAATACGTTCTGTCCTTTACCAAACAGTAATCCTCGATGAGAGAAAAACTAGTCACTGATTTTGACATTACCTCAGTAGAAGAAGTCGCCAAGGTTGACTATATATTACTTGCAGGAAATGAGCCTCCTTGGCAGCAGACTAAAATAGTAATTACACGCGGTCAACAATACACACTGCTAGCTGAAGGCCAGATAAATTGGTCCACCGAAGATGCAAGCTTGTATGGCGGACCGGGGTTTCATTTATGGGCAAGAATCCCTGGAGGGGAGATTGAAAATGTTACAAGAGGAACCGGCACATTTGTCGCTGATGTTTCCGGAACCATTGAAGTCGGAATCTATTATGGCTTATGGTCCAATTTAAAAGGAGACTTAAAGTCCCCTACTAGCCTTTACCAAAACTTAACAGGGGAACTAAGTGTCACTCTCATCTGCTGGGAGCGCGACCCTAAACTGGGCTTAAAGAAATTGAAGGCCCTGAGTCAATTTAAAAAATCTTTACTTTTAGAGGTCGCTTCTAAGCAACTTGAGCAGCCAAAAGCTACTCCGTCTGGTTGGCAGTATTTAAAGGAAGCCGGAGTTAGCGATATATACTCTCACGTTGCAGATTCAGAAAGGAACCGTATCATTCTTAATTCATTAAACGACCAGGGAATAATCCGGAAAAAACTAGAATTTCCTGTCACTCAATCAACTTATTTAAATTGGGATTGGAAGCTAATAGAACATCCCAGCTGTATACGAGAAGATAGAGCTAAATCTCATGACTACGTGTCAGTTGCGGCTGAGTTTGATAACGGAAGAGATTTAACGTGGATATGGAGTAGCCAATTAGATGAGGGACATTACTTTGACTGCCCCGTAAGATCTTGGAAAGACCGCGAGACCCATTATGTGGTTAGAAAAGGCGACCAAAGTAAAAATTGGTTATCTGAATCTCGCAATTTATTTGAAGATGTCAAAATATCCATGGGTTTTGAGCCTCAAATTATCACTGCTATATGGCTTATCGGCGTTTCCACTTTTCAACATGCTCAAGCAAGTGCGGAGTTTTCCAGAATCTTCTTAAAAGACAAAAATAAGATCCTTCAGGTTTTATAGTTGCCGCCGTCAGAAATCATTTCAGACATCTGACAGCGGTAATTTATTACCTGAAAGCCGGCATAACTTCACTCGCCATCAGCTCAATATGTTCATCTGACCAACTAGGGCTCATACCTGGAGGAACTGCCCACGTATAAAACCTTTGGCAATCGGTTTCTTTCTGATATTTTTCTATCATCTCACAGGCTTGTTCAGGACTGACTATGTATACGTCATTCTTCTCTATAGACTCACGAGTAGCTGTAACAGGTTTGATAAAATCCATTCCTGCTCCACTGAACCATTTGCCATACTCATTCTGCTGGTAGGCTAAATGTTCAACTGCTTCTTTCCATCGCTTCTCAGGGTCTTTAGCGACATGCAACCACGCGTACCCAGCCGCTATCTCATACTCATCAGGATTCTTTCCAGTTTTTGCTAACTCATCACGATAGACTTTGGTAAAAGGCCCTACTGGACCAATGGCAATATAACCAGCGCCCACTCTGGCCGCGCGACGCACCGCCACATTGCTGAAACCTGCTATCCATAATCTAGGATTTTTCTGAACTGGGAGAGGTCTTAACTGAATATCCGTAAAATTGTTATATTCCCCGTGGAAGCTAAATTTTTCACCTGCAAAAAGTCGTTGGATTATCTCAATACCTTCGTCCATTCGCTTCCCGCGACTTTTGGGATCTACGCCCCAAGCTCTAAGCTCTTCAGCTTTGTAACCTACTCCTAATCCTAGTTCTAAACGCCCTCCTGAAATTACATCTAAAGTGGCGGCATCCTCCGCAACTCGAACGGGATCATGTAAGGGCAACAACAGAACGCTAGTGCCAATGTGAACTTTTTTCGTCAAAGCTGCTATAGCACAACCTATTGGAAGCATAGATGGAGAATAACAATCATCTAAAAAATGATGCTCTGATAACCATATATCGTCAAATCCTGCCTCTTCGGCTCGTAGGATTTGAGCAAAGCATTCGTGGTAAAGGCTCGTATTATCTCGCTGCCACTGAGGGGGATTGCGAAAGTCGTACCATAATCCAAATCGTAATTTACCCGCACTCATACCAAGTCTCCTATCAAACTAAAATTGTTATAATCGTTCCGTTAATATTCTATTATCACCCAGTTGAAGCCAAGGGAATAGATGTCCCGTTCAAAATAGGCATGACCTCTTCCGCCATAAGTCTCATAGATTTTTTCATCGCCGCTTTATCTGCCCAGTCATGAGCAGCATAAAGCAAAGTGCCAAACTCTCCGACTTCGGCACGGAACGCATTTAATTTTCTTGCAACAGTCTCTGGACTCCCCCAGATGACGCATGCATCTCTAACTGCCTGATGCGTAAGTTGTTCAGGATCGTCGTCTTTATTTGGCACAAATGGTCCTTTGTAGTTAGAACGATCAAATATTTTAAACAAATAATCGTAATAATAGTCGTAGCTACCTCTTGCTTTTTTCACAAAGGCCTCTGCCTCAGCATCCGTATCTGCAACATAGATGCTTCTAGCGACATGCCAGTTCTTTCTGTCTGGGGTCAATCCTGACTCTTGGGCTCCCGCACAATAAGCAGGCCAGTGCGTAGCAACCGACCAAGGTGCAATAAAGTTCGCAGAAACAGGCATATAGCCACGAGCTCCGGCAAATCTTAATGAGCCAGAAAAAGGACTCATTGCTGACATAGCTATCGGAGGATGAGGGACTTGAAGAGGCTTGGGAACATAACCTGTTTTTATGTCATGATGAGTCCATTCTTTCATTTCGATATCCCAATGCTTCCCATGCATTTTATAAGGGGGATCTGTTTTCCATAACTCTAGAATCATATCCAACGACTCTTCCATCATTTCCATTCTGTCTTTATCCGAGACTCCAAATAATTCAAAGTCAGACGCAAGACCACCAGGACCGACACCCATGATGAATCGTCCGTTACTTAAATGATCAAACATCGCTGCTTGTCCTGCTTGAACAGCTGGATGGTACTGAGGCAAGCACATTACACCTGTCGCAAAAATAATCTTTTTAGTCCGTGCAATCAGATTTGCATGGAACATTAACGGCGAAGTAATCTGTTCCACGGCCGAGCTATAGTGTTCTCCCACCCACGCCTCTGTATATCCAAGCTCGTCGGCCAAGACTATCGCTTCAATATCCTCCTCCAGAGTCTCGTGATACTCCCTATCAATGTGATGCAGTGGCATCATGAAATAGCCCAGATTCATAGCAATCCCCTTTTTTCTTCGAACTCGGTAAAGAGTCTACGATTTTGTACTGGTCACGAACTCAAATCAACAAGTTCCGACACTTTATATAACATGTATGAGATTACACTGGCTTATCTAAACTAGTCTCGAAACAAGCATCCAAAAATATCTAGAGACGAGTAGCGCCTCTTGTGTCTATAATTTAGGCTTATTCGGGAAATGGTGTTGGACTTCGCGATTCGTCTATCAACTGCTCCTTTTCAACCGTCTTTCACTATAGGGGAAATCATGAACAACAAACTATACAAAGGAATGAAAATAGGGGTCTTCCAAGTGTTAACTGACATGGAGAACGGTGATCCAGCGATCGTAGCTAAGCACGCCGAAGACTTAGGCTTTTCCTCGTATTGGGCGCCTGAACATACCGTTATACCCGAAGGATCAGCAGATGATTACCCAGGTAAAGAGCCAGGCGGTTCAACTCCAGACTATCTATTCAAAATGCCTGACCCGCTGATTGCGCTTACTCGAGCGTCTGCTACCACTTCCACCATCGAATTAGGAACAGGGATCACACTTTTGCCTGAGAGAAATCCGATCACTACCGCAAAGGAAATAGCTAGCCTTGATCACTATTCAGGGGGACGGTTTTTACTAGGAATAGGTGCAGGTTGGAACAAACCCGAATGTGAAGTTCTAGGCGGAGATTTTGAGCACCGTTGGACTCAAACTAAAGAAAATGTTGCCGTAATGAAGGCGCTATGGACTGGTGAATATGTTGAACATCATGGGAAATACTATGATTTTCCACGTTTGATATGCAAGCCAAAACCCGCCCGGCATCCGCACCCACCAATTTTGCTTGGCAGCATAGGCACGCCACTAGTGTTTAAAAGAGTGGCGCAGTGGGGAGACGGATGGCTTCCTTTCTGTGTCGATCCTCAAGAAATAGTAGATGGTAGAGCTGAACTCAACAACTATGCAGCAGATTTTGGACGAGATCCCAAATCGCTCGATATTACTTTGTTCGCCCCTGACGGTCTCTTCAGGAATAAAGCTGATTTAGATAATGTTGCTGATTCAAGCGCGAACGGGATAGTGTTGTGGCTTCAGGGCAAAGATGAGAAATCAATCCTCGAGGAGCTTTCCCAACTGGCTGATGAGATTTTCTAAGTATATGCGAAAGGAATCTGATGGTGACATATAAATATCTAAAAATTCTGCGTGACAAACATGTCACTGTTGTTATGCTCAATCGACCCGAAGCCGCTAATGCCTTAAATAAAGAACATCTTTCAGAAATTGAAGCTTGCGCTCTGTCTTTCAGAGATGATGAGGAGACTAGGGTCGTTATTTTTAGTGGCGAAGGGAACCATTTCTCATCTGGAGCCGATATTCAAGAAATGAAAAAGCAAGACGATACTGGTCTTCTTATGAAACGACGTCGCATCCGAATGGGCGAGCGAGCTCTAAATGCTGTTTTAGCAATTGACCAGATCACTATCGGAGCATGGAATGGCGGAGCCATCGGTGGAGGAGCTTGTTTAGCAACGGCTATGGACTTTAGGATAGGTGCTTCGGGATGTTTCATCCAATATCCGGAGATCGACCTAGGCCTTAACCTCATGTGGCAAAGCCTGCCCCTTACTATTCGCTTAGTCGGAACGTCCAAGGCCAAAAGACTAGTCATTGGTGGTGAGAGAATTTATGACGAACAGTTAGTCGAATGGGGCATTATTGATCATATCGTCTCTCCCGACGAACTGATAAGCGCAGCTAAAAATTTAGCTATGCGATATGTCAACAAATCGCCCATTGCCGCGCAAATGATCAAACGTAGTATCAATCAAATTTCCGGTGCACTAGATCAGGCTCTAATGCACTCGGATGCCGATCAACATCTGTTAAGTATGGCTACCGACGATCAGAAAATCGCCCGAAAATCCTACTTGGATAAAAGTACTCCCTCTTTTACAGGCAATTAACAAGCGCACCATCACTATTTAATTCCACCCCTCACCTCCTGGAGTCCTCTACTGAAAACTCGACCTGTAGCGATAGCATTCATTCTTCTGTCTTTATTTTGGGGATACTCTTGGGTGTTTATGAAAATAGGACTGTTGGACTCGGGCCCTTTTTCTTTCGCAGGCCAACGAACACTCATCGGTTCTGTTTTTCTTATGGTTTTTGTCGTACTAATGAAGCGTCCACTCGAGCTCCATCGTTATAAAGAAATTCTCTTGCTTGGTGTTTTTAATACTATGGGGTGTGTTGGGTTCTCACAACTATCTTTGGTAGATGCCGAAGCTAGTCGTGCAGCCATATTAATGTTCACTTATCCTTTCTGGACATTGCTACTTGCCTGGCCCATCCTAAAAGAGCGAATCAAACCTTTCCAGTGGGCTGCGATTATTCTAGCATTCCCTGGATTAATGTTTGTCTTAAAACCTTGGGAGATAGACGGACAATTGTATGGGTGCGTTAGTGCTATCTGTGGAGCTTTCAGTTGGGCTATTGCGTCTATCTTGATCAAGAAAATGTTTGCTAGAGAACCCATCGATTTGCTATCACTGACGGCGTGGCAGATGGGTTTTGGCTCCTTAGGCCTCTTATTTATAGCTTGGGTATTGGGAGAGCCCACTCCTATCTATACCCCACGCTTTATAATGGCTCTATTCGCAACAGGTATCGTCTCAACAGGTTTGGGTTGGTTGCTGTGGGTCTATCTCCTTGACAAACTGACGGCAGGAACAACTAGTATGATGACTTTGCTGGTGCCAATTATCGCCATCCTTTCGTCTGCTTGGCACCTAGGTGAATCAGTGTCTCAGGATGATTGGTTAGGCATAGTTATGATATTGTTAGCTCTAGCATGTTTGACCGTTTCCAGCTTCATATATCTTCAAGCGAGTCGTCTGGAGAGGCTTTCCGACGCTGATTAGAATACCAACTGAATTTCCGAACACTCCATTAAGGGAGATACTGCAATTAATAGACAAAGCTTCTTAAACCATCCAATCGGTCTAAAGACCCTATTCCTTACGGAAATGTGGGAACGCTTTTCTTACTATGGGATGCGAGCAATTCTAATCCTTTTCATGGTTACGACGGTTAACAACGGCGGTCTCGGATTAAGCGTGTCTGATGCTGGCGCTATTTACGGAATCTATACCTCGATGGTGTATTTGGCTTGTTTACCCGGAGGATGGTGCGCCGATCGTCTTATCGGACAGCGCAATGCAACGTTAATAGGCGGCGTTATCATTATGCTCGGCCACATTTTATTAGCCATACCTGGAATGTCATACTTTCTAAGCGGATTGTTTGCGCTAATCGTCGGTACTGGACTTCTCAAACCGAGTATCAGCTCGATGGTAGGACAACTTTATGGAAAAGACGATCAAAGAAGAGATGCGGGTTATTCAATCTACTATATGGGGATCAATATAGGAGCATTTGCATCGCCCTTGGTATGCGGGTGGTTGAGTCAAGCCCCCTACTTTCGCTTGCTGCTGCAAAAAATTGGCGTAGAACAAACTTACGCTTGGCACTTCGGTTTCGGAGCGGCTGCAATTGGCATGGCCATCGGCTTACTTTTCTATATAAAAGGGTCAAGAAATTTGGGAGAAATTGGTTTACTGGCGCCTGTCACAGCAATAAAATTCACTGGGAGAAAACTCCAGAAACTAATATGGTTAGCTGCATTCTTTTGCCTCACTGTCTCCATGTTATTGCCGTCTTTAAAAACTATTTCTTTGACCCAAATAGGAAATGTTTTCGGGATAGCCTTGTTTGCAATCACTTTTTCTTTCTTCTTTTGGCTCATTGCATCTAATTGGCGCCAATCAGCTGATCGCGTCAAAATTTTTAAAATTTTAGTCCTTTTTGTAGCGGCAACTATTTTTTGGTCACTTTACGAACAAGGAGGATCAACTCTTACTCTTTTTGCAGAGAGGAATACTAGCCGAGAAATTTTAGGGTTCTCTTTCCCTGCTAGCTGGATGCAATCGCTTAACCCGATTTATATCATACTCTTTCTAGGCCCAGGCTTTGCGTGGCTCTGGCTACGACTTGGCAGTTCTGAGCCATCCACTACTGCGAAGTTCGCGTTAGGCCTTTTATTCATGGCTTTAGGTTGGTCTGTCATGGTCGGTGCTGCCTATAGCGCAGGCAATGGTGTATTGGTCAGCCCTTCTTGGTTGGCGTGCATGTACCTACTTCACTCAATAGGCGAGATGTGCCTAAGCCCAGTAGGACTGAGTGCGATGAGTAAACTTGCTCCGCAAAAGATAGCTAGCTTAACCATGGGCATTTGGTTCCTTGCGAGTGCAGTTGGCTCTTACATAGCGGGACGGGTATCTGGACTCTATGAAACCTTAGCGCTGGAAAGTATCTTTACAACCTTATGTACAGTAGCCTTAGTCGCGTCAGTTATTCTATTTTTATTGTCTAAAACCCTAGAAAAAAAACTAGCAATTCCTGAAAGTCAACGGCCTCAAATACTTTAGCTCTCAAGTCTCAGGGTTCTCGAATAGAACTCCTTCTTCT
>JABISZ010000044.1 GCA_018668255.1 Pseudomonadota bacterium | reverse complement strand
GTTGTATAAAGGCTCATTACATCCGGCCGATCGAGAAAATAAGTTATCCGACGAAAGCCTTCGGCTTCGCACTGAGTAAATAAGCCATCTTTAGATGCGTACAAACCTTCTAGCAAAGTGTTTTCTTTAGGATTGATATGCACGATAGTTTCGAGTTCAAAAGCCTCTGGAACACTTGGTATTGTTAGTGTGTCGTGGCTAATCGTTACAGCTGAAAAAGGAACGGTGATTCCATCTAGTGAGATGGAGACAAGCTCTAAGTTAAGACCGTTGAGCACAAGTGGAGCGACTTTATCTCGGGAGCCAGGCTGCCTGCGAATCGTGAGATTGCCTTTCACTTCTGTATATTTCTCATATATTGCAATAGTTAAGTTCGTGCGCGTGATCGCATAAGACGGAGGGCGATAGTCTTTTAAATAAGTGGTAAGTGGTGCTTTCATAAAATTTAATACGTTCCTTAAAATAACGCTGTGATATTTTCATCTATGATAATCTAATTGACAGTATTTTTATGCACTCATTCAGAGATAGGGAATGCAATTGTGAAATTGTTTAAAGGCGAGATTTATGAATTTTACTAAAATTTTATGCTTCGGATTGTTCTATTTCGTCGGCGGGGTTTCTTCTGCAGAAGATTTGAGGCTACTGAATCAACATGAAGATCATGCAAATTGGCTATCTTATGGTCAAGGATATTCAAATCAACGTTACAGCAACTTGAATCAGGTGACTCAGTCGAACGTTGAAAAATTGACTCCAGCTTGGATATATCAGACAGGGATATTAGGTACATTTCCGACAAACCCATTAGTGGTGGATGGGACTATGTTTATCACTACGCCTTTCAATCATGTGGTCGCTTTAAATGCGGTCACGGGCGAGGAAATTTGGCGATACCAGCATAAGCAATCTCAAGCCAATCTATGTTGCGGTTCTCACAATCGAGGGGTGGCCTGGGGATATGGGCAGTTGTTTATGATAACCGCTGATGCGCGCGTTATAGCCTTAAATGCGGCTACAGGAGCAATCACTTGGGACATCCCTATGGTGGATCCGATGAGCGGGGAACAAGCCGATTTGGAGGACATACGACAATATAACGACGAGACTAAACCCAGTTTCGACTCGATGACTAGATTTGCAGGGAATATGGCGCCTATTGTTTATGATGGAAAAGTTTTTGTGGGCGTCAGCGGCACAGGCTACAGTGCAAATTTAGAGGAGGCTGAGTCAGGAGAAGAGGCCATAAAATCACTAGGAAGACCTGGTGTGCGTTCCGGCTTAAGAGCTTTTATGAGCGCCTATGACGTGAATAACGGCGACTTGTTGTGGCGCTGGTATGTTACGGCTTCCGAGGGCTGGGAAGGCGATTACAGTACTGAAACGAGCTTTGGAGATATCATGGAGCGAGATACTCTGGTCGAGCGAGAATATGAGGCTGAGTATAGTGATGCATGGCAGCGGGGAGGGGGTTCAATATATGGTTCACCTTCGATAGATCCCGAGCTGGGTCTAATCTATGTTGGGACAGGCAACCCCTCTCCCACATACGCGGATCAAGAACGCCCAGGTGATAACTTGTATACATCTTCCCTGGTGGCACTTGATATCAAGACTGGCGAGTTAAGATGGCATCATCAGGTCGTGCCCCATGATATATGGGGATACGATGTTGCGGCACCTCCAATTTTGTTCGATGCAGTTAATGAGGATAGCAGCCCTAGAAAAGTAGTTGCTGTTATGTCTAAGTCAGGGTGGTTATATGTCTTAGATAGGGAAAGTGGGGTTCCCATTTTAAGGTCGGAGGCGTTTGTTCCTCAGAGTGAAACGATGTTTCAACGTCCCACAGAGGCAGGAGTAGAAATTTCTCCAGGGGCGGCTGGTGGCGCAAACTGGCCACCCGGTGCATACAGCCCCGAAACGCAAACTATTTACGTTCTAGCCTCTCATCGGCCTACTATCTATCGGCGTGAGACCACAACTGAGGGCAAGGTACTCAATATCCTAGATTTCGCGCCACATCTTGAGAATTGGGGACAATTGAGCGCTATTGACTTGGGCAGTGGGAAAATAACATGGAAGAGAAAAACCGAACATCCATTGATTTCTGGCGCTCTTACCACTGCCGGAAGATTGCTTTTTCATGGCCAATCGAATGGGGAGGTTGTTGCTAGAGATACTCGAGATGGCGAGATTAAATGGAAGTTTCGAACTGGTGCAGGGGTTAATGCACCTCCAATTACTTATAGCGTCGAGGGTAAGCAATATGTTGCGGTAGCTGCCGGTGGGCACGCACTTTTTGGATATCCTTTGGGAGATGCTGTGATCAGTTTTTCGCTACCAGATGATTAAGTTAAAATCCAACATACGAGCCTTCTCGCTTTTCTTTGAAAGCGTTAATCGCTTCAATATGATCCGGACCATTTTTAGCAATAGCAATATGAGACGCGATAAGATCTAGACTAGTTATTAGATCATTGTTGGTTCCATCATTGACTGCCTGTTTAATAAGAGCAACCGATAGCGGAGGATTCCTTGCAATACTCGATGCGAGAAGGCGGGTCTGATCCACAAGTTCTGCATCTGGCCAGACGTGATTTATCAAACCAATACGCTTGGCTTCGCCGGCGTCAATGAATTTTCCCGATAGAAGCATTTCTAGCGCCATCGACTTTCCTACTATCCGCGGTAAAAACCACGCTCCACCGCCTCCCGGTAAAAGCCCAATTTTGCAATATGTTTCGGCCATTTTGCAACTCTCCCCGCCGACTCTAATATCACAAGCTAATGCAAGATCTAATCCTCCTCCTGCCGCCACTCCATTAATTGATGCTATAGTCGGTTTTTTACAGACTGACATTAGCTTTGGAAAGGCTTGGATCACGTCACTGATGTATTGCCGTGTGACATGCGGCCGATTGTCGGCGACTTCTCCCATATTAGAGATATCTCCACCGGCCGAGAATGCTTTGCCCGCACCAGTTAGAACAATCACTTTGACGCGGTCATTGTCCTCACATTTATCAACGAGTTCTGATAGAAGTAAGAGCATATCATCGCTGAAGGCATTGAGCTTTTTAGGATTATTGAGCGTCAGTGTTGCGATTCCGCCGCTAATTTCAATTGTTACTGGATCAGGCATCAATTAACTCCATTTGTTAGTGCAGCATTTTCCGAACATTGGTTTAATATAGCAACAAATCCGATTGATCTTTAAATTAAGACTATTAGGCGTGGAAATATGAGTGTGAACAAAAATTTGCTAGATTTTATAAATAGATCTCCGACACCTTTTCATGCAGTTAAAAATATGCGTACAGAGCTTGTAAAGCATGGATTTAAGGAGTTGCGTGAGAGTGAAAGCGAAAAGTTGGAGCCCTCAGGACAATATTTTGTAGTCAGGAATAACTCATCACTGGTTGCATTCCGTGTGTCAGACAAGGGTTCCATGGTTGGTGTACGGATGGTTGGGGCTCATACTGATAGTCCCTGCCTTAAGCTTAAACCTAATGCAGTTGTGGAACATGACGGCTATGTGCAACTGGGTGTTGAGCCGTATGGTGGCGTTTTAATGAACCCTTGGTTCGATAGAGACCTTTCACTGGCAGGAAGAGTCACCTTGATGTCTACTGATAAGATTTTGTTCAGTAGGCTTATAGATTTTGAAACTCCGATTGCTTTTATTCCTAGTCTAGCAATACATTTGGATCGAGAAGCGAATAGCGGGCGTAAGGTGAATCCTCAGACAATGCTTCCACCTGTCGTTGGACTATCTGGGACAGATAAATTTAATCTAAAGCAGTTAATTCTTGATAAACTAGTAGACTCTCAATTGGCTAAAAAGACTGATGTCGTATCTGATTTTGAGCTATCCCTTTATGATACGAACCCCGCTGCGATAATCGGTTTGGATGAGGCATTTATCGCTGGGAGCCGGTTAGATAATTTAGTCAGTTGTTGGATTGGTCTTAAAGCACTGATCGATTCTAGTTCTGTGGATACACAACTATTAATTTGTAATGACCATGAAGAAGTTGGCAGTGGATCGTTTGCAGGAGCGAGAAGCGATCTACTGGAGAGTGTCCTCGTGCGCCTGGTCGGCGATGCAGCAAAATTTTCTTCAGTCATGTCTAGGTCTCTTTTAGTATCTGCGGACAATGCTCATGGGCTTCATCCGAATTTTCTAGAGAAGCATGATCAATCACATGGCCCTGTTCTAAATGCTGGCCCCGTTTTAAAATTCAATGCTAATCAAAGTTATGCGACCAATAGCGAGACCGCTGCGATACTGAATTTAGCCGCCCGTAATAAAAATATTCCGATGCAGTCTTTTGTTTCGCGCTCGGACATAGGGTGCGGAAGTACTATTGGTCCTTTAACAAGCACTCGTCTTGGCGTAAAAGCTTTGGATGTCGGCATACCAACGTTTGGGATGCATTCAATTAGAGAACTCGCAGGGGCCCGAGACTTAGATGCCCTCTATTCTTTGCTCTGCGGCTTATTTGAGCTACCCTCAATCGAAGTAGCGTAGTCTTTTAGCTTGGCGAGGCTCCGTCAATCTGGCCATGCAGTGGGCCCTGATGCCAACAGATCAAAGACCAGGCATCTTTGCGCTTTAACCAAGTTTGAGTGAACGTCATGAAGCGTTGTCGGAACCCACAATCTTTGGGCTTGCCTCTGAAGGTCGAATAGCCAGAGACTATTCCTGTAGTCCCTCTGGTTTGGTAGCGCATTTCTCTAGGGATCCATTCGAAAGATTCCCAGTTTGGTACGTGGAAACCGATGTGGCTTTCAAAGTCATTTTTACTGAAGCGCCAAGGGATATCTTCATCAAAAATCACCATGTCGTCATCCATCAGATCATAAAAAGCTTTTAGTTCTCCAGTATTTAGTGCGCTAGTCCAGGTCTCAAATACAGTTTGTAAATTGTTACTCATGTTTTTCCCCTATTAAAAAAAACTTTAAGTCGTTTCGGTTACCCAACCATCCAGATGTGCAGCATAAAATTGTGAGTCGACGATCAGTGATTTAAAAAGCCATTTTTCTCCAACTTTCACATACTCCTCTGTATAAGCAGAGAGTAACCAGCGTGATTCTGGAGTGCCATTTTCATCGTTGACCGTGCACGGCATGAGAAGTCGCCATTTCCCATTACCGCTGTTACCGTTCACGTTAATAATAGGATTCATGACTAGGTGTGCTGCAAAAACAATACTACCGGACGCGCTAACAAAAAAATCATGAATGGCTTGCTTCCCTGTGTGTTTCCCAAACTCAGGTCCGCCATCCCAAACTCCGTCTTCTACAAACAAGTTAGACAACTCTTTTGGATCATAGTCTGAGTCGCAGTAAGTGCAATAAGTGGCTTTTAGATTTTTTATGTCTTCTATCGCAATTAACATAGCGACTTTCTGGCTTAGATCTTCTGTGCTCATAGTGCATCTCCCTCTCTATATCTAATAATATGCACCTGATTGCTCCACAAAGATAGGGTCAGGGTTTGCGACCAAACATGACAGTATCTTTGTAATGGAGAACTACGTCATTGTTTTGATTCAGCAATTTAAACATCCACGTTATGATCCCTCTGTCAGGTTTGCTTTTGGACGCCCTAGATTTGAGACATTTTACGTGGAGCCGAATATCATCTTCTGGATAGACGGGTTCTAGAAATCTCATCTCATCGAACCCAAGAGCCCCTATAACAGCAGGGGTCCAGTCGGCCTGATTAAGCATTAGTTGTTTTATACAGAGTGTATATTGTCCTGACGCAGTTAACCCTTTAAAGCCACGCTTGCGGGCTTCATCATCGTCTAAATGAATTGGGAGAGGATCCCAGCGTTTGTTAAACGCTAGTAATTCTTCTTTTCCTACATGGTAAGGACCAAAGGTGCCTTCATCCCCTACTTTAATGTCGTCAAAGTAAATATCAGAGCCTTGGTCAAACACTAAATTATTTTCTCTTTAGTTAGCCCATTTTAAAAAAGACGATTTTATTTCCGTCCAAGTCTCGGATATATCCGCCATAGAATGCTTCTGTTCGGTTTCCAGGTGCACCTTCATCGTCAGCACCTAAACTAAGTGCTTTCGCATGAACTTTGTCTACCACGCTATGAGAGTCACAGCTAATACCTAACATGGAGCCGTTACCAGCGGCAGCAGGCTCACCATTGAATGGTTTCAGGACCGCCACTGTGGGTTTATCGGCACCGGTGGACCACATAACCATACGTTCGTTTTCCATCACTCTACTGCCATTCATTTCGGATAGGAGCTCGTCATAAAATTTAGACGCGCGTTCCAAGTTATTTGTTCCTAGTGTTGTGTAACCGTTCATTTTTTCTCCGTTTTATTATTTAAAATACTACTGGTAGTTCTAGGTAGTTTTCATAGATGTAGTCCCTATGTTCTTGCAGACTGGGACTTAATGCCTTGAGGACTTCAGCTTCTTTACATTCATAAAATGGCCGAAAGTCTGTTGCTATAGGGCACCGTTCTTGTTCCATAGGTTTGAATAGGCCGAAAAAGCATGCGTGGTAGATATCCAACGCGGTCAAGCAATCGCCAATTAAGTACTTAGACCCTTTTTCTTTTTGTATTGCTAATTGGGCATCTAATTGATCGAAAACTTCCACTATTCTTCTATTTGCATCTTTTAAAGCATCATCGGAATAGCCGTACTTTCCTCCTAATGTATCTGCAAACCCTGTATCACCGTCACTTTCTTTTGCTACCTGATATGCTGTTTTTACCAGTATATGTCTTCCCATCCAAGCAGCACCAAATTCCCCCGCGAGCTCATTAATAAGGCCAAACATAAGGACTCTATCGGCCGAATTTTTTGGGACTAGTCTTGGCTCAGGTTCTAACCTCTCGGCCAGGTTGATTTGGTCGATCCAACTGTACCTAGGCCTCTCATCCTGCCAAATAGCTACTGGTGCACTCGCTTGACTAGTCCAAGATAGGAGTTCGCTTTGCGAGCCATTCATTCCCAGTGCGAGATCAGATTCATCCCGATTAGCTGTCTTTACACAGGTATACGATAGACCCTTTACATAGAACAGTCCTTTGCAAGATTCTCGCCAAGGCCCGGGAACAGGATAAGCACCTAGTACCATTCTCAACCCTGGCATCTTGCGGGCATCCTCAACGGCTACATATTTATTTTTGATATCGGAAAGCTCAATTCTATCTGACATATATCTATTCTCCGTTAACGCTGAACGCTATGAGCGCATTTCCAGGAAGCCACATATTCCACATACCATACCCTGAGTTCACATAAAGGTGTCCTGCAGCAATAGCAGGACCGGGACCGTTAAGGGAGCCACCCATGGCTTTAATACCGTTTACACTGTCATAAGTATTGCGGGTGTCATATTCCCAGATTACCTCTCCACTAGTTGAGTCATAAGCACGTAAATAACCGTCCAAGCTACCTGAGAACACCGCGCCGTCTATCGCAGTCACGGCGGCCAGCTGACCCGTGTTACATCGCTCTTTGACTTTGGAACAACTGGTTTGGGAAGGGGGTGCTTTCCAAATAATTGCTCCAGTGTTGAGATCAATTGCACTTATTCCACCAGCTTCTCCTGGCCCAAGTTCCCAGGCACCGGCTATGGCGACATAAGCTTTAGATTTATCCACTGCAAAGCCCCACTCAATACCACCGACAACTCCTCCGGGACCTACTTTTACTTTCCATTTTAGTGCCCCTGATGAAGGTATAAGCGCATAGAGCCAGCCTGATTTTTGGCCTGCCAATAACAATCGCTCCCCTTCGGAGTTTGTGACGAGGATAGGAGAGCTGCCGAAATCAAGATCCGGTCCATGGTTGTCGGGGCAAGAGTCCATGGTCTCCGGAGAAAGGCAGGCAGTTGTGAACGCATCGCCTGCTAAGGTTTGTGTTGTCCATTTAATGTCACCAGTATCCATATCAAAGGCCATCACTGCATCTGATTCAGGTGCGGCAGGATGAGAGTAACTGTCTCCTGTGACCGCATAGATTGTTCTCGTTTCAGGATCAAGTGTTGGAGCCGTCCAAATCGCGGCTCCATTTGGCGCCCAGATCTGTACACCAAGTTTATTTTTGCCTTGTTTCGTCGGCTCAGCTACGGTGTATGTCTTCCAAATAGTCTCGCCAGTCTGTGCATCAACACTCAGTAAGCCGCCTCTAAATGTACAACATTCATAGTCAGGCATTGCTCCAGCGACTTCTTCCAGAGATGATAGCGGAACATAAAGTCGATTATCGTAATAAACGGGTGTTCCTGTAATGCGAGCATGGTCGTGGTCATCTCCCTGAATCGCCCAATTTTTTTGTCCAGTATTCGGATTTATGGAGTAAACTTTTCCACTTAGATCTCCAAAAAACAAGCTGATAGACCCATCGCTGAGCTCCCCTAATGAGATTGCTGTTCTAATCCCGCTACCAGCTTCATACACCCAGAGGGCACAGCCAGATTCGGCATCGAGCGCAACGAGAAGACCCGACCAAGTGCCAAAGAACAGTTTGCCATCTGCGATTGTTGGTTGTCCTGACATACTTGAAACTGCCGGAACGCCAAACGCCCATTTGTATTTGAGGTTAGGAACATCACTTGCGGTAAATCCCGCTTTTTCTTCTGTCTGAAAGCGTGTATTAGCATTGTCATTGCCCCAGCTATTCCAGCCTGAACTGGCATTTCTTACTGGAGATTTTGTCTGATTAGCGCAATATGCTTCCTTGGGTATTGCTGCAGCTCCGGATGCGTAGTCGCCTAGTTTTTTACCTGTGACATACTCGCTCACGGAGCGTCTTTCATCCGGAGATAAATCTCTAGAGTAAGGAGCCATTATTCCGCTGGTGATGGCAGAATAAACTTCCTTTACCTCCCTTTCTAGAAGCTGATCTCGTGTCGGCATACGAGGTAGATTTTGGTTATGGCAGTATGCGCAGTTCGCCTGAAAAACATCAGCACCTTCGTCAGTTTCATGGTGGGCTGCTTGACCTTGAGTCAGAGCGCCAATTAAAAGAAATAGCGTAAAAATAACTCGCACGGATTTTCCCCTTTAGTCTAATAAAATCAGATTTAGCACAATAGTTACAAATTCTGCTGCAGCATGGAAGCTTTTTTGTAAGCGACATAGTTAATCGGAGAAAAAGAGCATTTACGCGATGTTTTAGTCATCCATAGTAACTACTATCTTACCCATAGCTCGCCGTTCTGAGAGATCTTTTATAGCTTGGGACGATTCCGCCAGTGGGTATCGTGCTGAAACATACGGTCTAATCTTTTTGCCTTTAAATAACTCATAAAGCTCATGCACGTTTTGCGTATTTTCGACCGGCTGCCGTTCGCAAAAAGAGCCCCAGAATACGCCTGCAATCTGGCATCCTTTTAATAACGGCAAATTCAATGGAATACTAGGAATTCCAGATGGAAAGCCTACGACTAAAAATCTTCCTTCCCAAGCGATGCTGCGCAGAGATGCTTCGGCATAAGACCCGCCAATAGCGTCATATATTACGTTTGCTCCCTTACTACCAACGGCTTCCTTGAATAGCTTTGATAGTTCTTTTGTCTGGGTTTTGTCGAATGGTCCTTTGGGATATACGATTCCCTTGCTTGCTCCACGAGATACGGCTAAAGCAACTTTTTCTTCAGTCGAGGCCGCAGCAATGACATTAGCGCCCATGGCTTTCCCGAGTTCGACGGCAGCAAGTCCTACGCCTCCTGCGGCACCTAAAACTAATAATGTTTCTCCAGCCTGCAAATTACCGCGCTGTTTTAGCGCATGATAAGAAGTTCCATAGGTGAACATAAAAGCAGCTGCTTCATAATCTTTCATCCCGTCAGGGATAGGCATGCATTTATCAGGTGTAGTTATTGCTTGTTCAGCCATCCCTCCCCATCCTAAATGACCAATCACGCGATCCCCCACCTTATGGCTTAGCACCTCACTGCCTATCGCATCGATTTCTCCGGCCACTTCTCCTCCCGGAGAAAAAGGTCGATCGGGTCTAAACTGATATTTGTCTTCAATAATTAGTGTGTCAGGGTAATTAACTCCACAGGCACGTATTCTAATCCTAACTTCTTCAGGTCCTGGGATAGGAGCATCAATATCTTTAAGTTGGAGAGTATCCGGCCCGCCGGGGTTAATGCTTAGAATAGCTTTCATAGGATTCCTTTTTTAAGTTCTTCTAGCGTTGAAGTCAGCTTCAAGCTATTGTTCGCGCACTGAAGTTATGACGAGTACGCCAGTCTGCATTCTATAGAATGATACAATCAAGATTTTTAATTAGCTATTGCCGCTTATTCTTTTAATACTCAAGGCTGTCCTCATACCGTGAACCTTACAATAAAGCTGCTAAGTTTGATGAGTTTTCTCGTGGTCGCGGTGATGAATGTCACCGGGCCATTGTTACCGGTTATTGCGAAAGATTTTTCAATTCTAGTTGGGGAAGCTGGGATTGTCGTAGCTGCTTTTGCAGTCCCTTATGGTCTGGCGCAGCTCTTTTGCGGTCCTATAGCAGACAGAGTTGGAAAATTGCGTGTTATAGCAGGGTCGCTTACTTTATCTGTTATTTTCGTTGTGGGCTCCGGATTTAGTCAATCACTAACACAACTTGTTGTTATGAGATTTCTTTCTGGCCTGTCTATGGCAGGTACTATCCCTCTAGCTATGGCGTATATAGCCGATGAAGTACCTTATGAATCACGTCAGCTTGTTATTGGGAAGTACATAAATGGCATTATTTGGGGGAGTATTGGTGGTGCCTTTTTTGGTGGGATTGCTGTTGAGTATTTCGAATGGCGGCAGGTTTTTTTCTTTCTTGGGTTTTGGTGTTGTCTGTTGTGCATCTTTTTGTGGCGGCATGTCCAAAAAGAAATTTTGTCTGAAGAACCGTTAGCTGTAGGCCCTGTCATTCGGCTCTATGCTAGTCTTTTCCGTGAAGGACCCGCTCGGACTGCTATGATTGCCGTCACATTGGAAGGCTTCTTCGTCTTTGGTCCTATGGCCTATTTTGGAGCGTATTTACGCCAAGTTCATCATCTTGATTATAGTTTAATAGGGCTTACTTTGTCCGCTTATGGGGTAGGGGGGTTGTGTTACGTTGCTAGTGTCAATTGGCTAGTGCCGAAGCTTGGTGAACGCGGTCTGGCAACAAGTGGCGGATTAGTGATGGGCTTTGCCTTGTTCGTTCTGGCTTACGCTCCATCATGGTGGATCGCTTTCGCTGCTTTTTTCTTTGCAGGCTTTGGTTTCTACTTGATCCACAATACGATGCAAACACGCGCAACAGAGCTGTCAATCGATGCTCGTGGGGCCGCTATGTCATTATGGGCATTCATGCTTTTCTTCGGACAAGGTATTGGTGTATTTGTGTTTGGCGTGCTTGTAGATGATTATGGCTACGGCACACTATTTGTTGTGGCTAGCCTAGGAATGGTATCACTTGGGCTTTGGTTTCAAGCACGCATTAAAAAGCTAAGTTCCCAAGTTATTTCGTAGAAGGTACACAGGCTGTTTTTTATAGCGACCTGCCTGTAAGTTGGTTTGCTCTTACAAGTATCGAACGAACCAATCTTTGGCAGCCGCGCTGGTCTCTTTGAATTTCTCTGTATAAGCGCCGTAATGATTGGATGAAATCACCTTGAGGTCTTTGGGACCTTGCACCATGTGATAAAGCTCTAAAGCGATATCAGACGGAGTAGTGGTGTCGACTTCCGACACGATCATCATTAACGGAGTTGGACTAATCATTTTCATATAGCCAGTGACGTCATACTCAACCATATATTCTAGAGACCTGATTGTAACTCTGTTTTCCCAGGTGCATTTGGGATCGGCATCCACGTATTGATGGATATAATTATAGGTTTCTTCTCCAGGGAAAACATGGGGTTCATTGGGATCAAGAGAGCACATTTTCACATACGCAGACTTTTTTCCAGAGACTCGTCGAATGCGATCTTCATCCAGCATTTCATGGAATCCTTGAACCAATCCTATTGGAAGAAATTGCTGTAAATTTCTGTGTCCGTTCATGAATGGAACTTGGCTGACTACCGCTTTCACTCTTCGATCGAGCGCCGCTACTGCACACACGGTACCTCCAGTATAGCTAGTTCCCCACACGCCAATTCTGTTCGAGTCGCACTCGGATTGTTGTTGAGCAAAAGTAATCGCGCTGCGATAGTCCCTCAGTTGCATAGTAGGGTCGATATCTTGTCGCGGTTGGCCTCCACTAGAGCCTAGACATCTGTTGTCATAAACCAAAACAGCTAAGCCTGCTTTGGCGAACACTTCCGCATAGAGGTCTAAACCCATTTCTTTTATGCCAGAGAACCCGTGAGCCATAACGACTGTTGGAAATGGCTTCTTCCCTTTATTAGGTTTGTATAGCCATCCGCGCAATTTAACCCCATCGGCATTGAATTCTATGTCGCGTCTCATTTCTTTCCCCTCTTAATTGGTCCGCCTGAAATTTCTTAGCTTTTGGCTAAGATATAGTATATGTCGTAAAGTTTGGATATAAATCACTTATTATTTTTTAAATGAGGCCATTTTGGGCATCATGAATTGCTTGTTGAATTTCTTCTTTAGTATTCATCACGAAGGGTCCATAGCGAACAATGGGTTCGTCAAAGGGCTTTCCAGCAACGAGTATCAAAGAGTCTTGGCTTGAAACAGAACAACCTTGCACCGTAATGTAATCGCCCTCGCTCAGAGACACGAGTTTCCCTTTCTCCACTAGATTACCTGAAATATAGACCTCTCCTTCATAACAATAAGCAAAAGCGCTATGCGTTGAAGGAATAGGTATTTCAAGCGACGTTGCATTACCAAGCCGCACGTCTAGGTAAAGTGGTTCGGCGTCTATTCCATGGATTGGCCCCTCTACATTACTAAATGTTCCCGCTATGACGCGAATTAAAGTACCATCGAGTGTTTCGACCTCAGGTATATTTTGGGGCGGAATGTCTTGGTATCTAGGCGGCATCATTTTAGATTTGGCGGGTAAGTTTATCCACAATTGAAACCCCCACATGAGACCATTTTCCTGCTCAGGCATCTCAGAATGAACCAGTCCTTTTCCCGCCGTCATCCACTGAACACTTCCAGCTTCTAATAAACCGCTGTTACCACGATTATCTTGATGCCGCATTTTTCCTGCAAGCATGTATGTGACTGTTTCGAAGCCCCGATGTGGATGGTCGGGGAATCCACCGATATAGTCGTTAGGGTCGTCTGAGAGAAATTCATCGAAGAGCAAAAATGGATCTTGTTCCGCGATAAGGTTCCCGCCGATTAGTCGCTTGATCTTTACTCCGGCGCCGTCGCTCGTCATCTGTCCAGTGATGGTTTGCAGCGCTGTTCTAAGCTGTAGACTTTCCAATGTAGAGTTCCCCTTTTAGGTTCCATCTAGAATTTCTGCAGAAATAATATGATTATGGCAAGATATTACGCTTGGTCCCTGAGCAAAGATAGGAAAAATACATGCGACTGACCGCACCCAGAATTAAACCAAAAGAAAAAGAAAATTGGGATGAAGAAGACCACCGAATTATGAAGCCTTTTGTTGAGTCGAGGTCTGTTCACAATGTGTTTAAGACGTTGCTCCAACATCCAAGCATGATGAAGCGTTGGATGGTTTTCGCGAACCATATTTTATTTAAATCGACGCTTAGTTTTCGTGATCGAGAATTAGTCATTTTGAGAGTCGGTTATTTATGTGAAGCTGGATACGAATGGGCGCAGCATGAAGTGATTGGTCGTAAAGCTGGACTTGATGACGCTGGGATTAATAGCGCTATAGTCGGACCGACCAGTCCTGGTTTGTGTGAGCTCGATCGGCTTCTTTTGACGGCGACTGACGAGCTTATTGCTGATACTTTCATACAAGGTGAAACATGGGATTCTTTACTTGTTCATTTAAATGAACAGCAAGTGGTCGATCTCATTTTTACTGTAGGACAATACAACCTCGTTTCAATGGCACTAAATACTCTGGGTGTGCAGCTTGACAAAGGCTTATCTCGAGGGGCTTTCCGGAGACGGAGTACCTACTCATAGGCTAGGCAGAGTTTTTGTTCCGTTCATCTAAAGGTGTCTGTAGAAGCTAGATCGCAGCATCATCGTAATGAACTGCGATCTAATTTCGCAATCACTTTAGCTAATGCGTTCTAAGATCATTACAGGGATTTCACGGTCGCCTGCATTTACTTTGTAGTCAGCATAGGGAGGATATAACTCTACCGCTTTTTCCCAGATTCCTGCTCTTTCTTCGCCTGCAGCGACTCTGACTTCCGCTTGGAATTCATCATCTATGACTTGAACAGTGACTTCATCCTGCGCGACCATGTTGTGGTACCACCCCGGATGCTTCGGGTCGCCACCTTTAGAGGCGATCACTACCTGACTGCCATCATGTTCTATGTAGATAAGAGGCATCACTGACTTGGTGCCAGATTTTCTTCCTATTGTGGTCAATAGTAGTGTCGGAATAGGACCCTTCCCACCAGCAGGTTTCGAATCCCACATGTGTCCAGCCTGAGGGTCAGATAGATACTGTTCACGGTGGGAGGCTATCCATCCGCTTTCACTTGCTTCCTTAATTGGATCACCCATATCGTTGTAGCTCCTTTGGTTAATTTAAGTATTGGAATTAATTGATGTCCTGTATTATAGCGTCAGAATCGATTTTTTTAAACTACGCTACGAGTGAGCACAGGGTTTCCTCTAGACCATAGAGTTGAATACTAGGAACATGAATTGATTAATTATGATTTGCCATTACAGTCAGAATTTCAAGACTTTAAGCACTTAAATCAGAATTTCTTGGTGGGCGCGATACTACTTTCCCGGCTCATAAATGAACGCACTGATACAGGTTGGGTAATAGAAGAAATAACTCGCTTGTCTTTGAAAGTGGGGACCAGTGACGCTCCTCAGTTTGAGATTTTAAGAGCGCTTCGCTCAGAAGGGTTCTGTGGGGCGACCGACTATTACACCTATTCTAATAGTGCGATTGAAACCGTTTTGAGAACAAAAAAAGGCATCCCGATTAGTCTTGCTGTGGTCGTGATGGCGATAGGAGACCAACTACAAATCGAATGTCACGGAATTAATTTCCCAGGGCACTTTCTTGTGAAAGTAAATGAACTTCTGATAGATCCATTTACAATGGAACCTCTTGACGGCGGTTTAATGCAAGACTGGTTACATCAGTCTGGCGTTCCAGAAAAAGATGCATTTAAGATTGCGAAGCCAATTGACATACTTTTAAGAATGTTGAACAACTTACGAGCTCTGGCGGTCGCACAAGAAGATTTTAATAAGGCGCTCGATTTCTCAGCTTACCAGTTATTATTAGTAGATGAGCCTTTTGTGATTCACCTCGGAAGAATAGACCTTTGGGATAAGGCAGGCTTACCCTCAATGGCGATGAAAGAAATCGAATTTGCACTCGCTCTGGCACCGTCACAGGAATATAAGGTCATGCTAAACCAAAGGCTAGCTAGCCTAGATATTGGAAATGCAAAGCTCCATTAGTTGGTTAGCGTTTTTTTAGTCTCGTTGTCCACAACAATTTGAGTATCAAGGTATTCGACAAAGGGTCTCTTGCCCCAAGCTTTTGTCATAGAAGCAAACCATGCCTCGTTGTACCATGCCTCTGCAACAGCCCGAGACTCCCATAAGTAGATCCCACCAACTTTTGACTGTTCGTCGTTCCAAACGTAATACTTGCGCGTCAATCCTTCTAACCCTTCGTATTTAACAGCAGAGGCAAGCATTTTCTTTTCCAGGCTAACGATATCTGCTCCCGCTTCAACATCAAATAAAACTCTTACTACAGTCATTTTTTCATCTTTGGGCTTTCGGAATTTTAATGTCATCCGATCGCTTTCACCAATAGAGGCATATTTTTCCTTATCGATGTCGCCTTTTTTGAAGTTCGGAGGTAGAGTCCAGACGCCATCGGAATAGTCTTTAGTGTCTTTAGGGTTCGCGTTTATCTCCGACTTCTCTACTAATTCTAAACCAGCATTTTTGGCAAGATTAATCGCTACGCTTTCTGCTAGATAGCCAGTATAGCCTTTGTCAAAGTTAAGCATTTCATCCGTTCCTCTGTGTGCCACAAGACCTAATGTCCCGCCTGGCTTAAGCGCTTTGAAGAAGATCTCGAACATTTGTTCTGCCATATTGCCGTTAACCCAGTTATGCAAGTTTCTAAAGGTAAGTATTAGATCAACGCTGTTTCCAGGTACTGGTGTCATATCATTGGGAGGCATTAAACCTACCGTTTTTACTTGGTCGTAGATTTCGGGAGAAGCACTAAGTTTCCTTTGGAATTTGGCGGCAGCATTTTCGAAGTACTGTACTCCAGTACTCCCATTAAAGTTTGCGGCGTAAAATGTACCATTCTCACGCAAGTATGGAGCTAAAATTTCGCTGTACCATCCGCTGCTACCTGGCCAAACCTCCATGACGGTCATAGTGTCTTTCAGGCCAAAGAATTGCAGGGTCTCTATGCTATGTCTAGTTGCGTTCCTTGCGATATTTTCAGCTGAGCGATGGTTACCCGTCGCTGCATTTACTAATTTTTCATCTGGAGCTTCACTACAGCCTGACATTAAGAAAGAAAGGCTAACAGCTATATAAAGTGCGATTTTTAACATCGTTATTCTCCAGTTGGTTTTTTAGCTAGTCGTTATTATTAAAGACATATCGTGCAGTCAGCATTTAGTCAGATGTCACCCTCAGGTTAGCCAATACTGTTAAACAGTAAGCTCATGCATCATTTTTGTAAATAAGAGGACATTATGAGACAGTTTAATAAAAATTACTTAAAAAGGATATCGGATGTCTCCCAAGATTCTGCCATACGAGTCTCTCCGGCATCCGGTTGCGGCTTCTAACTTGGTTGCCACATCTCAACCGCTTGCTGTTCAGGCTGGCCTTCAGGCGTTAAGACTTGGTGGAAATGCAGTAGATGCGGCGTTGAGCGCCGCAATTACTCTTACTGTAGTGGAGCCAACCGGGAATGGGGTTGGATCGGATGCTTTTGCCTTAGTGTGGGATGGTAGCAGGCTTCATGGCATCAATGGATCCGGCCGCTCGCCGAAGGCGTGGACACCAAGCTATTTCTCTGATTACGACAGTATGCCTCAATTTGGTTGGGACTCTGTAACCGTGCCAGGTGCGGTAGACCTTTGGCGATGCCTATCGGCTCAATTTGGTAAACTAGAGTTTGAGCAGCTTTTCGAATCCGCTATCAATTATGCTGAAAAAGGGTTTTTAGTTGGCTTTCGGACGGCTTTTGACTGGAATCACGGTCCAGCCGAGTGGTATCAAGACTTTCCAGAATTTCGCAAAACTTTTTTGCCTCCGCCACAAGTAGGAGAGAGGTATTTTAGATCGGACCTTGCAAAAACACTGCGGACTCTTTCACGAGACCCGAGATCGATGTACGAAGGTACAATTGGTGAAAAGATTATTCAGTCATCGAGGCTAGAGAAAAGCGCCTTCAATCACGAAGATTTAGCCAGTCATAAAACTGAATGGGTAGCTCCAATTAGCATACCATATCGAGATGTTATTGTTCACGAGATACCTCCTAATGGTCAAGGATTGGCTGTTTTAGTTGCTCTAGGGATCCTGAACGAGCTTGAGGTCTCGCCATATGATTCGCTAGAAAGTGTGCATATGCAGATAGAGGCTATGAAAATTGCTTTGCACACTGCGGCTCGGTGGATTTCAGATCCGTCTCATATGAAAATTACTGTCAAAGCACTGCTAGAACCCGCTGGACTTCGAAATCTTGCAGGGAGCATCTGTGCTACCTCGTCTTGTATTCCTCCACTGTCAATGCCCGCAGGACACGACACAGTTTATGTGTCCGCAGCGGATGATAATGGGATGATGGTTTCATTTATACAATCTAATTATTTTGGGTTTGGATCCGGCATAGTGATACCTGACACAGGTATTACCATGCAGAATAGAGGTTGGGGGTTTACCTTAGAAGAAGGGCATCCCAACGAAGTAGGACCTAAAAAAAAGCCATTTCATACAATTATTCCAGGCTTCATAACCCGCGATGGAAAGGCGTTGGCTAGTTTTGGAGTTATGGGCGGGCCTATGCAAGCTCAGGGACATGTTCAGATGGTTTCTCGGCTGGTTGATTATAACCAGAATCCGCAAGCGGCAAGCGATGCTCCTCGATGGCAAGTCCTAGCAGATTACACCATTTCGCTAGAACCAGGATTCCCTGAAACAATCGCAAAGGGCTTGATCGCAAAAGGACATGAGGTTGCATATGCTCCTGACAGCACTTCTTTTGGAGGGGCTCAGTTAATAGTTAGAACCGATCATGGATATGCAGGTGGGTCGGATCATCGGAAAGAAGGTCAGGCGGCTGGATTTTAGTTTGCACTTGTCCCTAGACCAACGATCGGGTTATCGTCAACGTATAAAATTCGAAATCAATTAAAAGGAATAAGATATGACTCAGCCTCTCTACACCATACGCCAAGTTGCATACGTGGTTCGTGACATGGACGCAGCGCTAAAATATTGGACTGAAACATTAAAGGTGGGTCCGTTTTTCTTAGCTGAACATTGTCCTTTAGAAAACCAAAAGTATAGAGGGGGAGAGTCTCACGCCGATGTTTCATTAGCACTTGGCAACTCGGGTGATGTGCAGATTGAGCTTATTTATTGTGAAGATGATTCTCCATCGGTATACAAGGAGTTTTTAGATGCGGGCCGAACTGGGGTTCATCACTTTGGCATGATGCCGGAAAATTTTGAAGAGACTTGTGCGCACTATAAAGCATTGGGCCACGAAGCGGCCTTCGAATGCACAGTGGGGGGCTCTCCTTTAGTTTATTTTGACACAGTAGATACTATAGGCCATTTTATCGAACTCTGGGATAACTCCGACACCTACAAAGGACTTTTCCAGATGGTTGAAGATGCCGCAAAAGATTGGGATGGTTCCGACCCGGTGCGCATTTTAGATGTCTAAAGAACTTCTTCTTCTGAAGAGGCATGACGAACATGTCTTAATTCTGACTATGCATCGACCTGATCGGCATCATGCCCTAAATCATGAACTGGCGACCCTTCTGGTGGAAGCGCTTGATCAGGCTGAGTCAGATCCTAGTGTGCGTGTCGTCATTTTGACAGGAAGTGGAATACGCGCTTTTTGCGCAGGGCAAGATATGTTGGAGCAGAGCGGGCTAGAAGGCGAGCGAGGTGTGCCTAAGTCGATAGCCGCCTACTTGGCCATAGACCGCTTTGGGACATCACCATTACCGATTATCGCTGCGATAAATGGATATTGTTACGGAGGTGGGGCAGCTTTGGCAATTTCCTGTGATATAAGATATGCGTCAGAAACTGCGTCTTTTCGACTCCCTGGTGCTGAGTATGGTTTGGTAGTAGGGGCGGCAACGCTCCCTAGACTGGTAGGCGCGGCACGGGCTAAAGAACTCATTTTTTCTGCTAAGAAATTTGATGCTCTAGAAGCTGAGAGGTGGGGTCTGGTAAACAAGGTTTGCGGAGACGACGACTTGCTATCAGAAGTCATCTCACTTGCAGAACAGATAGCAAAAAACTCAACAACGGCAGTAAAAGAGTCGAAGCGAGTTATTGACGCGGCGACAATTGACTCAAATGTTGGTCAGTTAGAAGATGACATCAATCGAGGGCTAAGAGGGTCGCCAGACCAGGCAGAACGTTTTCTAATGGCGACTCGACGAGTAACAGGCAAATAATATGATTTCATGGGTGTTGCTTTGAGTTTAACTTGATTATAGCCGTTGCTGCTATTACGCTGAGTACTGTTTCCTGCCGTTTGGCGGAATAGGATTGAGACAGCAATTAGAAAGGATAGAGATGACCCAATTAGTCAGAAGTGCAAAATTTGATATTGGTAGAGTTGTAAGGCATAAATTACACCCGTTCAGAGGTGTTATTTACGATGTTGATCCAACGTTTAGCAATAGCGAGGAGTGGTGGTTGTCGATTCCTGAAGAACTTCGGCCTGTGAAGGATCAACCCTTTTACCACCTACTTGCGGAAAACGAAGAGCACAGCTATGTTGCTTATGTGTCCGAGCAAAATTTACTGGATGATACGAGCGGGATGCCAGTTAATCACCCCGAAATAGAAAACTATTTTTGTGATTTTCTTGGTGGCAACTACGCGTTACGTGACAGTATCGGGCATTAACTTAATTAGAATTTAAGGTGGTGAAAAATGAATCCTGAAGAAATAGTTGCCTCGTTTTGTGATGAGCTAAATAAAGGGGTCGTCGGCTCGCTCATATACCTCTCTGAAGACTGTATATATCAAAACATGCCTTTCCCCGCAGTTCGCGGCCCCGAAGAAGTTAAAAATGTTTTGGAAGGTTTTTTCGCAGTTGTGGGGCCTGTTCGTATTGAGACACTCAGAGTCGCTGCTACGGGTAACTTCGTAATGAATGAGCGTATCGATTATTTTTCCCCACCGAACGGAAAGCCTTTTGGGCTTCCCGTCTCAGGTGCTTTTGAAATAGAACATGGCAAAATTGTTGCCTGGCGAGATTACTTCTGCATGAAACAGTTCAGTGAAGGTACTGGTCTTGATTTTTAATGCCTCAAAACTATTTGGATTTAGGTAGCTTAGCTTCTTTAGGCTCGATTGGTCCTTCGCTTTTCACCCATGCGCCGTAACCCCCAGCCATATGGGCTACCGGAGCTAACCCCATGTTATGTACAGTTTGAGCTGCCAAGGCAGATCGCATTCCACCAGCGCAGTAAAAGATGAACTTTTTTCCGGATGCGAAGTCTTCTCTATGGTAGGGACTGTTCGGGTCGACCCAAAACTCTAACATCCCTCTTGGTGCATGAGTTGAGCCGGGGATTGCACCGTCCCGCCATAATTCTCTAATATCGCGAATATCAACGAGCTGTACGTTTTCATCGTTCATCACTTTCATGACTTGTTCTACGTCCATGGTTTCGATTTCACGCTCTGCTTGTTCGCAAAGCTCTTTAATTCCTTTAGTGATCATTTCTTACCCTTACTGTATGTAAGACAATATAATAGCCGCGCCTTTAGACAATTACTACGCGCTGTCACTGCGCCGGTGATAGTTCTGAACGTCTAAAGTTTAAAGCAGGTGTTAACACCGCCTTTAGTTAAATGCCTGCAGGTCACGAGGAGTGCCATTTTTGGATTTACCGGATAAAACATCTAATAACATGACTTCCTATCTCATGTTGACAGGCGTAATGATGCTTTGGTCGTTGGGAATTATTGTTGCCAAAGGAGTTTATGAGTCGGTCAACCCTATAGGGTTTTCTTTTTTACGCTGGGTTGTGGCAGCTTTTTTACTTACACCGGTTTTAATCCCTCAGCTGAGATCGCAGTGGCATTTTATGCAATCTCGCTTATGGTACTTATTGCTTCTCGGTCTTTTTATGGCCGGAGGAAGCACTATGCTAATGTTTGCTGTACAGCATACCACTGCGACTAACGCAGCATTGTTTAGTGCCAGCCAACCGATAGTTACGGTATTTATGGCGTGGGTTTTTTTACGTGACAAACCTAGTCGAATACAAATTCTGGGGATGCTGGCAGCTCTTGGAGGAATTTTTGCTATGGCCACTCGTCTAGATCTAGAGGTTCTTCAGTCATTAACTTTTAACCCAGGTGACCTTTTGGTATTACTTGCTGTTTTGTTTTATTCACTGTATTCCATCAATCTACACCGTTGGTTGTCTGGAGTCAGGCCATTCCTGATGATGCTGGTGACAATTTATGCTGGGATTCTAATACTGTTCCCATTTTACGCTTGGGAGTTGCTCGCGTTAGGGCAGTTCGAGATGACGCCAGAAGTGCTCTGGGCTATATTCTTTATGGCTATTATCCCTACTATTGTGGCTACTACAATGTGGAATATAAGCGTTGGCCGAGTTGGAGCGAAGCAGGCTTCGATATTTCTAAATTTACTTCCACTTTTTGGTATTGGTTTGGCAGTGAGTTTTTTAGGAGAAACACTTCACCACTATCATTTAGTCGGAGCGCTGTTGATTTGCACCGGTATCACTGCCGTGGTTTGGCCTTCTAGCGAGTAGGCCAAGGCTTTGGTTTCTTATGTGCCTGGTCCTCCACCATTTACATAGATAATTTGGCCAGTTACGAAGCTTGCAACATCTGAGGTTAGCATAGCCACCATATTAGCTATCTCATCGGCAGTGCCCATACGTTTCATTGGCATTGAGTCTACAAAAGACTTCGCTCGTTTGGCTCCCATCTCCTTCAAAAGCTTTTCTAACATATCTGTTTTTATGGGGCCTGGTGCCACAGCATTTACCCGTATTCCATTGGCTGCTTCTTCTTTTGCAACAATCTGGGTCATGGTTTCAAGAGCGGCTTTAGATATTGCGTAAGTTCCAAAGGTTGGGGCCAGCCGTTTGGTTATATTTGAAGAGATATTGACGATGTTCCCTTTTTTCTGCTGTCGCATGTGAGGGACTACAGCCTTCATCATTCTGAAGACACCATGCAAATTCACCTCAATGATTTCGTTCCATTCTAGGTCGGGGGTATCGGCTATTAGACTTTTGTTCGAAGAAACTCCAGCATTGTTTATCAGCACATCGATGCGGCCGAAACGCTCTATCGTTGTTCTCGTAATGTCATTAGCGCTATCAGCCAAGCTAAGATCTGCCCGAATCATTTCAGCCGCACCGCCGCTTTTCTGTATGTCCGACACCACTTGGGCGGCTGCTTTTTCATCTTTCTTGAATGAAAGAACAATGTTGAACCCTTGAGTAGAGAGATGCAGCGCGATGGCTTTCCCGATCCCTCTTGAGCCACCGGTTACAATAGCTGTTTGATGCTTTAACACCATTTAAGCAATCCTTTCCCAAAAATGCTCCATTACAATTTAACCCTCTGGCCCGCCGCCGTTGACATAGATGATTTGACCCGTCACATAGCTTGAGAAATTTGAGGTCAGGACGGCAACCATGTCAGCAATTTCGCTTGGCATCCCTAGTCTTTTTAGTGGGATACTGTGTAACAGTGCCGCTGCTTTTTCGGCGCCTACTTCCTCAAAGGCCGTTTGAAGTAAGTCAGTGTCTATAAATCCTGGGGCGATAGCATTTACCCTGATCCCATTCCCAGCTTCCTCTTTAGCAAGGACTTGGGTTAGTGCTTCTAGCCCCGCCTTAGAAACAGCATAAGGACCAAAATTTGGTGCTAGGCGACGTGTGACATTTGAGCTGATATTTACTATGCTGCCTGTTTTTCGAGAGCGCATATGAGGGACAATAGCTTTTATAGTGCGAAAGATACCGTTCAGGTTAGTGTCTATAGTTCTATACCAATCGGTTTCTTCCGAGTCGACGATGAACCGCTTGGGAGAGCCTATTCCTGCATTGTTTACTAAGATGTCTATTTTTCCAAATTCTTTTAGCGCATAGCTACATATTGTTGCTCCGGCGGTCGGATTTGACATTTCTATCTGTAAGGACAACGCCTCTTTTCCGAGACACTTGAGAGTATCAACCGTCGCGTCTGCAGACACCTTGTCTTTTTGGTAGGTGATCAACACATCACAATTTTCTTTAGCAAGCTTAATCGCTATAGCTTTCCCTATTCCGCGAGAGCCGCCAGTGACTACAGCAACCCGATTTTCATCTTTCATCCTTTACTCTCTATTTACTACGTGAAGATAGTTTAAGTATTGACGCCCAGTTTGCGTTGATTTTTTAGGAGGAGCAAGCCAATTAGCATTGTTGCTGATCCGAGAGCGATATAGGCCGTCTCAAATGAATTAGTTAAATTGATAATCAAACCAAAGATAGGAGGCGCTACAACTACGCCAAAAAAAGTAACGAAAAGACCACCACCTGTTGCTCTAGAAACATCTTCAGTGGCGACATGACGTGTTATTTCTGCCAGATAAATACCATTCCAAGCTGCACCGGTCGCTCCAAAAACACCGCATAAGATAAAAATTGAGATAGATGACCATTCCGGGGTGATGAGTCCGGTCAAGAGAGTGACCGTTGCCATAGCAAATGCCAAGACCATTATAAGCAGTTGACTGCGCCCTGTTGCATCCGCGACAGCACCCCATAGGATACGGCCTAATACTGCAGAGGCGCCGAGTATTGCTAAAGCAATGCCGGCTTTTTGATTATCCCAACCAATATTGCTCTCTAAAAAAGTAACCAAGAAGTAGATATAGCATTGCTGCGTGGCGGAGAAGAAGAAAGTAGCAATAGCTATTAGTTTTAGTTGCGGGTGAGATAGAACCAACCTTAATGAGCTGAAGAAATTACCACGGAAAAGGTTTGCCCCCGGTTCCAGCTGAACGTCGAATTGCTTCCTACATAACTGTAGGATGAGGCTAGCCACGACGACACTAGTAGCAATTACGAGCATAGAGTTTTGCCAGCTATACCTTATAAGTAACCAAGGGACGACAAGACCCGCTAGTATTCCACCTAAAGGGACTCCTGTTTGCTTAATTGAGAAGCCTAATGATAGATAACGGGTAGGCAGGTGCCTAGACAAGAGCTGACTGCTGGCAGGCGTTGCTGGTCCGTATCCGAGACCACATATAAAAGCGGAAATTAGAAACCAGATCCAATGGCCATTGATGCATAGAAGCAAACCGAGGGAACAAGTGACCATGATCCCTTGGCTTATTCGTATAGCCCCGTAGCGTAAAACGAATCCTCCTGAAAGAAGAGAGCCTATCATCGCTCCTATATAGCTCATAGACGCGTAGAGGCCTATAGTTCCCACGCTCACGTTTAATTCTTGCGCTAGCGTTGGCGCCATTACGGATACAGTGAGCGAGATCATTGTGACTAAGGCTTGTACGGAGGTGGTAGAACCGAGCACAACTATTAGATTTCGGATGAGAGTTTTGTCCATTTTAAATTAGTCCGCACCCATATTATGAAATTCTAAACTCGATGATTCGGGCGCAAACTGAAGCTGGAAAGTGGATTTTTGCAGGAAACCAGTTTTCAGCAAAGTAATCTACAGGTGTTGCAGATGGCATAAAGCGCGCGGGTCTTATACTGCTTGGTTGGCCTAGGCATACGAAACTTAGCCAAGCGCGCATCATAACAAATATCCTAAATATTTTGTGTTTTGTTAGGGCCTACATAGAGGCGCCCGAAATATGATACACATATACTATATTTTTATAAATATATGTAATATATTGACCGTTAGGACTATTAGCAACAAATGGTGGATATAATGAGCTTTACTGACGAGCAGGGTCAATTTGATGCGATTATCGAGGCAGAAGAAAAGATCGAACCTCGGGATTGGATGCCGGAAAAATATAGGCTCAATCTGGTTCGGCAGATGTCCCAACACGCACACTCTGAAGTAGTAGGGCAGCTACCTGAAGGGAACTGGATTGGGCGCGCACCAACGTTACGCCGAAAGGCTATCCTGTTATCAAAAGTTCAAGATGAGGCGGGACACGGGCTTTATCTTTATAGCGCTGCGGAAACGCTGGGTGTCTCACGTGAAGAAATGATGAACGACCTTTTGATTGGGAAAGCAAAGTACGCTTCGATCTTTAATTACCCGACTTTGACCTGGGCTGATGTAGGGGCGATAGGTTGGTTGGTGGATGGTGCGGCCATTGTGAATCAAATCTCTCTTTGCCGGACTTCGTATGGACCTTATGCGCGCGCTATGGTGAAAATCTGTAAAGAAGAAAGTTTTCATATGAGGCAAGGATACGAAATCATGCAAGTGCTTGCCTGTGGCTCAGCCGCTCAAAAAGCTATGGCGCAGGATGCGCTCAATCGATGGTGGTGGCCAACATTGATGATGTTCGGGCCACATGACAGTGAGTCGGCCAATTCCCAACAATCTATGAAATGGAAAATCAAACGCCAGTCAAATGATGAGTTGAGACAAAAATTTGTGGATCAGACGGTGAAGCAAGCCGATCATCTTGGACTTGCCATTCCAGACCAAGATCTCAAATGGAATGAAGAGCGGGGACATTACGACTTTGGGCCTATCGATTGGGAAGAGTTTGCACGAGTGGTCAAGGGCGGAGGTTTATGTAACGACGCTCGTTTAGAGGCTCGAAGAACAGCAAATGATGAAGGACAGTGGGTGAAAGATGCACTCATGTCATACGCCGAAAAACACTCAAAATCTGATGTTGATCAGGTTGCGTGAAGGAGTATTCAATGTTGAAAGGTCATTTGCCTTTATGGGAAGTATTTGTTCGAGGCCGACGAGGTTTAGATCATAAGCATATAGGCAGTCTACATGCGTCAGATGCAGGACAGGCTATGAAGTCCGCCCGCGACACTTATACCCGGCGCCAAGAAGGCGTCAGTATTTGGGTTGTGAGAGCAGAAGATATTCATGCCAGTCAGTTTGAAAATGATGCTTCCTTTTTCGATCCAGCCGAGGATAAGGTTTACCGGCATCCGACATTTTATGAGGTGCCGGAAGAATTGAAATTATGAACAAAAATCACTATAGATATGTTTTGCGATTAGGTGATAACGCCTTAATTCTTGGACAAAGAATGACTGAATGGTGTGGTCACAGTCCTCTCCTCGAGGAAGATATCGCTATGGCGAACTGTGCTCTCGATCATGTTGGTCGGGCAAGATTATTGTTGAGCTATGCGGCTGAGTTAGAGGGAGAGGGTCGCTCGGAGGATGATTTGGCGTTCGTTCGGAGCGATCGTGAGTTTGAAAATTTTTTGCTTTGTGAATTGCCTATAGGAGACTATGCGTTCACGATGGCCCGTCAGTATCTTTTGGACACTTACCATTATTATTTATTCACGGAGTTAGTATCTTCTTCTGATGAAACACTCAGTGCTATTGCTCAAAAAGCGATAAAGGAGACAACGTACCACATGGATAGGAGCCGTGACTGGGTATTGCGTCTAGGTGACGGCACCGAAGAGAGCCATGAGAGAATGCAAGTCGCGCTGGAAGGAATGTGGAATTATACGGAAGAGTTGTTTGAGAGAGATCCGGTCGATGTTCAAATGATAGCTGAAGCTATTGGTCCAGATCCAGAGCGGTTACATTCAAAGTGGCAAGCTGACATCAATGCCACAATAAAAAAGGCCACTCTTCGCGTGCCTGAGAAAAAATGGTCCTTGTCTGGTGGACGAAATGGACTACATACCGAGGCTATGGGGCATTTGCTTTCTGAGATGCAACATCTGCAAAGAACTTATCCAGGGTTGAGTTGGTAGTGAGTGATTCTTTTTTAAATGATTCCATTGAAGCGAGTGTAAGTAAGTCTCGGATTTTGGCAGTACTAGAAAAAGTTTGCGACCCTGAAATCCCGACATTGAGCATCTTAGATCTTGGGATCTTAAGAGATGTAGTCTGTCATCCAAAACATTTGGAAGTGGTTATTACTCCAACTTACTGCGGTTGTCCTGCGATGAAAACCATAGAATTTGACGTCATAAGAGCCCTTGACAATGCAGGGTATAAGGAGGTGAAAGTAACAATGCAGTTAGCACCACCGTGGACGACAGATTGGATTTCCAAGCGCGGACGGGCGATGCTTTTAAAAGAAGGTATTGCACCGCCGGTGGAGAGTAAAGATAGTCTTGGTCAGGGTATTGAGTGCCCCAGATGCACGTCACATGATGTTGCTTTAATTAGTGTGTTTGGATCTACTGCCTGCAAATCCCTTTATCGTTGCGGTAGTTGTTTTGAGCCGTTTGATTATTTCAAATGTCACTAGGAGCTTTTAATAAACTGCCCGTTGTTGCTATTCATCGGGAGATTGAGGATGCGGTTACTATCGAGCTGCGAGTACCAGACTCGCTTCGTGAGAAGTATCACTTTAAGCCTGGACAGTACCTGACTCTCAGGCGCGAGATAAAGGGTGAAGATGTCCGGCGATGCTATTCGATCTGCAGCACGGATAATGATGCATATATCTCTGTTGCTGTAAAAAAGTTAAAGGATGGGGTCTTTTCTTCTTGGGTCAATGAGGCATTAAAGATCGGAGATAGTATTGAGGTGAGTCCTCCTGCCGGGAAATTCATTTACGAGCAAGATAACAAAGATATAAAGAGATATCTTTGTGTGGCTGCGGGAAGCGGTATCACTCCTATTATGTCAATTATTAGATCTATTCTTGATGGAGAGCGACAGAGCACCGTTACCTTAGTCTATGGCAACCAACGGGTTTCAAGTATCCTGTTCAGAAATAAGTTGGAACAACTTAAGAATCAATATCTAGAACGGTTGCAGTTAGTCCATATATTAAGCCAAGAGTCGAGAGAAATCCCTCTGCTACATGGACGGATTACTTATGAAAAATTGAGTTCCATGACGCCCGCTCTTTTTGATATGGCCGCCATGGATGAAGTTTTTCTTTGTGGTCCAGAGACGATGACTAATCAATTGTTAGAAAATCTTGTGTCTGATGGTATTGCTAAAAAGAAAATTAAACTTGAATTATTCGTCTCGAGCTCACCCCGTCTAGAGAGTAAAGTAGACCGTGTTGCCTCTAATATTTCAGGAGAAGAAAGTATTTCACGAGTAGCGGTCATTTTAGATGGGCGAAAAGTGAAGTTCGATATGAATAGAAACGGACGAAGCGTTCTTGATCAAGCTCTTCTAGAAGGCGTTGACCTTCCTTTTGCATGTAAAGGAGGGGTCTGTGGTACTTGTCGTGCCAAACTTGTCAAAGGCGAGGTGAGCATGGCAGCGCATCATGCGCTATTACCCGAAGAAATAGCTGATGGTTATATTCTTTCTTGTCAGGCTCAACCAGTTTCTGAGAATGTGCAGATTGATTTTGATCGTGCGCTATAAAGCTGTGGATGAATAAACCGAGGCTGACTTCAGTAGAGTCCTTCCTAAGGACTCGAGTGTTGAGAGCAGGATCCCTTGCGATCACAGTGTTTGGCGACTGTATATCTCAACACGGTGGATCAGTATGGATGGGCAGTTTGATTCAGGTGCTAGAGAAATTTGGATTAAATGCACGGCAAGTTAGGACGGCTGTTTCTCGATTAAGTCAAAATGATTGGTTGCAGTCAGAGCGAATAGGGCGACGAAGCTACTACAGACTAAGTGCAGCCGGAGAGCAAGACTACAATAAAGCCTCTCGTCAAATATATTCCTCTGGCGAACCATCATGGGACAAGTCATGGACAATTCTTATTTGTAAGAAAGAGGATTTCTTTGCGTATGAAGAGTTTGTGCGACAGCTCAAATGGCTTGGCTTTGGAGTGCTAGTAAATGGCGCATTTGCGCATCCAAGGACAGACACAGCAGCACTAAAAAATCTAATACAGGAATTTAAGGCAGCTAGATATGTGACGCATTGGCAGGCTAGTCTAAAAGATGATTTGATTCCTAAAAAATTAGTGAAGAGTGCGTGGGAATTAGATAAGGTGTCGATAGGCTATAACTCATTCATACAGGATTTCTCGAGTCTTTCTAACAGTATTCCTAATCCTGGGGATCTCACGCCTGAAGATTCTTTTATTTTTCGGATTTTACTTATACACGAGTACCGACGGATTCTGCTTAAAGTCGCCGATTTGCCACACGAAATTCTCCCAAGAGCTTGGCCTGGACATCTTGCCATCACTATAACAGGGGCGCTCTACAGGCAGTTAAGTGAAAACAGCCTCGAGTATATCCAAGAACAATTTGTGCATTATGAGGGAGAGTTTTCCAGACCCAGTCGAGGTTTTTTTAAACGCTTTGGAGGACTGTGAGCTTCATGACTAATTAGTAATGACAAATTTTTAATTATGTATATATCGGCATGCGTTTATGATGTGAGCAGTTGGAACTGCTTTGCTCGATCGACAGTTCCGTAATTTTTAATTGACCGAGTGCTATATTTACTTTAGAGGAATTACCTATGAAATTTATTGTCACAACAATGTTTCTTATTGTGTCTTGGGCTGCCAATGCGACACCTGCTATGAATGTATACACAATTAACACTGCAGACCATGTCGCCTACCACGATTGGCTAAGAGATAGCGGACCTGTCGTCGGAAAATCGCTTGGAGCGCATGTCGTCGGTGTGTGCACGCCTCATGTTGGCGCGGTAAAAGATAAAGATCTTTACGTTTATATGCTTACTGATACTTTGGCATCTGCATTGCATGGCCTACCAGGAAACGAGACGCTTAAGACAGAGTTAGCGAAGTTAAAATCGGGTCGCGAGGTTAGAGCTAAGCAATTATTCAGTGTTGTGAAAGCGCAGTCGACTCTAGTATTAAAAGCTGGAGAAAAACACGCTATATGGAGTACCTTGGTAAGGACTAAAAACATGGAGGCATTTGTGACGGCTATTAGCGGCATGGAAAAGGCTTTTCATAAGAATGGTTTTGAGGATATCGGAATTAGTGTATTTCGTGGACTTTCGGGTCGTACGACTGGAATGGGTAGGGTATCGGTTGTTGCTCCCAATTCCAGAAGGCTTGGAGAGGCTTTTGATGCGCTTACAGAAGAAAGGTGGGCTAAAAGACCTTACCGATCGGTTAAGTCTAAGCGAAAGCTCATTCATTCGGTGGGCGGATCGTGTGAGACGGTGTATGTAAAGTAACGAGTTTTTATTTTTGGGTAAGCCCAGTTCAGTTCTCTGGGAGCTGGGTTATCCGTTTCTAAGTGCTCATTTGGTAAAGTTAAAGCCCTGGTAACCGTCGTTTGCACAGTTTCTGAACGCTTCTAGGTATGCGGGCAATCCACCGGGGTACATCAACATTTCTTTTGGTTTCCCAGGCACGTTAGCGCCCATATACCATGAGTCTGCCTTCGGGAAAAGTGTCCCCGCAGCGAGCTCTAATACCTGGTTACGCCAGCTTTCTTCCGCATCTTTATCTGCTTCAACGCGAGCATAGTCTTTTTCTCGAATATGGCAGAGCATTTCTATGATACATTCACCTTGGTACTCGGCACTTGATGGCCCATTACAGAAACCGGTCGGTGCCTGAGGACCATAGCCGATAAGGACGTTTGGAAAAGATGCCGTGGCCAGACCGAGGTGTGTTCTAACTCCTATGGCCCATTTTTCTTTTAGTGATACTCCATTTGTGCCGGTTAGGTTAATTGAGGTAAGCCCGCCAGTGACGGCATCAAATCCTGTTGCAAAAGCGATAATGTCGAAATCATAGGATGCTTCTTGTGTTTCGACTCCGGCTTCGGTTATTTTTTTCAGTGGTTCTTCTTTTAGTGACACTAAAGTCGCATTGTCGTGATTGAAAATATCAAAATACCATTGCTCTAGTGATGGTCTCTTAACTCCATAAGGATGTGGCGGCTCAGTAGGAGCAAGTTTTTCTGCTAAAACCGGATCGGTGATACGTGCTCTGGTTTTTTTTAGCCAGAAATCATAAGCAGTCCTGTTGACAGTTTCATTAGAGAAAATGTCGTGGTAGCTTCCCAGCCAAAAATTAAATCCACCAGCTTCCCACAGTCTTTCGTATGTCTCTTCTCGTTCTTCGTCGCTTACGTCCAAGCCAGAAACAGCTATTAGATCCATATCGAAGCCCCCAAACGTCTCACCCCTTTTCTTAAAGCGGGCGGGAAGTTCTTCCTTCATGGCAACATTATCGGCTTCGGAATAGGAAGCTTGTCCCATAGGTAGATACAAATTCGGGGTACGTTGGAACACTGTAACGTGAGAGGCTACCTTTGACGCCTCTTGCGCAACTTGAATTCCACTCGCTCCAGTTCCGATTACGCCTACTCTTTTCCCCGTAAAGTCGATCCCTGTCTGCGGCCAAGCTGCGGTATGATGCAGTTCTCCTTTAAAAGTGTCTATTCCTTGTACATCTGGCATATAAGGTTTTGACGCAAAACCAGTGCACAGGACAACAAATTTTGAGCGGTAAACACCTCCTGCATCAGTTTTGAGTGACCATTCGTTTGTGCTTTCGTTGAATTCTGCGCCAGTAACTCGAGTATTCAGATCGACATCTTTACTTAGATCAAGCTTTTCATCTACATAATCGAAATATCGCCTCATTTCTTCCCAACCGGGGAACCGCTCGCTCCAACTCCAATTATTCCATAGCTCTTTTTTAGAGAACTGATAGATCTGGCAATGGGTATCTACTCGCGCCCCTGGATAACAATTCCAATGCCAGATACCACCAATCCCAGCGCCGGCTTCAACCAGGCGCACGTTGAAGCCTTCTTCGCGCAAACGATAGAGTTGATACACTCCAGAAAATCCAGCTCCAACGATGACTATTTCGAATTCTTTTTCTTTAGATGCATCAGACATAGTATTTCTGTCCTAATCAGGCACACTCATAATTATCAGGGCGATTCCTGAGCTTGCTTAGTAGTTTGTTACCGCTTCACTCGTAGCGATTGTCTCAGTTATTGAGAATAATCACTCGGTACGACTAGTGATCTCTAGGAGGTGGAAACCAAACTGTGTTTGAACCGGGCCATGAACCTCTCCTATCGCACCGCTAAAAACTACTGCGTCAAACTCTGGGACCATCATTCCTGGTCCGAAAGATCCGAGATCTCCGCCTTTGGCAGACGACGGACAACTAGAGTTAGCTTTAGCAACATCAGCAAAGTCACTGCCGTTAGTTATTTCTTCTTTAAGAGCAGCGCATTTTTCAACACTGTCCACGAGGATATGTCTTGCAGTAGCTTGTGCCATGAATGAATCCTTAAAAAGTTTTTAATTTAAATGAACGTTTATTTTACTTAATATATTGATAATGTCGAGTGCACCGTCGAATGTAAAGGTCGACTTAAATAAGGCGATAGATGGTTTCTAGATAGAAATATGTTGTGTTCTAACAGTGGCTAAGTTACAAAAGATATTGAAAATATAAAAAATATTTTGGGGAGTTTTTCATGAGAAGTAAAAAAGCTGAAGCGATAGAAGTGCTTTTTGACAGTTTTGTAGCAAGAATGTCAGAAAAACCTGATATGGAACTTGATGAGTTGCGAGATTTGATTGAAGAATGTGGTGATCTTGCGAGAGATCCTGGTGGGGTTGATTACTTGGACGTCGATGTAGACGGGATGCCAAGCCTTTGGTTAGTGCCTCATGGCTGCAGTGAGAGTCATGTTCTTCTGTGTTTCCATGGTGGAGGGTGTGTGACAGGTACTCGGTTTTCACATCGTAAAATGTTTGCTCATATTGCTAAGGCCGTTGGGTGTCGTGCTCTTGTAATAGATTATGCGCGTGCGCCAGAGCACACGCATCCTTCTCAGATTGACGAAGGCTTGAAAGCTTATAAGTGGCTTTTACAGCAAGGTATAGATGCAAGTTCGATCGCAACAGTAGGAGATTCCGCCGGTGGAAATTTGTGTACGGCTGTCGTCCTGCATGCGCGCGATAGCGGGGTTGAGTTGCCTGCCGCAGTTATTCCGCTCAGTCCTTGGTATGACATGGAAGCGACTGGAAAATCATTTGAGAGTAACGCTGAGGTTGAGCGTCTGATAAGCCGAGAAGTCTCTTTGTCTATGAGTCAGATGTATATTGGAGATTGCTCTCCTAGAGATCCATTAGTCAATCCGATCCATGCCGACTTTACAGATTTTCCTCCTACCTATATACAAGTAGGTGGATACGAAGCCATTTTAGACGATTCGCTTCGGGTGGCGAAAAAACTAGAGGAGTCGGGAGTGGAGTATCGTTGCGATGTCTTTCCTGAGATGCAGCATGTGTTTCAGTTTATGGCAGGCAATGCCCCAGAGGCCGATGAGGCTATATCTCGTCTTGCAGATTGGGTGCGTCCAAAATTGGGTCTTTCCTAAAACTTGTAGATGAGAAAAAAAGAGAGATATTGTAGTGAGCTTTTCAGCAGCCTTGGCCATTGAAAGGGGTTTATTAAGAATGAATAATAAACTCTTTTAGTTACCTCTCTTTTTTTTCATCTCATCATCATGGCGCTGCCGAAAATCGTTTATCGCTTCTTGTTGAGCCTGAGCCAGTGGAGCTCTGACCTGACGCATGCTTGCCTCGCTAGCTTTCATCCTAACGTTGGTGCGTTTGAAGTGAGGAATGACATACTCAGAAAATAACTCGTAATGATGCTTCTTATTTGCGAAGTTACTCCAGTTGTGGTCAAACAATAAGTAATTTCCGAAGCCGCCGTTGGACAGCTCAACAAGGCTTTCAATATGTTCTATAGCATCTTTATACGTGCCTATAACTGCCGATCCGGTATTGGTTATCCAGTCTATATAACCATCAAAGTCGTCTCCTGAGACTTGTATTTGAGGCGCGGCCGCTGTGTTTTGTAGATAATCACACCATTCTTTAAAACCATGTCGGATATCCTCAAATGCTTTTTCGCGTGTCTCGGCTAAGTGCATTAAGCCCACTACACGCCAGTTATCACGACTGACGGTTTGGCCAAACTCTTTGGCACGCTCTTCCACTACATCCCAATGCATGGCAAGCACGTCTACCCCAGCTTTCATGGTGGCTCCAACAGAAATTAATCCAGTCCCGTGCTTTCCGGCTATCCTTGGTCCTGAGGGCGATACCACGGCGGCTGCTACTATTGGTGGATGAGGATCTTGGTAAAAATCAAGTTGTAGTCGAGCATCGACAAGTTTATAGCGTGAGGTTTCTACTGAAATAGGCTCATCGCTGGTCAGCAAATGCATGAGTACATCCATATCGAAGTCAAGGGCATCACGTTGTTCTTCAGGTCGGATCCCGATCATTGCGGCATCGGTGGCGAGAGCTCCTGGCCCAACACCTAGCATTACCCGACCCCGTGTTAGATGATCGAGTAACGCTAATTTATCAGCTACCCATAAAGGATTATGATAGGGAAGTGAGACCACTCCAGTGCCTAGTTTTAAATTCTTAGTCAGTCCAGCCACATGTGCGATAAACATCATGGGGTCGTTAATTAATTCAACACCTCCGGAGTGATGCTCTCCAAACCAAGCTTCGTCATAACCTATATCGTCGATTAGCTTTACTATTTCAACATCGCGTTGTAAAGCATAAGTAGGATTGTAATTAGTCGGAACGTGATGTGGCGGTATAAATACACCAAAGCGCATGCGAGCCATAAGCCTCTCTCCCCATATCTAAATTCGTTTTGTTAACACTACTCGTTAAAATTATTCAAGAGATGTGCCTTGCGCAATGTCACTCTGCTGCTCGTCAGTAAGCTTCTCTATGATAAACATATCACTTTCAGCCAATGCGTGGCGAACTTTTTTCCAGGGAGCGTATTCTTCTGAGTTGTACCAATCCAGAAATCGCTCTTCAGTAGCAAATTCAATCATTATGATTCTTTCTATCTTTGGCGAGCCTTCAATAACCGAGCTTCCCCCAGCGCGCACGATATAGGTGCCTCCATACATTGTCGCGGTTTTTCCCGCCTGCTCAAGATAGCCACTTTTCTTATACTGTTCGAGATCTGCTATTTTTATGTTAGCGACTGCAATGATGGCCATAATTTATTTATTCCTTTTTTATAAGCCTTAAAGGTAGCAGAATTATTGACTGATTTTTCTCGCTTTGTGTAATAAATACTTGCTAACTGGGAACTTTAGAGTCTTCCACCAGTAAGAAGTGGAAAACCCTGGCCAGATTGTAAAATTCTCGCCATTTTTAGATAAATACCAACTATTGCAACCCGTACCCCAAGATAAACGTTTTAGTTTCTTTTGGGATGCTAAGTAGAATTTTTCTTGGTGTTCTTCTTTAACATCTACGGCCTTAATATTTTTTGATGACATGAAGTTGAGCGTTTCTATCACATATTTTATTTGAGACTCAATCATGAAGACGACAGAATTATGTCCTAATCCGGTATTAGGACCAAGTAACAAAAAGTAGTTAGGAAAACCGGAGATAGAGATCCCCATAAAAGATTTTGCTTTTTCTCCCCAAGATTCAGTAAGTTCAACATCGTCGCATCCATATATTTTCATGGGTTGCAAGAACTCTTGCGTTTTAAATCCGGTCCCAAAAATAATGGTATCGCAGGGGTGTTCTTTACCATCGGAAGTTACAACTCCATTTTTTGTTACCAATTCTATTGGTTCGGTGATTAGCTCACTATGGGTTCTCTGTAAGGCAGAGTAGTAATCATCAGAAATATTAATCCTTTTACAACCAATCTGATATTCTGGGGTCAGTTTCTGTCTCAGAGACGGATCTTTTACTTTTACACGTAGGTAAAAAAGAGAGGCTTTTTGAAGTATGGCATTAAAAAAAGGATATCCCATTATAGCCATTCCGTAATATTCGTTTCTCCAGTACAAGAAGGTGCGGTAAATCCAATTAATACCTGGAATATACTTGAAGAGCTTTTTTGTGATGGTTGAGTAAGATCTATCCATTCTTGGAACGAGCCAGGTTGGTGTCCTTTGAAAAACGTTAAGTTTTTTTACTTTACCCACAATTTCCGGGATGAACTGTATCGCACTTGCGCCTGTTCCTATGCAGGCAACAGTTTTTCCTACTAAGTCAGAGTCATGTTCCCATGCAGACGAATGAAACATCTCCCCCTTGAATTGGTTTAGCCCTTCAATATTTGGGATAAAGGGCTTGTTCAGCGGGCCGGTTCCATTAATTATTGCATCAAAAATTTCTTTTTCATCTGAGGCAGTGTTCAAAGTCCACTCGAGTGTTTCTTGGTTATATCGAAGTTCGGTGATTTCTTCTTCAAACTTTACGTGTGGAATGATTTTATATTTTTCTGCGCAGTAAATTAGGTATTGCAGAATATCCTTAGACTTGGAAAATACGTTTGGCCAATCAGAGTTCTTTTCGAATGAGAACGAGTATAAGTGAGAGGCAACATCGCAGGCACACCCGGGGTAAGTGTTATCTCTCCACGTTCCTCCTAATGATTTCGATTTTTCATATATGGTGAAGTTCCTATAGCCAGCGGCTTTTAGTTGAATTCCCATACCAATACCGGCAAAACCGGCGCCAACGATCGCAATACGCATGGTATCTTGAGTTTTTGATTTTATCTGGAGGCTTTCATTCGACATGTGTTAAGGTTCCTATGTACTACGTTCTGGTTGTGCCGTCGACTTTGCTAGGCTCCGGTTGGCCTAGCTTTTCTGCGACGCAGCGACAGGGGGAGTTGTATAGACTGTTAAGGTTAACGCTTGAGTGTGTAGAGATCTACCTTTTGGGGAGAAAGGCAATGAGTAAAATTGTATTGCTATGGTGTTTTTTTGTAATTGGCTCTAGTGTACTGAATGCCTCCTCTTGCCCAGAGGATGGCGGTGAACGGCCGGCAGTAGTAAGAAATTATTTAACTGCAATGCAGGAACACCGCTTTGAGGATGCATTTGATTTTGTTACGGAGTCAATGACAGATAGAAAATCGAGAGAAGATTGGGCCAGTCTGCAACGCCTGTTCTACCAGGGAGGTGGGGTAGTCATCTACAGTATCGACGAGCGTGTCGCTCACCTTAGTCGTGGAGAATTGACTTGCGATGAGACTGCAATTGTCCCAAATGTATTAAAGTCAAAAGATAACTATAATAATCAAGGCCTTACGGAGTTCGAGTTATATGCAATCGTGAAACGTAAAGAAAAATGGCTCGTTGATTCTCAAGAGACGTTATTCGATCAAGGAGATGTAGACATTTGGTTTCCTGGAGAGGTGATGCCGGATTTTCTGGATAAGAAATAATCGCTTTATGGTTTAGTCTGTATGGCGTCTGTTGCATGGTCTAAGACATTAGATTTTTATGGAACTTCCCATCTTTTATGATTGCGAGAATCTTTTCTTTGTCCTGTAAAAGGCAAATGTCTTCTAGTGGGTCTCCATTGATTATCAGTATGTCGGCAACATATCCTTTTTTAAGTAATCCGAGTGTTTCAGACTGCCCCATGATTTCACCTCCTAATTTAGTGGCAGCTACAAGAGCTTCCATCGGGCTCATTCCGACCATAGTTGTCAAATACTCTAGATCTTTTGCATTTGTACCATGAGGAATCCATGCAAATCCATAGTCCCCTCCTGGGAGAACCCGTATTCCACGAGCATGCATTTTTTTCATCGTGTCGATGGCTACCTCAAGTTCCGATGCGTATGAATGAGCCAGTTCGCTGTCAGGAGAAATTCCAAATTGACCCGCTCCATAAGCGGTTTGTACCAGCCAGCCTAATGCTGGAGCAACAAAAAATCGCTGCTTCTGTTCCTCTAGTTTGTCAAGGCACTCTTCATCAGCATAAGAAGCATGATAAATGATCTCTATTCCATGCTCGATACATTGAAGAACCGAGCCTTTTGACCGGGCATGCGCGCAGGCCCGAATACCTTGACGCCTCACTTCCGACATCGCCATACCTACTTCTTCATCGGACATCGTTGTGCGCTGAGCCGAGACAGAGGTGATCTCTTCACCTGACAAATTTAGCTTGATCAAATCGACACCAAATTTGAAGTATTTGCGTACCATCTTGCGCATCTCTTCCGGGCCTGACACGCGGGCACCAAAGGATAGGTCATCGATATCTATATGAACAGGAGAAGTGTCGCCGAGACCGCCGATTGTCGTTATTTCTTGTGAGTTAGCCAGATATCTTGGACCAGGGATATGTCCATTGTTTATAGCATTACGTAAAACGCAGTCAAATCTGGGTCGAGCGCTTGCAGCTCCCACACCTGATGTGAATCCTGAGTCTAACACCTCCTTCGCAACACCAATGGAGTGCACAAGATGCTCCTCTTGAGGCATCATAGTGACACCCTCGAGAGTTGCCTGATCATTCCAGGTTAAATGCAGGTGGGCGTCACACAACCCAGGCATTAAAGTTTGTCCTTCTCCATTAATTAGAACCGTATTTTTAAGAGGCTTTGAACTCCCAATTAGTCCAACATGCTGAATACGGTTCCCTTTCACTAACACCTCTCCAAGAAAGTTATCGGCTCCAGACCCATCAATGATATTAAAGTTTGTGAATAGCTTAGTGTCAGTGGTCATAAAAGGTCCTCCCCAGAATACCTGTTGTGATCATTTTTTATTAAGCGTTTCTTTATGGTCTCCAAAGTGTGACATCATACTTTTACAATAGCTACTCGCTTCCTCGGCCGAATAATGTTGCATCTTAGGTTTAGGTTTTTTTGGCCGAGAAGGAAATCGTCCCATTCCAGCTAGAATGCAATACCAAGAGGTAGGACTGTACACTAAACGGCTTGACTGCTCTCTGAGCTCCCCCAAGAGGTCTCCGCCTTTGTCCCATACATTTAGGATAGATTGCATGTCCTCGGATAGATTTTTATTTTGACGGTTTTCTATCCAGTATGGGGTATCACTTCTTGTATTCAGTTTATAATGCATTTGTACGTAATTTCGAATGCCATCGAAGATAAGGTTAATTTTTTCATTAACGCTTTGTCGCGCTTTTTCAGTATTTCCTACAGACGTGTAAGTATCCATGAATAGTTCTACGGTTTCTTGGACGACCATAAGAGCGGTTGCTTCCAAAGGTTCGATAAATCCTTGGGACAGCCCTACTGCTAGGCAATTTCTTGCCCAACAGAGTTCTGTCCGCCCAACTCTCATCTTTAAATGTCGGGCCTCGACGTTGTCATTGTCAATACCTAAATGACTGCGTAGCTCCAGTTCCGCATCATCCTTGTCAGTAAATTGTGATGAGTAGACGTAGCCGTTTCCAAATCGGTTAGTCAATGGGATTTTCCAAGCCCATCCGTGCTTCATCGCTTTTGAAATAGTTTCTGAAGGAAGGCCTTCTTCCGCTTCTAACGGAGTAGGTATAGCGACTGCACTGTCATTGAACAAGCTATCTGTATATGGAATAAAAGGGACGTTTAATGTCTTATTTATGAGCACACCGGCAAAGCCCGTGCAGTCGATAAAAAAATCACCTTCTAATATGCCATGGTCTATTGTCTGAACGGAGACAATATCTCCGGTACAATTTTGGTTTACTCGAGTAACTGTGTCTATGATTCGCTTAACCCCTTCTGCTTGAGAAAATTGATTCAGATACGCACCGATAAGGCTTGCGTCAAAATGGTAAGCATAGTCAGTCGAGTAACTTGTACTTGAATGGGGCAGAGGAGCAAATTTCTTTTTAGCTAGAAAGTTAGAAATAAAAAATGCGTCAGGGTGAGCGTAAACATTAAAATTTCTGCTGCGTAATGTGGTGTTTTGAAAAAATGCTCGTACGGTGGAGTCGTCATGTTGAGAGAAAAATGGATGATAGTAGCTTTCATAGCCGCTACGAGTTGACCAGTTGGGGAAGCGTATACCGCACTTATAGGTGGCATTACACTCTGGCATCCATTTTTTTTCTGAAATGTTCAAACTATCAAAGAACTTTCTCATTTTAGGAGTTGACCCCTCACCCACACCAACTGTTCCAATAGTTTCTGATTCTATTAAAGAGATGCAGGTACCTTTACTAGACCACTTTTTAGAAAGTAGGGCAGCGGTCATCCAGCCGGCGGTTCCTCCTCCTAGTATGATTATTTTTTTTGGGTATGTGATTTGACTATCTAGCATGACTACACTTTAGATGAATTTCAGATAAAAAAAAACCGCGAAACAGTTTCCCGTTTCGCGGCCTTTATTTTGACGGTTTCGGAGTGTTAAGTTCCGAGTCGTCTCATAGCAGACTTAGTCATATAGTTTGATATGAAGTCTGATGCAGTTTCTTGATCGTAATTGGATTTCCAACCACCTTGTACTTTCTCACCTTGGTAGAAACGCGTGACACGTTTCGACTGCAAGTCATTACTGATAACCCAGTTCCAACTCCACTCAGGTCTACCATCGCTGGCATTAACTCTCTGACCGGCCGCTCCAGGACGAACTGATGCAGACTCTGGGTCTTCATAGTTATACTGACTGAAACCAGGTTCAAAAGTCTTCCAAAGCTCTCCACGACGATCGTAAGAAATTGCCTGTGGATACTCGATGTTACGCGCATCAAAGTAAACACGTCGTTTACTCAGTGGTGCACGAGGAAAACCTGTAGGCTCACCTTCAAGGACGATCACTTCTGGAATCAAGGATTTACCTACATCGTAGTAAGTATTTCCTGCTGGTCCACCAACTGTAGGGTGAGACCAGTTATCCTGATCTGCTCTCCAGTTATGGTGCATAGAACCTAACATTGGGCCTCTATGGATAATTTTCCAGTTACCCCATGTCAACATAGGATCACCAGCTGCCCACGCATCTGATAAGAATAAGTTGATACCGGCAACTAACGGCTCGAAGCGTTGGTTTGTTGGGAATCGACGTACTCGTTTGAACGCAGGTAGATAACCGTACAACTCTGGGAAACGAGCTTGGTCGTTATACCACTCGTTCATGAAAGCTGTACCTTTCACATCATTTGGAGACATAAACCATACGGACTGGTACCGAAGCATTTCTTCTTTCCCAGGAACCATCGTTGCGCCGTCGGCCGACATCGGATGCACTAGGCCAGTAGTTTGCTGTTGTGCCCATACGAAGTCGTAGTCGTATTGAACGTTACCTTGCGGATCCAGTGCTTGGCACGGAATCGCAAATGTGTCCTGATCGTGACGACCCCATGACAGTACAACGTTTGCTTGCACTTCTTCTGGAGTTTGTGGATCAGGAAAAGGGTGTCCACCAATCCAAGGACTTCCATCATCAGTGTAGACGTTCCCATCAGGGCCAAATTTCGCACGGCCCCAGTTTTTTAAGGTCGCATCTAGATAGTAAGGAGGAAACTGTTGCTCAATTTTTGTTTGAGTAGGCAGGATAGAAAAAGTTCTGTCATCCTGAGAAACCTCTATATATAGAGCGGGATCGATCAAATCTTGAACGAGCTCTACGTTATCTTTACTAATGATGTCACCAACTTTAACTTTGCCCTTTGTATAGGCTTCGATATCAGTCAGTTCTTCTGGATATGCGTTGTAGTGATCGCCTTCCTTCGCCATAAGTGGGAAGAGTGCGCCTAGGACACCAGCTGAGCCAGCTCCTTTTGCAGTCTTCTCCATGAAGTGGCGACGGCTGTAATCAAAATCATATTTCTTTATGTGCATTGTTTCCCCTGCCTTTCGATTGGGTATCGAAAATAAATCACGAGCTTGGAAGATTGTTCCATGCTCCCCGTTAGTTACACCCTGAACGCACTGGCTCAGAGCAATTTCTAACAACTAAGGTAACCTACTTGCGTCGTCTGTCCAACCTCTTTTTATTGAATTATTAACAAGTGATAGGCAGAAGTCCGAATATTGAAGCTGTCGGCAAGATATATGTTATATATTACAGTAACTTATGCCAACAACGCAGCTAATCCGACCGTAAGTAAGTTCAGATATATTTTAGATTAGACTGGAGGTTTATAGGCTCTATTCGCTGATTTCAGCTATTATGATCCTGATTTGACGCTTTTTTGCGATCAAAAATGGCGCGCTATATCCAATCCAGTCCCCCGGTTTGGTTTTGATGCTTCCGGAATTAGTTACTCTCGCCTTTATCATCACGGCATCTTTTGCTGTTATCGGAGCGCCGCTTCGCATTTCGTTTATGTCCGCTAAGGAGAACTCTAAAGGTAATGTCAGAGCTGGCCGCTTCATCGCCGCAATAGGGACTTTAGAATCTGCAGCCGAATGCACCGTTATATACACCGTAGCATCATTATGGTTTTCTTCTAACAGTTCCGGAGAGAGGCTTATTTGAACTAGCGGGTACGCGAGCGGTATTTTCTGTGGAGAGGTTGGCGTATTGTTTTCTAATGATTCAATCATAGGCAACAGATTCTGCGATAAAGGAGACTCGATAGGTAAGTTTTGGCTCGCGCGTAGCAGATACGCTAAAGCTTTGTCAGCCTGCCCCTCTTGGTGGTAGGCGAGACCTCGCATAGTTAGGGCTAGTGGGTTCATAGGCTCTGCTGAGATAATCTCATCCAGCATAGCAATAGTCGTTAGCTTGAACACTCCATTATCTTGAGCAATCGACGCCTCTATAAAAAGGAGTCTGGCTTGACTAGAGCCGCCATCTAGTTCTACTAATTTTTTTGAAGCGGTGATCGCATCATCAGTCAGGCCTAGCATTAAATAGCTTCTTGCTAGGCTTTCCCATGCGTGCTTATTCAGCGGTTCGCTAGATGCTTTGGCTTTCAGCCTATTAAGTAATATGGCAGCTGTTGCTGGAGCGGAGGAGATAGTGGTTCCAGGATTGTTAGACATGAACTGGCCAATGTCAGGCGATCCCGTTTTTAGATAGATAGGGATTGCTACTAGAACTGCCAAAAGTACAGCAGCTGAGATTTTATATTTCCCTGTGTATGCAGGCATCTCATCAAAAGACGTTTGTCTCTGTAATATCTCTAAAGCGACTGTTTTCTTAAGTTTTTCATGCGCTATTAGTGTTACATCACCGAATTGTAGGTCCTCGTCTAGCTCTTTAAGTCGCAGTATGGCTTCATCAGATAGATCATACTGGTTCTGTGTCCTTGTAAAAAAGAGTGGAGTTAGGATAAAGGCAAGTGTGGCTAACGCGCTTGCTGAAATTAAAAACCAAAATATCATAGCTGTTTACTTCTTTCTTCGAGATGCTTTACCAATGCATCTGCATCGTCTTGAGCCGATTGTGGGATCACCGCTTCCGAGCGCTCTCCTTGCTTAGCCAGGCGGGAGATGACATACACGCCAATACAAATCATTAGTATTGGCAACAGCCAGAGAGGCGCGTTTTCGTAGTTTAACTTTGGGTCATAAAGAATAAATTTTCCATATCGGTCAGTTAAAAAGTCCATAATTTGATCATCGTCATTGCCGGTCGTGATCATGTCGTAGACTTTTTTCCGAAGGTCTTGTGCAAGCTCCGCGTTTGAATCTGCCAGTGATTGGTTTTGACAAACCAAGCACCGGAGCTCTTCCATAAGTGATTGGTATCTCATTTCACGCTGAGGTGTGGTAAATGTATAAGAGTAGTCAGAAGCCAGAATACTTAGCGCCGACAGCGACGCTAACGCTAGCACTACTATTCTTATCATCTCCATCATTGTTCTGGCCTAGTAAATGTTAGTAAGTTATTTTCAATGACTTCTAAAGTAAGAGGGCCGACATGTTTGTAAAGTACCTGTCCTTTAGGGTCAATGAGAAACGTTTCAGGTACTCCGTAAACGCCGAGATCCATCCCAAGTTCGCCGTCGAAGTCAACCAGTGTGGAATCGTAAGGATCACCTTTCTCTTCCAGCCACCTGAGAGCATCAGCTGACTTGTCTTTGTAATTTATCCCAACTATTTTTATTATTTTTTGTTTAGCTAAGTCAACTATCAAAGAGTGTTCTTCGGCACAAGCTACACACCAAGAAGCCCACACGTTGAGCAGCATGTATTCTCCTATAAGATCATGTTTTTCGACAATGTCCTCCGGATGATGGAGTAGAGAAAGCTCGAACTCAGGAAGAGGCTTGCCGATGAGTGGAGAGGGTATGAGACGTGGGTCTTTGGTCAGCCCTATGCCAAACAAGGCGACGAGTAAGATAAAAATGGCTATAGGGATTATAGGTTGTGCTTTCATCTTCAACTTTTGTTTAAGTCTGTGCGGAGGGGCGGCGGTTTTTGTTAAGTCGTTTGAATCTTAAGTCAGAAGCTGCGATCGTACCGCCTGCAGCCATTAAAAAAGCCCCGAACCAGATCCATCGAACAAAAGGCTTTATATTTAATCTGACTCCCCAATCCTCAGTATCAATTTTTTCCCCCAAGGCAATATATATATCTTTAGTAATTCCGGCACTGATGCCTGCTTCGGTCATTGTTTGACTGCCAGCATTGTAATTTCGCTTCTGAGGAAACAAAACTGCGATAACTTTTTCATCCTGAGTCACGTTAAAAGTTGCTTCAACACCTGAGTAGTTTGGTCCTGTGATTTTTTTTATCGAATCAAAGGTCGCTTGATAAGTAGAAAATTCTACACTTTCGCCCGGCGACATCCTTACATGCTTCTCAACACTGTATATGCTCACCAGCGTTACTCCTATGACCGTTACTGCGAACCCGATGTGTGCCACGCTTTGACCAAGTAACGCTCGCCGAACGGGTGAGATTTTTGTAGCGTTAGAGAGCTGGAGATAAAGATTCTTTAAGGTGGCTACAATCACCCAGAAAGCCATTAACAATCCTAAAGCAGCTTGTATGGCCCCGGTTCCCTCGAGCATTGCCCAGGCGCCTATCGCAAGAGTTGTCGCGCAAGCTGCCGGGTACTTGGCTATGGAGAACAGACGCCTAAAACTATCTCTTCTCCAGTGCGCAGTCTGTCCGAAGCCGATTAGCATTAGCAACGGAACCATTAGGGGGATAAAGACGCTATTAAAGTAAGGAGCACCCACTGACATTTTTCCAAGCCCCAATGCATCAATTAGCAACGGATAGAGTGTTCCGAGTAAAACAGTCGCCGTGGCAACCGACAGAACGATACTGTTCGTCAAAAGAAAAGTCTCCCGTGCAGCTAATGAGTCACTCGCAAGAGGGTCAGATTGAGGTTTTTTTGCTGCGAAAACTGCAAGTGCACCTCCAATAACAATAGTTAAGAAGGCTAAAATAAAGACGCCTCTAGTCGGATCTGTAGCAAAGGCATGGACCGACGTCAGGATTCCGGACCTCACTAGAAATGTACCTATCAGGCTAAGGCCGAATGTTGCAATGGCGAGGAGAATCGTCCAACTTTTAAAGATATTCCGTTTTTCGGATGCTGCAAGTGAGTGAACAAGGGCTGTTCCTAAAAGCCAAGGCATAAAAGAAGCATTTTCTACGGGGTCCCAAAACCACCATCCTCCCCAACCTAGCTCATAATAGGCCCACCAGCTACCAAGACTAATCCCGATAGTGAGAAAAGACCAAGCAACAAGGACCCATGGGCGAGTCCAGCGAGCCCATTCAGGATTCACCCCGTCTCCTAGAAGAGCTGCTACGGCTAAGGCAAAAGGCACGGAAAAGCCTACATAGCCGGCATATAGCAACGGCGGGTGAATGATCAGCCCTAAATCTTGCAATAATGGATTTAAGTCTAGGCCATTAGCTGGAGACGGAAGGCTTCTCAAGAATGGGTTGGAGGTGAAGAGCATGAAGATCAAAAATCCAAAACTTATGATGCCAAGAATAGCAAGGACTCGAGCTTTAAATTGCGGTGGCATATCATTATTCGAACAAGTGAATGCCGCCATCCAAATCGAAAGAATTAATACCCAAAGTAGGAGAGATCCTTCATGGGCTCCCCAGACAGCCGATATTCTGAAGCCCAGAGGAAGAGAAGAATTTGAGTTAGAAGCGACATAAGTCAGTGAAAAGTCATTCGTTATGAATGCCCAGGTAAGTGCCAGAAATCCCAACAACACTAATAAGAACTGAGCTCGAGCCGCGGATTTTGCTATAGCCATAAGGTGGACATTATTTGTTTGCGCACCGATTAGCGGGATGATGGATAGCATTGCTGAGCAGATGAGAGCTAGCACAGTAGAGAAATGGCCAAGTTCAACAATCATTTTGAGTTTTGATATTCCTGAGATTTCTTCAGTGCATCCGCTACTTCCGGCGGCATGTAGTTTTCGTCATGCTTTGCTAGTACTTCGGTAGCCACAAAGAGGCCTGTTTCATTGAGGCCACCTTTGGCGACAATACCTTGACCTTCTCTGAATAAGTCAGGAAGTATCCCTTTGTAATAAACCATTCGTTCGTGTGCATAGTCGGTAAGGTTGAACCACACCCCTAGAGTATCTTTTTCTCTAATAACACTGCCTTTTACGACCATACCTCCGATTCGGAAAGGTCGATTGTCGGGTGCTTTCCCCTCGGCGATCTCGCTAGGACTGTAAAAATACATCAAGTTCTTTTCAAAGGCGGTCAAAATTAGCGCTGTTGCTAAACCTAGTCCGGCAATAGCGAGGGCTAAAGTCAGCATTTTTTTCTTTCGTGGGGACATTGTTTCCTACTAGTTAGTTCTGAGCTTTTATAAGCCGTTGTAATTGAAGTCGTTCGTGTTTTCTTACAAGTACATATGACGCGGCCAGCACTATAGCTGTTGTAATATACGCTGACCAGACGTAAAAGGCGTAACCTCCCATTAGGAAAAAATTGTTCACTGGTTATGCTCCTTTTGCAGAGTGGAGGTCACTAAATTTTTGACCCAGGTTGAATTCTTATCGTATTCTCGTATACCTATTCTGATGCGCGCCAAGCACATGATTATAAAATAAAGTGTGAATGCAACGCTCATCACGATTAAAGGAATAAGCATGTCCAGATGAATTGACGGCGTGCCGATTTTAGACACCGTTGGCCCTTGATGAAGTGTACTCCACCATTGCACCGAATAGTGAATAATAGGGATGTTAACTGCACCGACTACTGTCATCAAAGCGCAGGCTTTTGCGGCCATACGTCTATCTTCAATCGCTTGGAAGAGCGCAATTATTCCAAAGTAGATGAAAAGTAAAAGCAACTCGGAAGTAAGGCGCGCGTCCCACACCCACCAAGTTCCCCACATCGGTTTGCCCCAAATGGAGCCTGTAATAAGCGCAAGAAAAGTGAAAATTGCACCAAGGGGCGCGCAGGCGCGGAGAACTATTTCAGATAGTTTCACCCGCCAGATCAGAGTGAGTATCGCAGCACCAAACATATTCATATATACAAACATAGAAAGCCAAGCACTTGGCACATGTACATACATTATCCTGAAGCTCTCGCCTTGCTGATAGTCTTGGGGCGCAATCCAGAGAGCGCCGATTAAGCCATATACCAAGGTAAAAACGAAAGGTAAAACCAACCACCGAGACAATTTTACGCTTAAAAAGTAAAAGTTTTTTAGTGAGGCATATTTGTGTAATAAATTCATCATCATCATCATCAGCCTAGCCTTATCTTTATGGCATGCGCTGTAGCCCAAGGAGCTACGGTCAGTGAGAGCACAAACATACCCCCGAGAAAGTACAATTCTGCCTCAGGAACTATACCTAAAGAGGCATTTGTGGCAGCTGAGCTGCCAAATATAAGTAGCGGTACAAAAAAGGGCAGAGAGAGCATAACCAGTAGGAATCCTCCACCTCTTAATCCAACAGTTAGGGCGCTTATTGACGAGCCTGTCAGGCTCATTGTCGCACTTCCAAGCATCAGGGTTATCACGAGCACCCAAAGGGTTAGAAAGTTTAAATCTAACGCCCAACCTATTGGAAATGCAAGTAAGGCAATTGGCAGTCCCGAAATAATCCAATGCCCTAGAGATTTCCCAATGGCTACGAGGACGAGGTTAGCTCCAGAAAGGTGAATTACTTCGAGGGCTCCAGAGCTATAATCAGCTTTGAAAAGCGTCTCGAGAGACAGGCTGATTGCTAGAAGAGCTGCGGTCCATAATATACCACTTGCTATCGAATTAAATAGCCCAGGCACCGGCGGTATGGAAAATGGGAACATGGTTAGCACAAGGACAAAAAATATTAACGGATAGAAGATTTCGCTGGGACTACGAAAAGTTTTCCGCAGCTCACGTGAGGTTGTTTCGTTTACTGCTCGGGGAAACAGGGTCATGGGATCATTGGGAGCGAATGTTTTAATACGTGGCTTTTGCAATTAAATCTCTGATGAGTGGCAAGCACAACGGCTCCTTTCCTATCTAGGTGCGCATCAATCATACTTTCTAGTTGCTTTTTTGAACTCGTATCAAGCGCTGTGAAGGGCTCATCTAGAAGCCATAATGGAGCGTCAAACATCAGCAGCCTAGCAAGAGATATCCGCTGTTTCTGCCCCGCTGAAAGTCGAGCAGTAGGGACGTGCATTGAGGTTTTCAGCCCCAATGTTTCAAGTACGCTGACTCCATCTCGAATAGGAGGTGGGGTACATACCTGTGATAAGAAATTAAGATTTTCTAGTGGGCTTAAATTTTCTTCCAGACCATGACGGTGCGCAATGTAGATAACTGAGTTGCTAGAAGTAGTGATGTTGCCCAATTTTTCTTCTAGCCTTGCGACTTTGCCATTATCGGGCAATATAAGCCCCGCCAACGCTCGCAGGATAGTTGTTTTTCCGCTGCCGTTAGAGCCTGAGAGCCGGAGTATTTCTCCACCTGAAACCGAGAAACTTAAATCGCGAACAACAAGCTTTTGAGCCCTGGAAAGCGAGATATTTGTGACTTCTAGTATAGGCTTCGACATAGTTTTATGTTTCTATCTTGGCTAACCTCGGCCTCCGAACCCTCCTCGGTTTGGTTCTTGTCCTGGGACTACAATTCGTGATGCCTCTTCTCTAGCCATTTCTTGGGCTCTTTCTTGGAGTTTCTCTACCGCACCTTGGACGCCCTCAGGGAACATCGTAAATGCTTCTTGTAAGTTTTTTGCCGGAATTGGAAATTGCACAGGAATAGGACCCATTTGAGTCATAAGTGTTGTATCACCAATAAACTGCCGATCGCGGCTACTATCTTCCGTCCCATCTAAGGTTATCGGGATGAGTTGCTTTATATTAGCTGACTGAGTGTCAGTAATCGATTCTTCTCTAAATAAATTGGCAGTGTCAATTGTTAGTGTGTCTAATCCATTAGGGCTATCATCAACCATTCTTGATTCTCCGGTTACAAAGATTGGGACTTATGTTAACACGGCCTTCAGTTTTGAAACCTATTGTTAGTTATTCGTGTTTGCGTAATATACTACCGTAATAACGTTCTATTTTTTTTTATAAGGTTGCTAATTATCGTTCGATTGTTCTGGCATGTATGATGTTTTTGCAGTGGCAGATGTCGTGGTATCAGTAACAGAGTAAAAAAAGTTAATTTTGCCGAGAGTCTTATGAGGTAAATAATAAACAATTATAGACGAAATACTCGCGGGTTTTTAAGGTTTTAACATTGTCATTAAGGGCGATAAGGCGAAAATACAGGAGCAGTTGAAGCACAATGAATTTTGTTGATTTGCAAGGTCAGTATGAACAGCTTAAAGAGGATGTCGATCGGCGGATCCAAAAAGTCCTAAGCCATGGCCAATATATTTGCGGTCCCGAAGTGGCTGAGTTAGAGAAAGTTCTTGAGGACTATACAGGTGCTAGTCACTGTATTGGAGTATCTAGTGGCACTGATGCCCTTTTGATAGCATTAATGTCGGCAGGAGTCGGGGTCAATGATGAAGTCATCACTAGTCCGTTCACTTTTTTTGCTACCGCAGAAGTAATCCGTAGGCTTGGTGCCGTTCCCGTTTTTGCCGATATAGACCAACAGACGTACAACATAGATCCTTCTCTTATTGAGATGGCTATTACAAAGCGAACGAAAGTTGTAATGCCCGTGTCTTTGTATGGCCAGTGCGCTGACATGGACAAAATAAACGAAGTCGCCTCTCGGCATGGGCTGGTAGTGATTGAGGATGGTGCGCAGAGTTTTGGCGCTATGTATAAAGGGTCCAAATCCTGCTCTTTGTCGACTATCGGTTGCACAAGCTTTTTCCCCTCCAAACCCCTCGGATGCTACGGTGATGGTGGCGCCTGCTTTACTAACGATGCTGATATTGCCAAGCAGTTAAGAGAAATAAGTGCCCACGGGCAAGAGAGCCGATACAATCACACACGCCTAGGACTAACGGGCAGGCTAGATACTATTCAGGCAGCAGTATTACTATCCAAGATGACTACTTTCCCTGATGAGGTCGCTAGTCGAGCTAGAGTAGGAGAGTCATACTCTCAAAAATTCAATAGCAGCTGTGCTGAGAAACTCGTGACGCCTTATGTCCACGATCACAATGACAGTGTCTTCGCCCAGTACACTGTTCAGGTCGATCATCGCGATAAACTGCAGGCCTATTTAAGTAGTGTGAATATCCCGTCAGCAGTGCATTATCCTGTCGCTGTCAATCGACAGCCTGTATTTGCTGGGCAAGATTGGGCGCAGAAAAAATTTGAAGTAGCTGACCATGTCGCCGCTAGAGTACTTAGTTTGCCTATGCACCCGTGGTTATCTGAATCGGATCAAGTATCTGTAGTCTCTGCTGTAACTAAATTCCTTGCTGATTAAGCTATTGTAAATACTCTCGGGGGTACGCAATGGATACTGATAGAAATGCTGGATGTTGGAGAGGAAACTAAACTTGTCTTTACGTATTTTTGTTACAGGAGCGGATGGCTTTATAGGCCGGTACGTGTGCAGAGATTTAATTGAGCGAGGACATGCAGTTACTGCTGTCAGCCGCAATGGCGCAGTCTGCCCAGGAGCTACGAAAACATTAGTTTCTGGCCTGATTAATGCTAACAAAGACTGGAATAATGACTTATGTGAGATCGATGTTGTGATCCACCTGGCAGGAGTGACTCACTCCTCCTATGGCCAAGACACGAACCTGCTTGAGCATTATCGTGACGTAAATGTAGGGGGCACATTTGGGCTTGCCAAACAAGCTCATGAGTCTGGTGTCAAAAGTTTTATTTTCATGAGCTCTATCAAGGTTAATGGTGACGTAACAGAATCAGTTAATGACCCCATGAGCCCTGGAAGGACGCCAGATCCTAAAGATTACTATGGGTTGACAAAATGGGAGGCTGAGAAAAGCCTTCTTTCTATACCTGGGCTTACCGGAAGCATATTGAGACCATCGCTTGTCTATGGACCTGGGCAAAAAGGCAATTTAGATAGCCTCTGTAACGCAATATTGAAAAGAGTCCCTATGCCTTTAGCAAGGATAGACAACCAACGGAGCTTTATTTATGTAGAGAATCTCGTGACTGCAGTTTCAGCAGCAGTGGAACGAACGAACTCAGGATTTGAAGTGTTCACTTTAGCAGATGTTTGCGTTTCTACACCCGAGCTGATCTCCGCATTAGCCAAAGCTCTTGGCCGACGTGCTTATCTTTTCCCTTTTCCTCTTGGACTTCTTAAAGTGCTAGCCGCAGTCGCCAATAAATCTTCAGAATATGCTCGTCTAACTGAATCGTTGCTGGTGGATTCGTCAGATGCACATTCAATGTTGGATTGGACTCCCAAAATTTCGTTCATAGAAGCAGTTCAGCTGACAGGAGCTTTCTATTTAGATGAGTAATATTTTTTTATTTGAATTTTTTATCGCTCCATTTTTCCTGTCTATTTTAGTAACTGCCTTGTCATGTTTCGTTTTAAACAAAATGCAAATTGTCGATGTGCCTAACGAGCGAAGTTTGCATCGACGTGTCGTGCCTAGAGGCGGAGGAATTGCTATAGCAGTAGTCTTTCTTGGTTATCAAATAGTATTCCTTGATTTTTCTTCTGAAGGCGGGTTCAGCTTTTCTACACAAGAGCAAAATTCAGCTTTAGTATGGCTGATCTGTGGAATATTGTTTGCCATGATGGGTGGACTGGATGACTGGAAGCCGCGCAGTGCCGTATGGCGACTCGCAGGACAAGTGTTGCTGTCCATTTTCTTCGTATCGTTTTGTTTGTCCTCTCATTTCCCCAGCGATAGTCTCCTCTTGGCTGGCGTCGTTTTCCTCATTGTTTTTATAGTCAACGTATTTAATTTTTTGGACGGGGCAGACGGTTATGCCAGTAGTCAAGCAATCTTATCTATCCTTGGCTATATGTTGTGTGGGTCGACTTTTTTCTCCCTAGAGCTTCTAGTATTGTGCTGGGTCTTAGCAGGTGCAATTTTTGGGTTTCTCTTATTTAATATTCATCCTGCTCGTATTTTTCTAGGGGATCTCGGCAGCTACTTCATTGGATTCCAGTTGATCGCAATTTCTATTTTCGGAGCAACTGAAGGTGTACCCATAGGTGTACCTTTTATCTTACTCTCTCCCTTTATTTGTGATGCATTGCTGACCCTGTTTAAAAGAATAATTAAGAGAGAGACGTGGTGGTCTGCTCATCGCGAGCACGCCTACCAGAGGTTTGTGCTCAGTGGTATGGGTGTGCGAGCTCTCAATCTGTGTTTGGTGGTTGTGAATTTATGTATATGCTGGCCAGCAGCATGGTTAGTGACGGAAGGTGTCGTTGACTCGACTTGGGGGATTGGATGTGTATACGCTTTTCTTATAATCATCTGGTACTATGCCCCCAAAAGTAGTAAAAATAATCAGTAGACATTCATTTGAATCATTTTCTAAATTACTCATGAGCCCTAAAATTAAAATAGCTACACATGACTTATTAGCTGTTTCTGTGGCTTGGGTGGGTGCTCTTTGGGCGAGGTTCAATTTTGAAGTCCCTCCAGCTGAATTTATTGATGCTAACCTTGAGGCATTGCCTGTGGTCGTTGTCTTACAGGGTCTGATTTTCAATGCTTTTTACTTGTATCGAGGGCAATGGCGGTTTGCTAGTGTTCAAGATCTTATGCGGGTTGTCGGCTGCGCTGCCTTAGGAAGTATGTCCTTGGGACTAGCTGCATTACTTTTTCAAATACAGTCAATTCCCCGCAGTATGTTTTTACTTTTCCCTATCTTTTTGATCTTTCTTTTAGGAGGATCTCGATTAATTTTTCGCTTGTGGAAAGATCGAGAATTAGGCCTTCTCTCCATGCGTTTTGGAGAAAGGGTTTTGATCGTCGGTGCGGGGCATGCTGGAGAAGGATTGCTAAGAGAACTGAGGAGAAGCGAGCAATATTTGGCAGTGGGGTTCGTTGACGATGATCCATCGTTTCTAAGCTCACGGATACATGGCCTCCCTGTCTTAGGAGGAGTCGAGAATATTGCCAATATAGTTACCAGGTTCGATATTCATTTAATCATTATTGCAGTGCCGTCGGCTAACGCTCAAGAGATGCAGCTGATAGTCCAAGCCTGTGCTTTAAGCGGTGCAGACTATCGAACTTTGCCTAAGCTATTAGATTTGGTAGATCAAAAAGTTGGTCTGGAAAAAGTGCGCGATGTAGCTATAGACGACTTATTGGGTCGAGAAAAAATCCAGTTAGACTGGGATAAAATGCAGAATGCTTTGTGCTCTTCAGTTGTTTTGGTTACGGGTGGCGGTGGATCCGTGGGTATTGAATTATCTCGTCAGTTATGTGGGTTAGGCATCTCTCGACTAGTCGTGTTTGATAACAGCGAATTAAATTTATACCAAGCAGAAAGAGAGATCAGAACTAATTACCCAGGCATAGAGTCTTTCTTTGTGCTTGGAGATGTCCGCGATACTTCAGCTTTAGACTTTGCTTTTAAAAAATTCAACCCTGAACATGTTTTTCATGCAGCGGCATATAAGCATGTACCGATACTTGAGGAACATACGCGCGAGGCGATCAGCAATAACATCTTGGGTACAGATAATGTTGCTGATCTAGCTAGTGCTCACAGTTGTGACAGCTTTGTTTTGATCTCTTCGGATAAAGCCGTCAACCCTTCTAGTGTAATGGGAGCAACCAAGCGATTCGCAGAAATGCTTTGCGTACATAAAAACGAGCAATCTAACACTAATTACATCACGGTCCGCTTTGGTAACGTTCTTGGCTCCACCGGTAGTGTGGTGCCTTTGTTTCAAAGTCAGATATCTGAAGGTGGCCCCGTAACGGTAACCCACCCTGAGGCAACGAGATATTTTATGGCTGTCTCGGAAGCCTGTCAGTTGATTTTGGAGGCAAGTGTGGTTGGGTCAGGGGGGGAGGTTTTTGTTCTAGATATGGGAAGGCCAATTAATATAACATTCTTGGCTGAGCAAGTTATACGACTTTCCGGACATGTTCCGAACAAGGATATTAATATCGTTTATACAGGTTTGCGTGGGGGTGAAAAAATCGATGAAGAGCTTTTCTACGAGTACGAAAGCCCAGATGAGACGATTCATGAAAAATTACTATTAGCTTCACATAAAAAATTAGATGAGAAATTAATGGCTGGCTTTTTAGGTGACCTCAAAGATGCGGTTGATTGCTATGATGAGGAAGAATGCTTTATGTTGTTGTCTTCTTTTTGCCCGACTCTTCGAAAGACGAACTCTGAGCCTTCAAGCTTTGCGACTAATAGTTCCCGAGACAATAAGAAGTTATGAGCTACAAGAAATTAAAGACGGTTATCTTTCCAGCTGCGGGTTTGGGGACTCGTTTCCTCCCTGTTACTAAAGCCAGTCCAAAAGAGATGCTTCCGATAGTTGATAAGCCTTTGATTCAGTATGCCGTAGAAGAGGCAATAGAAGCTGGTTTCGAGCAGCTGATTTTCGTTATTCCCCCTGATAAAAAAGCTATAAAAAAGCACTTTGAAAGCACATCTGAGTTGGATGCAGTAACAAAAATAGGGGCGATCATTCCCGCTAATGTCAGTTCTCTCTACATTGAACAGGCGGAGCCGCTGGGTCTGGGGCATGCGATTTGGTGCGCACGAGATGCAGTCGAGGCTGAGTCGTTTGCAGTTGTATTAGCAGATGACCTGATTGATGGAGCAGCGGCCGGTGGATGCTTGCTTCAAATGGTGCGGCATTATGAAAAAAATGGCTGCGGAGCTATAGGGATTCAAAAAATTGCCCTCGAAGAAACTAAGCAGTACGGGATAATCAAATATGAAGATGAGGTCGGTAGTTCAAACAGAATAGCTACTATTGTAGAAAAGCCTGATCCGCAGTTTGCCCCTAGTTTGCTGGGTGTCGTAGGTCGTTACATTTTGCCTTCAGCAGTCATGGGCCAGTTGGAGAAAACGCAAAAGGGCTCCGGAAATGAAATTCAGCTCACTGACGGTATATCCGCTTTGTTGGGCGATTACCGCATTGATGGATTTCAGTTTAAAGGGCAAAGATATGATTGCGGTTCTAAAATAGGGTATCTGAAAGCGAACGTTGATTATGCGCTTAAGCACCCAGAGCTGGCGAAAGAATTTGCCGCGTGGCTCACTACGAAGCAGTAGCTATTTAAATTATTTATCGCTAATAGAGAACGGGGAGAAGTCTGTTTCAGTGTCGAAATGGTCTTCATTCTCAAGCTGTTTCAGTCGGCCTACTATAAAATATGTCCCTGGGGTCATTACAACTTCTACCAAGACTTTGAAAACAAAGTTAAACAAAATCACCGAGATTAAGCCTTCATTTGACCATGTTCCATAAAAAGCAATGGGGTAAAATATTAAGCTATCAACACCTTGCCCTAGTATCGTCGAACTGATTGTGCGGAACCAAAGATGTCTTCCTTGAGTCCATACTTTGACTCGAGCCAACACGTAAGCGTTAACAAAATCTCCGGCCCAAAAAGCGACCATTGAGGCTATGACAATTCGCCAAGTTGAACCGAATACAACTTCCAAAGCAGGCTGCAAAGTGGCATTGAAAGGTTCAGCGCTATGACCGGGCATGTGGATTACTATCTGTGACATGCAAGTCGCAAAAATCATCGCTGCAAATCCAGCCCAAATAACTTTCCTTGCTTGGGCATACCCATATACTTCGGTCAGGATGTCACCGAATATGTAGCTAATCGGAAAAAAAAGATTTCCCGCGCCAAACACTAATAAGCTACCAATAAGAGGGAGTGCCACGGGGAGTTCTATTGCACATATTTTGGCCGGCCCGATGAGGTTTGAGCACAAGAGGACCGTGACGAATCCCGCCATAATAAAGTGAAGGTATTTATAATTCTTTTGAATCATGCTGCCTTTGTGTCTTCAACCATGTATCTAGATAATCCTTATCTTCGATCGTGTGTGAAAGCTGTCTAAGAGTTACTTTGTATGCTAGCCGGCCAAGTCGAGTACTAGGCAAAACGTAATTTATAGCCTTTTCTAGCTTTTTGAAAGCGACTCTTAGTCTCTTTTTTTCAATGCGAAATTCTTCTGCACAGTGAGCCTCTACTAGTGGAGAAAAACTCTCGTATACAGATTTTGCAAATGGTCGGGAATGCCCGTATTGATCAAACATCGGGTTTTCAGGGTGGAGTGTTAGTTGTGGGCTTTGGCTAGCTGGGATAGGTATCCCGGCTATATGAGTTCGTCTTGCTTTCAGCAGAGGCGGGAGCAGATGTGTATGCGGACCCATTGGGGTTTTATGGCGGCTAATTTTCTGATAGACCTCGATTCGCGCAATTGTTGAATAGACCACTCTATGGGGGCTGAAGTCGATGATTGCTTCCAGGACAGGGTTATTATTCTCAGTAATACACATACCTTCATTAGATCTTAGGATACGCAGTAAAAAAGAGTCTTTTGTTCGGATAGTGAAGTTGCTATTTGAGAGTCCAGTGCCGAGGGTAAACAAAATAGAGTCCTTATCGTTTTCAGAAATAGCCTCGGTATCAGGCCCTATTTCACGTATTCCATTTTTTAGGTTTACGAAGTACGGATCTCTGTCTGCGAGCACGGCCATTCCCCATTGCCACGATTTTGGTGTTTGGGATAGAGTCTCGTATGCTAGTAGGCTCTCCCCGCCATCTATTTTTACTCTAAACGCCCCTTTGGAATTACAAATCTGTAGTTCATTTGCACTATTGAAAGAGACTTTCTTTGGGTCGCCATCGAATTCAGCTATGGCGCCCAAGCCGCCAATACTGATTGCCGTATTGGGACGTTCTATAAGTTCAGAAAGTAAGTTCTTGATGTATGCAGACATTAGACAGGTCCCTAGTCAGGCTAGTTAAGAGCATAGCACTATAGAAAGTGCAGGACATCTTGATAACTAGAATGAATTTTCCTTTCACGATTACTCAATAATCTAATAACATATAGGGACAAAATTTTTTACAAAAGCAAGCTATTAACAATAGGTTTTTTGGTAAGTAGATAAAAGGTAGCATAACGATGCAAATCAGCACTTTAATTAGCCGTTCGGCACGGTACTTCAAAGATCAAATCTGTCTTACTGAAGGAAGTAGAGACGTATCTTTCAATGAGTTCGACAGGCTGACAAACGCGGTAGGCAACGCCTTAATTGCATCCGGACTTGAACCAGGTGATCGAGTAGGCGTTCTTTTACCCAATAGTATTGATTGTTTAGTTGCATACTATGCTCTGGCAAAAGCTGGTTTGGTTCGAGTAGGAATGAATACCCGAGAGACTGTTGCTAACCATCACTATAAACTGGAAGATAGCGGCGCTAGAGCAGCAATACACTGCGAATCTAGCAGTTTTCCAGTTGAAATTAATATAAATGAAGCCGATTTCGCCTCGATGTTGACCCACGCTGATGATAGCTGTTGTTCTATCGATCGCTCTTTGGATGCCCCTTTGCGATTGGGATATACTGGGGGCACAACCGGACAGGCTAAAGCTGTGACACTGACCACTCGCGGTGAGCTGGCAGAAATGTCTGCATTCTTGATGGATCTGGTACCTGATCTCGAGCCGCAATCATCATTCTTACATGCAGCCCCCATAGCTCATGCATCCGGCGCATTCTTTTTACCCGCGTTGGTTCGTGGTGTCCGATCGATTGTGATGAAGAAGTTTGACCCTGGCGCGTTTATTCTCCTGGCTGAGGAAAGTCAGGCCACACATACGTTTCTTGTCCCGACAATGTTAGCAATGATTTTGGAGGAACCATCGCTGGAGGATGCTAAGTTGGCATTCAAGAAAATTAGTTATGGCGCATCTCCGATAGCACCAAGTTTATTAGAACGTTCGGAAAAACAGTTCGGTAGGATCTTTGCTCAGTGTTACGGTCAAGCTGAGAGCCCTATGGTGATCACATTTTTGGCACCCGAAGACCACGATCGTGTGGGCGCCTGTGGTCGACCATTTTCTTTTGTGGACTGTGCCGTTTTTGATGAAAATGACTTGCCTTTAGGCGATGGAGAGATTGGCGAAATTGTCTGCCGAGGGCCACAGACTATGGCTTATTATTGGAACAGAGCAGAGGCCACAAAAAAAGTTTTCCGTAATGGCTGGCTGCATACTGGAGATCTAGGGTATCGAGATGAAGATGGATTTTACTATTTAGTTGATCGTAAGAATGACATGTTGATTTCCGGTGGCTATAACGTATACCCGCGAGAAGTTGAAGATGTTTTAATGGCTTATGATGGAGTGCTTGAAGCCGCAGTAGTTGGCTTGCCCGACGAAAAATGGGGTGATAGGATTCATGCAGCTGTAGCAGTGCGTGATCCTGAAGCCTTCGATTTAGAAGCCTTGCTCAGCTATGCTAAAGCCAATCTGGCCAATTATAAAAAGCCTAAAAGCATTGAGGTTTGGGAAGACCTACCCAAAAGTGCAGCAAATAAAATCTTGAGACGGCTAGTGAAGCAGCGATTGATGGAAAGTTAGGGACTGGGCTTCGAATAAAAGTAATTTACTCACTCAAAAGATGACTGAGCTGATTAAGCTCGCTGTCGGTCAGCATGAGTGCTTTAGTTATATAGTTGTCGAAAGAACCATATACTTTTTCTATGGCGGAAAAGCTTGCTAATAGGTAGCTGGGATCTGCCGCCATGACTGACTTAATACTCTCTTTTTGGGCTCGTTCGTCGAAGACGTCCACTGTTTGATATTCGCCATTACTCATCTCGTAGTCACTTATTATAGCAGGCATAGGTGCCCCGATAGCCTTCAGAATTACTGCTATGATGAGCCCTGTTCTGTCTTTCCCGCTCATGCAGTGGATGAGACAGGGTGTCTTTTCGCTTTGAAGGATATATCTGATGATGTTCTGAATCTCTTCTATGTGCTCGATAGGCATTTTTGCATAGACCTGCCGCATTAAAGTTCTTGACTCACTCACATCTGCTTCACCAGAATTTACGGCTTGGAAAAGTTTCATTGTCCCTTTGGCATAGAACCCACATTTAATCGATTGGACTGTCATATCTTCCGGTAATTTGTCGGGAGCTTTTGCTATTTCTTCAGGATGACGCAAATCGAGAATACTGTTTATGTTTAAACTTTCAAACTTTTTTAGGTCTCGGATGGTCAACCGTGATAGTCCATCCGAGCGGAAAAGAACTCCGTTTCGTGTGAGACTATTCCCTTTTAGCTGGATACCTCCTAGATCTCGAAAATTCATGGCACCTTCCATTTTTATTATTCTGGTTTTCGGCATTCTATTGTCCAAATTTATATTATCAATTAGGTGAAATACGAAGAGTATAAATGTTTTTTCACTGCGTTTTCTGCTCGGCCAGAGAAAATATATAGACTGGCCTTGCCATAATTAGTCGGTGCTAATTGTGTTACTATTTTTCACAGGGGGTTATTAATTTATTTGGATTGAAATTATGAAGACGAGGATAACAGAACTGTTCCAAGTTAAGCACCCTATTATTCAGGGGGGTATGCATTACGTAGGCTTCGCGGAAATGGCGGCGGCTGTTTCAAACGCTGGAGGCCTAGGAATTATTACAGGTCTGACACAAAAAACACCTGCCGATCTGGCGGCTGAAATTGCCCGTTGTCACGATATGACAGATAAGCCTTTCGGAGTTAATCTTACCTTTCTACCAGGCTTTGAGAACCCACCGTATAATGAATATATCGCAGCTATTGTCGATGGGGGGGTGAAGATAGTGGAAACCGCAGGTCGCAGTCCTGAAGCTTATATGCCAGCGATGAAAGCGGCTGGTATCAAAGTAATTCACAAGTGCACGTCAGTTCGCCATTCACTCAAGGCTGAGCGAATAGGCTGTGATGCAGTAAGTGTTGATGGATTTGAGTGCGGGGGACATCCGGGAGAGGATGACATTCCTAATATGATTCTCTTACCCCGAGCAGCCGAGGAGCTTAGTATCCCTTTTGTGGCCTCCGGAGGTATTGGAAATGCAAAGCAGCTGGTCGCAGCACTAGCGTTAGGTGCTGACGGAATTAATATGGGAACCAGGTTTATGGCGACCCAAGAAGCGCCCATACATCAGAACGTGAAAGATGCTTTGGTCGAGGCCTCTGAATTAGATACACGACTTATTATGAGACCTCTCCGCAATACAGAGCGTGTGTTGAAGAACGCTGCTGTTGATAGGGTCATAGAGAAGGAAAAACAGATGGGGAGCGACTTGAAAATTGACGATATCATTGATGAAGTCGCGGGTATTTATCCTAAAATAATGCAAGATGGTGCTATGGATGCAGGCGCATGGAGTTGCGGTATGGTGGCAGGATTAATTCATGATATCCCGACGTGTCGTGAATTAATTGATGGAATTATGTTGGAAGCAAATGACATCATCCACAGAAGACTACTGAGCTTTGTAGACTAGGTTAAGTAGCTGAGTGTCTCTTCGATTATAAATAGTCGGTTAGGTTTCAGACTTGTCTCCAACATAAATTGGTGGCTTACGGTTTGCCCAGGGAAGTGCCGTCTCTAGCTGATTGGCCAAGCTATAAAGAGTCTCTTCGCCCCCAAGTCGCCCTACAAACTGCATCCCGAGTGGTAATCCGCTTTTTGATTGCCACAAGGGAAGGACGATGGCTGGTTGGCCAGTGGTATTAAATAGTGGTGTATATATACAGTAGTCATGCATCAGTTGGTTCCACCATGACAGTAGGCCGACACCTTTAGCATTTTGATTTAGCTCCCCAAGTTTTGCAACGTCGCGCGCGAGCACCGGTGATAGCAACACATCATAATCACGCATAGTTTTCCCTATAGATCTAGAAATAGTATTTTGTGCGCTCATTGCCCATTCTAATTCCATGGCATTTAATTTTTTCGCGTAACGATAAGTTTCTAACGTTACCGCTTCAACCGTTTTAGAATTGATCTTTTTTCCAGTCATTCTAGAGAACTGTTCCATATAAAAGCCCAGAGTCGTCGCCCATAATCGTATTGTAGATTCATTGAGTTCCTCCGCGCTGTAGTTTAACTTTATTGTCTCACATTTGTGCCCGAGATCTTCGAGTAGAGTCCGAGTTTTATTAAGTTTATCTCTAGATTCTCTTTTAGGTTTCGCGCATCCTGGCAGTTGTTCAACGATACCTACACGTAGGCTCCCTGGATGTGACATTGCCGCCGACAAAAAGCTACTTTTGGGAGGCTCTGCTGTGTAAAAGTAGCCATCATCTGGCCCTGCGACCGCATCTAGTAGAGCTGCTGAGTCTCGTACGCTTCGAGTCAGCGCAAACTCCACTGCTAATCCCCAGAGAAAAATTCCGCCATCAGGCCCAGTAGGAGTGCGTCCTCTTGTAGGTTTCATGCCAACGAGCCCGTTGCAGGCTGCAGGTATTCGTATAGATCCGCCTCCATCATTAGCATGAGCAATAGGAACAATACCTGATGCAACAGCAGCTCCTGAGCCTCCAGATGAGCCTCCCGCAGAGTGGCTAAGATTCCAAGGATTACAGGTCGAACCATAAAGAACAGACTCAGAATTTGCGTTAAACGCCATTTCGGGCGTCGTAGTAGTTCCGACAGTTAGGAGGCCGGCATTGCGGCAACGCGTCATTAGTTCTGAATCAGACTGAAATTTTATTCCCTCTGCCAATCTAGAGCCAGCGGAGGAAGTCATACCTTTAAAATGCATGCCAAATTCTTTTACGAGAAAAGGAACCCCATAAAAAGGTGACGATTTTGGTGCGACTTTCAGATCAGACATCGCTTGTTTGCGCAAAGTCTGTACCACACAGTTTAATTGTGGGTTGACCTGTTCGATCCCATCGATGGCAGCATCAATTAAGGCAGTAGGAGAAATCTGTTTTCGCTTTACAAGTTCCGCGAGTCCCATCCCATCATAATTACCATATTCTTTGAAAATCATAGCGATGTGTCCTTACTTTACATTAACGTAAGACACTACGATAGCAATGTTCAATTGGAAAGTATATTTGTGCAGTTGCATCAAAAATAGCCCGCAATTTATTGCTCGGGCACAAGATAATTTGCTTCATGTTGGCTTTTAATTAGTTCTGAGTTTTAATAGCATCAAGTGTAATTACTTCTGGGGACATACATGTACGATCTAGTTATTCGTGGTGGAACAATTGTCGACGGCACGGGCGGCGCATCTTTCGTAGGTGATTTGGCGATCGAGAAAGAGAAAATAGTTCAGGTAGGAGGTAACATTGGTCCTGGTGAAAAGGAGCTAGATGCCGGTGGATTGTTAGTAACTCCTGGTTTCGTTGACATTCATACCCATTATGATGGTCAGGCAACGTGGGATCAGCATTTGACTCCAACTGGCTGGCATGGGGTGACGACTGTTGTTATGGGCAATTGCGGGGTTGGGTTTGCGCCAGCAAGACCTGATCAACACGATTGGTTAATTCAGCTTATGGAAGGGGTCGAGGATATTCCAGGCAGTGCTTTAGCTGAAGGGATTAACTGGGACTGGGAAACGTTCCCACAATATTTAGATGCGTTGGAGAAATTTGACCGGTCAATTGACATTGGGACTCAAATTCCTCATGGAGCTGTGCGTGCCTATGTGATGGGGGAGCGCAGCGATCAGGTAGCGACTCCAGACGATATTGAAAAGATGTCGGTAATAGTTGAGGAGGCTTTGGCAGCTGGTGCGCTGGGATTTACGTCTTCCAGAACTATGCTACATAGAGCCAAAGACGGTGAGCCTGTGCCCGGTACTTTTGCCGGTCATGACGAATTGATGAGCTTAGGACGCGCATGTGGTCGAGCTGGACATGGCGTTTTTGAAATATCCAGTGACTTCGGAATGGGTGGTATGCACGGTCGGTTTCGTGAAGATGTCGATTGGATGAGCGCGTTGTCGAAGGAGACAGGTCTACCTATCAGCTTTATTCTAGCGCAGGCAAGCCATCACCCTGATGAGTGGCGAGAAATACTCCATTGGACCGAGCAAGCGGTATCCGCCGGTGCCAACTTAAGGGCGCAGGTTGCAGCGCGTCCGGCCGGCATGTTGATGAATTTTGACAATCCGATGCATCCATTTAAGGGCCACCCTACTTATTTGAAAGTTGCTGCCTTGAGTCTGGAAGATAAAGTAAAAGCCCTATCTGTTCCGATGACGCGAAACCAGTTGGTGGATGAATCCAGCACGTTAAAAGGGAAGTTTGATAGTTTCTTCGTCACGCACTTTGACAACATGTATCCTCTCGGTGATCCTCCTAATTATGAGCCGACGCCTGAGCAGAGTATTTCAGCTATAGCTAAACGTGAGGGCAAAAACCCACAGGAAGTATTGCTCGACGCCATGCTTTCGTACGAAGGTAAAGGATTTATTTACTACCCTATCATCAACTACGCAGATTCGAATTTTGATGCTATTCGCGAAATGCTCATTCATCCTCAGGCTCTTCTTAGCCTCTCTGATGGAGGAGCTCATTGCGGCGTGATTTGTGATGCGAGCTCGCCAAGTTATATGCTGACCCACTGGGTACGCGACCGCACGAGAGGAGATCGACTACCGTTAGAAGCGGTGATAAAAATGCAGACCAAAAACACTGCCGAGGCTTACGGACTTTTGGACAGGGGAGTTTTAAAGAAGGGAATGAAAGCTGACGTCAACTTGATTGATCTGGAAAAGCTGACTTTGTATGCTCCACAAGCTGTTAAAGACCTCCCTGCGTCAGGTAGACGACTGATCCAAAAGGTGGATGGATATAAGGCGACTATTCAGTCAGGCCAGATTACCTACCTAGATGGTATTGCTACCGGTAATCTTCCTGGCCGTCTAATTCGAGGTCCGCAGGCAAGGGTATAGTGACTTCCTGACACCAGTCTTCGATGAGACAGACCTTCAGGTTGTCTAGATACCTGCCTAAACTTGTGAGTGCCGGCAGAGATTTTGACTAATGCAAAACCACATCTTTGCTGCCTGTTTTGAAATAACGGTCGTTTGATAATAATCAGCTATGGTACTTGAAATTCTACCGTTTAGAGGTCTAAAGTATTTTAAACGGCATAGAAAAATTTGAGGCTAATATAAAAACCTTAGAATCATCTAACGATCATCTTAATGAAGAGAATAAAGGGGACGACATCATGGTTACAATGACACTTGAAGAACGGATCACACGCTTAGAAGATATCGAGGCTATCAAACAGTTAAAGTTTCGATACAGCCATATTTGTGATGACATGCATAATCCAAAGAACATTGCTTCAGTCTTTGCTTCGGATGGAATATGGGAGAGCGAGGCTTTTGGCGTAGCGAAAGGGCATGCTGAGATTGAAGAGCTATTCCGTGGGTTTGAGAAAATGTTTAGTTTCTCTCAGCACAATATGATGAATCCGATTATTGAGGTAAAAGGGGATAGTGCGACCGGTATATGGTACATCATGGGGCCCTGGACTCAGACTGAAGGAAATAATGAGACATGGATGGCTCTACGTTATGACGATGAGTACATCAAAATCGATGGGGAATGGAAATACAAGCATCTTAAAGTAGAGCTCAGGATGACTGCTGATCGCTAGGCTATTCGTGCTCTAATTAATTGAATGTTAACTGTTTTCGAACGTACGTTCTTGTTTTCCCATGCTCTAGAGTTTATTTTGGCTGATTAGTACGTACATATTTATATCTTTAAGCTAGCGTGATGCATTTTAGGGGGCGAAATGAGCGAAGAGTTTGATTTGGTTATTCGAGGAGGACGTGTAATTGATGGCACTAGACTGCCATCATTTGTGGGTGACGTCGCAATTAGAGACGGAAAAGTTGTTGACAGTGGGTCCGTAGTTGGCACAGGGAAAAAAGAAATTGATGCCACAGGTCTTGTGGTCGCTCCCGGTGTGATTGACGTTCACACCCATTACGACGCTCAACTCAATTGGGACCCCTATGCTTCACAGTCGTGTTGGCATGGCGTAACTAGTGTAGTCGTTTGTCTTTGTGGATTTGGATTTGCGCCTGTTAGGCCTGAGGATAGAGAAAGGGCCATGAAACGCATGACTCGAGTTGAAGCGATCCCTTATGAGTCGATGAAAGAGGGCCTTCGCTGGGACTGGGAGACGCAAAGAGAGTTCCTTGATTCCTTGGAAACACATGGGTTGGGAGTAAACGTTGCGAGTTACATCCCTCATTCTGTATTAAGAGGTTATGTTCTTGGAGAGGAAGATTCTAAACGCGCAGAACTGACTGACGACGAGTTAGAGCAAATGAAGGAGTTGATGAGGGACGGTTATCGTGCAGGAGCTTTAGGGTTGTCGACCGATCACAACTTGATTGACCGAGATCATGATGGAAGCCTTCTTCCTAGCGGAATAGCAAAAGAGGAGGAGTTGATTGCATTACTTTCTGTAGCACGCGAATTCAATGTAGGATCTGCAGAAGTGACGCCTCACAACTTACACTTAGGAGAGCCGGAGCAGCGTCTCCTTGAAAGATACTCAGATGCCAGCGGACGACCGGTGATCCACAGTGTCGTGATCCATTCAAACCATATCCCGGATAAATGGAAAGATACCCTAGAACGTATTGAAGCATCTAACCAAACAGGACACCGTATTTACGGTTTGGCTGCGGTGCACCAAATAGGTTCTTTATTTAACTTGCTTGAGTACAACTTGTTTGATGATATGCCTGCTTGGAATGCGGCTTTGGCTTGTCCTGTTGAGGAACGTATTAAAAACCTATCAGACCCATCTATTAGGGTAAAACTTCAGAATGACATTGATACTGTTTTAGATAGGGTATGGTCAGGTCGTTGGGACCGGATGAAGGTCTATGAAACAACTATTGAAAAATATAATGATCGATTTATTAGTGAAATCGCGGAAGAGGAGAACAAATCGCCCTTAGATATGTTTTGTGAGATTGCTGTGGCTGAAAAATTAGAAACATATTTTTATATCGAAGATCAGTTGGGAGATGATCCTGATGCTAATGCAGAAATCATGAAAAATCAGTATATCATCCCTGGATTGTCCGATGGTGGTGCCCACACCCAGTTCTTGTCTATGGGAAAATATGCGACGGTAGTGCTGTCTAAGCTAGTCCGCGATGACAAAGTTATGCCGTTGGAGGAGGCTCACTGGAGGATGTCTTATATGTCCGCCTCAGCTATCGGAATAGAGGGGCTTGGAACCTTGGAAAAAGGCATGCCTGCTGACATCATGATCTATGATCTCGATAAACTAGAAGTTACACCTGACCGGCCCTATTACGAAACAATAATAGGTGGCGGCAAGAGACTGGTAGAAAAAGCAAACGGCTATAGATACATGATAGTCAACGGAGAGGTTACCTTTGTTGATGGCGATTGCACTGGAGCTCTGCCAGGTAGAATTTTAAGAACCTCAGCCTATGAGCCGTCTTCAGTTCCTTCTTCAGGCAATGATCATGGATGATTCCACTTCGTCTAGAACTTGCCCCGTGTCTATAGAAAGCACAAGTTTGCTTGATGAGAAAATACTGGCAGATCCTTGGGAATTTTATGCCCAACTGCATGCTGAATGTCCCGTGTATAAAATGCCGGAGACGGGTATTTATGTTGTCACTAAGCATGAAGATGTCGCCAGCGTAATGAGGGATACAGAGACGTTTTCAAATGTAATTTTAGCGATGGAAGCATTACAGGGGGATAACGGTCGGCGTTATCAGGAAATGTTAAAAGAGAAGGGTTGGGAACATGTGCACGTACTGCACCGAACTGATCCACCAAAGCATGCTGGGCATCGCAAGTTAGTCGATCGTGTTTTCACTGCCGCACGTGTTCGAGATCTTGTCCCGGAAGTTGAATCTTTAGCGCATGAGTTGGTCGATAAATTTGTTGAAAAAGGCTCTTGTGATCTCATAAAAGATTTCGCTTTACCGCTTCCGGGAATGATTCTGGGTGAGCAATTAGGACTGGACAAGACGCAGTTCGCCCGATTTCAAAAATGGGCTCTGGCAATGCTTGCTACCAGTAATGAGATTATGTCAGATGATAGATTGCGTGAAATCGCTGATATAGAGCTAGATGCCCAACATTATTTGGCGAAAGTTTTTGAGGACAGACGCAACACACCTACAGGGGATTTGATTTCTGATTTGGTTCATGTTGCCGAAGACGGTGAGGACCCGTTTACAGAACATGAGTTACAAAATCTTTTGAACCAGCTGATTACGGGAGGTTATGAAACCACGACAAGTGCCATTGCCCACGGGTTGTGGCTGCTGATACAACATCCAGAGCAGTATGCAAAGCTTCGCGAGAAGCCTGAATTATTGAAGCGGTTTGTAGATGAAACTTTACGGTTAGAAAGTCCGGTGCAAGGGATTATGAGGTCGGTAACGAAAGACACGGTGCTTCGAGGCGTAGCATTGAAAGCAGGTGACACGTTGATTCTAAGATTTGGAGCGGCAAATCAGGATCCAGAAAAATTTGAATGTCCGAGGAAGTTTGATATCGAGAGAAAAAATGCCCATGCGCATCTGTCCTTTGGGGGAGGCATTCATGCCTGCTTAGGTCAACAGTTAGCCAGACAGGAAATTCTCATAGGGATAAGGGTGCTATTGGAGCGTCTTGAGAATTTTTCTATTGATGCAGATTTTCCAGAGCCGGCTTATGTCTATAGTCTTAACTTTAGACCACTCAAGGCTCTACCAATTAAATTTACAAAGCGTGCATGATAATTATTTAGGGTAAGCCTTGCTCGTATTACTTCGCGAATATAAGCCCCAGTATTATCGCGTCTAAAGGTGTTTTTATATGAAAAGAGTCGAATATTCGGTTGATAGTGGTGCTGCCATCATATCTATGAATAGGACTCCAGTAAATGCTATCGATCATGAAATGATTGATGAAATACATGACGCTCTCCTTTCGGCTGATGCGGATAAAAACGTGCATGCGGTAATTATCACAAGCAGTCTTCGCCAAATGTTTTGTGGCGGAATGGACCTTAGAATGATCGCTGAAGGCGGAGTGAAAGAGTTAAGAGAGTTTGTATATAAGTTCTATATGAAAACTTTAGAGATCCAATATTCCATGCGAAAGCCTACCATAGCGGCCATTAATGGGCCCGCTCGAGGAGCTGGTATGACTTTGTCTATTTCTTGCGATCTCATTTTGGCATCAGATGATATTGACTTGGGCTATCCAGAAGTTGATATTGGCTTGTTGCCAGCCATACATTATGTACACTTGCCTCAGCAAATAAGTCGGCATAAAGCGTTTGAACTTCTTTTCTTAGGGAAGCCTATTTCGGCATTCGAGGCGCAAAGTTTAGGCATAGTGAACAGAGTGGTTCCCGGAGAGGAACTGATGCCAGAATCTTTGAAAATGGCGGCATCTTTTGCAGAAAAGTCGCCAACTATAATCGCGCTAGGTCGGCAATCCTTCGTACGCGCTAATGATCTTGATTATCGTAGAAATATTGAGAATCAAATTGAAACTCTTTGTAATGTTTTCCAAACCCATGATGGGAGAGAGGGGCTTGCAGCGTTCCTCGGAAAGCGTAAGCCTGTCTGGAAAGATCAGTAAACTATTTAGCGGTGCGAATGGTTTGATTCGACTTTAAGATATTTTATAAACCAATCATGGGTGGTCTAAGCCCCTATCCTTCCCCTGTAGGAAGGATATTGTGCGGTCTCAGCACTAACAGAGTGTATAATTGTCCAACAGGGCTTTTTATTAGAATATTTTATGGCAACAAAGAATTTCGAAAAAAAATCAATATGTATTGGCGTAGCCGGAGATTCAGCTTCTGGCAAAGATACATTTGCGGATGCTGTCGTCCAGCTGTTAGGTTCTGAGGCAGTGACTGTCCTTTCAGGTGACAATTATCATTTCTGGGATCGGGAGAAACCGGCGTGGGAAGTGGTTACCCATCTTAATCCTATGGCTAACGACTTGTCCCGGTATGCTCGTGATCTCGCTGCGCTTGCAGCAGGGGATAGCGTTGAAGTACATGAATATGATCATTCTTTAGGCCGTAGTAGCGAGCTTTCAGTAATCGAGGCCCAACAGATCATAGTGGCTCAAGGCTTGCACGCTTTATATTCGGTGGAAATGAGGTCCCAGTACGACTTGCAAATTTACTTGGATGTAGATGAGGATATTAGGCGGAAATTTAAAATCAAACGAGATGTTCGAGAGAGAGGGCATCGGTTAGATGAAGTTATTGCGACCTTTGAGCGACGTGAGGCAGATTCGATTGACTTTGTTCGACCGCAGGCACAGTACGCAGATGTTGTGTTTTCTATTAGGAGCGATAATTTCGAAGCTTTGGGGCGAGATTCATACGAGGAAGACTTATCTCTATACCTTGAAGTAAAGAAAAAGAACAAACGATACTCTGAAGACTTAACAGCTACACTGGAAAATGTTTGTAAACTAGACATAAGTCAAGATGTGGTCGATGGGACGCCTATCCTTAGGGTACGTGGTTCCGTTACGGAGGCTTCGCTTTCGGAGGCAGCGGCTAATTTATGCCCCGAAGCACTTAAGCTGACTAGGTATAGCCCTCTTTGGAACAACGATATCGTAGGGCTTATACAGCTTATAACGTTGTACGAAATAGAACATCTAATCTGATATCTAAGGCCTAACGTTTATCTGCTTGGCTTTTGTTGCAAGACACATTATCCTCCATTGCTTCTTTAAGTATATATAGAGTTTTACGATGAATGATTTGTACTCAAGTCTTAGCTTTAAGCGTGGTCCAGCGATGAAAAATCGTTTTATGTTGGCGCCTTTGACCAATTCACAAAGCCATGAGGATGGTAGCTTGTCTGATGATGAATTTCATTGGTTGACCAAACGTGCCGAAGGTGGATTTGGTCTGACAATGACTTGTGCCGCTCATGTGCAGATAGAAGGGAAGGGGTTTCCTGGCCAACTAGGTATCTTTTCGGATGATCAGTTGCCTGGACTGACTCGGCTGGCATCAAAGATTAAGGAGCATGAAAGTATAGCGATAGCGCAGCTGTACCATGGAGGTATGCGATGTCCTTCTGATGTCATTGGTATGCAGCCTTTGTCTTCATCCGATAATGAAAAGTGGGGGGCTCGAGCAATGACCACTCAGGAAGTTGAGACCATGATTAGTGCTTTCGTTACCGCCGCTGCTCGAGCTGAGAAAGCTGGTTTTGATGGTGTTGAGCTTCATGGTGCACATGGGTATCTACTGGCCCAATTTCTATCTCCCGAAGTTAATAAGAGAACTGATCGTTTTGGTGGATCCTTGGCTAATCGCTCCGCCCCTATGTTTGAAATTATCGAAGGAATCCGATCTGTATGTGGAGATGATTTCATGGTAGGGATGAGACTTTCTCCTGAACGGTTCGGTATGGACTTAGGTGAAGTCATTGAGATTGCTCAGAAGCTAATGAAAGACGGATTAATAGAATTTTTAGATATGTCTCTATGGGATGTGTTCAAGGAAGCAGAAGCTGAAGAATATAAAGGACAAAGTTTATTGTCGTGCTTTTCTCAATTAGAACGGGGCGATGTTAGGCTAGGAGTGGCGGGTAAAATAATGACACCAGACGATGTTGAGAAAGTTATGGGTATGGGGATTGATTGGGTCATGCTGGGTAAAGCCGGGATACTTCACCACGATTATCCTAATCAATTGAAGAAAAATCCCAACTTTGTGCCGGCAACATTACCTGTCTCTGCAGATTATCTCCGAAACGAAGGATTGAGTGATACGTTTGTTGAATATATGAAGGTATGGAAAGGCTTTGTTAAAGGCGCAGATGGTTTCGTAGATGCCGATGTTATTTTGAATAGCTAGACAATAAATGTGCAATATAATCTTAAAATACTTACCTAACTTTGCCGTTGAAATACCCGAGCAGCACTAAGGTATTCGAGAAAAATTGAACTAGTTCTTTGCTCTAATGAACAAAGTCTTGCCAAACTGTAGGCGGGGCAATTCTTCCGCTGCAGTTGAAATAGTGGTTTCAGTCGGAGGTCACTCCATACCCGACTGAATGCTAGAAAACGAAATGGTTGGTGGTCCAGAACTGTCAGTTGCGATGGACACAACTATTGTTGTACCGACAGGATATTCTGCGGAAATGGCTACTTATTAATTACTTCTCAACACCGCTTTTCCTATTGCTACATCGCTAGATCTAGCGGTTGAAGAAAGCAGTTGCCTGTGAGTATGATGATTGTGGTCTAGTCGGTTGTATTAAGGGGATAATACCATGGTCGAGTTTCCACCTGTTCCTATGCATGAAGCACTTCTGGTTCTAACTCATTTGCAGAATGACTTCTGGCATCCTGAAGGCAGTGGTTATCATTTTACTAAAGACACACTGCCGTTCCCTGACACAAAGGAACGTATCATTTCTTTAGTACATCAATGTCGTTCAAATAAAGTGCCTATTATTTTCCATAACGAAACCTTTCGGCCCGGCCACCCGGAGTTGAGCATTCGGCGGAATGGTTACGTTAGAGGATCAGGAAGAGTTTTGCAGGTGCCAGAGAGTAATATGGCCGTTCGAGGTTCCTGGGGCGCGCAAACGCTAGATGAACTTAAACCTGAGGTCGGGTCTTTTGAATATGAAGTCGATAATGCGAAAGTAGATCCGTTTACTTGTAGTGAATTTGAGGTGCTACTTAAAAATTCTGGCCGAACGATTCTAATTTTGGCAGGATTAGCGACGAACTTTGGTATTGAGATGACAGCACGTAGCGCCAACGAAAGAGACTATGGCGTAGTCATTCTATCGGATTGTACCGATAGAATGCTGGGTGATTATAGCGAACAGACCATGCAGAAGCTGTTGCCTTATTTTGGTCGGGTCATGACTTCTTCAGATCTTGCCAACGAGTTCTATGAGCAGTCTCCCCCGTAGAGAAGTGTTTTAATGACAATAGTTCAACTAGGAATGTTTTAATTTTTTATAAGGAAAAAAAATGGAATTTGGCATTGGGGTAAGCACGCATATAAATAACTGGAAGTTTATTCAGTATGCAGAAGAACTTGGTTTTGATCGAGCGTGGGTAGGCGATTCACAAATGATATGGTCGGACTGTTACGCAACTTTGGCTTTAGCCGCCCACAACACGAGCCGCATAAAGTTGGGGACTGGCGTTGCTATAACTGGAACTCGTATCGCTCCAGTGACGGCGCATTCGATCGCCACTATCAATGCGATTGCTCCGGGTCGTACATTCTTGGGATTAGGCACAGGTCATACCGCGATGCGCACAATGGGACAAAATCCGATGCGAGCAAAGGCCTTTAGCTCCTATTTGGAAACTGTCAGACACTTATTGAAGGGGGACGCTGTTGACTATACCTATGATGGCGAAACTCGAGAGATACAATTCATGCATCAGGATAGAGGTTTTTTGAATCTTGAAGATCTCATCCCAATTTATGTGGCAGCGAATGGCCCCATGGCATTAGCAGCTGCAGGCCGCTTTGGTGATGGGTTCATGACCGTTGGAGGGGAGCCTGAGGTATTTACACCTAAGCTGGATGCTATTTATGCTGGGGCTGCTAAAGTTGGACGACAACTGCCAGAGGATTTCCATACCGCTTTCATTACGAGTAGCTGTGTCTTACACCCTGGTGACAAGCTCACAGACGATCGTGTGATTGATGAAACAGGAAGTTGGGTGGCATGTGAGTTGCATTTTTACTATGAATTATGGAAAGACAGTGGCGAAAACGATTCGATCATCCCTGAATATTTCCAACCAATTTGGGAAGACTATCTCAAGAGAGTCGCTAATATGAGTCTTCCTGAAAGAGCGCGTTTTCGTCAAATACATGAGGGTCACTTGGTTTATTTACAGCCGGCTGAACGCGGATATATCACTCCTGGGGCAATAGAGGCTGGCACATTGGTTGGGGAGCCAGACCAAATTATCGAACATGTTCAAAAACTTGAATCCGCAGGAATGAAAGAAATTGCGCTGTGGCCACCGATGGATTGCGAGAGGAAAGTACTGAAAGATTTCGCTGAGCATGTAATGCCTGCTTTTCGCTAAATTTTTTTTTAGGAGACTACGTGAAGATAACCTTAGAACGACCTGATAAATATGTTGCGATGGTAACCATAGATAACCAGCTTCGTTTGAATGCCATGACACGGGATATGATGCGTGAGCTAGGTGCTGTATGGGATGAATTAGAAGCAGATACCACGCGTTGTATTATTTTGACAGGTGCGGGAGAGCGAGGTTTTTGTGTGGGAGCAGATCTCAGTGGCGACCTGACCGCCTCGGAAGAAATGGCAACAATTGTTAATCATTCTTTGCTGAAATGTGATTCATATTCGAAACCAATTATTTCTGCAGTTAATGGAGATTGTATTGGGGGCGGTCTTGAGCTTTTGCTCTCCACAGATATACGAGGTTGTGTGGCGAGCGCACGCTTTGGCTTGCCCGAAGTTAAATGGTCTGTTTATCCTTTTGGAGGCGCAACATTAAAGCTTGTAGAGCAAATCGGCTATATACATGCAATGGATCTCCTCCTGACAGGAGAGCTCATTGACGCTAAGAGAAGCGTGGAGTTAGATATCATCAATGAAATTTTTGAAAGCCGTGACGAGCTTATGGTTTGGGCGCTAAAGAAAGCGAGAACCATCGCACGTAACGGACCTAAGGCTGTTCAGGCCGTTAAAAAGCAGGTGAGCGATACTATCTCTGCTCATGTGCAAAGTAGAGAATTACTTGAGCAACGCTTAGGAGAAGAAGTTCGCGCAAGTGATGATTTTAAGGAAGGAGTAGCGGCATTCCTTGAAAAACGTAAACCAAATTATTAATTGGCACGTTAGTAATTATGATTCGTCCTAAAAGTAAAACGCTAGGCGATCTTCTTGACGAGATGTCTGTCACTAGAGGCTCGCAGACAGCGCTTGTCTTTGGAGATGTAAACATCAGCTTCTCTGAGTGGAGAAAAGAGGTAGATAAGTTTGCTAGGTCGCTACTGTCTGTAGGCATAAAACATGGTGATAGAGTTGCGGTATTGGCGGGTAACCGACCTGAATGGCTAATCGCTGCTTTTGCGATAGCAAAGATAGGGGCAGTAATGACTGCCGTCAGCACATTTTCGACAAGTAGAGAATTGAACTGGTGTTTGAATCAATCAGGTGCCGTAGCTTTGATTATGTTATCGAAGATCCGAGGCCAGGATTTTCTGGCTGGAATTCGAGCAGACTCTCCAGAGCTATCAGAACAACAACCATTTGCTTTGGATTCTCCGGCTTTACCGGAGTTAAAGACCGTCATTACTATCGATGGAGAGACTGAGGGTGCGATCGCAAGCTGGTCTGACTTTATGAATCGAAATTCTCTATATAGCGAGGAGGCTCTCTTAGATGCTCAAGCATCTGTAAATCCTGAAGATATTTGTTATATATTGTATACATCCGGTTCAACTGCTAGTCCTAAGGGAGTGATGCTTGCACACAAAGGGGTCATAGAAAATGGATTTGATATAGGCGAGCGTCAGCATTTGACCGAAAAAGATCGCCTTTGGCTTGCGGTGCCATTATTTTGGTCTTTTGGTTCTGCTAACGCTTTGCCCGCAATCATGACGCATGGCGGCACGATTGTTTTGCAGGAAAGCTTTGATGCTGATAGGGCGCTTACTATTATTAGATCTCAGCGTTGTACGGTTTTCTACGGAATGGCGAATATGGTAAGAGCTCTCAAGGCGAGTAGCTACTGGTCCAACGATGCGGTTGAAACTATGCGCACAGGTTTGACGATAGGGCTTCCTGAAGATGTTGCATTTATAATAGAGACATTGAAAGCTCATGAGCTATGTAACGTTTATGGGTCAACAGAGACTTACGGCAATGCTACAGTCTGTGATGCCTTTGATTCTTTAGAACAGCGACTGAATTCTCAAGGCAAGCCTCTTCCGGGTATGGATGTACAAATATTAGATCGTGACACGAGAGAAATTCTTCCCTCTGGCGTTATAGGCGAGATTGCCATCAAAGGCCACGTGACGGTTGGGTACTATCTAGAGCCAGAAATGACTGTATCGACTTTCCATAATGATTTCTTTTTGTCGGGAGATCTAGGTTGCCTCGATCAAGATGGGCGCCTCTATTTTAAAGGACGCTTCAAGGAGATGATCAAAACAGGTGGTATTAATGTCGCACCACTTGAGGTCGAAGGGATTCTGGTGGCGCATCCGATGATAAAGCAAGCATATGTTGTCGGAGTCTTTGATCATGTCAAAGAAGAGAAAGTTGTTGCTGTAGTCGTGTATGAAGAAGGCGAGCAAGAGTCAGAGAAAGATTTACGGGAATTTTGTAGAGAAGAACTCGCTTCATACAAAGTGCCCGAATACATTGTTTCTTACCAGGAAATTAATTTGCCGCTAACGTCAACGGGTAAAATCAACAAACTTAAACTAAAAGATGAGCTCAGTATGAAGCTGGATTGATTTTTCTGAGCATTTTGCTCAGCACGCTGTTGCGATACGGATCGCTTGGCTTTTACAGCTAGTCTAAATCGCTCGAATGATGTCTTTCTTTTAATTGCCCTTCTTCCGGTCCCCAAGTTCTATTAACTTTTCGGCCGCGTTGCACAGCAGGCCGGTCATTTATTTCATTAGCCCATCTATTTACATTTTTATACGAGGCTACATCAAGAAATTCTCTGGCCTCGTAAAGATTATCCATGACAAGCCATCCGTACCAAGAGAATGTCGCCATGTCAGCAATATTGTATTCAGATCCAGATAGGAATGGCTTTGACATGAGGTTCTTGTCGAGTACATCTAGCTGACGTTTCACCTCCATTGCAAAACGATTTATTGGGTATTCCATTTTAGACGGCGCATAGGCATAAAAATGCCCGAATCCACCACCAAGATATGGAGCGCTGCCCATTTGCCAAAACAGCCAACTCATACACTCTGCGCGTTCAGCAGGATCGGTTGGTATGAATTGTCCGAATTTTTCTGCCAGGTAGAATAAAATTGCCGCAGATTCAAAAACTCTTGTGCCGGGGGAGGTGCTCCGATCGAAAAGAGCAGGGATTTTTGAGTTTGGATTGATGTCGACAAAACCGCTGCTGAATTGATCCCCTTCGCTGATATCAATATAGAAAGCATCATATTCAGCTTCTTTTATACCTAACGCTAAGAGCTCTTCAAGCATGATAGTCACTTTGACCCCGTTAGGTGTACCCATTGAATATAATTGCAAGGGGTGTTCTCCAACAGGTAGATCTTTCTCGTTGGTTGCTCCCGAAATAGGACGGTTGATACTTGCGAATTTCCCTCCGCTTTCCGTGTCCCATGTCCAAACTTCAGGTGGTGTATATTCGTTCGAATCCGTCATAGTGATTTCCTAATTTTATGAGCTCGGTGCGATGTATTTCTCAGTGGGTTAAAAGTCGAGGCTTGAAATAATCCAAGTTTTTTGCGTCCTAGCATTAATACTATAAAAAATGAAGTATAGACTTCTTCGTTCGGATAAAGCAATGCCATGGTGTCGCAGGCTACGTCACAAAAGCGTAGATAAACAACAAAAAACTTCCTACAAGAGTGATACCAAGACTAATAAGGATCGCCTGACTGAATCTTGGCATTACAGGTTTTAAAAGCTTAGATAAAAGTAGCAAGAGCAGTGATATGGCAATGAGCCTGATGAGCATGCTCAAGAACGCCAATTTTTGGAAAATAGATCGATAACTGTGAATATCGACGCCCATATGATGAATAGGCCTACCGGAGGGAGCAGTATGATGGCCATCAAGTAGGTTAAATCGGTGATCGAACTTCCGACGAATAGTTGCACAATCAGCATTATGGATATTGTGCCTACCCAGCATGCGCTGCCAAGCTTTAATATGGTAAAGCTATTGCGTCTATAATTCATTGGGACAATATAAGTTTTCTCGACGCTGAGGTAAAGACGCTGAAGGTTTGACGGCCATTCTTTAGTCTATATATTATCATCGACTATGGAATACAGATGCCGAGTTAAAGTTGATTCACGCTAATTTAGGAGATACAACAAAATGAATGTTTTTAAGCCTCGATATTTTGCTGGTTTTTTTTCCATCTTGATACTTTTGTTCCCGCAAAGCGATTTATCGGCGATGCAAGCGAGTAGAATTGACATTGTTCCTCCGTCGATGAAAATCATCAATGAACGCTATCATTATTCGCCTGCAGTCAGGGCGGGCGACACTCTGTATGTGGCAGGTCAGGTAGGAAGAGACGCTGATATGAATGTAGTAATAGGGAAAGAAGCTCAACTAGTGCAGGCTTTTGAGAATTTGAAAACCGTATTGGAAGCGGCTTCTGCTGACTTTGACGATGTGGTGGAAATAGTAACCTACCATACCGACATGAGAGACTTAGCTTTGGTGGTGAAAGTTAAAGATCGCTATTTCACAGGTCGTTATCCTGCGTGGACCGGCGTAGGAGTGACTTCCCTGTCGACACCTGGCCTTGAGTTTGAGATCAAGGCAACCGCATATCTTGGCAAATAGTACAAAACAAATAGAGGGGACTTTTGATGAGCGCCTATTTTTTCGAAGATTTTAAAATTGGTGAACGGTTTAAAGGTAAAGGTATAACCTTTACCGAGGCAAATATTATTGATTTTGCGCTTCAGTACGATCCGCAACCCATTCATATCGATGCGCATGCCTCTGAATCAGGTGTCTTTGGAGGGTTAATTGCAAGTGGGCTTCAGACCATCGCACTGACATTTCGATCATTCTGGGACACGGGTGTGATGTCAGAGTGCGGTATGGGTGCCCCAGGAATAGATAAAGTTATATGGCACATGCCATTGCGTCCAGGAGATACTTTATATGGGACAGGAGAAGTGTTGGAGATAATCCCATCTAAATCTAGAAATGATAGGGGAATTGTACGCATGCGCTATACAGGAGAAAATCAAAAGGGAGAGCTTATTATCACACTTGAGATACCGCAAATTATGCGCAAACGTCAAGTTGCAGGATAGCTTGATTTAAATGCAACCATGACAAATAACATCGGCTCATTTATATTGGTTAGATGTTTAATTTAGGGGAGTGTTCATGATTCGTCGATCTATTAGGATTTCAGCTTTTTTGGTCTTATGTTTGAGTTTTAGTTTAGCTGGGGGGAGTGTGTCTGCAGAGACGGGTTCTGAGATTTATGACAAACAGTGCGCTAGCTGTCACGACAATGCGGTGGGCAGGACTCCGACTAAAAAAATGCTAAATGACCTTTCTGCAGGAGCTATTGTTACTGCGATGGAAACTGGTGTGATGCGAGTGATTGGACAATGGAATATGGATGGGCCACAACGTGTGGCTGTAGCGGAGTATTTGTCCGGGGAAAAATATACCGCGAATTGGCAGGGGGGGAAAACCAACATCTGTGAAAGCCCTATTAAGACATCAGTCGATACTTTCGGTAAGGCGCATTGGAATGGTTGGGGTAATAGTGATGAGAATATGCGCTATCAAGATGCTTCGAGTGCGGGCCTGACTAAAGATGATGTTGGAAAGCTAAAGCTTAAATGGGCTTTTGCTTTTCCCGGTGAGTCTAATGTGGAAAGTCAGCCTACTGTGGTTGATGGGCGGATCTATATCGGAAGTAAGACCGGGAAAATGTATGTATTAGATGCTGATACAGGTTGCACCTATTGGACGTTTCAAGCGGACAACAGTATAAAAAATGCTGCATTACTAAAAGAAGTCGGCCCTGAAAAACGGTTAGTTGCTTTTTTTGGAGATATTGGAGGTTGGATCTATGCAATAGATGCAGTGACTAGTGAGCTGATTTGGAAGATCCGTGGTGACACGCATCCCGCGGCGCGCATTGTAGGCGGGTTCCAACATCACGAGGGTGCGTTATATGTTGGGATTACTTCGCTAGAAGAAGGACTTGCTATTGATCCGGCCTATAAATGTTGTTCTTTCAGAGGGACTATCTTAAAGATTGATGCTGGGACAGGTCGGACTATCTGGCAGACCTATACAATAGACGAACAGCCCATCGCTCAAGGTGAGACCTCTCGAGGTCATGCTATGGTCGGACCATCTGGCGCGACAGTATGGTCAGCGGTAACGATTGATAAAAAGCTAAATCGGATTTATGCCGCGACCAGCGACAATTATTCTGCACCTGCTACTGACTCGTCTGACTCCATCGTCGCTCTGTCCATGGAAACTGGGAAAATCGAGTGGGTTTATCAAGGATTGGCGGGCGATGCATGGAATGCCTCTTGCCAAAATGGGACAGGTGAGAATTGCCCTGATGATGCTGGACCCGATGAGGATATGGGCTCTTCTCCTATGTTGATGGAATTACCTTCTGGCAAAAGAGTCTTAGCAGCAGGGCAAAAAACGGGTGTTCTTCACGCAATGGATCCAGATGATAATGGAAAATTTCTATGGCAGAAAAAATTAGCTGAAGGTGGAATTTTGGGTGGCATTGAGTGGGGGCCTGCAAATGATGGGCGGCAGATTTACGTTGCAGCAGCAGATGCAACTTGGCGAGATCAGAAGTTTCTATCCGCGGATACGGAGTTGAACCCAGAAACTGGTGGCGGCATGTTTGCCGTCGATCCGGCGACAGGCAATATAATTTGGGAAGCACCTCCAGGGAGCTGTGAGGGTCGAGTCGAAAGTCCTAACAAATGTAGCCCAGCTCAGAATGCTGGTGTTACTGTTATTCCTGGCGCTGTTTTCTCGGGTGCATTGAGCGGTGTGTTAAAGGCCTATGACACCGAAACGGGTGAGATAATTTGGGAATATGACACGCTTAGAGACTATACATCAGTCAGTGGGGCGAAAGCGCGAGGGGGCGCCTTAGATGGACCGGGTACGGTGATTGTTGACGGGACCGTCTTTGTAACTTCTGGATACGCTAAATTTGGCGCTCATGGGGGAAATGTTTTACTTGCTTTCACAGCCGAATAATCAAGACTATAAATCTCGGGGGGAGATAAATGAAGGATAATGTTAGACCGATTGACTTGGAGAGCGTCGATCATGTGCTCAATACGACACGCAGTGTTCGCTTACGATTAGATTTCGAGAAGGAAGTACCTCGAAAAATAATTGACGAGGCGCTGACCATTGCCCTTCAGGCACCCACTGGTGCAAATACACAGACTTGGCGATTCATGGTGGTTACTGATCCTGATCTGAAATTAGGATTAGCTGATTGTTATCGTAAAGGTGCAGAAAAATATGTGGCTGATGCAACAGCTCTCACGCGCACCGGTGTTAGTGCTACTCGAGAGTTCGAACCAGACGATCTTCGAAGCAAACAAAAAGACGGGGTTCTGAAGTCGGCCGGCTATCTCATGGAAAACATGCAAAGAGCGCCTGCTTTAATTGTTCCGTGTATTGAGAGCCGATTTGAAAAAGAGGATGTCTTTACTCAAGCCTCTATGTACGGTTCGATTTTGCCTGCGACTTGGTCACTGATGTTAGCGCTTCGTGCGCGCAGGATTGCCTCCGCATGGACAAGTTTACATCTAATTTACGAGCAGGAAGCCGCTCAGCTTTTGGGTATCCCTGCAGACATTACCCAGACAGCATTATTACCTATTGCTTGGCTCCAGGGAGGTGATCTGGGGAAAGCGAAACGTTTACCACTTGAAGATGTTTGCCATTATAACCGTTGGGGTAGCTAGCTTCTCGGTCACTAATCTTTTTCATTCTTGGATTTTTTAGAGATAGGAATTGCTATGAAGCTTGGGGTCTTTAGTTTCAATACGGAGTACACGATACGTGCCGATGAGCTAGCTATTGCAGCTGAGGAGCGTGGTTTCGAATCGATCTGGTTCCCGGAACATACTCACATTCCTGCCAGCAGAGAGACTGCATATCCCGGTGGAGGACCACTTCCAAAAGAATATATCCATATGAGTGATCCGTTTACAAGTGCCGCTGCTGCCGCTGTGGTTACTAAAACAATAAAAATTGGAACAGGTGTGTGTCTTGTCATTGAACACGACCCTTTGGCTCTTGCCAAAACTGTGGCCACGATTGATCGCTTATCTAATGGAAGATTTATTTTGGGAGTAGGTGCGGGGTGGAACGCGGAAGAGATGGAGAATCATGGAACTCCTTATTCTAAGCGCTGGAAAGTACTTGAAGAGCGAGTAAAAGCTATGAAAGCACTTTGGACTCAGGAAGAGGCTAGTTTCAAAGGTGATTGGGTGAACTTCGAGAAAGTTTGGTCTTATCCTAAGCCTGTGCAAAAGCCTCACCCACCGGTCATTATTGGTACATTTGGATCAAAATGGGGTTGCCAAAGGGTTGCCGATTATGCAGAAGGCTGGATACCAATAGATGGTTTAATGACAAGTTTGGACGACAGTATTGCTGATCTACACGCACGTTTACGTGAGAATGGACGTAAACCGGAAGACGCGCCTATTTCGATGTTCGATATTTACGAGACGTCCGAAGACGACCTTAAGAGGTACGCCGACATGGGGTGCATAGAAAGAGCGATCCCTCGATGCCCCACAGAAGACAAAGATACGGTGCTGAGATGGCTGGATCGCTACGCAGAGATTGGGCGACGCATAGGTGCAATATAGGTTTGTTATGCTACCTTCCTGTTTTGAGGTCGCTCCTGTAGCCGCTTATTAGGCTACGAACGGTGGGCTATTTCGGAGATCCGTCATAAGGAATATTAAGCGCCTCGTCAAAAATCAAATTTTCTTTGGTCATAAAAACACGCGATTGGCTGAAATCTATAAAACTCTTTTCGTCCTCGAGCATGGCCTGAAATACTTTTACGCCTCCTTCAGTTTTGGTGGCATTGACTAGCGCTTCTTCCGATTCCCACCAACATTCAGTAATCCCGTCATAAGCTTCGGCCAACCCTCTTGATTCAACGAACAAATCGTTGAGAGGGGTATCGATGGTATGGCTTTGGATGTATTTTATGCATTTAGATTTATGTGCAACGCTTGTTACTAACGGCGCATGTTCTTCTCGCCAATATCGATGAAATTCTTCTTGTGAGATACCTTCTTTTTTCCGTAGACAATAAACTAACTTAATCATGATTAAACTCCCCTAAAGCTCCAATATAAATATTTCTTCTGTCTCTGAACAGCGCTTTCAGTGATGCTTGAAATATTTGATATTTGGCCGCTCTTTTTGTCACTAGACCTGTCTTATTTTTTAGGCAATACTGAGCATTATTCGCCATTCAAAGTTAGGATAGTATATGACACAGTACGCCGGCATAATTGGGCTTATCGCCGCACTCCTAACTACTTCTATTTGGTTTCATAAAGCATGGAAAGTAAATCTTCCTAAAACGCCGCGAGTGTTTCAGGGCTTCTGGCTTTTGAGTGTTTTGTTAGGTATAGCCTCTATGAATACAGGCACGGATTTAGCTGGTGCATGGGCTATAGGTGTTTCTATATTACTACTGGTGTTAACTTTTACGGGTAAGCAAAAAGCAGACAAAGAAGGGATAAGCCTTGGCGATATTATCCCTGCTTTTACCACCGAAACAGATGATAAGAAGCTATTTGGTAGCTCTGATCTGTCGGGGTCTAGAGTGCTGATTAAGTTTTTCAGGGCACACTGGTGACCCTATTGTGTCGCTGAGTTACGGCGATGGGAAGAGTTAAGACCTGAGCTTGATGAGGCAGGTGTGATGGTGGTTACAATCTCTACTGACACGGCGGCAGAAATCAGTGTGGGACGAAGAATGCATGGCCTTAAAGCAACTATGCTAGCGGATCCGAAGCTTAAAGTGATCAATCTTTTTGGTCTGCGCAACAAAAATCTAAATAACTTCCGACTGCCAGGGAGGCCTGGATTACCTGTTCCAACAAGCTTACTTGTCGACGAGAGAGGCGTTGTTGTTTGGAAAGACCAGGCGGAAGACTATGCTCGACGATCTGACCCGACAGTGGTCAAGTCAGCTCTGAGCAACTGCTTTAGTTAAGAATTATTTAGGTGAAGCCGTATTGAATTTTACTGTTGGCAGTAATAGAGCCTTAATTTTCTGCAGATTTTGTGCGCTTTCAAGCCACTAGTAAATGAGATGGTAACCTTTCGAGGGTGTCATCTTTCTGGTTTACAGGCCTACCTCAAGCGAAAATGTTGTATGACATAAATCCATTATTAAGCTCTGAACTTATATGAGGTTGTGTCGCTTTATGGTGGCGACTTTCTTTTTTTTAATTGTGAGATAAGATAGGCAATTAAAGAAACTATATTTAGAGAGGAAATTTTCATGTGGCGAGTTGGGATTGATGTCGGCGGAACTTTTACGGATCTATTTGCCTGGGATGAGCAGGACAACCGACAAATCTCCTCTAAAGTTCTTACAACTAAGCCTGATAGGTCCTTAGGTGTAATGAATGCTCTTAAGAAAGCAGGGATAGAAGCGAGAGACGTATCGCATTTGATGCACGGCACTACGACGGCAACTAATGCGCTTATTACGCGAGACTATCCTGAGGTAGCAATGGTCACTACCAACGGATTTCGAGATACCATCGAAATTGGTCGTCAACATCGTGCAGAGCTTTACAACCCCTACCAAACCAAACCACGTCCGATTATCAAAAGAAGGTATCGATATACCTTGGACGAAAGAATTGATGTCAATGGCGAAGTGGTTCGACCTCTTGATTTACAGGCAGCTAGAAATATAGCTACTAAAATTCGTATTCATGATATTCAATCAGTCGCCGTGGCTTTTATTAATTCTTATGTTAGTTCTCGGCACGAAGATGAGATGCGGGACATTATTCTTAAAGAGAATCCTGACATTTATTGCATCACATCTTCGGACACTCGTGCTTTATTTAGGGAACACGGGCGTTTCGTTACTGCCGCGATAAGAGCAGCTACGATGCCTGTCATGGAGCAGTATTTCGGACATTTGGAAGCTAGCCTTGAGAGCGCAGGATTTCAAGGAAGGTTAATGATCCTTAAATCTAGCGGAGGTATTACAGGGGTGGGGTACGCCAAACACCATCCTGAAGAGTTGATTGAATCTGGGCCCGCAGGAGGCGTTGCCTATGCTGCTTACTTAAACGAGGTAAAGGGTGATTGCCCGAACATAATACATACCGATGTGGGGGGCACTAGCTTTGATGTATCTATCGTTGAAAATGGCAAAGGACTGGTTACCCGTGATCATGAGATAGAGTGGGAAGTTCCCGTAATAGTGCCTATGTTAGACATCCATAGCGTAGGTGCGGGCGGTGGTTCTATTGGATGGGTTGATGATGGTAATAGCCTGAGAGTGGGTCCCCAATCTGCCGGCTCTAGTCCTGGTCCAGCCTCATACGGATTAGGGGGGACGGAGCCCACTATCACTGATGCCAATTTACTTTTAGGTAGGATAGAACCATCGCTTGGTGGAAAAATGATGTTAGATGTTTCCGCTGCCGAAGCAGCGGTAAGCAAGGTTGGAGAACGGGTTGGCTTATCCACTATTGAAGCTGCGGATGGAATGGTTCGGATTGGTTGTGAAAACATGGCGCAAGCGGTTAAGAAAGTCATTACAGGAAGGGGACGCGATCCTCGAGACTTTATTTTGGCTAGCTTTGGAGGGGCGGGTGCAATGCATGCCTTCTTAATTGCAGAATCTATTAATGTCCCTACGATCATTGTCCCCGCAGCTGCAGGAGTCGCATCGGCATTTGGGGCTACCGCAATGGATCTCAGACATGACTTAGAAGTGTTTTATTTCTCGGCTGTTGTCGATGCTGATGCCGCCCTGATGAACGAACTTTATGAGAAGTTAGAGTCTGATGCATTAGCCTTGTTGGAGGCCGATGGTGTTGTCGAAGCAGACGTCTCTGTAACAAGAACGGCACAGATGCGTTATGTAGGACAGAGTTATGAAGTTGAGACACCAGTGCCTGAAGGGGTGTTAGATGAACATGATTTGAAAGAGCTCTCACAACGATTTCATCAATGCCATAATCAGGAATTCGGAGTGAGTTCGGATGATTTCGAGCCATCCATCGTTGTTCTAGGACTGGCCGCAGTGGGCAAAACTAAACGACCGCCTGCAGTCATGGTCGCAGCCAGCGGGAACGACGCAAAGAAAGGTGTTCGAGATGTTTATTTTGACCGTCAGTGGCATGAAAGCACCATTTATGACGGCCATGCCCTCGGTCCTCAGTCAGAGGTTGTTGGACCCTGTATTGTGGAATTTGAGCATGCGTGTGCCGTAATTCCTCCATATGGAGTAGGTACAGTAGACGATTACGGTAATATGATTATAGAGCTGAACAAAGTTGCTAAGAAAGGAGAAGCTATCTAATGGATACGAAGGTTAATTTGAATGGCTTGATAGAGAATGGCACAAAAGTAGATCCGGTAACTTTTGAAGTCTTGAGAAGTATCTTTGAGTATGCGGCCGACAGGATGTCTTCCGTACTACAACGGGCTTCTTTTTCTCCAATTTTAGCTGATATGATCGATTTTTCGAACGCAATTTATGATGCTGATGCACAATTGCTAAGCCAAGCTGCTAATTGCCCTATCCATCTGGCAGCTATGAAATTTAGCGCAGAAGCTATTATAGAAAAATATGCTGTCGCGACCATGAAACCAGAGGATGTATACGTCGTGAACGATCCGTATAAAGGCGGCACTCACATCAATGATATTACCTTTATGATGCCAATTTTTTTCGATGGTGCAATCATTGGGTTTGCGGTCAGTCGTGGCCACTGGATGGATCTGGGTGGTGGTGCAGCAGGCGGCCAAGCAATGGATGGGACGCATATTGCAGGGGAGGGGCTCAGACTACCGCCGTTGAAGATTTTTAGTGAGGGCGAGGTCAATCAAGACATACTGGACATAATATTAAACAACACTAGAACTCCGCACTTTGTGAAAGGCGACTTGCAGGCACATGTAGGTTGCTTGAAAGCTGCTGATACAGAGATGAAAGCTGCTGCTGAGCGCTATGGAGTAAATGTATTAACTATAGCCATGAAACAGCTCCAGGAATACACAGAAAGTATAGTAAGGAAAGGGATCCTTGAAATACCCGATGGTGAGTACTTTGCTGAGGAATATGCCGATACCGATGGCCATTCGAGCGAGCCTATTCCTATTAAAGTTAGGTTAGTGATTGATGGGTCGAACATCAATGTGGATTTTTCTGAGACTGGGCCGGTTGTGAAGGGTGCGATTAACTCTCCTTATGCGAATACGGCATCAGCAGCGCTTTATTCTTTGCAGTTCTTTTTAGCGCCTCACGCGCCCCAGAATCAAGGTATGTTTAATCCGATCACAATAACCTTGCCGGATAACTGCTGGTTGAATGCCAAGTGGCCGGCGCCCACGATTGGTTGCACTACGTTGACGTCCGCAAAAGTCACAAGCGCTATTTGGCAAGCACTTGGCCAAGCTTGTCCGGATAAAATCACTGGGTCGACTAATGCTGATTGTAATTGGTTCGTATCTTCTGTAGTTGCACCGGATGGCACTGCCAATGTTTTCTCCGACCTGCCTGCAGGAGGGTGGGGAGGCACTCCCTATTCAGATGGAATGAATGTCACTGAAGATCCATTGGGTAACTGCATGAACATGCCCGCTGAATCAGCGGAACTCTTGTTTCCCATTGCCTACGAGGCTTTTGAGTTGCGACCTGATAGTGGAGGGGCAGGACAACATCGAGGAGGTTTAGGAGCAGTTTTCAAAGTGAGGTACTTGTCAGATGGCTTGCTTAGTATGGAGTCCGCGAGGACGCTGCAGGGTAGTCCGGGAGTAAATGGTGGAGGGTTTTCTGACGTTCAACGTCAGACCAAAATTTATAGCGATGGTAAAAGTGAGGTTATTGGAGGCTTAGATGGAAAGGGGGGATGGAAGAGTCCGCTGCTTGCCAATGTCCCGTTTTCGAATGGGGAGACATTCATGTTTGAGTCCACTGGGGGTGGTGGCTGGGGAGCGGCTCTGGACAGAGATGAGAATGCTGTTTTAGATGATGTTCTCGATGAGTACATCACATTCGACACTGCTTGGAATACCTATGGGGTAGTTATTGACAAGGATGCCATGACGGTTGACAGTCAAGCCACTGCATTACGCCGTTCAGAGATGAGGGCTAGTTAACTCAGGTAAATAGCTCTTTCAGGCTGAGTGGTCGTTCCTGTTTCTCTGGGTCATACGGAGACTCTTCTGTGATAGGAACCGCTATTCTTCCAGCGACAAGCTGACGGGTAATTTGAGCTATATGACGGCCATGAAGTCTTGCAGTTTCGCGATCGCTCTCAGGAGGTGATACATCCGCTGACTCGTCTATATTAGCTTGAGCCATTGTGCCGAGGTAACCACCAATACGATTGAGGTCATCCTCGCTTCCTTGAGAAGAATAGTGCCCCCCCAGTATTGGTTGTGGGACCCATATCATAGCCATTTGGCTTGCAAATATAACCATTTGATTCAAGCAATTCAGTTTATCTCCAGACCTTCCAGCTGATACAGTAAATCCACCAGCTGTTTTGTTTTTCCACATACGCTTCAACCATACTTCGCCTGCTAGCTCTTCTATAAAGATTTTGAATTTCCCTGAAATACTGCCAACATAAGTAGGACATCCAAAAATAATTCCATCAGAAGTATGTAAAGTGTTCCAGTTGTTGGCAACATTATCGACATGAATTAGATGACTGCTAATTCCGTCGACAGAATTAACACCTAGTCCGATACATTTGGCTAAAACTTCTGTTTGCCCTTTGAAGTTACTATCGTAAACCACACTAATATGCATGTTATTTCCTATCTATAAATATTGAAGTGTTTTTTTAGATTATTTATCAAGAATTCCGTTCGCTTTAAATACCATCCATAAATATTGCATTACCCTCTGCATTGTCTAATCGATTTCCTAAGATTTCTTGATACTCTGCCGAGTAATACCAGCCCTTTAATTTCTCCATACTAGGAAATTGCAACAATACTTTCAAAGGGTGTTCGCCAATTGAACCTTCAACAACTTCAACTTCTCCTAAGCCACGATGGAGAAATACACCTTCATGTTCTGCAATAGTGGCTTCGACCTTAGAGCGATAAGCTCCCATTTTCTCTGGATGATGAACGGTGATTTCTGCAAGAAAATAAGCTGCCACAAAAATTCTTCCGATTGTTATGGTGATTTAGATTGAACTTAGTATAACTGCGTTTAAGTTAATTGTATTCGGGATAGTTAAGTCGCCTACATTACTGCTATATGTTTTTAAATTCGATTCATGGCAGGATAACCTTACTGAAGCTCTTAAGGGGATTGCCTAGTCGAGATTTGGTTTGTTAATGATCGCTATATCTCAACCGAGCATTGAGCACTTGCGAAATAGACCTTGTGTTAAATAGTATTTCGTTCATGCAAGAACCAGAACCGCGGGTAGACGGATCACGGTTATTCTTTAGTATATTGCGATAGGTTATTAGATGGGCGTCGATGTTTTTAAGTTTTAACAGCGTAAAATAAAGGGAATGCAATGAAGGCGGTTGAAGAACGACTATTAGAACTAGAAAATGAAATTAGGGCACTCAAAGACAAAGATTCGATTAGAACGTTGCTGAGTAAGTATGCCGTGGCGGTTGATGAGAAAAACAGGTCTTCTTTGGGAGAGCTTTTCACCGAAGATAGTGCAATACAGATACCTGTATGGGAGGTCGATGTAAACGGAAAGGTCGCTGTCCTTGAATTCTATGATACCTATTGGAGTCGTTTTAATAACCCACGAAGGTATTTCGCTAATGAATCTTTTACGATGGGAAAAGACGACGCTCAGGTTTTCATGTATTGGCATGTTACGCAAGATAGCGGTAATGACTCATATTTAGGTTGGGGCACCTATCATTGGCGCTTTAGACGCTTGGAAAAATTTTGGAAAATTGCGGCTGTTAAAATTGATATTTTAGCGATGACAACTTTAGCCGCTGGTTGGGCAAGGAAAAGCAAGTTTGTCTAGCAAGTCAAGAGTCACGCCTTTACAGACAGTTGTATTATCTCTAAAGTTATTTTGTTGATTGCGCGTGGGTGAAAAATAAAAGGAGGGGAATAATATGGCGGAACCTAGTTTGCTAGAGCAACTAAGTGCGTTGCCTGACGAAGCATGGCACGGCTCTAATCCTCTATCGGCGGCATTTCGAGACAACCCTTACCCTGGTCTTAGAGCTCTTCAGAAAGATGATCCGGTAAACTTGACGCCCCTAGGTGTTTGGCGACTGACTAAATACGATGATATCGCAACAATAATGAAAAACTCTCCAGTGGCTATGACACTGTCCGACGGAACTGCACCTAGTTTTGACCCACTCGATACCAGAGGAGATTTTCATAGATTCATGCTTAATATGGATGGCCCAGAGCATCTTCGTTTAAGACGGTTAGTGATCAAAGCTTTCACCGGGAAAGCTGTCAAATTAATGCAACATGCTATTGACGAATCAGTGGATAACGCAATAGAAAAAGGCTTGGCAGCGGGAGGGATGGATATTTGTGCTGATCTTGCAGTAGATCTCCCCAGTCGCATGATATGTCGGATTATGGGTATCCCCGAAAGCGACAGATTGATTTTTCAACGGTGGGCCGGAGAGCGAACGAAGGCATTTTGGGCTCGTTTTCTTCCGGAGACAGAGCAACTTAAAATACGAGAGGCAGGAGTGGCGCTGGCCGATTACTTTGACCGTTTGGTTCAAGAAAGACGTAAAAATCTGCAAGATGACTTGGTTTCAGAGCTGATTAGGGCAGAAGACGAAGGAGATAAGTTGCGTGAAGGTGAGCTAGTGATACAGGCCATCGGACTGCTGGTCGCAGCATACGAAACTACTACCGGTCTTATCGGGAATGGTCTTTTAGCGTTCATAAAAAACCCAGAGCAAAGAGCTTTGCTCCATTCGGATTCAAGCTTACTGGACAGTGCGGTGGATGAGTGTTTGAGGTATGACACCCCAATTCTTTTCAACTGGCGGGTACTGCAGGAAGCGGTAGAAATTCGAGGAAAGACCTTACCTGCGGACTCCGTCTTATGGCTTATGTTAGGTGCGGGAAATAGAGATCCTGATAGGTTTAATGACCCAGATAATTTCGACATTAGTAGAAAGAATATTGCGCATCTGTCCTTTGGTGGAGGGTCTCATTACTGTCTAGGAAACCAGTTTGCGAGAATGGAAGGTCGAGCTGCGATTGGAGGGTTTTTGTCCCGAGTCCCAAAGATTAAATTGATTGAAAAAAAGATGGAATGGTCGAATTCATTTTTCAGGGTTTTGAATAAGCTTCCCGTCGAGTTTATCTAATAGCCGGCACGCCCCCCAGTATTAGATAGCTTGGTGTGCATCATATATTATGCACAAGATGTTAGATTACATCCGGCCCTTCAGAGTTAGGGGCAACTGTGACAGCATGAAAACAAGAACTGCTGGCGCGGCGACGAAAGTTCTATAGCCAACCCAAAATGCTTCTGAATTGTTTCTCCAAACGATTTCATTACCAATTGCCAGAATAAAAAGGAAACAACCCCAGCGAAAGCTGAGCTGATACCATGTTCGGTCTGAGAGCTGGAATTGCTTCGAGAAAAACGAGCGCATCATGGGTTTGTCAATTAAAAGACCACCAAGTAATAGTATTCCGAATAGACCATTGAAAAACGTAGGTTGCATTTTTATAAATACAGCATCACCCAGTAATACAGCCATGCCTGTCAGTAATATTGAGGTTATTAGTGAGAATAAAGGGAAAGGAGCTATAGAGTTGTCTCTATACCAAGAGATTCCGATAATTATTATTGAGAGACTAACACCAACAATAGCAGCACTAAATATGCCGTACAGGTGGTAAGCAGCAAAAAAGCCAGCAAGCGGGAATAATTCGAAAAAGAAAGCTAAAAGATTCAACTTTTTATCACCCTAATTGTGTGAGTATAACATTTGTCTTCGATCACCTTTTCTGAGGCGTATTGTGATGTATATTACTATATGAAGACGTTGAACACTGCATAGCTGTAAAACAATATAAGTATTAGCGCAATCGATTGGGCTTTAAGGACTATGTCGATAAAGTTACACGACCGTTAATCGTTCGGCTTGTTGAATTGGGCGTGGCCACAAGAATTGATGGCTAATTTTTATCCAGCTAGTTATTATCTTCACTCTAGTTGTCACGGGGAGTGGGGATGAACGCTACGGAACAAAGAAAAATTATTCACGCTATTCGCCGGGTGCCTGAGCTACAGGATGTATTTCGAGTGCCGTTATTGTCCGTACCCTCTCTTGTCGTTTTAATCCTCAGCCTTACCGGGTTTGTATTAAGTACGAGTTTTTATATGTTTGGAGCACTTAGTGCGCCAGCACTAGTGTTTATAAACTCTTTTCTCATCTTCTTCAGTTTTACACCATTGCATGAAGCCACTCACGGATCTTTTTCGCGAATCAGGTGGTTGAATGATGTTCTCGGGACGATCTCTGCTCAATTAATACTTCCTGGTTTTAATACTAGTTTGTATAGATTTTTACATATGACGCACCATCAACATACGGGTGAAAGTGAGATCGATCCTGACTATAAATTCATCTCGTCCCCTTTATTCACCAGAGTTTTGAATTGGGCTTTTTTAGACGTACTGTGGACGCGTTACTATCTCAGTGTCTGGTCGGCAAGACCTAAAGGCGAGCGGGTACGTTTTATAGTCGGACTATTTCTTTACTTAGGCATTTTCTTCGTAGGATTTATGTCACCTTATGCAGTTGAATTCTTAGTAGCCTTTGTCATCCCCATGTTTTTAGGTCGTATTATTTTAGTTTACTTGTTTGCATATATTCACCATCCAAAAGGCGTAGAGCAAAGGTTTGACCCTATCGGAGCTACGGCTATGATTAATACGCACCCACTTAATCATGCTCTAATGTTGGGACAAACTCGTCACCTTATTCATCATTTATACCCCGGGTTACCATGGTATCGCTATCGTCAAGTTTGGGAGGTGGCGAAACAAAAAATACCGATTTCAAAAATAAAATGGGGCGGCATGTTGAGGCGTTACGCCACCAATTGAAGCTTTGCCACCGCTATATAAAATGTGGCAATTCCTGTTAAGTCACCGTCTTTCAGCGGAGGTTGCTTATGAGTGATGTTGTCAATTTGAGCGCTCCAGCTATAAGAAAAACTATGATTGACACCGGAGATCTGACCTTTGAAGTAGATTGTTGTGGCGACAGTAAGCGTCTCGCTCTTTGTCTCCACGGATTTCCTGAGAATAGTTTTTCATGGCGGAAGCAGCTTCCCCTGTTGGCTGAACTGGGCTATACCGCCTGGGCCCCAAACCTGAGGGGTTATGGAAAATCTTCTCGCCCCACAGAAATAAGTGATTATTCGGTTGATCAACTATTACTTGATATTGTCGGTTTGATAGATGCAAGCGGCTATGACGAGGTGACACTCATAGCGCATGATTGGGGCGGCATACTTGCTTGGATTTTTGCAGCGCGGGAATTGAGACCTTTAAAGAAGCTCGTGATTTTAAACTGTCCACACCCTGTCGCTTTCAAACGGGGCTTGAACTTGCGACAACTTCTGATGAGTTGGTATATGTACTTTTTTCAGCTGCCGTTTCTTCCAGAGTGGTATTTGGGGAGAAATGGTGCCATGCCTATTCGACGTATGCTGGAGAAAACAAGCGTTAATAGCGATATGTTTCCGCTGGAAGTTACAGAAGTATATAGAAAACATGCAGCTCAGAATGGCGCGCTCACCGCAATGATTAATTACTACAGAGCATTGTTTAGATACCCCCCTAACATGGCAAACACCGACTCTGGTAGAGAAAAAATCACCGTGCCCACCTTGCTTATTTGGGGAGAGCAAGACTTAGCACTTTCTAAGGGTTTGGCTGTTAAAACGTCTGAGCTTGTTGTGGATCTGCGTACAAAGTTTATTCCAAACGGTTCCCATTGGATCCAACAAGATTGTCCCGAAGAAGTAAATAAATTGATGAGTGAATTTTTATCAATAAACTGAATCATTCCGAGCTTAATCTGTTCGAATTTCGAGCCGCAGAGCGATACCGACAATCATATCCGTGGTGGCCTTTGCCTAGAGGAATATTTGTGTTTCAGACTCTGTCTTAGGGGAAGAGTCTGTCGATCTAGAAATAGGCAGGCAATAGCACTTGTGTGATAAAAAAGAGACGGCATTCGGTAGCAGAGTTGGAAATGTAGTCGTTGTTGTATTATCTTCTCTTAAAGAAGAACAGCTCACAAAACTTTAAGCTCTTTGAACTTTACGTGTTTTTAGGCAATAAGGGCATGAAGCTTTGTAATGACTTTGGGGGAACGTCATTTATGTCAAATACTGTTAAATATGTGGGGGGATGTCCGCACGACTGCCCTGACACTTGCGCGATGATTTATGAAGTCCGAGATAATAAGTTAGTGTCTACAAAAGGAAATCCTGATCACCCTCTCACTCAAGGTGGACTATGCGTGAAATTGAAGGATTACGAGAAACGCCATTATCATCCTGATCGATTGTTACACCCGATGAGAAGGTGTGGAGAAAAAGGGACAAACTCGTTTGAAAAAATCACCTGGAGTGAAGCGCTGACTGAAATCTCCACACGATGGAAGAGCATAATAGAAAAACATGGGGCCCAGTCGATAGCGCCTTATAGTTACGCAGGGCATCAAGGTCTGGTGCATGGAATAAATGGTGGGGATGCTTTTTTTAACCGACTTGGTGCCTCCGTGATGGAACGAACGATGTGTGGCTCTGGTGTTGCAACTGCCTGGCTTATGACAAACGGCCCAAGTGGGGGTATGGATCCTGAAAGTTTCGCGTATTCAAAGTTGATTCTTATTTGGGCGTGCAATAGCGTGAGTACTAATGTGCACCACTGGCACGTGATAAAAAAAGCGCAAAAGAATGGAGCAAAAGTCGTTGTAATCGATCCTTATCGTTCTCGGACAGCCAAAGAAGCCGATTGGCACATTGCGCCTCGAGTTGGTACTGACGGGGCGCTAGCGATGTCTCTAATACACACGATCATAGAGGAAAACCTGATAGATGAAGATTACGTAAAGCTTTATACCGAGGGATATAATGAATTAAAAGGGCGTGCTCAGGCTTGGACTGCTGAAAAAGCATCTGATGTCACTGGAATCGATGCAGAAGATATTCGTGAGCTCGCAAGGCAATATGCGGGGACCAAATCAGCTGCTATCCGCGTTGGGGTTGCTTTGGAGCGGCACCAAGGAGGGGGGCAGACAATCCGAGCTGTTTGTTGTCTGCCTTCTTTGACTGGAGCGTGGCGGGAAGTGGGCGGAGGCATCTTCGCATTTCCGTTTTGGGAACACCCTTATCTGTTTGACAAAATGTGTCGACCTGATTGGATCCCTAAAGGGACTCAGGTCATCAACAACTTGCAGATAGGCAGCGTCTTGACCGGTCAATCCGATAAGAAACTGCTGCATTCCTTGATGTGTTGGAACTCCAATCCAGCGACTCAAGCACCAGACTCACGGAAAGTGATTGAAGGCCTAATGCGTGAGGACCTCTTTTTGGTAGTTGCAGACCACTTTATTACTGATACAGCTTCTTATGCGGATATTATTCTCCCAGCAGCAATGGGTGCTGAAATGGAGGACGTTATTCTCTCATGGGGGCATAACTATTTAACGTACAACACTAAATGCGTAGACGCTCCTGGTGATGCACTTTCAAATCGTGAAATTTTTCGACGACTGGCTCAGTATATGGGTT
>JABISZ010000043.1 GCA_018668255.1 Pseudomonadota bacterium | reverse complement strand
TGAATGCTGCGTTCGCGCCTGTAAAAAACTTACGTGAGGCCGCTGATGATATTCAGATCAGACATCGAGAGATGATAGTAGAGGATTCAAACGGGTTAGAGCATATAGGTATTCCTATGAAGTTTCTTGAGGAGCCTGGAGAACTAAAATTCAAATACGCAGAAGTGGGGCAACACACTCGAGAGATTTTATCTCAGTTGGGCTATAGCATTAGCGAGCAGGATGCTATGAGAGACGGGGGCGTTTTCTAGCGGTTTACTACATTAAAGCCTCTCTACGCTTCACGTATTAAGACCTCTTGCGTAAACGAAACTACTAACTTTTTTTCTTGGGACCAAACTTTTGCAGTCGCAAGCCCTCGCCCATTGACGACAACTATTGGTGCCTGTTCAACAAAGTGCCACTCATTGAGATCGATCTGCTGATGGAACCATAAAGCATGGTCAAGGCTAACAAATAACAAGTCGGGAGAGCCCCAAGTTAAGCCAAAAGGAAGCAGAATGTTGTCTGCTATAGATTCGTCACTCTGATACGCCATCATTGCTGAATGCAGCCTTGGGTTAACAGCGACGTTTCCATTTGCTTTTATCCACATACAGATCCCCATATTCTCCGACAGGCCAGCATCAGCCCAGGGCGCATGCACTACTCTCACATCGACGCCATGTTCGCGCAAAGCCCATTCTTCAGGAAGAGGCAGTGGATTTTGACGAGCCATCAACTCATGGTAAGGCTCGATTGACTCTGGTTTAGGAAGCTGCTCAAATTGTTTCGGTGCTACAGCATCGAAAGACTTTCCGTGTTCAGGGATAGTGAATGAGGCGGTTAGACGAAATTTTTCTTTTCCTGCTTGATGCGCAGTGACTTGTCGACTGCAGAAAGTCCGGCCATCACGCAGATTTTCTACTTGGTAAACGATCGGTTGTCTTGGAACTCCTCCACTTAAAAAGTAACCGTGTAAGGAGTGGATTACAAAGTCTGACTTTACTGTCTCGCAAGCAGCAGCAGTCGCTTGCCCTAAGAAATGCCCCCCAAATGTGGCCTGAGCTCCGTCGTTGATCGAACCCGATCCAGAAAATGTGAAGAGGTCGATTTGTTCCAACGTAAGTATGTTTGTTAGATCATCAAGTGCTTGTGTCATTTCATATACATTTGTATTTATTGTTCAGCTTTCTATTGTAATTCAATATGAGCCAATCAATAGATTGTTTTCGATAGTGCTGCTACGCTAGTACCTTAATGATTAACGTGGGTTCTCTTATCAGCTTGATCTAAACCAGTTTTGCCCGACTTGTTGTGGTTGGCTTAGCAAACGAATTAACGAGAGCACTAGTCGTCGGACGCTGGGGTGACCAATTGCTGCGTTTTATAGGAGAGCGATATGACTCTGCTAGTTTGGTACAATACAAAAGGGGGAGAGAATGGGGTCAAAAAAACTATCAGCTATTGATCTCAATCCATTTTCTCCGGAAGCACAATCAATTGAGCAGACTAAAAGATTGTCTTCAGAAGATGACAGAAAAAGAGTGCATGGCACTGTAAAAGCGCTAAAAGAGAACGGTTATGTCATTCTAAAAAGCAGATTAACTAAAGAAAAACTGGGTAAGATTAGATCAGAACTTAAATTGTTGCACGAAGAAGTCTCTAAGGGTACAAGTCATTTTGGAGGGTTTGAAACAGAGCGAGTTTACAACCTAGTTGCTCGTACTAGAGTTTTAGATGAACTGTATTTGCATCCTGAATTACTTGCTATCATTGAGTCTCACCTTAATGATCAGATCCAGCTCTCGATCTCCAGTAGCGTGAATCTTTTGCCTGGCCAGCCTGCCCAGAGCTTTCATCGAGATGATGCCTACTACCCTTTGCCAAGACCGCATATGCCATTGAGTGTTAACGCTATGTGGGCGATAGATGATTTCACGGAAGAGAATGGAGCAACTCTTTTGATTCCTAATTCTCATGTGAGTGCCAGTGATGAGCCCGTTTCTGGGTATGAGACTGTAAAAGCGCTGATGCCGGCTGGGTCGGTAATGATTTGGGATGGTTCGCTTTTCCATGCCGGGGGACATAATCGGACGTCTAATTCTCGGATGGGTATTACGGTAGTTTATTGCAGAGCTTGGTTACGGCAACAAGAAAACCAATTCTTAGGCGTACCACCTGCATTGGCAAAGAACTTGACACGTCCTCTTCAAAAGCTGATCGGCTATTGGGTAGCAAACAACTTTCTTGGGTATTTGAACGAGGCCAGTCCTAGTGTGTTATTACGGGCACAAGAAAAAGACTGAAAGAGTAAAATTTCTTAATAGCGTTTCGGACCATAAAAGGAAAAAGAGAGAGCATGATTGATTTTGATTTGCATTTTTGGAGTTGGTTTTTCTTAAGCATTTACCTACTTGCAATGCTTGGCTTTGGATATCTTGGGATGAGTCGTGTTGCGAATAGCGATGATTTCGCTACTGCCAGAGGATCTTATGGGCCCATTTTTCTAGCTTTTGCCGTAGTGGCAACCACAGCTAGTGGGGGTACTTTTATCGGCCTGCCTGCCTTGGCTTACCAAGCGGGATTCTCCGCATTATGGTATGCCTTTGTTTATCCGGTGGCAGTGTACATCGGCATCATAGTTTGTCTTAAGGGGATACGGAAAGCTGGCGACTCTTTTGGTAACCGATCTATTCCAGAATATCTTGGCGATAGGTTTGAGTCTGATACTTTAAGAGTATTAGTCGCAATATTTTCGATGCTATTGCTCTTTTACTTGGCCGGACAGCTTTTGGCGGGTGCTGTTATGTTCAATGAGATGATGGGTGTTGATATTATGACGGCGCTGCTTCTCACGTCGACAATTATTATACTCTACCTCCTAATGGGTGGAGCTCATGCAGATATATTAACGGATGGTGTACAAGGCGCTTTAATGCTTCTGCTTGCAGTCTTTGTTGGATATATGTTTTTGACTGGGTTTGGAGTGGTTGGGGGTTATTCTGGTATGGTGGAAACCTTGGAAGCGCTCGATCCTGACTTAGTCAAAACTTTGCACCCTACACATCCTGTCCTGAACTCGTGGTGGGACGTTTTTGCGGTTTTCGTGGCGCATGCGCCCTTAGGACTATTGCCCCATATTGGAAATAAGCTATGGGCCTTAAAAGGGAATCGAGATCAAGTTAAGTTTGTGATTTTTGCGTTCGCTTTTGGCATGATTTTACCATGTTTAGCGTTAGGTGGATTGCTTGCTAGAGCGGTATTAGGAGACTCCCTCCTGGCAGAAGGTGCCAGTGCTAATTATGCGATCCCTGCTCTTTTTATTGCTACGTTACCTGCATGGTTGGCCGCACTTATCGGAGCTGGAGTGCTGGCAGCTATAATGTCTACCGCCGATGGTCTGGTGCTATCAACCTCTCAGATTTTTGCAAATGATATATATCGACGAACTATAGTCCCACGTTTAAAAGTGCAGCCTTCCGATGAGGATGTTGATTCTATGGCATTAAAGCTTAGCCGAATTGCTATGGCCTTAGTGATGGTGGGTTCTGTTTGGTTAGCTTGGGAGTTTCAAGGAATGAACGTGGCCCTTTTAATCGTGTCAGGTGTCGGAGGTATGCTCGGAGCTATTTGTGGCCCTATTTACGCGGGTATTCTCTGGAGGGGCGCTACGAAAGAGGGCGCTATCTTTGGTTTTCTGGCGGGAGGGATTGTCTTTATAGTTTTGAAGGCGCAACTTTTACCATCTATTTGGTTTGAAAACACCTTGGTCGAGGTACCTGCTATGTGGTTATTGTCTCAGCATTCAAATGCATTTTCTTGTTCGACAATTGGGGCGCTTTCATCGGTCACCGGGGTAGTAATAGTTTCGTTGTTCACACAAAGGCCAAGTGATAAACATTTAGCCCGACTTTTTGGCGAACAGACTTAGGCTAGAGCGCTAATTAAGAAGGTTCATCGCACATTATGATGATAGCCACTTTAGACAACCCGCCTCTAAAAGAATTTTCTCTAGAGCCGATCGATCCTCCATCGCTCCGAAGCGAAGGCGAAGCTTTTGCAAAGATTTCGCATGGTATTTCTGTGGTTGTTGTTCATAAAATTTCCCATCTAAAGCGACTTTGAAATTATCCTGCTGTTTTAAGAGAGCCGTTGCATTGGCATCAGTCCAAGGTAGAAAAAATTGACCTATGTTTTTAAGCAGCGGATTAAGTGTTGGCGCTAAAGTTGTCCATTCCTCGAAATCACCGTCATTTTTAGGTTCAAGCATACGTTGGCACCAAGCTAGCGTTAAGGGAGCTTTGGTTTTTATTACCCCACCTCCTGTAGGATCTGTTGCTAATTCGTACAGCTCAGGAGCTAAACCAAAATCTGCGAATGCTGGCCGTTGCCCGAACAGATAAGACCTGTCCAGTAAATGCTTTTCAAGGATAGCGATTAAGTCGTCTCTATAGGTCTTGATGAGGTCTGCATTTGCGGCACTAGAACCAGTGAAGTACCGTCTACTTATCATCCTTTCTCTGATATTTTTTGCTTCGGATGCTACTTCAGATTCGTTGTTACTTATTACTCGACTATGCGCAAGGACTCTAGCTGCAGCTCTTTGGTCGTCTTCATGCCACCAGCGGAAGTGGAACATGATTTTATTCCCCCATTCATCTCCATATTCTTCTATTAATGAGGAGAGAAAAGCCAAGGTTGGATCGGCGGGATGAATTGACGAGTCAGGATATATTATTTCGAGTGCTTCAATGGTAGGAGTGGAATCTTGAAGCACGTCTTCAGATGGTGTTACCACTAGAGGCATAAGAGGTAATCGTGCATATCTAGAAAACTCTGCTTGATTCGCGTGGGTTCTGATTATCCATTCGTGGGCAATTTTTTTGTAGCGAAAATAGGATCTTACTTTCACTGAATAAGGCGACATTTCAGACCCAAATATTCTGTAGGGTTGGTCCACGTTAGCTCCTCTAAATATAGCAAATCAATGCGAAATCTTGTGCTCGTTAATTATTAAAACATCTGCTTTAATAAGCAATACTTGTTTTCGAAGTCTTGTTTAGTGATTGTTTTGGGAGGAACGTTATGAACCAAGGAAAAGCTAGTCAGCTGAATAAAGTCTGGGAGCCTTTAAAGCTCGGGGATCTTACTTTACGGAATCGCATCCTGCAGCCCGCGCACAGTTCTCAGCATGGAGACTCTAGTGATCATACTTTTTCAAAAAGTCAGATAGCTTATTTTCGTGAGAGAGCTAAAGGTGGGGTGGGGTTGTCTATTACGGAAACAGTTGCAGCCGCTAGAAGCGCAGTTGGATCGTTTTTTAATGTCGTAGATGTCTGGAGTCCAAAATGTATCCCCTCTATGAAAGAATTGTCTGATGCCGTGCATGAGTATGACGGACATATCATGGTACAGCTGGCTTCTATGGGTGTTCATGATAAAGGCAGAATGTTTATTGATCAGACCAAAGCGATTTGGGGAGCTTCTCGGATCCCATCCTTAATGCATAATGAAATGCCGTTAGTAATGGGTCAGTATGAAATTGATGAATTGGTAGAGGATTTTGGACAGGCGGCAATTAATTGCATGAACGCCGGTATCGACGGGGTAGAGCTTCACGGGGCGCATAGTTATGGATTGGGGCAGTTCTTAAGTCCTACTTATAATAAACGCACAGATGAGTATGGAGGGTCTCCCGCTAAACGCTGTCGGCTGCTTATAGAATGCGCTCAGTCCGTTCGTAGGAGAGT
>JABISZ010000042.1 GCA_018668255.1 Pseudomonadota bacterium | reverse complement strand
GATCCACGTGGCCAATAGTACCCACGTTCACATGTGGTTTCGTTCGTTCAAATTTTTCCTTCGCCATGGTCGCTAACCCTCTATCTATAATTTAGCTAAAAACTTTATGTTCTGTTAATTACCGTTTCTGCCACTTTTTCAGAAACTTGCATATATCTCGCAAATTCCATAGCGTAAGTGGCTCGCCCTTTCGTTCCCGACCTTAGATCGGTCGCATATCCAAACATTTCTGCTAATGGGACGTCAGCCTTAATTATAGCGCCCCCAGGAGAATCCTCAGTGCCAAGCACTATGCCTCTTCGCCTATTCAAATCACCATTCACAGTCCCTAAGTATTCCTCGGGCGTTGAAATTTCTACGTTCATTACCGGCTCGAGCAGTACCGGATTAGCCTGCTTAGCGCCATCTCTAAACGCCATAGAGGCTGCGACCTTGAAAGCTATTTCACTAGAGTCAACATCGTGAAATGAACCGTCACATAAGGTCACTTTCACATCTGTCACTTTATAACCTGCTAGAACGCCATTCAAAAGAGACTCTTGCACACCTTTTTCAATCGACGGAATAAAATCTTTAGGTATTACACCACCCTGTAAGGTATTTGAAAACACAAACCCTTCGCCTCTCGGAAGCGGCTCAATCCTCAACACGACATGTCCATACTGACCTTTTCCGCCGGTTTGTCGAATAAATTTACCTTCCGCTTTTTCGACAATCTTTCTGATCGTCTCACGGTAAGCCACCTGTGGCTTACCTACATTAGCCTCAACCTGAAACTCCCTTTTCATTCGCTCAACAATTATTTCTAAATGCAGCTCGCCCATACCAGAAATAATTGTCTGCCCAGATTCTTGATCTGTTGAAACTTTAAACGATGGGTCTTCAGCAGACAGCTTTTGTAGAGCTAGATTCATCTTTTCTTGATCACCTTGGGTACGAGGCTCTATGGCGACAGCTATGACTGGCTCTGGAAACTCAATCCGCTCTAGAATAATAATCTTAGACGGATCGCAAAGCGTGTCACCAGTCGAAATATCTTTCAACCCTACCGCTGCGGCAATATCGCCTGCACGAACCTCTTTTATTTCATCCCGGCTATTTGCATGAATTTGTAGCAATCTTCCCAGTCGTTCTTTTTTGCCTTTGACGGAGTTGTAAACACTATCTCCTGTCTTTACTACCCCAGAGTACACTCGAAAAAAAGCTAATGTTCCCATAAATGGGTCCGTAGCTATTTTGAAAGCCAGAGCAGAAAATTTCGTGTCATCGATAGGTTCACAAAGTACTTTTTCTTTTGAATCAGGCACCGATGCGTGAAGACCTTTGGTATCAGCGGGAGACGGAAGATAATCTATAACGGCATCAAGAAGACACTGGACCCCTTTATTTTTAAAAGCCGAACCGCACATCACAGGAACAATTTGATTTTCAAGTACTTTATTTCTTAGCCCGGCAACAATTTCATCTTGCGTCAGATTTTCACCAGCCAAATATTTTTCGGTTAAGCTATCACTGCCGTCGGCAGCAGCTTCAACAACCAACTCGCGAGCACTTAACGATGCTTCCATCAGATTCGCCGGAATTTCTGCCTCCTCATGTGTCAAACCGAGGTCGTCGCCATTCCAGTAGACAGCTTTCATGCGAACCAAGTCCACCACCCCAGAAAAACCCTCTTCGGCTCCTATTGGCAGCTGAACCGCTACGACTTTAGCCCCCAGTCTCTCTCGAATTGATTCTATCACCCGTTCGAAATCAGCCCCCGATCGATCCATCTTGTTAATGAAAGCAATCCTGGGGATTTCATGTTTATTGGCTTGACGCCATACTGTTTCGCTCTGGGGCTCCACTCCACCGACTGCGCAAAAGACACCTATAGCACCGTCTAATACTCTTAAAGACCTCTCAACCTCTATGGTAAAATCAACATGGCCCGGAGTATCTATAATGTTAACTCTGTGAGCTCCTAAATCACTTCTAAGACCGCTCCAAAAGCAAGTGGTCGCCGCAGAAGTAATAGTTATTCCTCTCTCTTGCTCCTGCTCCATCCAGTCCATGACTGCCGCACCGTCGTGAACCTCACCTATCTTGTGAGAAACGCCTGTATAATAAAGTATTCTCTCAGTAGTAGTAGTCTTCCCCGCGTCAATATGAGCCATAATGCCGATATTTCGGTAATTTTCGATCGGCGTAATACGAGACATTAGGGCTTACTTCGCAATCTAGAAACGGTAATGCGAAAAAGCTCGATTCGCTTCCGCCATTTTATGAGTGTCTTCACGCTTTTTGACAGCAGAACCACGATTCTCGCACGCTTCCAAAATCTCCCCTGCCAGTCTCTGACCCATTGATTTTTCGTTCCTTTTCCTTGCAGCATCTACTAACCAGCGCATTGCCAGAGTAACGCGTCTACTAGAACGAACCTCAACAGGAACTTGATAGGTGGCCCCACCAACCCGTCGGGATTTAACTTCAACTTTTGGCTCAACGTTTTCTAGAGCCTGCTTAAACATGTCTAACCCGACACCTTTTGTCTTATCCTCTACCTGAACCAATGCGCCATAGACAATTTTCTCAGCAACTGCTTTTTTCCCTGACGACATCACTAAATTAATGAATTTCGCTAAAACCCGATCTTGGTATTTCGGATCAGGTAGAATTTCCCGTTTCGTTGCTACTCGACGTCTTGACATTATATAAACCTTGAATACTTACTATTAAGTCTTAGGGCGCTTAGCGCCATATTTAGAGCGGCCACGCCGCCTTTCAGAAACACCAGAGGTATCTAAAGTCCCTCGAACAGTGTGATAACGCACACCAGGTAAATCTTTCACTCGTCCGCCTCGGATCAAAATAACTGAATGTTCTTGTAAATTATGACCCTCACCACCTATATAAGTGGTCACTTCTTGCCCATTCGTTAACCTAACCCTCGCTACTTTCCTTAGCGCTGAGTTTGGCTTCTTTGGCGTTGTCGTATAAACACGCGTACAGACACCTCGCTTCTGAGGACAAGCCTCCAAAGCAGGGACTTTACTTTTTTCACGCACCCGTTTTCGCGGATTTCTTACTAATTGGTTAATTGTAGGCATAATTCACTTAACACATTTTTTTGTTTAAAAAACATCACTCAGGGCGGGTCCTAAAACAACGAAGACAATGATACTTATGACGCATTGCATAAGAAATTGCTCGGGAACACGACTGAAATGACAATAAAAACCTAAAGTGAGATGGCACGGGCCCTCTCCATCCTAGGCGGCGAATATTAGAGTCCTATGACTCCTTTGTCAACAAATTTAGGCGCTTTTCGACTCGACATTCTCCCCTGAGTCATTCTTCAACTCCGTCAGCAACTCAGCATCAATCTCAGCAGCGAGCGCTGCCGCTACTGCCGCTGGATCGCGGCCACGAGTCAGCTTTCTTTCCTGGTGGTATGCATAACCAGTTCCAGCAGGAATTAATCGTCCCACGATGACATTCTCCTTAAGCCCTCTCAGGACATCTCTCTTCCCTGTAACCGACGCTTCTGTCAGTACACGTGTAGTCTCCTGGAACGAGGCGGCCGATATAAAAGACTCTGTAGCAAGGGATGCCTTAGTTATACCTAATAGCATCTGATTGTAAGTAGCCTCCAGTCCATCCGTGGCCCGTACTCGATCATTTTCTTCTCGAAGCTTTTCTTTTTCAATTTGCTCGCCTTTCAAGAAAGAAGTATCCCCACCATCAACTATCTCTACTTTTCGCAGCATCTGCCTAACAATAGTTTCTATGTGTTTATCGTTAATTTTGACTCCTTGCAACCGATAGACGTCTTGTACTTCGTTCACGATATAGCGAGTCAAGTCAGTGAGCCCTCTTAGACGCAATATATCTTGCATATCGGGTGCACCATCACACACCACTTCACCCTTCTCTAAGAATTCACCTTCATAAGCGTTCACATTACGAAATTTTGGAATTAATAGTTCAGTAGGGACTCCATCTTTATCAGTAATAATGAATCTTTGCTTACCTTTTGTGTCCTTCCCGAAAGACACTGTACCGGAAGCTTCAGCGAGTATAGCCGATTCTTTAGGCTTTCTAGCCTCAAAAAGATCAGCAACTCGAGGCAACCCGCCAGTAATGTCTTTAGTCTTACTTGATTCTTGAGGCATCCTTGCCAACACGTCGCCTACGCTGACTTCCTGCCCGTCAACTGCGGTAATAACTGCATTTGCAGGTAAGAAATGGTGCGCCGGAATATCTGTCCCCGGTATATTCAATTGGTTCCCTTTGCTGTCTACTAATTTCAGCATGGGTCGCAACTCGCGCGCACTGCTGGAACGCTGCTTGGAATCAATCACGACAACACTAGACAAACCAGTAATATCGTCAAGCTCTTTAGAAACCGTTACACCCTCAATAACATTTTCGAACGTAGCAACTCCGGCCACCTCGGAAATAATTGGGTGAGTATGCGGATCCCACGTCGCAACCAGTTGTCCGGCATCTACCTCAGAATTATCAGCAGCTGAAATCACAGCCCCATAAGGCACTTTATAACGCTCTCTTTCTCTCCCAACCTCATCATTTACTACAAGTTCTCCGGAACGGGAAACCGATATAAAAGTTCCATCTTCGTGGGAGAGTATTTTCATTTTCTCTAATTTAAGTGTTCCAGCTACATTTACCTCAATACTACTAACTGCCACAGCCCTCGAAGCCGCTCCACCAATATGGAAAGTCCGCATAGTGAGCTGCGTCCCTGGTTCTCCTATCGATTGTGCAGCGATAACGCCCACAGCCTCACCTTTATTCACGAGGTGCCCCCTGGCTAGATCGCGACCATAACATGACGCACAGACACCATATCTAGTAAGACAGTGTATTGGCGTTCGCACTATCACTTCGTCAATACCACTGGAGTCGAGCAGTTCAACCCACTTTTCATCAATTAAGGTTCCTGCCGGAGCCAGTATTTGATTGCCCTCACCGGGTTTGACGACATCCTGAGCCACGGTCCGCCCTAATATCCTATCACCTAGGGCCTCAATAACATCGCCACCCTCAATAACAGGTCGCATAACAAGCCCGGAATCTGTTCCGCAGTCATCCTCGGAAACCACTAAATCTTGAGCTACATCAACTAGCCGCCGAGTTAGGTAACCAGAATTGGCCGTCTTCAACGCAGTATCAGCAAGACCCTTCCGTGCCCCATGTGTTGAGATAAAGTATTGCAGCACACTAAGACCTTCTCTAAAATTGGCCGTAATAGGTGTTTCTATAATAGAACCATCTGGCTTAGCCATTAGTCCACGCATACCTGCCAACTGTCGAATCTGTGCCGCTGATCCTCGAGCACCTGAATCCGCCATCATAAATATACTATTAAATGAATCTTGTTGAACTAACTCTCCAGCAGCACTAGCGACCTCCTCACTCCCTAGTTTAGCCATCATAGCTTGTGCAACCTGATCATTCGTTCGAGACCAAATATCAACTACTTTATTGTATCTCTCGCCCGTGGTAACCAACCCAGATGCGTACTGATCTTCGATTTCTTTTACTGCCGAATTCGCTTCAGTAATGATAGATTCTTTCTCATCAGGCACGACCATGTCATCAATCCCTATCGATATCCCAGCGCGAGTAGAGTGATGAAAACCGGCGTACATTAGCTGATCAGCAAAAACAACCGTCTCTTTTAGGCCAACAACTCTATAGCAAGTATCAAATAGCTTCGAAATTGATCTTTTATTAAGAACTTTGTTCACAAAAGAAAACGGTAAACCACGAGGGATTATCGGAGCCAAAAGCGCCCGCCCTACGGTCGTTACAACGAGCTCAGTTCGCGTCTGCAGCTCGTTATCCTCGTCGCGTTCAGTCAGCTCCATCCGCACTTTACATGCAGCATGAACAGATACGGCCTTAGTTTCAAAAGCTCTGTGAACTTCTGCTACGTCGGCAAAAACCATACCCGCTCCCTTCGCGTCAGCAGAGGCTCTGGTCATATAATACAAACCCAAGACAACGTCTTGACTAGGAACAATTATTGGGTCCCCATTCGCCGGCGACAGAATATTGTTTGTAGACATCATTAAAGTACGTGCTTCAAGCTGGGCTTCCAATGCCAGAGGGACATGCACAGCCATCTGATCACCATCAAAATCTGCATTAAAAGCCGTGCAGACTAGTGGATGAAGCTGTATGGCTTTTCCTTCAATCAATACAGGCTCAAAAGCTTGAATCCCCAATCGATGCAAAGTAGGGGCCCTATTTAGCATAATAGGATGCTCGCGAATCACATCTTCCAGGATATCCCAAACTTCAGGACCTTCAAGTTCCACAAGCTTTTTAGCAGCCTTAATAGTGGTAGCCATACCTAAGTGTTCTAGCTTGCTGAAAATAAACGGCCGAAAAAGCTCCAACGCCATTTTTTTTGGAAGACCACACTGATGAAGCTTTAATGTAGGTCCTACCACAATTACAGACCGACCAGAGTAGTCTACGCGTTTACCAAGTAGATTTTGCCGGAACCTACCTTGTTTCCCTTTGATCATATCTGCCAATGATTTCAGCGGTAGTTTATTAGTACCAGTGATAGCTCGGCCTCTGCGGCCATTGTCGAGAAGAGCGTCGACTGACTCCTGCAACATTCTTTTTTCATTTCTCACAATAATGTCAGGAGCATTTAGGTCAAGTAATCTTTTTAACCGGTTATTACGATTTATTACTCGTCTGTATAGGTCATTAAGATCAGAAGTGGCAAATCGCCCCCCATCTAATGGAACAAGAGGACGCAGCTCTGGCGGTAAAACTGGTAACACTTTTAGAACCATCCATGCGGGCTTATTCCCAGACGTAACGAAAGCTTCCAACAATTTCAAACGTTTCGTGAATTTTTTAGTCTTTGTCTCGGAATTGGTTTTTGGCAGACTTTCTCGAATTGACGCGATTTCTTCTTTTAGATCGACACCTTTTAACAGTTCGTAGACTGCCTCAGCACCCATTCTGGCATCAAACTCATCACCATACTGCTCCAAAGCATCTAAATATGCTTCCTCGCTCAACGTCTGGCCAATCTCAAGATCGGTCATACCCGGCTCAACGACTACGTAGGACTCAAAATATAGAATTCTCTCTATCTCTCTCAAGGTCATATCTAACAACAAACCCATTCGAGATGGCAGCGACTTCAAATACCAAATGTGCGCTACAGGACTAGCAAGCTCAATGTGCCCCATCCTCTCTCTTCGGACCTTAGCCAACGTAACTTCTACGCCGCATTTCTCACAAACAACGCCCCGATGCTTAAGTCGCTTATATTTCCCGCACAAGCATTCATAATCTTTGATCGGACCAAATATCTTCGCGCAAAACAAACCTTCTCGCTCTGGCTTAAATGTCCGGTAATTTATCGTCTCTGGTTTTTTTACTTCTCCATAAGACCATGACCGAATTTTTTCGGGAGAAGCTAAGCCTATAGAAATAGCATCAAAATCATCCGTGACACCTTGATTTCTTAATAAATCGAGTAGGTCTTTCACAATAAATACTCCTTAAAGTGATTGTGGCAGCAAATTTTTAAACAGGCCCATTAATTCTAACTATCTAGCTCTATATCAATACCTAGAGAGCGAAGTTCTTTAAGCAATACATTAAATGATTCGGGCATACCCGCGTCCATTTGGTGATTGCCGTCCACAATATTTTTATACATTTTGGTTCTACCATTAACATCATCAGATTTAACTGTAAGCATCTCCTGCAGCGTGTAAGCTGCTCCGTAAGCTTCCAGTGCCCATACTTCCATCTCCCCAAACCTCTGACCACCAAACTGAGCCTTACCACCCAGCGGTTGCTGTGTCACTAAACTGTAAGGTCCAGTAGAACGAGCGTGCATTTTGTCATCGACCAAGTGGTTGAGCTTCAACATATACATGTACCCAACCGTAGTAAGCCTATCCAACGGGTCTCCCGTCCTACCATCGATTAGCTGGGTTTGGCCAGAGGATGGTAAACCAGCTATTTCTAGCATACGTTTAATCTCACTTTCTGCAGCGCCATCAAAAACAGGTGTAGCCATCGGTACCCCACCTTTCAAGTTATGCGCCAAAGCCATTATTTCATCTTCTGAAAGCTGTTTTAGATCTTCTTGCTTGCCGCTTACGTTATATATTTCTTCAAGAAACGATCGAATTTTCGACGTACTTTCAAGATCCTGCAGCATTTTTCCTATTTTTAACCCGCAGCCTTTAGCAGCCCAACCCAAATGAGTTTCCAACACCTGTCCAACGTTCATTCTAGAAGGCACACCTAAGGGGTTTAGAACAATATCGACGGGTCGACCATCGACGTCGTGGGGCATATCCTCCACTGGCACGATCATTGACACGACACCTTTATTCCCGTGTCTTCCGGCCATCTTATCGCCAGGTTGCATCCTTCTTTTAACTGCCAAGTAGACTTTTACCATTTTCAAGACGCCCGGAGCAAGATCGTCTCCAGCAGTAAGCTTGGCACGCTTTTCTTCCAATTGTGTACGGAGATCGTCTCGGTGTTTTTCAGCTTGCTGCGCTAGCTTTTCAAGTTGCTCCGCGGCGTCATTGTTCTTTAGCTTAAAATCAAACCATTTCTGCTGCTCGACCTCATCAAGATTTTCTTTAGTAATCTTAGCACCAACCTTTACCGTGCCTAACCCTTTATCAACTGCTTTTCCAATTAATAACTTCTCAACACTATCAAACAGATTAACTAACAGTATCTTCAGTTGGTCATCTAGATCTTTTCGGACTCTAGCGATCTCGGACTCCTCAATCTCCTTCGCCCGAGCATCTTTTTGCACTCCGTCTCTGGTAAATACTTGAACGTCTATGACTGTCCCGCTAGTACCTGAAGAAACTCTCAGAGACGTATCTTTAACATCAGACGCTTTCTCACCAAAAATCGCTCTAAGCAACTTCTCCTCGGGAGTCAGCTGTGTCTCACCTTTAGGAGTGACCTTCCCGACCAAGATATCGCCGGGACCGACCTCTGCTCCTACATACACGATACCGGACTCGTCAAGCTTAGAAAGAGCACCTTCGCTAACATTGGGAATATCTCCCGAAATCTCCTCTGAGCCTAGCTTTGTATCTCTCGCCACACAAGTTAGCTCTTCTATGTGGATAGACGTATAGCGATCTTCTTGGACCACTCTCTCAGAAATAAGAATAGAATCCTCAAAGTTATAGCCGTTCCAAGGCATGAAGGCGATCAGCATGTTCTGTCCTAGAGCTAGCTCACCAAAATCAGTAGATGGGCCATCTCCTAGCGTATCACCAGCTGCCACGACATCACCAATTTTGACCAGCGGCTTCTGATTGATGCAAGTGTTTTGGTTAGACCGTGTGTATTTTGTCAGGTTGTAAATATCTACACCTGCCTCGCCTTCCGTCGCCTCATCATCGTTGACCCTAACGACAATACGGCTAGCATCAACTGAATAAATATAGCCACCTCGCTTAGCCACAATTGTTACACCAGAATCTCTAGCTACAGCTCTCTCTATACCAGTTCCTACCAACGGCTTATCAGCTCTCAAAGTTGGCACTGCCTGTCTCTGCATATTAGAGCCCATCAGTGCTCTATTAGCATCGTCATGCTCCAGAAAAGGAATCAGTGCAGCAGCTACAGACACTATCTGACGCGGAGACACATCCACGTAATCTATCTTTTCAGCAGTCGACATCATAAACTCATTTTGGTGTCGAGCCGATATCATGCTACCAGTAAACCGACCATCTGAATCGAATTCTGCATTTGCCTGAGCAATAACAAATTGACCTTCTTCAATCGCTGACAAGTAATCAATTTGATCAGTCAAGGCGCCGTTCAACACCTTTCTGTACGGCGTCTCTAAAAACCCGTAGTCGTTGGTCCGTGCGTAAACGGCTAAAGAATTTATCAGCCCAATGTTGGGCCCTTCAGGAGTCTCAATAGGACACACTCTACCGTAATGCGTAGGATGTACGTCTCTGACTTCAAAACCGGCTCGCTCCCGCGTCAAACCGCCCGGACCTAGCGCGGAAATCCTTCTCTTATGTGTGACTTCCGACAGAGGGTTATTCTGATCCATGAACTGAGACAGTTGGCTTGAACCGAAGAACTCTTTAATAACGGCCGATACTGGCTTGGCATTTATCAACTCTTGTGGCATATACCCTTCGGACTCAGCTAAGCTCAGGCGTTCCCTAACTGCTCTCTCAACACGCACTAAGCCAACACGGAATTGATTCTCCGCCATTTCTCCAACACTACGTACGCGACGATTACCTAAATGATCAATATCATCAACCGTCCCTTGGCCATTTCGAATATCGATGAGGACCTTCAAGACTTCTATCAAATCCGACTCATCTAAAACACCGGAACCATTAACCGCTTCTCGACCAACCCGTCGATTAAATTTCATTCTACCAACTGCAGACAAGTCATATCGGTCTGCTGTAAAAAAAAGATTTCGAAATAGGCTTTCTGCGGCATCTTTTGTAGGAGGTTCGCCAGGTCGCATCATCCTATAGATCTCGACTTGTGCATCAAGCTGAGAATTTGTTGGATCTATGCGGAGTGTTTCGGCCATGTAAGCGCCTCTATCCAGATCATTAGAGAAAATAGCATCCAACTCTTGGATCCCATTATTCTCAAAAATTTCTAGAAGTTCTTCAGTAATCTCGGTGTTGGCCTCTGCAAGCAACTCGCCTGTTTCAACATCGACAACATCATGAGCACAAGTTTTACCTACTAGGTAGCTTTTCGGAACACTGATTTCAGTTATTCCACGTTCTTCGATCACGCGAGTGTGTCTTGCCGTAATCCTACGATTTGCCTCAACAAGAATCTCTCCTTGAGAATCAAGTAAATCAAATTCAAATGTCTCACCACGAAGACGTTCAGGAATAATCTTTGCTAGAACATTTTCTCCATCTAAAACAAATGAATCTCGCTCAAAAAAAGTATCAAGAATTTGGCTAGTAGAAAACCCAATGGCGCGCAATATTATCGTAGCTGGCAACTTTCTTCTTCGATCAATTCGGACGTACAGGTGATCTTTAGGGTCAAATTCGAAGTCTAGCCACGAACCTCTGTATGGAATGACTCGTGCTGAAAATAGAAGTTTCCCAGAAGAATGCGTCTTGCCTTTATCGTGATCAAAGAACACACCTGGCGATCGGTGGAGTTGATTAACGATCACTCTCTCTGTTCCGTTTATTACAAAAGTACCATTAGGCGTCATGAGAGGCAGTTCGCCCATATAGACTTCTTGCTCTCTAACATCTTTTACAATTTTCTCAGATGTAGATTCCTTGTCGTAGATCACCAGCCGAAGAGTCACTCTGAGAGAAGTTGCATAGGTCGTACCTCTCATCTGGCACTCTTTCACATCGAAAACTGGAGTGCCTAGCCGGTAGCTAACGTAATCCAAAACAGCACTTCCGGAGTAACTTTCTATCGGGAACACTGATTTAAAAGCAGCATGTAATCCAGAGTTTTCACGCTTCTCCGGAAGACTGTTCTCCTGAAGAAAGCCTTTGTATGACTCTATCTGAGTTGCCAACAAATATGGCACTTCGAGAATTGTAGGCGTTTTACTAAAGTCTTTCCGGATGCGCTTTTTTTCAGTGTAGGAATACGCCATTATAATTACCGTCCTATTTAGCTGATCGTAAATTTGACATTATTGTCTTTCTAAACAAAGCTTTAACTTTCGCGCAAAAAAATCTTCCGCCAGCACCCTATTGTTATGGGCAACTGACGGAGCACTTTTCCGCAAGATTATCAACAGTATCAAACTTAATTACTTAAGCTCTACTGTACATCCCGCTTCTTCAAGTTGCTTTTTAATTTCCTCTGCTTCAGCCTTTGGTGCCGCTTCTTTCATAGTAGCGGGGGCTGATTCAACCATATCTTTGGCCTCTTTCAGTCCAAGACTTGTTATGGCCCGAACCGCCTTAATAGCCGCAACTTTGTTTTCACCAAAGCTAACTAGGACGACATCAAACTCATCCTTCTCCTCTTCCGCTGCTGCACCTGCGGCTGCAGGGGCTGCCGCGACTGCTGCTGCTGCTGAAACTCCCCATTTCTCTTCCAGGGCTGAAACAAGCTCAGTCACTTCCATGATACTCATACCACTAAGTGTTTCGATTAACTCTTCTTTTGAAACTGCCATTTTTCTACTCCTAAAAACTCTTTATCTTTTAAATTAATTTAAGCAGGCGATTGCTTACTTACATATGCGGATAATACACAAACAAATTGGCCTGACGGCGCCGCTAGGACACGCACCAAGTTGGTTTGAGGCGACTGTAAAACTGACAAAAACATAGACCTTGCTCCATCGAGAGTAGGCATTTTTGCAAGCAAGTCTAGATCTTCCGCAGGTCTCAACACTCCCGATACCACGAGTGCACGGGTTACAAGTTTTTCGTTTTCTTTAGCAAATGCTTGAACTAGCCGTGCCCCTGCTCCGGGGTCATCCCCAGAAAACACAAGCAATAGGGGACCTGATAACAAGTCATTGAGGCACTCAAACGTTGTGCCCTCCAATGCTCGCTTAGCAAGAGTGTTTTTGACAACCCTCACTGTGACGCCATCACCACGTGCTTTTGACCGCAACTCGGTCATCTGTTCGACAGTCAGTCCATTATATTCAGCAGCAATCGCAGCTTGAGCGTTTACCGCAATTTCATTTACTTCCGAAACAACCGCCTGTTTTTGAGTGAAATTAAGACTCATATTGGTTATCTCTCCAAGTGTGATCTAACTTAATAGTCAAATCAAACTGATTTACGATCCTCCAACAATTGGAAGACTCTTGTTGTGGCATCCTCAACTAACAATCACGTTAGAAAAAGGGAACCACCATCTACGCAGGCCGAATCGATTAACCACATAAACGTGGACCTACGGTCTCTGACGATTGTTAGCTATACCAACAACCCAAAGTCCAGTTTCATTGCTGAAACAAATTCTTTAGCAAATAATCATACGTCTACCGATAATTTATCAAACTCTATACCTGGGCCCATGGTAGAGGAGACACTCATTGAACCGAGATATATTCCTTTCGAAGAGCTAGGTTTCGCTTTTACCAAATCATTAATTAAAGCACTTAAGTTTTCTCTAAGGTGCTCAACAGAAAACGACGCCTTTCCAATAGGACAATGTATTATACCAGCCTTATCCGTTCGAAATTGGACTTGGCCTGATTTGGCGTTTTTTACTGCCGTCTCCACATCAGCAGTCACCGTCCCTACCTTGGGATTCGGCATAAGTCCTCTCGGACCAAGTATTTGGCCTAGCTGTCCTACCACACGCATCGAAGCGGGAGTTGCTATAACGACATCGAAGTCCATTTTCCCTTGTTTGATATCGGCTGCTAGATCTTCGAAACCCACTATATCAGCGCCAGCTTCACGTCCCTTATCTGCATCAGCGCCTTCAGCAAACAGCGCTATCCGGACTGTTTTACCAGTTCCATTGGGTAAAAGCGTCGCGCCTCTAACTCCTTGATCCGACTTTCTAGCATCAACCCCTAGGTTAATCGCCACGTCAACCGATTCATTGAATTTGGCTGAGGCACTGTCCTTAATCAAGGTTAGCGCTTGATCAGCTGTTCTAAGACCTTCGTGGGTTTCTATTTTTTCACGTATAGCCTTTAATCGTTTGCCAGTGATTGACATATTCCTAAACTCCTTCGACTTCAAAGCCCATACTGCGAGCAGTACCCGCAATAGTGCGTACTGCACTATCCATCCCATTCGCTGTGAGATCTGGCTCTTTCATTGTAGCAATTTCTTCAAGCTGTTCTCTCGTAATGGTACCAATTTTAGATGTATTAGGTTCACCACTCCCTTTGGTTACGCCACCCGCTTTTTTCAGAAGTACTGACGCTGGAGGAGTTTTCGTAATAAAAGTAAAACTTTTATCTCCATAAACAGTTATAACAACAGGGACAGGCAACCCCGGCTCCATTTCTTGCGTTTTCGCGTTAAACGCTTTGCAGAACTCCATGATATTCACGCCGCGTTGGCCAAGCGCTGGGCCTACCGGAGGACTAGGATTAGCCTGACCCGCTTTGACCTGCAATTTAATATAGGCATCAATTTTTTTTGCCACTTAGACTACTCTCCTCGGGTGCAATCGCTTTTCAGCTCCCCGCTAATAATTGAACTTTTAGAACACTAAATAAATCAAACTCTCTATATATGCGTATTTAGTCTTTACTGACTTGTCCGAACTCGAGTTCTACTGGGGTAGAGCGACCAAAAATCGAGACCGACACTCTGAGTCGACTTTTATCGTAATTAACCTCTTCGACTGCTCCATTAAAATCAGCAAATGGCCCATCGATAACTCTAACGAGCTCGCCCACCTCGAAAAGTGTTTTCGGCCGCGGTTTCTCCACGCCTTCTTGTATTCGGTTAAGAATTTCGTCTGCCTCACGGTTAGTGATAGGAGTAGGGTTATCTTTCGTGCCGCCGATGAACCCCAAGACTTTAGGGCACTCTTTGACGAGATGCCAAGTGTCATCCTCCATTTTCATTTCAACCAGAACATATCCTGGGAAAAATTTACGCTCGCTTCTTCGCTTAACGCCTTCTTTCATTTCAACCACTTCTTCAGTCGGCACTAATATCTCACCAAACTTTGAATCCATAGAATTACGAGCTATTCTATCTTCGAGTGATTTCTTTACCTGGTTTTCAAAGCCAGAATAAGCATGCACAACATACCAACTCTTGTCCACGCCTAGACTCCTCTTCCAATCAACGCTTGAATCGAGCTACTTAGACCAAGATCTAAGACCCATAATAATATAGCAAACACGATGACCACGATCATAACAAAAAGCGTGGTTTGTAGCGTTTCTTGACGAGTCGGCCATACTATTTTTCTAACTTCTACCTGTGCCTCGCGTACAAAGGAAATCGCGTTTTTCCCTTTTACGGTAGAGGCGACGATGACGCCAGAGATGCCTACGCCGGCCAAGACTCCGAGCACCCTAAACAACTTAGATGCGTCCGCATAGTAATAGAATCCGACGAGACTCACCACAAGCACAGATAAAGCTATCAAAAACTTCACGACGTCAAACGAGTTTTCCTGCACATCAGTCTTAGTATTCATACATATCCGCTATAAAAATTAGTTAACCCTGTGAAAAAAATTCACGAACAAAGGCTATTGGCAGGCCAGGAGGGAATCGAACCCCCAACCTGCGGTTTTGGAGACCGCCGCTCTGCCAATTGAGCTACTGGCCTAAACTTTATAGTTATTATTCAATGATCTTCGATACAACGCCTGCACCGACTGTTCGTCCGCCTTCTCGTATTGCAAAGCGCAACCCTTCTTCCATAGCGATAGGGTTAATTAACTTCACAGTCACTTTTACATTATCTCCAG
>JABISZ010000041.1 GCA_018668255.1 Pseudomonadota bacterium | reverse complement strand
AAAACTTTTCAGAAAGGCAAGTCTACGTTCATCGGTCATAGCACCTACTGCAACAAAGCTTTTCAGAAATGTTGTAGCAACAAACCCTGCGCGAGCCGCATGGGAGAATGCTAGCGTGCCAAAACGTTTACAATCATCCAATAGTGAAATAGCTTTATCTATAGCCGGTAGTCCGCTGGCAATGATCATTTCTCTGCGCCTGTCAAGTTGGTCAACGGACTGGATATCTCCATGCAATCGAGTCAGGGCATTATTGGTTACCTTCTTTAAAGATTCTTGTAATAAGAGAATGTCATCATCCGTTACGCCGTAAGGAATCAGTCGCCGCTTAGCACTTTTACTGAAATCTGGAGTCCAGATAGTGTATGCCACATCAAATTCGATCTTGTCGTGGTATTGCGAATTGTCTGCAAGGATTTTGATATACGCATTGGTTATTCTTTTTGCAGTCGCCTCAGGAAGTGAGGCGGGTATAAAAGAGTTCAGGCTCGCCCGCACATCGACAAAGGGTTGACCCGAAAACGAGAGGATCAATGGGTAGGGTCGCACATCCCGATAACCATATTCAAATCGTTGCTGTGCCCAAATATCATTGGTGATTAGCTGGCGATAAAGGCTAAAGGCCAATGGCTTTGGGCGAGCACCAATAATTTCAGCCGGATTCCAGTCCGACATATTAGAGAATAATGTTTTAGCGCCGTAACTAAAAGGGTGGGGCGATTGTGAAGATTTGAAGCGTTTAACCGACTCATTTAAGCTGAGCTCAATGGGCTCTAGATCAACTTCATAATTGCTGTGATCTACCGTTATGGCCCTCACTTGAAAGACATGCACTATGCCTTTGTCGTCAATAGCGAATTCAATATCCAGTTTGTCGAAACCTAATAAATTTTCCAGTTCAAGAATGGCATCAAGAACCGGGACGAGCATTGGTTCAACTGTTTCTAGTTGTCCTGCTTCAAGGCGACTGACGATTACGGTTCTTAAATCGCCATGAGTGCCAGAAGTAACCGACTCTGTAGATTGAGAATTGTCATCAAAGTTAAATCGGTAATAAGGTGAACCTGTTTCAAGCCCGCAAGTGAAAACCACCCCTGCCATCCGAACATTTTGCAGGCACTTCTGGATCAGTATTTGGTCATCACTGCTATGGCCATCTCCGTAAGAACTGATAACGGTATTTATTGCATTTAAGACATCGTTTTCATTTGAACTTTTAACATTAAGCAGGCTTTTAAACCCACCGGCATTAGATGAAAGCCAATTATCTTCACCTTTTGAACTGCTTCGGACAACGAGACGGTCATCAGAAAAAGTCGCAGTCACCTCTTCCAAAACTTCTTTCTGAGAGTGTTCCCATTGTTTGAAGGTGAAGCTAATCTGACTGCCAATATGACATTTTCTAACTAGTGGCTCTAGTCGAGCAAGCGTATCGGCTTTGGTCCCAAGTATGAAGTTGGCAATATCCTTGGGAGAATTAAACTCAGCCCAGTCTCCGGCTACATCAAAAGGACGTACAGAGAGCCCGAGCTTCTTTAAAAATTCTATAAGGTGGACAAGTGTGGTTCCTATGCTAGACTCATCTAATCCTTTAAGGCACTGTACAGCCTTTTCCCCAAAGCAGACAAGACCGGTAAACTCAACAATACGGCTATTCCCTGATGCATCCTCTATCTCTATCGTTTCGGCAGAATTGATATCATCTGCTGGACGTTTTTCAAATCGTTTTTTCCATAGTGAATCAATACCAAATACAACATCTGCTTCGACTGAAACTATCTCTTCCATTATTTTATTCCGAAATACGGTATCGGAGTATGTGATAACAGCCGGGCGGTCAACGAAAGGTGCTTTCAGTAAGGTATGCAGTATGCTCCTATTGTGCCAGTCTGGGATAACGGAAAAATTAAGCTGGGGATAATCCTCAATGACAGCGTCAACATGATAGCCACCCAAGTAATGAATTTCATCGAGGCTCGCGATAGATTTGAAGCTGTGGATTTGCCAATCCATAGCTTTGGTATTCAGAGCAATATGTTTAAGTGCAGAGGGTTTTTGACCATGTGCGGGTCGACCCGCACCAAGCAGAAATACATCCATAAACAATAGTCTTATTTATTGTTTTCTTGCGCTTGATCAGTTTTTGATTCCTGATTATCTTTTT
>JABISZ010000040.1 GCA_018668255.1 Pseudomonadota bacterium | reverse complement strand
AAGTTTTGGACGGGGGTGTTGGAGTATTTTGCGGCTCTGGAGGCGTTGAGCCACAATCAGAAACAAACTGGAGATACGCTAACGATTCTGAGGTCGCACGTATTATCTATGTAAATAAGCTAGATAGAACCGGCGCAGATTTTTATCGTGTAGTGGACCAAGTAGAAAAAGTACTGGGTGCTCGTACGGTAGTGATGGTTCTGCCGATCGGTACTGAAGATGAATTCAAAGGAGTCGTGGATCTCCTAACCAGAAAATCTTGGATTTGGGATGATTCCGGCGATCCTGAGAAATACATTATCGGCGATGTTCCAGAAGACATGGTAGAAAAAGTTGAAGAATATCGTGAAAGAATGATTGAAAGTGCTGTAGAAATGGATGATGCAGCGATGGAGCAGTATCTCGATGGTGTAGAGCCAGACATGGAGACAATTAAAACGTGCATTCGGAAAGGGACAAGAGAACTCGTTTTCTTCCCAACGTTTTGTGGCTCTGCTTTTAAAAACAAAGGAGTTCAACTGATTTTAAATGCAGTCATTGACTATCTTCCCAATCCTACTGAAGTTAAGCCTCAGGCTGAGGTTGATCTTGAGGGTGTTGAGACTGGAGAAATGGCGTTAGTCGATCCATCTGCGCCGTTTCGAGCATTGGCTTTTAAAATCATGGACGACCGTTATGGCGCTTTGACTTTTATCAGGATCTATTCCGGAACTATTAAGAAAGGAACTACAGTCCTTAATAGCTTTACTGGAAAGACTGAGCGAATAGGCAGAATCGTAGAAATGCATGCTGATTCACGAAATGATGTAGATGTAGCTCAGGCAGGTGATATTGTCGCGGTACTGGGTATGAAAAATGTCCAAACTGGCCATACTTTATGCGATGAGAATAAGCCTGCTACCTTAGAGCCAATGATTTTTCCTGATCCGGTAATATCAATTGCAATTTCACCTACCGATAAAGCAGGTTCTGAAAAACTTGGTGTTGCGCTTGGGAAAATGATCCAAGAGGATCCGTCTTTTAGAGTCGAGACTGACCAAGAAAGCGGTGAGACTATCATTAAAGGGATGGGCGAATTACATCTTGATATCAAAGTTGATATCTTAAAAAGAACTCACGGTTGTGAGGTTACCGTTGGGGCACCTCAGGTAGCCTATCGCGAGACTATAACTGAGAAAACTAAAGACGTTTATACTCACAAAAAACAAACGGGTGGTGCTGGTCAGTTCGCTAAAATTGATTACATCATTGAGCCAGGAGAAGTCGGTACTGGTTTCGAATTCATATCAAAAGTTACTGGCGGAAATGTACCTCGTGAATTTTGGCCTGCGGTTCAAAAGGGGTTTGAAGGAAGTATCGTTGAAGGCGTGCTAGCTGGGTTTCCAATGCAAGACGTCAAAGTCACTTTAATGGATGGTGCATATCATGCAGTCGACTCCTCGGCTGTGGCATTTGAAACTGCCGCTCGAGCTGCGTACCGGCAGACGATGCCTAAAGCATCTCCCCAGTTACTTGAGCCTATCATGAATCTTGATGTTTTCACTCCTGAGGATCACGTAGGTGATGTGATTGGAGATCTCAATCGACGCCGAGGAATGATTAAGGCTCAGGAAGCGCAGGTTAGTGGTGTGAGAATAAAATCAGAAGCACCCTTGAGCGAGATGTTTGGATACATCGGAGATCTCCGTACGATGACTTCAGGTCGAGGTCAGTTTTCTATGGAGTTCTCTCACTATTCATCGTGCCCTAAGAATATAGCAGAAGACGTTATTAAGGATGTTAGAGAGCTAAAAGCCGCGAAATGAGTTGAGAGACCCTAGCTTAATTAAGCTAGGGCTCTACTGACTACTTCACTAGTGTCTTTTGACAGATCAAGACTATCTTTAATAGCTATTAAAGCATTTTTGGCAAGGTGTTGACGCTTATCGTCGAATTTTTTCCAACGATCAAATGAGCGCGATAATCGGGCTGCAATTTGAGCATTCACTTTATCTAGACGTATGATTTGCTCGGCAGCGAACTGGTATCCGCTTCCGTCTGAAGCATGAAATTTTGCGTGGTTTCCTTGGCAAAACGAGCTGATCAGAGAACGCACTCTGTTGGGATTGGTTATGTCAAAGTCATCGTGATTTAATAGTCCTTTCACTTCCTCTAGAGTGTTAGACAATACCGAAGTTGCTTGCACCGCAAACCATTTATCTATGACTAGTTGTTCGTGCTTCCATTTATTATAGAACCAGTTAAGTGCCTCTAGTCGTTCAGGGCAGTCACAATTTGCCAGCGTAACTAGTGCAGCCATCCCATCGGTCATATTATTAGCATTTTTAAGCTGGTCCATAGACACCGTGCGTATCTTTTGTTCCCCCAGTTCCATTAAATAACTAAGTGCAATATTTTTGATGCTCCTTATACCCGCTGATGTAGCATCAGGACTGTAGTCTTTGTCTTCCTGAAAGTAGATGTAAGCTTCCGAAAACTCTGCTTCTAGGCTTTTGGCAAGATGCATTCTAAGTCCAGAACGGGCGATCAGTATTGCCTGTGGATCAACTATAGACATTTGTTCTGCAATATAGCTGGCACTGGGCAAGGTTAACACCTCCGCGGCAAAGGCAGTGTCATTTTTAGCCATTTTCAGTGCTTTTCGAAACGTGTCAATGAGACTAGTACCATAGTCTGGAAGTATTTTGCGCTGGATACGATCAATGTTTATTAAGATCGTTTTTAAAGCGAGTCTTTGAGATGACTCCCAGCGGTTGAAGGGATCTGTATCGTAGGAAGATAGGACAGCAAGCTCATTGTCTTTATAGTCATAGTTGAGAATTACGGGCGCAGAGAAACTGCGTAAAATGGACGGAATTGGCTTTTCTTTGATGTTTTGATACGTAACGGTCTGTTGTTGTGAGGAAAGTAAAATAGTTTCTTCGGACTCTCCTTCTTTATTT